>NZ_JAQQDU010000012.1:0-137034 GCF_046027825.1 Paraburkholderia sediminicola
TTAGCTTTGCTGGTTGAAATCAAGCAAGGCACGCCGCTGATAAGCTTTTTCCAGATCGTGCATATAAGCGTGTGAAAAACGATTGGTTTTCTGGCGCCGCGGCGGCATGCAACCATTTGCGCCTATTAATCAAAACCGCTCGTGGGGAAATGCATGCAACGCCGGACAATCATCCAGAATCTGCTCGCTATCGCCGCTGTTTCGCTGACGGCAACGTTTGCGCACGCCGACGATAAACAACTCAAGATCGGCACGATGAGTGGCCCGGACGCGCAGATCTGGTCGGTCGTGACCAAGGTCGCGGGGCGTGAAGGGCTGAATGTGAAGGTCATTGAATTCAACGACTACGTGCAGCCGAACGCGGCACTCGACGCCGGCGACCTCGACGCCAACGGTTTCCAGCATCAGCCGTTTCTCGATAGCCAGATCAAGCAGCGCGGCTACAAGATCGTCAACGTCGGCCTGACCTACGTTTCGCCAATGGGCTTCTATTCGAAGAAGTTCAAGTCGCTGAAGGACTTGCCGGAAGGCGCGAAGGTCGGCATCCAGAACGATCCGTCGAATGGCAACCGCGCGCTGCTGCTGTTGCAGAAGTACGGCGTGATCAAACTGAAGCCGGGCGTCGGCACGAACGGCGTCAATGCCACGCCGCTCGACGTTGCCGACAATCCGAAGAAGATCAAGCTGGTCGAACTCGACGCCGCGCAATTGCCGCGCTCGCTTGACGACCTCGACGCGGCGTCGATCAACACGGATTACGCGGTGAAGGCCGGCTTGCAGCCGACGAAAGACGCGATCGCGATCGAGGACCTCAAGGGGCCGTACGCGAACTTGATCGCCGTGCGCGCGCAGGATCGCGACAAGCCGTGGGTCAAGAAGCTGGTCGCGGCATATGAGTCGGACGAAGTGCGCAAGTACATCGACACACAGTTCAAAGGCGCGATCATTCCGGCTTTCTGAGCGGTTTTATAGGCGGCTTTCCAGCCGACTTTGAGCAATCCGGTCTTTCGCAATAGACCCGTAAACGCAGAACGCCGGCTGAAATAGCGGGCGTTCTGCTTTGCAAGCACAGCTTTCGCAGATGAATCCAGCAAAGCGCGGCTTCAGGTGTTCCTTAGTTGCTCAACAACGACCCGCTTCTGAACGCCTTCGCACCGGCGATACGCGCGAATTCCAGCCCGGCCGTCGCGAAGCGCGTCAGATGCCGCGCATACAGCACGCCGGCCACGGTGCTTTTCAGCGTCACGACGCGATCGGTCAACGGATCGACGATATCGGCGATCTCATGGCCGACATCGACCCAGGTGCCGACTTCGCAGCGATACACGAGCACGCCGCTAATCGGCGCGACGATCGGCTCGGCGCCGGCCAAAGGCGTGGCGGCGAATTCGAGCGCCGGCAGCGGGGCCGGCGTGCCGTCGATCACGCCGCGCGAGGTCAGGTACTCGATGATCGCCTGGGCGTCGCGCTCGGCATACTCGTACGACACTTCGCGTTGACCGCGCAGTTCGATCGTGACCGAGATCGAGCCGTTCGGAATCGGGAAACGGTCGCCGTAACGGCCGCGCAGATCCGACCAGCAGAAGCTGTGGATTTCGTCGAACGGATTGCCCACCGAATTCAACGCCAGCAACGATGCCTTGGCGTCCAGATAGCAGGCGAGCGGCTCGACTTCCGGCCACAGATCGGGGTTGGTGTACAGGTGCATCGCGGCTTCCCAGTCGCAGTGCAGATCGAGTACGACATCGGCGTCATACGAGAGCTTTTGCAGCGCCAGACGTTGCGATTCGAGTTCGGTTGCCGGCTGTTGCGCGTCGAGCGCCTCACGCATCGCCGCGCGGATTGCCGTGCGATTCGCGTCGATGTTGTCGGTCAGACGCGCTTCGATGCCGGGCTGAATCAGTGCCGACAGCTCGTAGAAATTGCGGTTGAAGTTCTGCGCGCTGTTGGTTTCGAAGCGGCCGGTCAGATGGCCAAGAAAATGCTGATTCAGGCCGATCGGATTGGCCACCGGCACGATCACGACTTCGCCGCGCATCCTGCCGGCGGCTTCCAGCGCGGCGAGCTTGCGGCGCAACGCCCACGAGACCAGCATGCCCGGCAACTCGTCGGCATGCAGCGACGACTGGATGTAAATCTTCTGCCCGCCGCCAGGACCATAGTGAAAACTCGTCAGATTACGGGCGGTGCCAAGCGTTGGGGCAATCAGCGGATGGGTTTGGGTTTGCATGGTTTTCAAATCCGCGGGCAGGTGGGCCGTGCCGCGCTATGTCGTTGATTACAGAAGGAAAGGGTGCTTAACGGTCGGTCATTGGCGCGCTGTCTCGCGGCGCCGCTATCGCACGATCTTAGCCGATATGACGCGGCGCGTGGCCTTATGCGGGGTCGTCCGGGTGACGGGCGGCACACGTGCCGTCCTGTTCGGCCCGTTCGTAGTCGAGGCGGCACGGCAAACCGGCCCACATAACGGCCCCGCAAACGAAACGGGCTCCGCATGGTGCGGAGCCCGTTGTCTGCAGGCCGGCAAGCGCGTCGTCAGACGCGCCTGGCTGGCTTAGCTGCCGTACACGTCGAAGTCGAAGTACTTCTTCTCGAGCTTCTTGTACGTACCGTCCTTGATGATGTCGGCAATAGCCTTGTCGACCTTCGCCTTCAGATCGGTGTCTTCCTTGCGCATGCCGATGCCTGCGCCGTTACCGAGGATCTTCTCGTCGACGATATCCTTGCCGGCGAACTCATAGCCCGCGCCGCGCGGCGTCTTCAGGAAGCCGATTTCAGCTTCAACCGCGTCCTGCAGCGATGCGTCAAGACGACCCGACAGCAAGTCGGCGTAGACCTGGTCCTGGTTCTGATACGGCACAACCTTCGCGCCCTTCGGTTCCCAGTACGTTTTCGCGTAGGTTTCCTGGATCGTGCCTTGCTCGACGCCAACCGTCTTGCCCTTCAGCGAATCGGCGGTCGGCAGGATGCCCGAACCCTTCTTCGTGACGAGGCGCGTCGGCGTGTTGAACAGCTTCGACGAGAAGGCGATCTGCTCAGCGCGTTGCGGCGTCATGGACATCGACGACAGCACGCCGTCGAACTTCTTCGCCTTCAGGGCCGGGATCATGCCGTCAAAGTCGTTTTCGACCCACACACACTTGGCCTTCAGGCGCGCGCAGATTTCATTGCCGAGGTCGATGTCAAAGCCCGCGAGCTTGCCGTCCGAGCCCTTGGACTCAAACGGGGGGTAGCTGGCGTCAACGCCGAAACGGATCGTCGACCAATCTTTAGCGTGTGCGCCAATCGAGACGGTAGCAAGCAGAGCAACCGTCAAAGCCGCTAGCAGTTTTTTCACTGTTTAACTCCTCGGTGTAGTTCAAATACTCCCGTATGCGGTTGTACCGCTGCGGGACGCCTGGCGCGACTCACGACCAGGCTTGGGTTGAAGCTGCCGGCCGGGGCGGCCAGCAGCGCGCGCAAAGCTTATCAGTTCAAAAAAGTTGGGTAGCTAGTGAAACACCGGATAGCGCGCGAGGATAGCTTCTACAGCCCGAATGTGGTGGGGATTTGACCCCGCCGACTATGCCTATTGGATTGTTTTCGTCTGCCGCCTGTCGCCGCGTAATGACGTCGTAATGAAGTTGGCTAATGGCGGGATTGCGCCAGGAATTTCGCCCGGATACTTCGCGCAATGCGTTGTGCCTGCAAATCGAGCGTTGAGCATGCTTTATTAACCACTGCTTATTACGACGATCAGGTTTGTTTCAAATGCCTGACGATGCGTTAAAGATTTCGCGTGAACTACCGTTAAATGCCGGTCAGCGCGTTTGTTAAATCAGCCTGACCGGTTGTTTTTCCCGGTTGCGGCGTGGCAGTAACCAAAAATGGTTTGCTTGGCGCTATTATCAACGCTCCGCACGCTACGCAATCGTCGCGTCGGTATCTGTCTGAACAAAGTCATCGAGCACTACGCCTGCGGTTAAACACCGCGCGCCTGTCTGCGCTCGTCATAACGGCCTTCTGCTAAGTGGTGTTGTATATGCACATGATTTCCATGGCAGATGAAATGCGCTGTTTCAAACCATCGTTCCGGCGTCGAATTGCAATCGCAGTGGAGCGTGCGAATTCGTCGCGCGACGGTGTGTTTTCCGGTTTTCTGACGTTCCTGATAAATGTCGCTTTATGCTGTAGCCTTTTGTCGTCTGCGCCAGCCGTAGCCGCCGACAAAGTTCTGCGTGTACTGGCATGGCCCGGTTATGCGGACGCCGACGTCGTCAAGACTTTCGAATCACGCTATCACGCGAAGGTCGAAGTCACACTGGTCGATTCCGACGAGGCGCTATGGGCGCAGATGCATGCCCAGGGTACGCCACCGTTCGATGTGCTTGCGGCCAATACGGCTGAAATCGAACGCTATACCCGCGTAAATCTGCTGGCGCCGCTCGATCTGGCCAGTTTGCCGAATACAAAAAAGCAGTTACCGCGGTTTCGGGCGCTGTCGTCGATCGAAGGGCTGACTTCGGCAGGCAAGGTGTACGCCATTCCATTCACGTATTCGTCGATGGGGCTGATCTATGACCGCAAGCAGTTTGCCGTTGCGCCGCGCTCGATGCGCGAATTGTGGAACCCACGTTACCGCGGCAAGGTTCTCGACTTCAATAGCGCCCAACATAATTTCTCGTTCACCGCGTTGGCGCTGGGATACGCCCATCCTTTCCAGCTTGACGCCAGGCAGATGCGCATAGTCGCTCACAAGCTCGTCGATCTGCGCCGCAACCTGCTGACCTATTACACGCTGCCGGAAGAGGCGACCGCGTTCTTCATCCAGCACAAGGTTGCCCTGATGTTCGGTAACTATGGCACCCAGCAGGTTGAATCGTTGCGCCGTGCCGGCGCCGACGTGGGCTACGTGATTCCCGACGAAGGGGCGCTTGCGTGGCTGGACTGCTGGTCGATGACGCGCTCCGCCAAGGATCGCCCGCTCGCGCTGGCGTGGATCAATTACATGCTCGAACCGGACGTCAGTGCCTTGTTGACGCAACGCCAGGGGCTTGCCAACACGTTGACGGCGCCGGCGGAAAACAGCGACAACGCGCACATCGTCTGGATCGGCCCGGTGGAAGATATTCAGCGGCGCGAGGAGCTGTGGAACAGAATTGTGTCCGGCGACAGGTCGGAGCTTTTCTGATGATGCGCCCTGGTCTGACATTCAAACTATCGATTCTGTTTGCGTGCATCGGCGTGCTCGCGTCCGGCGCGACGGGTTATTACGCCTATCGTGCCAACCGGACGATGCTCGTGAGCGAAGCCGAACGCAGTCTGCTGACTTCAACGGAGCTGCTGGGCCAGCGCGTTTCCGGAGCGATCGACGATGTCGGCGCGGATGCCCTGGTGCTCGCGAGCTTGCCGTCTTCGGCGGCCGTCTTGCAGACCGACAACGGCCTTGGCGCGAACGCGCCGCGCGAACAACTGGCGCAGGTGTATGCCAGCTTCATGGTTCATCACCCCGAGTATCTGCAAATCCGCCTGATTACCCGCAAGCACTACGGGCTCGAACTGATTCGTTTCGACCGCGATGCGGACGGCCTGGTGCGGGTCCAGGGGAACAGCTTGCAGGAAAAGGGCCAGTTCGCGTATGTGTTCGACACACTTGCGTTCTCGCCCGGGCGCATTTATACCTCGCCGATTTCGGTGAATCACGAGTACGGTACGCATGCCGCCGAGGGCAAACCGACATTGCGGCTCGGCACACCCGTGGCGGACGCGAGTGGCGCCGTGGTGGGCGTTGTGATTATCGACGTCGATCTGGACGACCTGCTCAAACGCTTGCAGAGCGATTTGCCGAGCGACTATCAGGTCTATCTCGCCAACGAATGGGGCGATTTCCTGGTGCATCCGGATGCCTCGAAAACGTTCGGCTTCGACAAGGGCCGCCGCGTTCTGATGCAGGACAGCTTTTCCGCCACCAAGCCGCTGTTCGATCAGTCAGAAAGCGAAGTTCTGCTGAACGGTCTCGTGCGGCCGCGGCAGGCGGCCGGTCAGGTGCTTGCGTTCGTGCGCAGACCGTTCGGCGCGTCCGCGGGCAACCGTTTTATCGTGCTCGGCCTGGGCAAACCGCTCGATCATGTCGTGTCCGGCGCCAACCAGTTGGGTGGCAGAATCGTTCGCATGGTCCTGATCTTCAGTGTGTTGGCGCTGTTCCTCGCGATTCTGTTTGCGCGTGCGCTGACGAAGCCTTTGCACATTCTGGCGTACGCGGCTACGCATCTGTTCGCCGGGCACGCGATGGAGACGCTGCCGCTCAAACGTACCGACGAGATCGGCGTGCTGGCGCGCTGCTTCGATCGTCTGCGCCGGGAAATCAAGTCACAAATGGATGTGCTGCATAACAAGCAACGTGAGCTCGTGCATCTCGCCACGCACGACGGGCTGACCGGCCTGCCTAACCGCATGTTGTTCATGCAGAAACTCGAGGCGGCGATCGAGGAAGCGACGCGGCGTGATGAAGGGCTCGCCGTGCTGTTCGTCGACCTCGACCGCTTCAAGCAGATCAACGACCAGTTCGGCCATTCGATTGGCGACAAGGTGCTCGCCGCAGTGGCGCGCCGGCTCAAGCAGGTGCTCTGCACGGCAGATGTTGCCGCGCGCCTCGGCGGCGACGAGTTCATCGTGTTGGTCGAGGGGCCGCGGTCCGCGGAGGCCGCGCCGGGGATTGCCGCGCGGATCATGGGCGCGTTGAACGAAGAACTGCTGATCGACGGACAACGCATGACGGTGGGCGCGAGCATTGGCATCAGCCAGTTTCCGGACGACAGCGCGACGGCCGAGGAACTGCTGCTCAATGCCGACGCGGCGATGTACGCGGCCAAATCCGGTGGACGGTGTGCGTATTTACGCTACCGGGATGTGCTGGAGGCGCGCAAGCGCGAGCAGGCTAGCGAAGGCGCCACGGAAGGCCGCGAGGCGGAGCCGACTGCCTGACGCGTCGATGAGACGCGCTTACCAACCGCGCCTATAAGAGCGTCGGCGCGCCGAGCCACGCTGTGCCAGCCGCGCGAGTTCCCAAACGCGCGGAATCATTGCAACGCGGCAATGGCGCCTCGGGCTCCGTTTTCCTGAAGCAACTGCAATGCGTGTCGAAGCGCTTTTCTGAACTCGGCAAGAGCGGCCAGATCCGCCGGAAACACTTCGCGCACGGACAGTAATGCCTCCATCAGCGCCTGTGGTTCGCCCCGCGCGGATGCCGCGAGCGTCTTCAACCTGCTGGCCAGCGGATCGCTGATTTCGTAACGCGTGCCGTCGTCCGCATGGCCGCGCAAAAACGTCATCCATGCCGCTACCGCCAGCGCGAGACGCGTGAACGATTGGCCCGCGTCGATCCGCGCCGCAATCGTGGCGAGCAGGCGCGGTGGAATCTTCTGGCTGCCGTCCATCGCAATCTGTGCGCAGCGATGTTTCAGTGCCGGATTCGCGTAACGCTCGAGCAATGCGTCCCGATAGGCGGCCAGGTCGAATGACGCAGGCATGCTCAGCGTCGGCGCGATTTCTTGCGTCATCATCGCGTGAATGAGGTTGCGTAGGGCGGGGTGGGCGATCGCGGCGTCGATGGTGTCGAAGCCGCCGAGCATCGACAGATAGGCGAGTGTCGAGTGCGTGCCGTTCAGCATGCGGAGCTTTGCCAATTCGAACGGCGTGACGTCGTCGACGAGTTGCGCGCCAACCGCGTCCCATGCGGGACGTCCTCCCGGAAAACGATCTTCGATGACCCATTGCCGGAACGGCTCGCACGGCACGGGCGCGGCATCGTCATAGACGATCGCGTGGGCTACGGTGACACGTTCGGCGTCGGTGGTCGCCGGCACGATTCGGTCGACCATGGTCGATGGAAACGCTACGTGGGTGGCGATCCAGTCGGCCAGCTCAGGATCGGTTTGCCGCGCGAACGAACAGACCACCTGGCGTAGCGCGGCGCCGTTATGGGAAAGGTTGTCGCACGAGAGCACCGTGAACGGATGGCCGGTCGCGCCATCGCGCCGCTCGCGTAATGCCGCGACGAGAATGCCCGGCACCGTGCGCGGCGCGAGCGGGTGTGCCAGATCGTGCACGACGGCGGGATCGTCGAGCGCGACCTCGCCGGTTTTCGGATCGCGGCAGTAGCCTTTTTCGGTGACGGTCAGCGAGACGATCCGTACTAGCGGATCCGCGAGGCGTGCAAACAGGGTGGCGTGATCGTGCGGCATGGCCAGCACTTCGCGCAGCGCACGCACGACGGTCACTTTGGCACCCTGCGCTCCGCGCTCTACCACGCTATACAAGCCTTGCTGCGCCATCAGCACGTCGCGCTTGCCGACATCGCCTTGCAGCGTGACGCCGCAAATACCCCAGTCGCCGCCTGCCGCAAGCATGGCCTCTTCCGTATAGAGCGCCTGATGCGCGCGATGGAAGTTGCCGATCCCCAGATGAACGATGCCGATGCGCGGCTCCCGCCATTGCGGTGACAGCAGATGCGTTTGCAGCGTGGGCAGTGCGTGGCGGGCGAGGCGAGGCAAGGTGGCTGAGGAGCTCATGTCGTGAAATCCAGATAGCGGGAAAGAAGCAGAAAAGGCTTGGAAGCGACGCCCATCAACGGGAAAACCCTGATTTGACGTATCGATATACTTGTATGGTAGCATCGTTCAAACGGCTTGAAGCAGGTTGACGAATGCGATTTTTCACTTCGCTTGCCAAGTTATTTACCACTGCATTTGCCACCTCATTTGTCACATCAAGCCGCCGCTAGAAACCGATTCGAAAACAGCAAGTCGCATGCCGACGTTCTGCATGGATTGCGACCTGCTTCTGCAAGGAAAATGTCATGAAGATCGTTCGCGCCGACGTGATCGTCACGTGCCCAGGCCGTAACTTCGTCACCCTGAAAATCGTCACGGACGAAGGCGTACACGGCATCGGCGATGCAACGCTGAACGGCCGCGAACTCGCGGTCGCTTCGTACCTGAAAGACCACGTCTGCCCGTTGCTGATCGGACGCGATCCCGGCCGTATCGAAGACACCTGGCAATACCTCTACAAAGGCGCGTACTGGCGCCGCGGCCCTGTCACGATGACGGCGATCGCCGCGGTGGATATGGCGCTGTGGGACATTCTCGGCAAAGTGACGGGCATGCCGCTCTACAAGCTGCTCGGCGGCGCGTCGCGCGAAGGCGTGATGGTGTACGGCCATGCCACCGGCCGCGACATTCCCGAAGCGCTCGATCGTTACGCCGAACACATCGAAGCCGGCTATCAGGCCATTCGCATTCAATGCGGCGTGCCGAACATGCGCTCGGTGTATGGCGTGTCGAAAGGCAGCGGCATGTACGAGCCGGCCACCAAGGGCGCGGTCGAGGAGCAGAGCTGGTCGTCGGAAAAGTATCTCGACTTCGTCCCCAAGCTCTTTGAAGCGGTGCGTGAAAAATTTGGCTTCGATACGCATTTGCTGCATGACGTGCACCACCGTTTGACGCCGATCGAAGCCGCGCGCCTTGGCAAATCGGTCGAGCCATATCGCCTGTTCTGGATGGAAGACCCGACGCCCGCGGAGAACCAGGCCGGCTTCCGGCTGATTCGCGAACATACGGTCACGCCAATTGCCGTCGGCGAAGTCTTCAACAGCATTTGGGATTGCAAACAGTTGATCGAGGAGCAGTTGATTGACTATATCCGCGCCACCTTGACGCACGCGGGCGGCATTACGCATCTGCGGCGCATTGCGGATTTTGCGTCGATATACCAGGTACGAACCGGTTGCCACGGGCCGTCGGATCTGTCGCCGGTGTGCATGGGGGCGGCGCTGCACTTCGATCTGTGGGTGCCGAATTTCGGCGTGCAGGAGTACATGGGCTTTCCGCAGGAAGCGCTCGAAGTTTTCCCGCACGCATGGCGCTTCGATCGCGGCATGATGCATCCCGGCGAAGCGCCGGGTCACGGTGTCGATATCGACGAAGCCGCCGCCGCGCGATATCCCTACGACCCCGCGTATCTGCCGGTCGCGCGTCTCGAAGACGGGACGCTTTGGAACTGGTGAGACGATTCACCCCCAGCCCGACACCACAATCATGGAGACAAGCGTGAATCCAGCACGCCCGCAAGCCGTCGCGCCGGCCAGCACCGCCATGCTGCGCCGCGTGGCCTTCGCCTCGACCATCGGCACCGCGGCCGAGTACTACGACTTCTTCGTCTACGGCACGGCTGCCGTACTGGTGTTCGGCCAGAAGTTCTTTCCTTCCGCTGACCCGCTGATCGGCACGCTCGCCGCCTTCGCCACTTACGCGGTCGGGTTTCTGGCGCGGCCGCTGGGCGGCATCGTGTTCGGTCATTTCGGCGATCGCGTCGGCCGCAAGAAGGCCTTGATCGTGACGATCCTGATCGTCGGTTTAGGGACATTCGCAATCGGCCTGCTACCGGACTATCAGTCGATTGGAATCTGGGCCCCGATCGCGCTGATCGTAATTCGCGTGTTGCAGGGCTTTGGCGTGGGCGGCGAGCAGGCGGGCGCCGTGCTGCTGACGGCGGAATACGCACCGCCTGTGCGGCGTGGTTTCTTCGCGAGCCTCGTGCAACTCGGCGCGCCGGCCGGTTTCCTGATCCCGTCGGGGCTGTTCGCACTGCTCAGCGCGACGTTGACGCCGGCGCAACTGCTCGACTGGGGCTGGCGCATTCCATTTCTCGCGAGTGCGCTGCTGGTTGCCGTGGGGCTGTATATCCGTTTGCGCACTGAAGAGTCGCCGATCTTCGCGACGATCCAGCGCACCAAGGCTGTGGCTTCGCGCCCGGTGGTAGAGGTGGTGCGGCAGTTCGGTCCGACGATCGTTAAAGGTGTCGGGGCCAAAATGATCGAGGCTTGCACCTTCGCGATGTACACAATGATCGTGCTCGCCTACGGCAAAGCACATGGCATCGCGCAAAGCATGCTGCTCGAGACGGTCATCGTCGCCGTCGCGCTTGAGCTCGTGACGATTCCGCTCGCCGGTGCGTTGTCCGATCGCATCGGGCGGCGGCCGACCTTCATCGCGGGTGCGTTATTGCACGTGGCGCTGGTGGTGCCGTTCTTCATGGCGATCGACAGCGGCAATCGCATGGCGATCCAGTGCGTGATGATTCTCGCCATTAGCGTGGGCCACAGCCTTTGCTATGCACCGCAAGCGGCGCTGTTCCCCGAACTGTTCCCGGCGCGCGTGCGATGCAGCGGTATTGCGCTGATCTGGCAGATCGGTTCTTTGCTCGGCAGCGGCGTGCTCGGACTACTGGCCGTCAAACTGATTCAGGTCACGCATGGCAATTCGCTCGCGTTGATCCTCTATGTCGCGGTGCTCGGCATCGTGTCGGCTGTTTCGCTCTTTGCTTTGCCGGAAACGGCGCCTCTGCGCCGCGGCGGCGATCTCCATGATTGGGGCAGCGGTGAGCCGGCAGAGGCACGCACGGCAACACAAGCGCTTGCGTCTTCATCTTCGTCCTCATCCTCGTCTTCTGTCGCGCAGCCTTGAGCGCGCGACCTTTGCCATACCGGAGTCCATCATGCTCGCAGCCGTGCTTCACGAACCCAAACTGATCCGCATCGACGAAGTCGAGCCACCTGTGCCCGGCCCCGGCCAGGTGCGAGTACGCGTGCGCGCCGGCGGCATTTGCGGGTCCGATCTGTCGTACTACTTCAAAGGCAAGAGCGGCGATTTCGCAGTGCGCGAGCCGTTCGTGCTCGGACATGAGGTGGCCGGGGAGATCGATTCGCTCGGCGAGGGCGTGAGCGCCGAGAGCCGCCTGATGCCCGGACAGCGCGTTGCCGTCAATCCGGGACTCGCCTGCGGGACGTGCCGCTTTTGCGTCGGCGGGATGCCGAATCATTGTCTGAACATGCGTTTCATGGGCAGTGCATCGACGTTCCCGCATACCCAGGGCATGTTCCGTCAGTACATCGTCGTCGCGGCGCGGCAATGCGTACCCGTGCCGGATGGCGTCGATTTTGCGCAGGCGTCGATGGCCGAGCCGCTCGCCGTCGCGTTGCATGCGGTGAAGCAGGCGGGGTCGCTCGTCGGCGCGAGCGTCCTGCTGGTGGGGTGTGGGCCGATCGGTTGCATTCTGCTGAGCGTGGCGCGCCGCGCCGGTGCGCATCGCGTGGTTGCGTTGGATCTTTCGGATCGCGCGTTACAGGTCGCGCAGCAACTCGGCGCGGATCAAACCGTGAACGCGACGGACAGCGCGACGATCGATCAATGGTCCGCGCAGCGCGGCACGTTCGACGTCGTCATTGAGGCATCGGGTAGTCCCGCCGGCCTTGATACGGCGCTGCGTGCCGCGCGTGCGGGTGGCACGGTGATTCAGGTCGGCAATCTGCCGGCCGGCCAGTCGCCGGTGGCGGCGAACCTCGTGATGTCGAAAGAACTCCGCTATCAGGGCTCGTTCCGGTTCACGGACGAATACGCGATCGCCGCCGATGAAATCGCCTCCGGCAAGGTCGACCTGCGGCCGCTCATGACGCATGCGTTCGCGATGAACGAGGCGAACCGGGCATTCGAAGTGGCGCTCGACCGCTCGCAGTCGATGAAGGTGCATCTGAACTTCGACTAGGCATCGACCGTGGCATACATGAGGCGTTGCACCTATGCGCAGCGTCGTCAGAAACCAATCAAGCTATCTGAACTATTCAAACGCCCACCAAGAGGCGACCCGAAGGAGACACCTGATGATCAAGAGTCAACGCTGGTTTGTTGTCGCGCTACTGTTTCTGGCCGGCGTGATCAACTACCTCGATCGAGCGGCGCTGTCGATCGCCGCACCGCTGATCCAGAAGGATCTGAACTTCTCGCATGCGCAGATGGGCATCGTGTTCAGCAGCTTCTTCATCGGCTATGCGCTGTTCAATTTTGTCGGCGGCGTGCTCTCGGACAAGGTCGGCGCGAAACGCGTGTTCGGCACGGCGATGGGCGTGTGGTCGGTGTTCTGCGGCGCGACCGCGTTGGCAAGCGGTATCGGTTCGCTGATCGTGCTGCGCGTGCTGTTCGGCATGGGCGAAGGTCCGTTCAGTTCGTCGAACAGCAAGATGGTCAATAACTGGTTCCCGCGCAAGGAAGTGGCGAGCGCGATTGGCGTGATCAGTTCGGGCACGCCGCTCGGCGGTGCGCTGGCGGGCCCGGTGGTCGGCTTTATGGCCGTGCAGTTCGGCTGGCGCTGGGCCTTTGTCGCGATCATGCTGCTGGGACTCTTGTGGCTCGTCTTGTGGGCGGCGACGACCACGGAACACCCGCATGAGAATTCCCGCGTCACGCCGCACGAGATCGAACTCATCCGCGCCGGTCAGGCGGACGAACATGCAATCGCGCATTCGGCCGACGGCGAGAGGCTCGGCCTGCGGCACTTCCTGAAGAAGCCGATCATTCTCGCCACCGCCTTTGCATTCTTCTCATACAACTACGTGCTGTTTTTCTTCCTGTCGTGGTTCCCGACCTATCTGACTGAAGCGCATCACCTGAGCTTGCGCGACATGAGTTTCGCCACCGTGATCCCGTGGCTGCTCGGCAGCATTGGGCTCGCGGCGGGGGGCTTTATCTCGGACTTCATCTTGCGCCTGACCGGCAAGCCGCTGCTGTCGCGCAAGCTTGTGCTGGGCAGTTGTCTGGGCGCGGCGGCGGTGTGTGTCGCGTTGGCCGGGCGGGTCGCCAGTACCCAAGGTGCGGTCGCGCTGATGTCGGTGTCGATCTTCTTCCTGTATGTGACGGGCGCGGTGTATTGGGCCGTGATTCAGGATACCGTGCCGCGCGAACACGTCGGCGGGGTGGGCGGCTTTGTGCACCTGCTGGCGAATCTGGCCGGCGTGATCGGACCGGCGGTGACCGGCTTTATCGTCGAAGCGACGCACGGTAATTACACGAGCGCGTTTGTGCTGGCGGGTGCGGTTGCCGTCCTCGGCGCGGTGTGTTCGCTGGTGTGGATTCGCGAGCCGCGAACGAGTGCGTTGAACATGAAACGTGCATGGTAGTATGGTGCGGCGCACCTAAGTAGGTATGCCCAAGTGGGCATGCCTAAGCGGATATTCATGGTGCGGCCGTCCCCCTCGCTATTCATTCGCTGCTTTGCCCGATGCCGACCAAGAACCCCTACGCCAACGCGTCTTCTTTCTCCTCCGATACGGCGTCTGTCGCGCCCCGCACACGACGCCGCGCGAGCGCACAGGCCGGTGCGCGCGTCCAACTGCCGGATCTGACCGCCAGCGTCTCGTTCGACTCGCACGAACCGATCGGCAAGCAGATTTTCCGTTCGCTGCGCCAGGCGATTTTTGCCGGTCAACTGGTGCCAGGTACGCCGCTCTCGGAGAAGGAAGTGTCCGAGATGTTTCAGGTGTCGCGGCAGCCGGTGCGGGAGGCGTTCATCAAGCTGGTCGAAGCGGGCGTGCTTCAGGTATTGCCGCAGCGCGGCACCTTCGTGAAGCGCATTTCGCCGCGCCAGGTGCGGGAAGGGCGCTTCATTCGCGAAGCAATCGAGACGGCGGTGGTGCGCAAGGCAGCCGTGTCGATCACGGACGAGCAGTTGCAGGCGCTCGCCGACAATCTTCGCGACCAGAAGCTTGCGGCGAAATCGAACGACACCGCTGCTTTCCTTGCGCTCGACGAGGCGTTTCATTACGCGATTGCCCAGGCCATTGATTGCACGGCGGCATGGGAAACGATCCAGGACATCAAGGCGCAGATGGATCGGGTGCGCTATCTGAGCTTGCCCGAGGTGTCGCCGCTCGATCTGCTGATCAAGCAGCACGCAAAAATTCTCGCCGGCCTGCGCGCGCACGACCCGAGCGCTGCTGAAGAGGCGATGCGCAGCCATCTTCGCGAGATTCTGATGTCGCTTGGTCCGATTGCCGAGCGCAACCCGGCATGGTTCGATGCGGACGAACCGGAACGCGTGCCGCTATCGACTTAAGTCGATGTGCCGATAGGCCGCTCGCTCGCCTAAGGCCATAGGCGTGGTATCCCCACTGCGCCTGCAAGCTTATCCCACCACCCGCGCATGACCCGCGGAACCCCGTTTCGCGGCGTCTCCAGTCTCGCAATCATCACACAAATAAGCCGCTTTAAACCCGAGGCAACTTTGCCTCGATTGGCGCTTCGTCGAGCGTTGACGCAATCGTTTGCGCGGGTCTTGAGGGAACTCTGTTTGATTTTCGCCAATGCGTTTTCGGCCTATCAACTTTTGACGTGGACCTGCCGAAAACATCGTTACAGCAACGGGATTGACTGGAGACAGGTGTGAAGCGACAGGTGTGGTTTTGGGTAGCCGTTCTCGCGTTGACCGGATGCGCACAGATGCCTGCGCAGAATGCCGCACGAACCGACAAGGCGCCGAACGAGGTCATCAGCTTCGAGATTCCGCCGGATGCGCTCGGGGCACATGACCCGCAACTCTCCGCCGTACTCGCCAAGGCGGGCGCGCTGGCTGCCGCGCAGCAGCAATCCACGGTCGTGCTCGTCACCGCGCTGGGCCAGGACTTCGCGTACCTGAACCAGTCGGTATGGAAGGGCGTACCCGCGCAGCGCATGTCGAAGGTGAGTTTCGAAAACCGGACTGCCGGCCTGGGTCAGCCCTATAGCGTGTCAATCAGGACGGTGCAATGAAGGAGGCCATCGTGATGGTTCGCGTGTCTTTACTGGCGGCGGCAACACTTCTGGCGGCGCCGGCCTTCGCGGACCCGCCGGGTACGGTCCTGCAGTCGGCGAATGCTTTCCCCGCGGCGGCGGACAAGGTTTATCCGCCGTTGCCGTCGCTTGCAATGCTGCCGCCGTCGAGCGGCAGCGATGACGACTTGCCGGTGAAACCGGCGCTGCATCGAAAGAAGTCGCGTGCGTCGATGCAGATGCAGGAGCACAGGGGGCCGCCGATGCCGGCTGTCCGGCTCGTCGTGTCCGATGCTTCGCATACATACCTCGACTCCGTGCAACGGCAGATCGATCTGGCGTTGATCAAGTAGTTCGGCCGGCGGCGTGGCGCTCACCACTTTCGCCGCTATTTTGTCGTTATTTTGTCGCTATGAAGCGGAAGGATGAATCGTGTCCTTGAAACTCTTCTGCACCGCGCTAGCGTGGCTGTCGGTGTGCGGCGCGGCCCATGCGGCCGACGAATGCTTCAACGAGGCCGCGGCTTATCAGGGCGTCAACCCGTGGATACTGCGTGCGGTTGCGTGGTACGAATCGAAGGGCGATCCGGGCGCGATACATCAGAATGCAAACGGTTCGATCGACGTCGGCCAGTCACAGATCAATTCGATTCATTTCGATGACCTCGCGCGCGAAGGAGTACCGCACCGCGCGTTGACCGACCCGTGTGTGAATGTCTACGTGGCCGCCTGGCTGCTCAAGCAGAAGATGGTCAAATACGGTAATACCTGGCGCGCGATCGGCGCCTACCACTCGGAGTCCCCGAAGGAACGCGACGCCTACGCGCGCAGCATTCAGAAGGTACTGGTCGGATGGGGGCAGTTGCAGTCGGCCCGCTAGTCACGAAAACGCAGCTTCGACCGATTATCATGAGGCCTCGGACGGCCTCGATTTCACGTGTGACGCAGCGCCATGCAGGCTGCATCGTGCGGAGAAAGCAGGGCCAGGCTGCACTCGCTGAGGCCCTCGTTGATCAGATCACATACGCGTAAAGCGGCAGTGTTATTGGCGCTTGCCGGTATCGGCCTTGCCGCCGGCGCGCCCTTCGTTCTCAATTCGCACGCGGCGCTTGGCGGGCTTCGTCAGGTGTCCCTATACGTGTTCGCCGCGCTTGCCGCGAGTGCGGCAATCAGCGCAATGGCAAAGGCCGGCAAGCTGCATCTGATGCAGACCGCGCTCGGACTCCGGGTGAGTTTCCTGCGCACGTTTGCTATCACGCTGGCGACCGATTTCGCCTTCCTGGCTTCTCCGCTGGGCGCGGCGGGCTATGGGGTCAACATCGGCCTGCTGCAACGCGCTGGGGCGTCCTGGTCGCTCGCGACGACGGTCGTCGGCGCGGATCAGGCGCTCGATCTCGCGTTCTTCACGACCGCCGTACCGGTTTCCCTGCTGTTTGCATTCGGGCCGCTGACGCAAATGATTCCGCGCGAGAGTGCGCCGCTCGTGTTCGGCGTGCTGGCGGGCGTCGCATGCCTGATCGGTGTGTGCTGGATGAACCGTCGGCGTGTGGTGGCGGCATTGGATGCCGCCGGCCGGCGCGTTGATTGGCTCAACACGCGCCGCGCAAGATTGAGCAGGTTTTTTCACAGTGTTCGCCGGCAATGGCTGGAACTGGTCGCCGGACCCAAGTGGCGGCTTGCGGCGTTGTGCCTGCTGACGACGCTACAGTGGTTGCTTCGCTATGGCGCCCTCTGGTTTATCTTGCGCGAACTCGGTTACCGCATGCCGTTAGGTTTCGTGCTGGCGGTGCAGGCGGTCGCGCTGCACGCCGCGTTGTGGACCGGTGTGCCCGCGGGCGGCGGCACCGGCGATATCGCTCTCGCGGCTGCATTCGCGAGTTGGGTGCCTCGCGCGAGCATCGCGACAGCGCTGGTGCTGTGGCGCTTTGCGACGCTTTACAGCCCCCTGGTGCTGGGCGCGGCAGGTTTTGTTGCGCTTGCGACGAGGGGACGCAACCCACTGCCGGCCGCCGACTGAGCCCTTGAGGCTGGGAGCGAATGGGGCGGGGTGGTTCACTGGGCTCGCCGGGCTCGATCAGCGCTTCAGCGCGGACTATCGGTATCGGGCACTCGGCGCATGCGTGCCGCAAAGCTCGCCCGTGGGCCGTGGTCAATCCGCAAGCGAAGCATCTGAAAGGTTTGTGAAATCAGCGCGAGCGGATAAACCGCCCTGAAGAGGTCGGCGATCATGCGCCATTCCGCGCGCACGCCTTTCCAGTAACCGAGCTTCTCGGTTTTGCGTGCCTGCGTGACGTGTGGCCAGTGAGTGACCGCAATGGACAGGTTGCGTTCGATGATGCGGCGGTTCGTGAACACTTCGACCCCGAAGCGCGGCATGCCGTGAACCTCCAGCAGGACTTCGCTCAGCAGTGCTTTGGTGACGACGCGTTCGCCGGAGACGAAATCGAGGCCAATGGCGCGAAACGCCAGCAGGCTGTTCTGGCGCAGGCTCAGGCTCACTTGCGCCTTGCCTTGTAAAACGGGGGTGGCCAGTGCGCTGATGCCTTCGGCGGTCAGCCCTTTCAGGTCGGCATCGAGCAGCATGAGCCACTCACCTCGCGCCGCAGCGATTCCGGCTGCCATGGCGGCGCTTTTGCCACGATTTTCCGTACATCGAATCAGCCGTACGGATGCGAATCCTTCGACTATTTCAGCGGTGCCGTCGGTCGACCCGTCGTCCACCACGATAACCTCGCCGAGCAAAGGGTGGGCG
Organism: Paraburkholderia sediminicola; assembly: GCF_046027825.1. Taxonomy (GTDB): domain Bacteria; phylum Pseudomonadota; class Gammaproteobacteria; order Burkholderiales; family Burkholderiaceae; genus Paraburkholderia; species Paraburkholderia sediminicola_D. Next base: position 18,369 of record NZ_JAQQDU010000012.1, read on the forward strand.
CAGGCCACGGCCAGCACGGTGCCGATGCGGGGCGCCTCGTTGTAGGCGCAGATGACGCAAGACATGCGCGGAGAATGATGGTTTGAAGCGCGAGCAGTCATAGGCAGGAGTAGAGTGAACAGGCAATGCTGCGATGCAGCACGATGCTTGATTTTCAGCTATAGTCGCGATACGGCTTATGTCCAGAGAGGACCAGCATGTACGACGCCGAAATCGCCGCCACCCTGCTGAATCGTTGGGCCACACGTTCATCAACTGCTGACTTCGACGCCTACCTCGACCTGTTGCGCGAAGGCAATCTCAGTTTCACCTATCAATCCGGACACGTGCGCGAAGCGGGCGTTCCCGAGGCAAGCGCCTTCAATATCGAATCCCTCGTGTTTGGCGATGGCTCCCGCACACTGCGCGTTGAAGCGCCTGACAGGACGCCCCGCTGGACGCGCTGGGCCGCGGTAGAACCGTTGCTGCCCACGCCCAGCGAGGCCTGAAAACATCGTCAGACGATCCGCGCGCCGGCGCGATACGTCGCGCGCGGCACCGGCAGCGTGTCGAGCATCGTCACGCGCACGAAATCCGCGCGCAAACCCGCTTCGATCGCGCCGCGGTCATGCAACCCGGCGGTGCGAGCCGGTTCGGCCGACACCGTCGCCATGGCGCGCGGCAGGCTCCAGTCGGCCTTGTGAACCAGCTCGAACACGGCCGTCATCAAACTGGACGGAACGTAGTCCGATGACAGAATGTCGAGCAAGTTTGCCTTTGCCAGTTCGAGCGCCGACACGTTGCCGGAGTGCGAGCCGCCGCGCACGATATTCGGTGCCCCCATGATGGTCGAAATACCGTGCTCGCGTGCTGCCTCGGCGGCGATGCGGGTGGTCGGGAATTCGGCCAGCACAATGCCTTCGGCCTTGGCCTGTTCGATGTGCTCGATCAGCGTGTCATCATGGCTCGCCACCGGAATGCCGAGCCGCTTGCAGCGCGCGACGATTTCGCGGCGGTGCGCGTCGGCATAACGTTCCTGTTCGACGGACAGTTCGGCCAGTGCAGTCGCCACGTGTTCGTCAGTCAGTTTGCCGTTGCGCTCCTGGAAGCGGCGCCATTGTTCGCGGTCGTGCCATTGACGTTGGCCGGGCGTGTGATCCATCACCGAGGCCAGCCGCAGCAACGGATGCGCGCACAACGAATCGAACACCTCGACCACATCGGCGGTGGCGATTTCGCAGCGCAGATGCAGAAAGTGTTCGGCGCGCAGCAGCTTGCGCTCGGAGAAGCGCGTGAGGGATTCGGCGCATTGCGTTTGCAGATCGCGGCCGCGCAGCCCTACATTCGAGCGCGAACCGATCGCGAGGGAATCGAACACCGTGGTGATGCCGGCCGCCGCCACCTGCGCGTCGTGGATCACGAAGGCGGCATCGGTATTCCATTGCACGCCCGGGCGCGGCGCCAGATGCTTCTCGAGGTTGTCCGTGTGCAGTTCGATCAGGCCCGGCAACAGATAGTCGCCGTCCCAATCTTCCGCTTCGCGCGCCGAGGTCGTGCCACGCTCGACGTCGCGAATCACGCCGTCTTCGATGCGTAGCATGCCGGTAAATACTTCGTCTCGCGTCACGATGCGAGCGTTCTTGATCAACATCGACTTGCTCCGTAGTCTGTCCTGAGTGTGGCACCGCCGTGTTTCGACCCGGTGCTGCGACTCAATGTTTCAGCTCAGTGGTTCAGTTTAGTGCCGTTTCGTGTCAATTAGTGACGTAGCGGCGGCTGAAGTTCGAGGCGGCGCGTGGCAACCTTGTTACGGGTATCTTCGTCGTGAAAGATGCCGACGATCGCAGCGCCTCGCTCGCGTGCTTCGACGATCAGATCGGCGACCACGTCACGGTTCTCCGCGTCGAGCGAGGCTGTCGGCTCGTCGAGCAGCAGCAGCGGATGCCCGGCGATCAACCCGCGGGCGATGTTCACGCGCTGCTGTTCGCCGCCGGAGAAGGTAGCAGGCGCTAACGACCACAGTCGCTCGGGCACGTTTAACCTTGCCAGCAGGGCAGCGGCACGCGCACGGGCTTCATCTTCCGTCACGCCGCGCGACAGGAGCGGTTCGGCGACGAGCGTAAGCGTCGGCACGCGCGGAATCACGCGCAGAAACTGGCTGACGTAGCCGACCACGACGCGGCGCAGGCGCAACACGTCGTGCGGCTCGGCGCCGGTGATCGATACCGGCGGCCTGTCATCCGCCGCCGCGTCGCGCATTGCAATCGAGCCTGTACTGGCGAGGTAGTTGCCGTACAAACAGCGCAGCAGCGTACTCTTGCCGGCGCCTGACGGCCCAACCAGCACGACACACTCGCCGCGTTCAACGTCGAGTGACACGCCCGCCAGCGCTTCGATCTGCACGCCACCCTGGCCGTGCAGCGTGAAGGTCTTGCCAATATCGACCGCGCGCAGCATCAGTGCATCATTCTCGCTGAACGCGCGTTCAGCTGCGTGTGATTCCTTGCCTGTTTCAATGGATCGCATTGTGAGCCTCAAACCGGCAGAACCGAGGAAACCAGCGTTTGCGTGTACGGATGCTGCGGATCGTCAAGCACCTGGTCCGTCAGGCCAGCCTCGACCACTTCGCCGCCTTGCATCACCATCAGGCGATGCGCCAGCAGACGCGCCACGCCGATATCGTGCGTCACGATCAGCACCGACAGATGCAGTGTGGACGTCAACGTGCGCAGCAAATCGAGCAGGCGCGCCTGCACCGAGACGTCGAGACCGGCAGTCGGCTCGTCCATGAAAACGAGGCGTGGACCGGTGACGAGATTACGCGCGATCTGCAAACGCTGCTGCATGCCGCCGGAAAACGCCGAGGGAAGTTCGTCGATGCGTGCGGCGTCGAGTTCGACGCGCTCCATCCACTGCGTCGCCGTGTGACGGATATTGCCGTAGTGGCGGGCGCCGACAGCCATCAAGGGCTCACCGATGTTCGCGCCGGCGGAGACGCCGCTGCGCAGGCCGTCGCGCGGATTCTGCTGCACGAAGCCCCACTCGGTACGCATCAACAGACGCCGGCGCGGTTCGGACAAGGCAAGCAGATCGAGCTTGTCGCCATGCGTGGCGGTGTAGTGGAGCGAGCCGCTATCGGTTTCTGTTTTCAGGGCGAGTGCATTGAGCAGCGTTGTCTTCCCTGAGCCGGATTCACCGACGATGCACAGCACTTCGCCCGGATACAGATCGAAGCTGACGTTCCTGCAGCCGTTGCGGCCGCCATATTGTTTGGTGAGCGAACGGGCGCTCAACAGCGGCGTCATGCGGTTTCTCCTTTGCGTGCTTCGTAAGACGGCAGCTCGAGGTCCTGATCGCCGCGGCGTTCATGGCAGTAGTCGCTATCCGAGCAAACGAACATGCGCTTGCCGGCGTCGTCGACGATCATTTCGTCAAGGAAGCTTTCCGTCGATCCGCACAGCGCACACGCGTGCTGCCACTTCTGCACTTCGAACGGATGATCGTCGAAGTCGAGACTGCGCACGGCGGTGTACGGCGGGATGGCGTAAATGCGCCGCTCGCGGCCGGCGCCGAATAATTGCAGCGCGGGGTTCATATGCATCTTCGGGTTGTCGAACTTCGGAATCGGCGACGGCGAGCTCAGATAGCGGTGGTTGACCATCACCGGGTAGTCGTACGTGGTGGCGATGCTGCCGTGATGAACGATGTCCTCGTACAGCTTCACACTGATCAACCCGTAATCGGCCAAGGCGTGCAGCTTCTTGCATTCGGTAGCGCGCGGTTCCAGCTTGTATAGCGGTTCGGGCATCGGCACCTGATAGACCAGAATCTGCCTGTCGGTGAGCGGCGCTTCGGGAATCCGGTGGCGGGTCTGGACGATCGTCGCTTCGGTCGTGCGGCGCGTGGTCGCCACGCCGGTGGTGCGCGCGAAGAAGCGGCGGATGTTGACCGCGTTGGTGGTTTCGTCGGAGCCCTGATCGATGACCTTCAGCGTATCGTTCTTGCCGATGATCGCCGCGGTTACCTGAATGCCGCCCGTGCCCCAGCCATACGGCAAGGGCATTTCCCGCGAGCCGAACGGCACCTGATAGCCCGGCACGGCGACCGCTTTGAGCAACGCGCGGCGCAGCATGCGCTTGGTCTGTTCATCGAGGTAGGCGAAGTTGTAGCCGTCCGCGGCGCTGTCGTACGACGCGGTGGTGAGGGATGTGTCCGGCGCGTTCATGCGGCTTGCTCCTGCTGATCCTGGCCCTTGTCCTGATCTTTATCCTCTGCGCCGTGTTGGGCCCGCAGGCGTCGCACGAGTTCGAGTTCGGACTGGAAGTCGACGTAGTGAGGCAACTTCAGATGCTGAACGAAGCCGGACGCTTCGACGTTATCGCTGTGCGAGAGCATGAACTCGATGTCCTGCGTCGGTGATGCGAGCGTTTCGCCGAGCTCCTCAGCGCGCAACGCGCGATCCACCAGTGCCATCGCCATCGCTTTGCGTTCCGAGTGTCCGAACGCGAGGCCATAGCCTTGCGTGAAAGTCGGCGGCACCTCACCGCTGCCGGCGAACTGGTTGATCATCTGGCATTCAGTGACATCGATGTCGCCGATTTCGACTGCCTCGCCCAACTCGTCGAGTTCCATTTCGACGGTGATCGTGCCGAAGCGGATTTCGCCGGCAAACGGATGCGAGTGCGCGTAGCCCCGTTGGGTGGCGTAGCCCATGGCGAGCAGGAAGCCCTCGTCGCCGCGCGCGAGATTCTGCAAACGCGTGGCGCGGCTCGCGGGAAACGCGAGCGGCTCACGCGAGAGGTCACCGGGTTCCGGCGCGTCCGGTGTGGGGCGTTCCTGTTCGATCAGACCTTCCTGGTCGAGCAGCGCGACCACGCGCGGCATGGCTTCTGGTGTGGGCTGAGCGGCTTGAATCGAAGATGGGGTTGCTGCCGTATCGGTTCCGGCATCGCCCTCGGCGAGCAACGCGAAATCCAGCAGACGCTGCGTGTAATCGTAAGTCGCGCCGAGCAACTGGCCGCCGGGCACGTCCTTGAACGTGGCCGAAATGCGGCGCTCCACTTGCATGGCTTCCGTATCGATCGCCTGCGTGTAGCCGAAACGCGGCAACGTGGTGCGATACGCACGCAACAGAAAGATCGCTTCGACCAGATCGCCCGCGGCCTGCTTGATCGCGAGCGCGGCGAGTTCTTCGTCATAGACCGAGCCTTCGGTCATCACTCGCGCGACGGCAAGGCGCAATTGCTCGCGAATCTGCGCGACGCTGAGTTCGGCCAGCCGCGTATCGCCGCGGCGCGCCTTGTCGAGCAGACGCCACGACGCTTCGATCGCACGTTCTCCACCCTTGACGGCAACGTACATCAGTTCACCTTCGCTTGAGTTGTGCGCGGCAGGCCGATCAACGTGCTGCCGCAGACGAGATAGCAATCGATGCCGCACGGAAAGAGCGGCGCGAGGGCGGCGCGTTCGCGCCAGAAATGCTCGGACAGGCCGACGGGTGCGATCGTCGTGGTGTGCTGAATGCCGGGGCCGCTCAGCTCGACCGGGGTGCCGCCTGTCAGTGCTTCGACGCGGATCAGCAACGTCACCGAGTGCTCAGGGGACTCCGCTTCGCCGAGCGGAAAGCTGTCCAGCGCCGGCATTGCGCTTGCGTCGTGGATATAGGCGAAAGCGGCCTGTCCCGGTTCGTCGACGAGCGGCGCGCCGGTATGAAAGCGCAGTGCCGAGCCCAGCGCCGTATCGGGTTGCGCGAGCCATACCGGTGTCGCGTAGTCGCACAGTGTCAGCAGCGCGGCGAAGGCGGCGAGCTCGGCGCGGGTGGCCCGCACTTCCGGCAAACCGTTTTCAACCACACCGGCTGTGCCGGGACGCGACAACGCGTCGAGCAACGTGCGGAATACCGCCTGGGTGTCGTGGACCGGGTCTGCGAAACCGGGCGTTAGTGTGGACAATGAAGTAGACAATGCAATCTGTGAGTTTTCCATCAGTCGCCCCGGACCATGGTGAAGAATTCGACGCGCGTGGCTGCGGCGTCCTGTCTGCGTTCGGCGCGTTGCACGGCTTGCTGTTCGGCAAACGGCCCGATCAATTGCTGATGCAAGGCGGCGTGATGCTCGGGCACTTGCAGCAGCGCATCGGCCAGCGCCGCCAGTTCGGCGCGGCGGCGGTCGCGGCCCAGATGACAGGCAACACCGACGGCTGCGGTTGCGTCACCCGTGACGCGCAAACGCAATGTGGCGCGCGTGACGGTGGCTTCGCCAAGATTGAACGGGTCGCCGCTGCCGCCGACGCGGCCGCGCACCATCGCGAGGCCGATTTCGGGTGGCCGCAGCCAGTCATAAGCGGGGGGCGGGAGGCCTTGCAGCGCGCGCTCCAGCGCGGCTTCGAGATCGGCGCGCGGCGTGCGGGCCAGCACGGCCATCCATGCGCGCCGCATGGCGGAGGAAGGCGAGGCAGAAGGAGCACTCATCGAAGTTCCTGTTGATTCAGCGAGCAGTCATTTAAGCATCTATTCATCTAAACGTCTAGACGTTTAGAGGTACGCTTGTCCAACGTTATAGCGCAGATCCGCCATTTCACATTTCCATCACGGCTTGCGCACTACAATGCATGACATAGCGAATATTTGAACCCAGGGGAATGACAGCACCATGACATCGAACGACAACGCGACGCCGGGCACGCTGCTCGAACGTGGCGCGGGCGTTGCCGTCTGGCGGCAGATCGAACAGATTCTGGCGGCGGAAATTGCAGCGAGCGGCTTTGGCGAAGAAGGCCGTTTGCCGAGCGAGGGCGAGCTGGCCAAACGCTTCGACGTGAACCGCCATACCGTGCGCCGCGCCATGCTCGGTCTGGCCGCATTGGGCCTCGTCAGCGTCGAGCAGGGACGTGGCACGTTCGTGCAGCCCGGCGCGATGGACTATACGATAGGACGGCGCACGCGGTTTACAGAAAACTTGCGGCAGCAGCATCATGTGGCGGCGGGCACGATGTTGTCGGCCTCGCGCGTGAAGGCCGAGCCGAATGTCGCGAAGGCCCTGAGCCTGCGAGCGGGTGCGTCGGTCTACCGGATCGAGTCGCTGAATGCATCGGATGGTGTGCCGCTGACGTTCGCGCGCAACTGGTATCCGGCCGCGCGTTTTCCGAATTTCCCGGACGTACTGGAGCGTACCGGCAGCACCACGAAGGCGATGGCCGAATTGGGCGTAACCGATTATCTGCGCAAGTGGAGCCGTATCGGCAGCGTGTTGCCTGAGCCGGAAGTGGCGCGGCGTTTGAATATCAACCGGCAGCAACCGGTGTTGTGGGTCGAAAACGTCGACGTCGATCTGGAAGGCACACCGGTCAAATACGGCTTCACGCATTTTGCGGCAGACCGTGTGCAGTTGCTGGTGGAGCACGACGAATGAGCGCCACAGCATGGAGCGCCGAGGCACGTTTCGCGGTGTATTACGCGCCGTCGCGCGAGTCGGCATGGTGGCAGGCGGGGTCAGCGTGGTTGGGGCGTGATGCGGAAAGCGGCGAGCCATGTGTGTCGCCGCAACCGGAAGACCTGGCGCGCCCTCTGGCCGATCTGACCGAAGCGCCGCGTCGCTACGGCTGGCACGGTACGCTGGTCGCACCGTTCCGTCTTGCAGAAGGCGTGACTCAGCACGATCTACTGGGCGCGACGCGCGAATGGGCCAGCACGCAAAGCCCATTCTCGCTACCGGTCGAAGCCGCGACGCTCGGCGATTTCGTCGCGCTGCGCCCGGCCGATCCGGATGGTGAAACGAAGCTTCGTCACGTTGCATCCAGTGCGTTGCAAACGCTGCACGGATTGCGTGCCAGGGCGCCTGCCGCTGACCTCGCGCGTCGTCTCGCGGCGCCATTGAGCGAACGGCAACGTGCATTGCTGATCGAATGGGGTTATCCGTACGTCTTCGACGAATTCCGTTTTCACATGACGCTATCCAGTTCTCTCGCCGATGCCGCTGAGCGTGCGACGCTGGTTGCCTGGTGGCAGGCGCGAACGCCTGCGCTCGGACCGCTCGCTATCGATCACGCGGCGCTCTTTGTCGAACCTGCGCCGGGTGAGCCGTTTGTCCTGTGGCAGCGCGTGCCGTTTCAGACCAGCGAGGTGAAATAAGCATGGCAGGTCGTCTGATTTATGTCATGGGGCCGTCCGGCGCGGGTAAGGATTCGTTGCTGGTTTTTGCGCGGCGCCACCTGATGGGCGAGCCGATTCTGTTTGCGCATCGCTACATCACGCGGCCGAGCGGCAACGGTGAAGAGCATATTGCGTTGAGCGTCGAAGAGTTCGCGGCGCGTTCGGTGCTCGGTCTGTTCGCGCTCGAATGGTCGAGCCACTCACTGTGCTATGGCATCGGCATCGAACTCGATGCATGGCTTGCCCGCGGTTGCACGGTGGTCGTCAACGGCTCGCGTCAGCATTTGCAGCATACCTTGGCGCGTTATCCACAGACGGAAGTGGTGCACGTGGACGCAGCGCCGCATATTCTCGAAGCACGGCTTGGCGCGCGGGCGCGGGAGTCGGCGGAACAGGTTGCGGCGAGACTTGCACGACGGGCACCGTTTTCGCTGCCGGAAGGGATTCGGTGCACGACGATCGATAACTCCGGGACGCTGGAAGAAGCGGGACACGCGCTGATTGCTTTTTTGCAGGCGCACGCTGATGTACCCGACATTCGCGAGGTTCGTCGCGTTCACAACGTTCGGTAGGCTCGACTACCCGGCCACCGCCATCCGCTCCCGGGTCGCTTCCTGCAAACACGATACAAACTGCAGCACTGCGGGTGTCGGCAACAAATTGCGCCGCGAAATGATGCTGAGATCGTAATTCGGCAGCGCTTCTTCAATCTGCGCAACGCGGATGCCCAGCGGGGCGACCATCTGCGCGAGCGGCCGCGTGAAGCAGCCGATCACATCGGTTTGTGACACCAGTCCGAGCGTAACCGCGAACGACGACGGCGCCCGCACCAGCCGCTTTGGCACCGGCAAGCCGTGCGCGTCGAACATCGCCATCATCACGCTATGCGGAAAGTGATCGGCGCCCACGGTGACGATCCACTCTGCATCGAGCAGTTCATGCAGACGCGTGACGTTCGCCAGCGGATGACCGGCGCGCATCACGACGACGAACTCCGTCGAGTAGAGCGGTGCTTGCACCAGATCGCTATCGAGCGCCTGCACATGATGGATCGCCGCGATATCGAGCGCGCCGTTACGCAAACGCGCGACGGCGTCCGGGATCGTGACTTCTTCCAGATGCAGATTCACCAGCGGCATCGCGCGGCGAAACTTCGAAACCGCCTGCGGCAGGGCAGTCAACGCGATTGACGGCATCGTGCCCACGCTCACCCTGCCGGCCAGTTCCCCCTTCACCTGTTCGACCGCTTCGACAGTGCGGCGCATATCGCCCAGCAACTGTTCCGCGCGCGGCAATAGCGCGTGCCCGCACGCCGTCAACTCGATGCCGCGCACGCTGCGCACCATCAACTCCGCATTCAGCGCGCTTTCTAATTCGCGGATCGTATGCGTGACGGCCGGTTGCGTCACGCCAAGCTCGCGCGCGGCGGCGCGCAGACTACGGTGATGGGCGGCGGCGACGAACGCTTGCAACTGTTGCAACTTCATTGGGGTAATCCCGGATATAAAACTTGTTAATCAGGGTGAAAAAAACAGCATCTTATTCGAACAAAATGGCGTGGCTATAGTGCTTGCCTGTTTGCCGCATGATGCGGCGTGAATTTCCATGGAGCGATAGATGAGCGAAGCCGCGCGTTTTACTGAAGTGTCCGACCTGGTGCCTGCCGCCGAGAGCCTGCGCGAGATCCGCCATCACATCCATCACCACCCGGAACTGGCCTACGAGGAAGTGCAAACCGGCGCCCTGGTGGCTGAGAAGCTCGAGCAATGGGGCTGGCAGGTCACGCGCGGGGTCGGTCAAACCGGCGTGGTGGCCACGCTGAAGGTGGGCGACGGCACGCGCAGCATCGGCATTCGCGCCGATATGGATGCGCTGCCGATCATCGAACAAACCGGTCTGCCGTATGCGAGCGGCACGCACGGCAAGATGCACGCATGCGGCCACGACGGCCACACGACCATGCTGCTCGGCGCCGCGCAGCACCTCGCCGCGACGCGCAATTTCTCGGGTACCGTGCATCTGTACTTCCAGCCGGCCGAAGAAAGCGGCATCGACAGCGGCGCGATGAAGATGATCAACGACGGCCTGTTTGAGCGCTTCCCCTGCGACGCCGTGTTCGGTCTGCACAACCATCCGGGCGAGGAACCGGGCGTGATGCTGTTCCGCAGGGGGCCGTTCATGTCGGCCGGCGACAAGGCGATTATCACGATCGAAGGCGTCGGCGGTCATGCGGCGCGTCCGCATCTGACCGTCGACCCGGTGGTGGTGGCGGCGAGCATCGTGATGGCGTTGCAGACCATCGTCGCGCGTAACGTCGACCCGTCGCAGCCGGCGGTGGTGACGGTTGGCTCGATGCATGCGGGTACCGCGAACAACGTGATTTCGAGCAGCGCGAAGCTGGAGTTGAGCGTGCGCTCGTTCAGCCCGGAAGTGCGCACGCTGCTGAAAAAGCGCATTACCGAACTCGCCGAAAGTCAGGCCGCGAGCTATGGCGGCAAGGCGGTGGTGGAATACATCGAAGGCTATCCGGTGGTGATCAATTCGGATGCCGAAACGGATTTTGCGGCGCAGGTGGCGCGTGAACTGGTCGGCGACGACAAGGTGGTCGAGCAGACCGACATCCTGATGGGCAGCGAGGATTTCGCCTTCATGCTGCAGAAACGCCCCGGCACGTTCCTGCGGCTCGGCAACGGTGCGGGCGAAGACGGTTGCATGGTGCACAACCCCCATTACGATTTCAACGACCGCAATCTGCCGGTTGGCGCGGCCTTCTGGACGCGGCTGGTGGAGCGGTATCTGGGCCAATGAGGGGGCAATGAGGGGGGCAAGTGAGGGGCAGTGAAGGGGCAATGAGGAGCCTGAGGCGCGAATGAGGTGCCTCAGGTGTTGAGGACGAGCCGATGAGCGGGCATTGAGTTCGCTCCGCCAGCCACACAACCATAACAACGAGGAAGACCTGCGATGAATGCCACAACAGACGCGAGCCGCGCCATCGACGCCACCCGGCCCACCAGCCGCGGCGCGATTGCCGCCGCGGTGATCGGCAACTGGCTCGAGTTTTTCGACTTCACCGTGTACGGCTTTTTCGCGGTGATCATCGGCAAGCTGTTTTTCCCGTCGGCGGATCCGACGACCTCACTGCTCTTATCCGTGGCGACCTTCGCCGCGGGTTTCATCACGCGTCCGCTTGGCAGCGTGATGCTCGGCGTCTATGCGGACCGTAAAGGCCGCAAGGCGGCGCTCAACCTGACCATCATGCTGATGGCGGCGAGTACCGGGGCGATTGCGATTGCCCCGACGTATGCGCAAATCGGTGTCGCTGCACCGCTGCTGATCGTGCTGGCGCGTCTCGTGCAAGGCTTCTCTCAGGGTGGCGAGTTCGGCGCGGCGACCTCCACCTTGCTGGAACAGGGCGGCGGCACACGGCGTGGTTTTCGCGCCAGTTGGCAACTGGCGACGCAAGGCGGCGCGGCACTGATGGGTTCGGGCATTGCCGCGGCGCTCTCGGCCGCTCTGCCGAAGGAGTCGCTGGAAAGCTGGGGTTGGCGCATTCCGTTTCTGATCGGCGTGCTGATCGCGCCGGTCGGCATCTACCTGCGCCGCCGTCTCGCGGACGATCCCGCAAGCGCGCACAGCCACGCCATCGAGCGCGGCGTGCTGCACGAACTCTTCACGGCGCATCTGCGTCCGCTGTTGCTGATTACGCTCACGGTGATGGGCGGCACGGTCTCGACCTACATCCTGACCTTCTACATGCCGACCTATGCGATCCACACGCTCGGCCTGCCGATGTCGCTGTCGATGCTGGTCGGCGTTGCGTCGGGTCTCGTCATGCTCATCACGTGTCCGCTGTTCGGCATGCTGTCCGATCGTATCGGCAGCCGTAAGCGGCCGATTCTGTTCGGACGCGGCGTACTCGTGCTGCTGCTGTTTCCGGCCTTCATGCTGATCAACCGCTTCCCGCAGTTGCCCGTCATCATGTCGGCGACCGCGCTGATGCTGCTGTTCTACTCGATGGGATCGGCGTCGGAATTCGCCTTGATGTGCGAGTCGTTCCCGCGACGGGTGCGCGCCACCGGTATTTCGATCGCGTATGCGCTGAGCGTGTGCGTATTCGGCGGCACCGCGCAACTGGTTGCGACGTGGCTGATCAAACTGACCGGCAGCAAGCTGGCGCCGGCCGGTTACGTGGCGACGTGTGTGGTGGTGTCGTTGATCGCGGTGTCGATGCTGAAAGAGACGGCGGATAAGCCGATTGATTAACAGCATCACCTCATGCCGGGGCTTTGCATAGGACGGGCGCGCGTACAAAGAACGCGCGCCTTGATTGCAACGCCATTGCAATCAACCGCGCCGCGCCACCATCTCCGAGACCGTCTGCGCGGCTTGCTGCAACGGCTCCAGAAAGGCCTTCACCATCTGCTTGGCTGAATTGCGCTGGGCGTTGCCGCTGATATTCATCGCGGCAATCACACGCCCCTGGCGGTTGCGAATCGGCGCGGACAGCGAAATCAGACCGCCTTCCAGTTCCTGATCGACGATGGCCCATCCCTGGCGGCGCACCTGCGCGATCAGTTTCTTCAGCTCTTCCTTGTCGGTCACGGTGCGCGGCGTGTGCGCGTAGAGCGGCGCCGAACTCAGGGTCGCGTCGAGCGTGTCGTCGTCGAGCGCGGCCAGCAGGACACGGCCCATCGACGTGCAATACGCCGGCAAGCGGCTGCCGATCGACAGGTTGATGGTCATGATCTTGTGAGTCGGTACGCGCAGCACGTAGACGATTTCGGTGCGATCGAGCACGGCCGCCGAGCAACTCTCGTGAACCTGCGCCGACAGATTTTCCATGACCGGTTCGGCGAGATTCCAGAACGGCATCGAGGTCAGATACGCGAAACCGAGATCGAGAATCTTCGGCGTGAGGCGGAACAGGCGGCCTTCGGCCTCCACGTAGCCGAGCGTCTGCAGGGTCAGCAGAATGCGGCGTGCGCCGGCGCGTGTCAGCCCGGTAGCGGCGGCGACGTCGGTGAGCGTCTGTTCGGGGCGGGCGGCGTTGAACGCGCGGATCACCGAGAGGCCTCGCGCGAACGACTGCACATACGAGTCGCCCGGTTTGTCCGAGGCCGGTTCGGCGTTGTCAGGAACGGCGGAAGACGGCGGCAGGGCTTTGCTCATGGACCTTGAAAGATGCGTTCGAAGAAGGGCGCACGGCGCTCGCGCGGTTCAGCCGGCGCGATGTGGTGCAAAGGCGTGACGATAGCTTAAGCCTTCTGTTTCGCCAAATTTGCACGCGGCTCGCATCAGTGGAATCCCTTAGCGACGCTGCCAGATGGTAGCGTTACCATCCGTGTCATTCAGAAGCTTCGACGGATGCAAATCGCGAAGCGTAATGGTATCGCTACCATGGAGATGTCCGTGTCATCGACCCGCAAAACACCCGAGCAGCTTCGCAGCTACCGCTGGTACGGCGTGAACGACCTGCGTTCGTTCGGCCACCGTTCGCGCACGGCGCAAATGGGCTACCACCCGTCGGATTACATGGGCAAGCCGGTGATTGCCGTCGTCAACACGTGGAGCGAGATCAACTCGTGCCACACGCACTTCAAACAGCGCGTCGAAGAAGTGAAGCGCGGCATCTGGCAGGCCGGCGGTTTTCCGGTCGAAATGCCGGTGATGACGCTCGCCGAGCCGTTCCAGAAACCGACCACGATGCTGTATCGCAACTTTCTCGCCATGGAAACCGAGGAATTGCTGAAGTCCTATCCGTTCGACGGCTGTGTCCTGATGGGCGGTTGCGACAAGACGACACCCGGCTTGCTGATGGGCGCGATCAGCATGAATCTGCCGTCCATCTATCTGCCGGCGGGGCCGATGCTACGGGGCAACTGGAACGGCCGCACGCTGGGCAGCGGCTCGGACACCTGGAAATACTGGGCCGAACTGCGCGCCGGCAAAATCACTGAAGAAGAGTGGAAGGGTATCGAGAGCGGCATCGCGCGCTCGCCGGGCCATTGCATGACGATGGGCACCGCGTCGACGATGACCAGCGCCACCGAAGCACTCGGCCTGACGCTGCCCGGCTTCTCGTCGATTCCCGCAGTCGATTCGCGGCATGCGCAGTTTGCTTCGCTGACAGGACAGCGCATCGTCGAGATGGTGTGGACCGATCAGAAGCCTTCCGACATCCTGACCGCCAAGTCGTTCGACAACGCGGTGACCACGGTGCTGGCGATGTCGGGTTCGACGAACGCCATCGTCCACCTCGTTGCCGTGGCGCGCCGCGCCGGGATCGATCTGACAACGGCACGCTTTGACGAACTCGCGCGCATCACGCCGGTGCTCGGCAATCTGCGTCCTGCCGGCCAGTATCTGATGGAAGACTTTTTCTACGCTGGCGGCCTGCGCGCGTTGCTGGTGGAGTTGGGCGACCTGATCGACGGCACGCAGATGACGGTCAATGGCGCGACGCTCGGCGAGAACATTGCAGGCGCGGAAATATTCGACGACGACGTCATCCGCAAGCGCAGCAATCCACTTGTCGCCAGCGACGGCCTCGCGGTGCTGACCGGCAATCTTGCCCCAGACGGCGCGGTGATCAAACCCGCGGCGATGGAAGCGCATCTGCAAAAACACCGCGGTCCGGCGGTGGTGTTCAAGGATTACGCCGACATGGCGGCGCGCATCGACTCGGAAGACCTGGACGTGAGCGCCGATTCGGTGGTGGTGCTGCAACACGCGGGTCCTGTGGGTGCGCCCGGCATGCCGGAGTGGGGCCAGTTACCGATTCCGCAAAAGCTGTTGAAGCAGGGCGTGCGCGATATGGTGCGCATTTCCGATGCGCGCATGAGCGGCACCAGTTACGGCGCGTGCGTGCTGCACGTGGCGCCCGAGTCGTTCGTAGGTGGTCCGCTCGCGCTGGTCAGGGATGGCGACATGATCGAGCTGGACGTGCCGGCCCGGCGTTTGCATGTCGAAGTGAGCGATGCGGAACTCGCGGCGCGCAAGGCCGCGTGGCAACCGCCCAAGCGGCCGTTCGAGCGCGGTTTCGGCGTGATGCATCAACTGCACGTGACGCAGGCCAACAAGGGGTGTGACTTCGACTTCCTTGAAGAACCGGTGAGCGCAAGCGCGCCGCAAAGTCTGCCGCAGGCCACGCCGACCGAGCAAACCTCGCCGGTTACGACGCGCACCGAACCCGAAATTCACTAACTTGATCCGGACTTCTCATGACCGCATCCACAGTCACAATCAGCGACGCCACACTCGAGCAGCTACGGCATGTCAGCACGGCAACGCTGACCACGCAACTTTTCAAACGTGGCTTGCGCAACGTATTCCTGCAAGGCGTCGCGCCGCTCGTCAAACCGGCGCCCGGCGCACCCAACGTTGTCGGCCCGGCGTTTACGCTGCGCAACATCCCGGCCCGTGAGGATCTCGACCACGTCGGCGTGTTTCAGGACCCGGACCATCCGCAGCGTAAAGCCGTTGAAACCGCGCCGCCTGGCAGCGTGCTGGTGCAGGACTGCCGCGGTGAACGCTCGGTCGCGTCGGTCGGTTCGATTCTCGCGCTGCGTCTCGCGAAGCGTGGTGTGGCCGGCATGGTCTCGGACGGCCCAGTGCGCGATAGCGGCACGATCGCGGAACTGGGTTTGCCGATCTGGTGTGCCGGCGCGAGCGCACCACTGAATCTGGCAAAGCATCATGCAGTCGATATGAATGTACCGATCGCCTGTGGCGGCGTGCCGGTGTATCCCGGCGATATCGTCGTCGCCGACGTGGACGGCGTGGTGATCGTGCCGCGCGAAATGGCAACCGACGTCGCGCGAGACGCCACCGAGCAGGAGCAGCTCGAATTATTCATCACGCAGCGCATCGAAGAAGGCCGGCCGCTGCGCGGTACGTATCCGCCGGACGAGGAAGCGCTGGCTGCTTACGCGCAATGGCGCGCACAGAAAGAATAATGCGCTGAGGGTGTGTCGAGCTACCGCAAAGACGTTGAGCCATTGCTCGCACGAACGGTGTGAGCACAGGAGACATAGTGACTATCATGACACCGGCGATCGACGAATCGCGTCTGATCAACCGCCTGGCACTCCGTTTGATGCCGCTGCTCGGGGTGCTCTACCTGGTCGCCTACATCGACCGCTCCAACATCAGCTTCGCCAAGCTGCAGATGCTCGGCAGCCTCGGGCTGTCCGAAGTCGCGTACGGGCTGGGTGCGTCGCTATTTTTCATCGGCTATCTGATTTTCGAAGTGCCGAGCAATGTGCTGCTGCACAATTACGGAGCGCCTCGCTGGATGGCGCGCATCATGTTCACGTGGGGTATCGTCACGATTCTGCTCGCGTTTACCCAGAACGCGACGATGTTTTACGTACTGCGTTTTCTACTCGGCGCGTCGGAAGCGGGTTTGTATCCGGGCGTGATCTACTACCTGACTTTGTGGTTTCCGTCGCGGCATCGCGTGCGCATGCTCGGCTATTTCACCGTTGGCAGCAGTCTGGGCAACATGGTGGGTGCGCCGATTTGCGGCTGGTTGCTCGACAAGGGCGGCCTCGCGGGACTGCACGGCTGGCAACTGGTGTTCATCGTGACCGGCGTACCGTCGATTCTGCTGACCTTCGTCGTGCTGCGCCTGTTGCCGGCCTCGCCGAAACAGGCGACGTTTCTCTCCGCCGACGAAAAACAATGGCTCACCGACACGCTCGACGCGGAACGCGCGCAGATGAAGGAACGCTACGCCGGTCATTCCTCGCTGCTGAGCGTGTTGACGGAGCCGCGCGTGATCGGCATGGCGCTCTACTACATGATGCTGTCGATTTCCGTCTACGGCGTGAGCTACTGGCTGCCGACACTGGTGAAAGGCTTCGGCGTCAGCAATACGACCAACGGCCTGCTGAACATCATTCCATGGTTGATGGCGACCATCGTGCTGGCGTGGCTGCCGTCGAAGCTGCGCGGCGGCAATCGTGCGATCGTCGCGATGCTGGTGGCTGCGTTACTCGGCGTCGTGTGTTTCCTGAGCGCTGTGTTTCTGCCGACCAACACGCTGCGGTTTGCCGCGCTCTGTTTCGGCGCGCCGTGCATGTATCTGCTGATCCCGTGTTTCTGGACGCTGCCGCCGAAGTTCCTGTTCGGCGCGCGTGCCGCGGCAGGCATTGCGGCGATCAATTCGCTCGGCAATATCGGCGGCTTCATCGCACAGAATCTGGTGCCGTGGGTGCGTCAGACGACGGGCAGCGTGAAGACGCCGATGCTGATTCCGGCGGCCTGTCTGCTGGTGTTTGCCGTCGTCACGCTGTTCATCCTGCGGCGTAATCGAGGCGCTCCCGTAGCGCAAAGTCATGTGCCCGTGACCGAATAGATCTGCTTTGGGGCGCTGAGACCCGGCCCGCCGGAGCCTTTCGTCGCCGGCGCTCGACAGCGGTCTACAATACGCGCGAACTATTACCTAGCCACTGAGCCATGCCGAATCACAAGCCGATCGCCGCTGCCAGCCCCGATACGCCGGAGACGGCGGCGCCAGCGAAACGCTTGCGGGGCGGTCCCAAGGTCCTGCGTATCACGGATGTCGCCGCGCAAGCGGGCGTCGCGCCGATTACGGTGTCGCGTTACTTCAATAGCCCGGAGACCGTCGCGCCCGAGACGCTTGAACGGGTGCGGCAGGTCGTGCAGAAGCTCGGTTATGTACCCAATCGCCTTGCGGGCGGATTGTCGTCGGCGCGTTCAAGGTTGATCGCGGCGATCGTGCCGACCATCGCTCACTCGCTCTTTTCCGAAACGATCCAGGTGTTCAGCGAGACGATGTCGCGCGCAGGTTATCAGGTGCTGCTGGCTTTGAGCGGCTATAGCAATTCGAGCGAAGAGGCGCTGCTCGACGCGGTGCTGAGCCGGCGCCCGGAAGGCGTGTTGCTGACGGGTGTCGCTCATGCAGACTCGTTGCGTGAACGCTTGCGCAACGTGGGCCTGCCCATCGTCGAAACCTGGGATATGACCGACACGCCGATCGACATGCTGGTCGGTTTTTCGCACTATCAGATCGGTGCCGCCGTGGCCGAGCACTTTCTACAACGCAACGCGCGGGCACCCGGCCTCGTGTCGGCGAACGACGATCGCGCACTCGCGCGCCGCGACGGCTTTCGCGACCGGCTTGCGCAGGCGGGCATTCACGACATCGCCGAGGTGCTGGTGTCGCCACCGAGCTCGGTGGCGGTCGGCAAAACCGCGTTGCCGACGCTCCTCGAGCAGGCACCGCAGCTCGACGCCGTATTTTGCGGCTCCGATCTGCTGGCGATCGGTGTGCTTGGCGCAAGCAAACGGCTCGGGCTGAGCGTGCCATCGCGACTGTCGATTTGCGGTTTCGGCGACCTCGAATTTACCGCCGAAACCACACCGCAACTCACCACCGTGCGCGTGGACGGCACCCGCATCGGACTCACCGCCGCGCGTTGCCTGCTCGATCGCCTGGCCGGCGACAGCAACGTCAAAGTGACCGACGTTGGTTTTCATATCGTCGAGCGCGAAACGACCTGAGAAACCGTTACGAGCCGACAACCCGGGATCAGTTCTCATCCTCGTAACGGGGCGTTGCGCTTTTAACTGCTTGCGCAGCTATAGCTGGCTGCCTGGTTGATGTCGCCCGAGCCGTTGTAGTGCGGCACAGTCGGATACGGGCAGTCTGGCAGCGTTGCGGTTACATTGCCGTTCGCATCGAACTTCGTCATGGTCAACTGACCGGGGGCAACGCCTTGCTCGACCCAGGCGATCATGGGGCCAATGTAGTCGAACTGATCGGGTCCATTGCCACCTGCGACATGGCCCACGCCGGCCTCACGGTAGAACCGCGCGTTACTCGCCGCCGAGCCTGCGAGTTGCGTCATGGTCAACCAGTTGCGGAGATGGTCACGAGCCGAGAGCAGCGGATCGGCACCGCCGTGGAACGAGATGAGTTTTTTGCCCGAAGCCAGATACTGAGCGATAGCCTGCAGGCTGTGATCGGCCCCCGCGCTTTGCAAACCTGCTGCGATCGCGGGATAGGCGCTGTCGACGTTAAAGGTCGCCTGCAAACTTCCCGCATTCGTTGCTGGCAAGAGCCAATTGCCATTACCCGTCGCGATTCCGGCGAATCCGCCTCCGAGCGTTGCATACGCACCGACACCGAGCGCGCTGCCGAAATCGGCCCAATAGTAACCGGAATAGAGCAGGGTTCCGCTACCGGTATTGAGCGCACCAATCTCTTGCCGGACCGTCTGTAATTGCGCCGGTGTGAGACATGTCGCTGCCGGCGCGCCTGCGGTCCCGCATTGAAGCGGCGCGGGGTCGTAGGTGCATGCGTCGGGGTTCAGTATCACGCCGTTTGCGTTGCCGCACTGTTGTAACGCTGCCTGATAGGCGGCTGTCCATTGCGCGCTGCTAGGCATGGCGGGCGTTCCGACCTTGGAGGCCATGCTGAGCCATGCCATGGTTTGCGTCGCCATGTTCATTGTTTCGGAGCCGGCGATGATGCCGTCATAGTCGCCCGGCCAATCCTGTGCGACGAGGTAAGCGTTTCGGCCGCCGTTCGATGCGCCTTCGAAGTAGGTGTACTTAGGCGCCTGACCATAAAAAGCCGCGATCACCGCCTTGGCAAAATGTACGGTGATGCCAAGTGCGGCGTATGAGTAGTCCTGCTTCTGGGTTGCGTTGTCAATGAAATCGGCCGGATTGCCGTCCCGGTTGCCCCCGTTTGAAGCGGTGAAAGCCATGCCTCGTTGCAAAGGTTGGGTGAGGGGGAATTGCTGGTTAATAGATTCAACCGTCGGAATGGTTCCGTCGAATCCGCCCCCGCCTTGATGGAACAGACGGTTCGCGTAGTTGTCTGGAAGATCGACCTCGATGTCGAGCGTGGTGCCCTGGGCGCCGGTTGCACTCACCTTGCAGTAGGCTGGAACATTGCCGCTCGCTTCAGTGCGCTTTGTAGCGGTAATCTGAATGCCGCCAATAGTTTGGCCGTTAAGCGTTGCGCATTGAGCGGCGTTAGTCTGGGCGACAGTTGGGGGCGTCACGTCGTCACTTCCGCACGCAGCGACTAACACGCAACCAAGACCGGCGATGCCCCACACCAAACACGACTGGGTGATCCGCAGGCGCGCGCTGCTAGAGCGCTTTTGCACATCCTCACTCACCATTTCCCATCTCCTGGATGACGAAACACGTTTTTATTAATTAACCGACCGGTCGGTAAGTGCTGGCGAGGTGCAGGATAATTTGCAGGAAATGGTTCGGATAGCGGCGTTAACCCTGTGAGGGGCGCACAAGCGTTTCCGCGGATCAGGTTTTGATTTGAAACCGCGGCGTGGCCCAGGCGTCAATTTGGTATTCCTGATTGACCCGCTCCAACGCTTTCGTCCGCGCAGTTGCTTCAGGTGGTGTCGCCACGCGTGGGGAGCGGCGCACGCTTCATGTATGGATTCTTCTCGACGGCGGTGACCTATCCGCTGATGTTTGCCATCAGTGTTGCGATGACGCCATGGGGTGGGAACGTCACGGCTTTTCACTGGGTCAATAGTCTGCGGTAGCGCGTAGCTGAACCCAGGGTTTGCATCGATGCCGCCGCAGTCTCAAATTTGTATGATGACCCGACAACATGATCCATCGGGGTATCCATGTTCGACAAGATTCCTGTTCGCGCGCTGAGCGATACCGTCGCGCAGCAGTTGCTCAAGCAGATCGACAAAGGCACTTTCGAGCGCGGCGGCAAGCTGCCGACCGAGGCGGTGCTGGCGCAGCAGTTCGGCGTGAGCCGCACGGTGATCCGTGAAGCGATTTCGCGGCTGAAGAACGAGGGCGTGGTCCAACCGCGCCAGGGCAGCGGCGTGTTCATCGCCACGCACGGCGCGATCCGGCCGCTGCGCATCGACTATGCGGAAGCGGTTGAAGCGGGCTCGGTGCTGCAAATTCTCGCGCTGCGGCGGGCGATCGAGGCGGAAGTCGCCTCGGAGGCCGCCATGCGCCGCAGCGAAGCGGACATGATGTCGATCGATGCGGCACTCGCCAGGATCGACGAAGCAGAGGCCGACGGCGAGAACGGCGTCGCCGAAGATGTCGCTTTCCACCGCGCAATTGCTGCCGCCACCGGCAATCCGTATTTTCTCAAGACGCTCACCTTCCTGAATCAATACCTCGAAGCCGGCACCATGGTGACGCGGCGCAACGAAGCGCTGCGCGATGACTTCTCACGTCAGGTGCGAGAAGAGCATGCGGCCATCGTCGCGGCGATCCGGGCGGGCGATCCAATGGCCGCGCGTAACGCGGCGAGCACCCATATGAATAACGCGGCACGACGGCTCGCGGAAGCGGGTATTTGCTGAGCTGAACCGGGCCGGCTTGGGTTGGGTTGGGATTCGTCGGGGCGCTTGCGGCTAACCAATGGAGAAGTCGAGTATGTCCAGACAGGTCGGCGTTATCGGTCTCGGGGCGATGGGCATGGGCGTCGCGCGCTCGTTGCTGCGCGCGGGCTTTCAGGTCCACGCGTGCGATCAGCGTAGCGAGATCCTGCAGGCGTTCGTTACGGCTGGCGGCGTCGGCTGTGCGTCGCCTGCCGAGCTTGGCGCGCAATGCGAGGTGGTCGTCACGCTGGTCGTCAATGCGGCCCAAACCGAAGCCGTGCTGTTCGGCACACAAGGCGCGGTCGCTGCGATGAAACCGGGTAGTGTGGTGATTGCGAGCGCAACCGTGGCGCCGGACTTCGCGATCGATCTCGGCCAGCGTGTCGAAGCCGCCGGCATGCAGATGCTCGACGCACCGGTGTCCGGTGGCGCGGTGCGCGCCGCGTCCGGCGAAATGACGATGATGACGTCGGGCCCGGACACCGCTTATGCCGCGTGCGAGGACGTGCTGGCCGCGATGGCGGGCAAGGTCTATCGTCTGGGCCCGGCGCACGGTGCGGGGTCGAAAGTGAAGATCATCAATCAGTTGCTGGCTGGCGTGCATATCGCCGTGGCCGCGGAGGCCATGGCGCTCGGTTTGCGCGAAGGGGTCGATCCCGATGCGCTGTACGAGGTCATCACGCATAGCGCGGGCAATTCGTGGATGTTCGAGAACCGCGTGCCCCATATTCTGAGCGGCGATTACACGCCGCTCTCGGCGGTCGATATCTTCGTGAAGGATCTCGGCCTGGTGCTCGATACCGCACGCCGCTCGAAATTTCCATTGCCCTTGTCGGCGGCGGCGCATCAGTTGTTTATGATGGCCTCGACCGCCGGGTATGGTGGCGAGGACGATTCCGCGGTGATCAAGATTTTCCCCGGCATCGACTTGCCGGCGGAGAAGTAAGCGTGGAGTCGGCCATGACCCCTTCGTCCAGACGTGCGCTGCTCGGCTGCATTGCCGATGATTTCACCGGCGCCACCGATCTCGCCAACATGCTGGTGCGCGGCGGCATGCGCACGGTGCAGACCATCAGCGTGCCCGCGTCGAATGATTTCGTTGAAGCCGACGCGCTGGTCGTCGCGCTGAAGTCGCGCACGATTCCCGCCGCCGATGCGGTCGCGCAATCGCTCGCCGCGCTCGACTGGTTGCGCGCGCAAGGATGCCGCCAGTTCTTTTTCAAATACTGCTCGACCTTCGATTCGACCGACGCCGGAAACATCGGCCCGGTCACGGACGCCTTGCTCGATGCATTGTCCGCTGAGGTGGGCGCAACGGCTTTCACGATTGCCTGCCCGGCGTTTCCCGAGAACGGCCGCACGATCTATCGCGGTTATCTGTTCGTCGGCGATAGATTGCTGAACGAATCGGGTATGGAAAACCATCCGCTAACGCCGATGCACGATGCGAACCTCGTACGCGTGCTTCAGAGGCAGACCGGATCGAAAGTCGGCCTCGTGCGTTACGACGCCGTGGCGAAAGGCGTGTCGACCGTACGCGAATCCTTCGATGCGCTGCGCAACGACGGCGTGCGAATAGCGATTGCCGATGCGGTATCGGACGCGGATCTCTACGCACTCGGCGAGGCCTGTGCCGACCTCACGCTGATCACAGGGGGCTCCGGTGTCGCGCTAGGTTTGCCCGGCAATTTCCGTCGCGCCGGTTTGCTCGCGCAAGGCAACGATGCCGCGCAATTGCCGGGCGTCGAAGGATTGTCGGCGGTGCTGGCCGGCAGCGCGTCGACCGCGACTAACGCGCAAGTGGCGGCCTGGCGCGAAACGCGGCCCGCGTTCCGCATCGATCCGCTAGCGGCGGCGCGCGGTGAGCCGGTGGTCGAGCAGGCACTGGCCTTTGCCCAGCCGTACCTGGATAAAGACGAACCCATGCTGATCTACGCCACCGCCATGCCCGACGAAGTCAAAGCGGTGCAACGCGAACTCGGTGTCAACGAAGCGGGACATCTGGTGGAATCCACCTTGGCGTCGATCGCACGCGGGTTGCGTGAGCGCGGCGTGCGCAAGTTCGTCGTGGCGGGCGGTGAGACCTCGGGCGCCGTGGTGCAGGCGCTCGACGTGCGCACGTTGCGTATCGGTGCACAGATCGATCCCGGTGTGCCCGCGACTGCAACGACGGACGCCGAACCGCTCGCGCTCGCATTGAAATCCGGCAACTTCGGCACGATCGACTTTTTCGAAAAGGCACTGCGCCACCTCGATGGAGCCGTGCAATGACCGGCACGCCCGCACTCCACACGACGAACGAAGCACGTGTCCGCGAAGAAATCTGCGTGACCGGTGCGAGTCTCTATCAACGCGGTTACACGGTGGGTAGCGCCGGCAACATCAGCGCGCGTCTCGACGACGGCTGGCTGATCACGCCGACCGATGCCTGCCTCGGCCGGCTCGACCCGGCCGATATCGCCAAGGTCGATTTCGACGGCAACACGGTGTCCGGCGGCAAACCGTCGAAAACGCTGGCGTTGCATCGGGGCATTTATGCCCGCAACGACGAGGCGCGCGGCATCGTCCACACGCATTCGACGCATCTCGTCGCATTGACGCTCGGCGGCGTGTGGCGCGACGACGATGTTCTGCCGCCGATTACCCCGTACTACGTGATGAAAGTGGGGCACGTCCCGCTGATTCGTTACAAGCGCCCCGGCGACCCGCACGTGGCCGCGCAGATCGCCGCGCTCGCGGGGACCGTTCGCGCGGTTTTGCTCGAGCGCCTCGGGCCGGTGGTGTGGGAGCGCTCAGTGGCGCAGGCGTCGTATGTGCTTGAAGAACTTGAAGAGACCGCGCGCCTGTGGCTGATGACGAACCCGCGGCCCGCGCCACTCAATGATGCGGCGCTCGAAGAACTGCGGACTGTGTTCGGCGCACGCTGGTAGGCGCTGACAAAAGCAAAGCCAGATGGCGCTGCCACGCTGGCAAGTAGGTGCGGACATGCTGGTGATCGGCGCGACGGCGGTCTGGCTCAAGTCAGACCCGCCAGTTAATCGCGAGATCGAGATCTTGTGCGCGGAGCAGGGAATCATTGCAGCTTCCGCGCGCTGAACGAAACCATTTTCAAGGAGTTGCTGCCATGCCTCGCTTCGCCGCTAATCTGACCATGATGTACAACGAACACGCTTTCCTCGACCGTTTCGCTGCGGCGGCAAAAGACGGTTTCAAGGCAGTGGAGTTTCTGTTTCCCTACGATTTCCGTGCTGGCGACATCAAGGCCCGGCTCGAAGCGAACGGTCTAACGCAGGCGCTCTTCAATGCGCCACCCGGCGACTGGGCCGCGGGCGAACGCGGCATTGCTTCGCTGCCGGGCCGCGAAGACGAATTTCGCCGCAGCATCGAAACCGCGCTCGATTACACGCGTGTACTCGGCAATCGCAAACTGCATGTGATGGCCGGTTTGATTGGCGCGGATCAGCCGCGGGCCAAACATCGCGAGGTGTATCTGAAGAATCTTGCCTATGCCGCAAAGGCCGCACAAGACGATGGCATTACCGTGGTGATCGAGCCGATCAATACGCGCGATATCCCGGGCTTCTTTCTGAACCGCCAGGACGACGCGCAGGCGATCTGCGCGGAAGTGGGGGCGCCGAATCTCAAGGTGCAGTTCGACTGTTATCACTGCCAGATCGTGGAAGGCGACCTTGCGGTCAAGCTCAAACGCGATATGGCAGGCATCGGCCACATTCAGGTCGCGGGCGTGCCGGAACGCCATGAGCCCAACATCGGCGAACTGAATTATCCGTATCTGTTCGATCTGATCGACGCGCTGGGCTATGACGGCTACATCGGTTGCGAATACCGGCCGCGGGCCGGCACATCGGCAGGACTCGATTGGCTCAAGCCGTATCTGAACGCCGCGCCCCAATAAGTGATCAAGCAAGGACAACGCACCTCATGAAAATACTGATCACCGGCGGTGCGGGTTTTCTCGGCCAGCGTCTTGCGCGTGAACTGTTGGCGCGCGGCGCGGTGAAGGATGAGCACGGCAAGCCGCAAGCGATTACCGAACTGGTGCTGCTCGACGTGGTGCACGGAAGCGATTTCGGCGACAGCCGCGTGCGGTCGGAAGTGGGCGACATCGCTGAGCGCAGCGTGCTTGACGGCGTGATAGACGACAGAACCGCAGCGATCTTCCATCTTGCCGCGATCGTGAGTGGGCAGGCCGAGGCGGATTTCGATCTCGGCATGCGCATCAATCTGGACGCGTCGCGCCTGCTGCTGGAAACCTGCCGACAGCTTGGGCATACACCGCGGGTGGTGTTCACGAGTTCAGTGGCCGTGTATGGCGGCGATCTGCCTGAGGTCGTGCAGAACGACACCGCGTTGAATCCGCAATCGTCGTACGGCGCGCAGAAGGCGATCGCGGAGTTGTTGCTCAACGATTACACACGGCGGGGTTTCGTCGATGGCCGGGTGTTGCGCTTGCCCACCATTAGCGTGCGGCCCGGTAAGCCGAATGCGGCGGCCTCGTCGTTTGCGAGCGGCATCATTCGCGAGCCGCTGAACGGCGAAGCGGCGGTGTGTCCGGTAGCGGGCACGACGCGGTTGTGGCTGCTGTCGCCGCGCAAGGCCATCGAAAGCCTGATCGCCGGAGTCGAAATCGATTCCGCGGCGCTCGGCAACCAGCGCGTGCTGAATCTGCCGGGAATTTCGGTGAGCGTCGACGAGATGGTGGCCGCGCTGCGCGAGGTGGCGGGCGACGAGGTCGCGAAGCGGATCGTGTGGGCGCCGGATGCGCGGGTGGAGAAGATTGTCGGCAGCTGGCCGGGGCAGTGGGATCCCTCGCGTGCGGAGCGGCTCGGGTTGAGCGGCGACCGCAGCTTCGCCGATGTGATTCGCGGTTATATCGCGGACGAGCAGATTCAGATCCGCTGATCGCGCGCGTGCCGAGGCTGGTGTTTTCAAGGTGATCCGGGACAACAGAACGACCCCAGGCCTCGTGCCGGCAGCCGCAAAAGCACCGTTGCCGGCACGAGCGCGTCAATAGTCAGACCAATACAAGGCCATTGAAATGAGGCCGCCGACCTGCGCGTATTCCCTGGTCCGGGGTTGGCTTCGCTTGACATGGTTTCGCGCACACGCCTATTATTGCGGCTAGTTGTTCGATATATGACCGTATGTTCGTATAAAGAACAAATGGCCGCCATCCTGGGCCCATCGTTCACCATCCTGCGCTAAGCTGAATTGAGGTGACGGCTGCCATGCGGCCGTTTTCCATTGCGCATCGCCGGGTCGATGATGCAGAGCATCCGGCTCGCGCCAGGCGGCCGGCGCCACTAACGGCTATCCGCTAGCGGCCCAGCGCACGCAGCACACCAACTGGAGACATCACATGACCGAAGCATTCCTGTGCGACGCGATTCGCACCCCCATCGGCCGCTATGCGGGTTCGCTGTCGTCGGTTCGCGCCGACGATCTGGGCGCAGTGCCGCTCAAAGCGCTGATGGAGCGCAACAAAGACGTCGACTGGAACGCGATCGACGACGTGATCTACGGCTGCGCGAACCAGGCCGGTGAAGACAACCGCAACGTCGCGCGCATGTCGCTGTTGCTGGCCGGTTTGCCGCAAGGCGTGCCGGGCTCCACGGTGAATCGCCTGTGCGGTTCGGGCATGGACGCCGTCGGCATCGCCGCGCGTGCGATCAAGTCGGGCGAGGCCGCGTTGATGCTGGCCGGCGGTGTCGAAAGCATGAGCCGTGCGCCTTTCGTGATGGGCAAGGCGACCAGTGCGTTTTCGCGCCAGGCCGATATTTTCGACACGACCATCGGCTGGCGTTTCGTGAACCCGCTGATGAAGCAGATGTACGGTGTGGATTCGATGCCGGAGACAGGCGAAAACGTCGCGACCGACTACAAGATCAGCCGTGCCGATCAGGACGCGTTTGCGATGCGCAGTCAGCAGAAAGCCGCGCGCGCGCAACGTGACGGCACGCTCGCGCAGGAAATCGTCGGCGTGACGATCGCGCAGAAGAAGGGCGATCCGATCGCCGTGCTGCAAGACGAACACCCGCGCGAAACCAGCCTTGAAACGCTCGCCAAACTGAAGGGCGTGGTGCGCCCGGACGGCACCGTCACGGCAGGCAACGCGTCGGGCGTGAACGACGGCGCAGCGGCGTTGCTGCTGGCCAACGAAGACACCGCGAAGCGCTTCGGCCTCACGCCGCGCGCACGCGTGCTGGGTATCGCAACGGCAGGTGTCGCGCCGCGCGTGATGGGCATCGGCCCGGCGCCTGCCACGCAGAAATTGCTGGCTCGCCTGAACATGACCATCGATCAGTTCGACGTGATCGAACTGAACGAAGCCTTCGCCTCGCAAGGTATTGCCGTGCTGCGCGCACTCGGCGTCGCGGATGACGACGCGCGCGTCAATCCGAACGGTGGGGCGATCGCGCTCGGCCACCCGCTCGGCATGAGCGGCGCGCGTCTGGTGACCACCGCGATGTATCAATTGCACCGTACGCAGGGCCGTTTTGCACTGTGCACGATGTGTATCGGCGTCGGCCAAGGCATCGCGATCGCTATCGAACGTGTTTAATGGCTTAGCGTTTTTGCAGGGAAGTATCGCAGCGTAGTTGGCGTTGATGCTTCGCGTTTAGCGCTTCTGCGGCCGCATAATGAACAGCCCCTTCGCTCAGGCGACGGGGCTGTTTTATTTGGCGCGGCGCTTGGCTTCATCGGCTATTGAGATTGTGTTTAATTGGTGTTAATGACGACGTTCGATTGCATTGCAGCGAATGCCGTCGATATAAAGAATAATGAGCCACGGGGCTGTCATGCAGTATGTGTTTAATGCTGTATGAATATCGCGTATTGTCGCGGCATATCGAGAGACGGGCGGGTTGAAGCCGTGCTGTCAGCGGGCAAGACGCCGCTGCAACACCGCGCCGCGGCACTTCTTATCATGCCTTCTGTGGATTTGAAAATCACAATATAAACAATCTTCGCTTCTTGTAAGGCATGTACAATCGTTGCGCCGTACCCATTTAGTAATTGCCACCCTGAAGCTGTATGCATTCATGGTGTTAATCGGCATCCTGCGGTTTCAGATCGCGGTTACACCAGTTCGAACAATTTCTCGAGGAGAGCGTAAATGAAGGCAGCGACGATTGGAGCAGCGTTGATGGTAGCGGCTTTCGCCGCGGCGCAACCAGTGTGGGCCCAAGATGCAATGGCCAGTGCCGCACAGGGCATCGTCAGCGAAGTGCAACCGGTGCATGTGAAGGCGGAGATCGTCGGTATCGATCCGGGCACCCGCACGCTCACGCTCAAAGGGCCGGGCGGCAACGCGGTGGTCGTGCTGGTGAGCCAGGAAGTGGCCGGCTTCGATCAACTGAAGATCGGCGACCGGGTGGATGTGCTGTACAAGAATGCGTTGTTGCTGAAGGCCGAGAAGGTCACCGGCGCAGATAAGGGCATTCGTGCACGCGTCGATACGCAGGTGTATGCCCCGGCTTCGGGTGGCTTTGCATCCGCGCGTCAGGTCGAAGTACTCGCCACCGTGCAGAAGATCGATCACAAGAAGCGCCTCGTCACGCTGCGCGGCGCCTATCAGACGCAAACGCTCCAAGCCGGACCGGACGTCGATCTGAAGGGCGTCAAGGTTGGCGATACGATTCACGCAGTATTCGTTTCGGCAGCGGCCGTGCAGGTGACGCCGCAGTAAATGCCACGCCGGTAAGCGGCACGCGCTCAGGTTGCCTGTGTTCACGCAATCCGCGTTCAAGCAACCGGCGTAAGCAATATCAGGCAGCGGCGTAACACGGCATGCCTGGCTCCCCGGAGCCGGCATGGCTGATCGGCAAGCACCCCTCATTGCAGGGGTGTTTGCTTTTCTGCGGTACGAAAGTTCGACCATCGAGTCGCGGCGGGGCACGCTATCGAGCCGCCGGTGTCCTCAGACCCAGCCATGCGAGCCGCCCCAGCCAACGCGTGACGAGCCCCCGTCTGGCAGGCAGCGCGCAACTCAACGACACGCGCGCGGTGCGTTCGCTATCCGTGCTGAGCCACACGCGTTCGCCGCGTTGCAGCTGGAACGCGTTGCCCGGTTCGAGCCAATGATCGTAAGGCGAGTTGATGCGTGTGAGCCAAAGGCGCGCACCGTGCACGCGGAGCGTGCTGTCGGCGTCGACACGCCACGTCAGCGTTGCGCCGGGTACTACGGAAAAATGCACGACTACTTGCGGCTGATGCTCGTTCTGTTGATATGCAGACAGACTTGAGTCGTCATCCATGCACTGCGGGCTTGCCTGATCCATCTTGCTCTCCGTCATCGAGCCGGCGGACGGAGGAGGCACCCACAAAACAAAAGGCCCCTTCCGTTACCGGCGGGGCCTTTGGGTCCTGTTTTGCAGATTCAGACTGCTAACGCGCACATGCTCCCAAATGCCTGCCGATCATGGCATGCATTGTTGGGTTTTTAATCGCGAAGGCGATGGAGATGTGCGTCAACATGCGAATGAGTGTGCCGTTTTGTCGCATGTCTTGTCAATAAAAAATTGCAATGAATTCAAGCGACAATGCGAGGCACGCACAGTCGGCTCGTCTTGCTTGCCGCGACGCTCACGCGAATTTGCGCGGCGAGTGCGCTTCGCAATGCGTAACGTTTGCGGCGGGATGCGTCGCCGGTGTTGTCAGCCTGGCGTTCGGCCAGATAGCGCGCCGGCGGTGCGAGAACGAACCAGCCGTTCCAGCGCGCGAGCGCCCCGCACTCGATAGACAGTCGATCGTAGTCCGCGGCCACGCGACGTTTTCTCAGGCAATAGCGCCAGTTTGCATAGATGTGCGCCTGCTTCGAGACGATGAAGGTGCCGCCCGCATCGAGCGCCGCGGCGACACATTGGGCAAGGTAAATCACCAGCACTTTCGGCCGCAGTCCGTGCCACCGTTTGGTGAGCGCGCGAAACAGCTCGCGGCCGTTGACGGACTTGTCTGGCCCCTGCACGGAGCCGATGCAAAGACGTGGCCGCCGCACCTTGCCTCCGAGATAGGCGAGACTGAAGGTGCAGGAGACGACACGCTGATCTCGCGCATCGCGGATGCACAAGGTCCAGTCGCCTTCCTTCTGAAACTGTTCGATCGACTCGAGCGACACATGCCAGCGTTCGGCGCCCACCTCGAAGGATGCGATTGGCGCCGAGCCGACTGCGGCGATGCGCGCGGCGAGTTGCGGTACGCGCTGCTGTGTCAGCGCGTGATGATCGAGGCTCGCCATGAGGCGTTCGCGCGGGCTGAAGCGGGTATGGAGGAACGGCCGGTGCATCCGTTCGAGCGCGGTAGGATGACGTTGCACCAGATCGTGCAGGGGCGAAATGGCGCAGCGTTTGAGCCATACTTGCGTCGAACGCCACGACATCAGCGAGCGCAGCCACAGGCGCATGCGCCGCCAGCGATGAAATAGGCTGGTGCCGGGGTAGAGGGCATGAGCGGCTTGCTGAATAACCGCAAAGGATGCGGTGGCTCTCGCGAACCACGGCGAGCGGGCGTGAGCCCGTTCGTTGGAAACAGTCGTCACGGCAGATCCTTGGGCTATTTCAACCGGGGGGATGCTAGCGGCGCGGATCGCGTGTCCGTGTCGAATTGCTTGTGTGTTTGTCGAGTTTTGTCGCGCGCGTCGCATGATGTGCGGCGCATCCGCTATGCTGTGCGTCGAGCCAGCTCGTCCGGCTGTTGCCGGCGGTGCGGTTTTCTTCACCGTGGCGCTTTTCACCGGCGGCGCGAGCCTGTCTGGACGCATATGGAACGCGCCAGGATAACTGCCCGGTATGTATCACGCCGCGCTTGTGCAGGCCGCCATCCCTCGGCCGCGAGCCGCGGCCCGAACGGCCGATGTCGCGGCCGCCGCTATTGATATTGAAACAGTCAGCCCAGAACGATTCGTCCCATGCCATTCCGGATCCTGCTTGTCGAAGACGATGACCGCCTGTCCGCGCTGGTCGCGGGTTATTTGCGCAAACACGAGTACGAAGTCGAGACCGTGCTGCACGGCAACGACGCCGTGCCGGCCATTCTCAAGCGCCGCCCGGACCTGGTGATTCTCGACGTGAACCTGCCTGGCAAGGATGGTTTCCAGATTTGCCGCGAGGCGCGCGAGCAATTCGACGGTGTGATCATCATGGTGACCGCGCGCGACGAGCAGTTCGACGAAGTGCTGGGCCTCGAATTCGGCGCGGACGACTACGTGCATAAGCCTGTCGAGCCACGCGTGCTGTTGGCGCGTATCAAGGCGCAGCTGCGCCGCTTGACTGCGCGCACGCCGGAGGCGGGCCAACCCGAGAGCTACGCCTTCGGCAAGTTCGAGATCAGCCGGGCAAGCCGCACGGTCAAACTACCGGACGGCAGCCTGCCCGATCTGACATCGGCCGAGTTCGATTTGCTGTGGGCGCTCGTGAGTTGCGCGGGCGAAGTAGTGAGCCGCGACGAGTTGATGCGGCAACTGCGCGGCATCGAATTCGACGGCCTTGACCGTACGATCGACGGCGGCATTTCCAAGCTGCGCCGCAAGCTGCATGACGACGCCGGCACCCCGCAGCGCATCAAGACGGTACGCGGCAAGGGCTACCAGTTCAGTAAGCTGGCATGGGATTAAAGGCGTTTGCAGCGGTCGCGGTTGAGTTGCGGCCGAGTTGCAACCGAGGGGCGGGCGAGTTGGCGAAGCGTTTCGATAGAGTAATACGTCGAAATATCGGCCGACAAAACTCTACAAACGCGGTCGTAAATCGACAGTCATGTGAGGCGGGGCTGATTAGCATCGCAGGCTTGTGCAACGACAGGCTTAGTGATGTCCGCTCGCGTTTCCCCACTTTCCCGCCATGCTGTGTTGATGATTCACGGCTTGGGTGGCACGCGCCATGATTTTGGCGCGCTCGACCGCAAGTTCGAGCAGATCGGTTGCGACGTGCATCTGCCGTCGCTGCCGGGCCACGGCTCGAGCCCTGACGCGTTGAGCCGCGTGACGTTGAGCGACTACATGCAACTGCTGAGCCGCACATATCGCGACCTGGCTAAACGCTACGAGCGTGTGGACGTCGCAGGCATTTCGATGGGGGCATTACTTGCCTTGATGCTGAGTGCGCGTGAGCGCATGACGACGGGGCGTCTCATCCTGCTGTCGCCGCCATTGTTCCTTGACGGCTGGGGCGGCTCACGCCTGCGTCCGCTGCGTTATTTGATGTACTGCGTGCCGGGTCTGCGCCGCCTGATCCGCGTACCCGAGGGCGAGCCCTTTGGCATCAAGAACGCGCGCATCCGCAACCTGATCCGCCGCCATTTGCAGAAGGGGAGCGGCGTCCACTATCCGTACGTGCCGCTGGCGGCGATCGAGCAGGTTGACTGGATGCGTTTCGCGGTGAAACGAGCATTGGGTCGCGTAACCTGCGAGACCTTGGTCATGCACTCGGAGGAAGACGAGGTGACGAGCATCCGCTCAGCGGAATTCGTGTGCGAGCACCTGGGAAGCCGCTCAGTGACACTTGTGCGCTTGACCGACAGCTACCACATGATCACATTAGACAACGAGCGCGACACGGTAGCGGAGCAAACCTTGGCATTCGTCCAGAGGGCATAAGCGGCAAACGGAAGGACGAAAAAAGCGCAAACCTGAGCAACGCAAACCACCGACGGCGCGCGGAGGAACCAGGATAAACTGCCGCCTGGCGTTATGAAGAAGGCATCGGCGCGCGCAGCGCCGCCGGAAGTATGACGCCCTTGTCACTGACGCCGAATGTGCGAGAGCACAGATTCCAGATGCACCACCTCCAAGCCAGGGGGCCCGCTTATGAGCTGGCGGGTTGAGCCGCTTTCTTTGCTTATCTTTCTTTGCGGCGGCAAAGAAAGTAAGTGCCGCCCCGCACAGGGGCAACGCTAATAGACCAAAACCGCATTAGATGGGCAAAGAAAGCAAGTGCCCGCCCCGCCCAGGGGCAACACAGCCAGACCACAAACGCAATAAAAGAGAATCAAAGCGAGAACCCAGATGCCACCCACAGCGGAGCAAAAAAAACTAACCCCTTACCGCTATGGCAAATGGCGCTGGCACCGCTTCCGCCGCTCCTGGACAGACACAAGAGCAGACAGAATCCCGAGCTGGTCGAGGCTCTACATACGCGTCTACACGCGTCTATTAACGCTAACAGCATTAGTGCTAGCAGCCTCAATCACGACCCTAAGCCTGACACTAAAAACATCCCCATCGATCTGGCCAACACTAGCCACACCCAAAGCGTCAATCCCAATCGCATCGTTCACGCTACTGCTGCCAGCAATAACAGCCTACCGTTGGATGCGCCCAGTCTGGCTAGACCTGGTGATGGTGCGCGAACGCGCAATAGACTTCACAGGCGGCAGATTCAACACAAGAGCACGCGAATCGCACAGCGTAATAATCGGCCCACTAGCCCGCACATTAAACGCGTTAGCCGAACGCATGGAACGCCTGATCGCGGCGCAGCGCGAACTCACCAACGGCATCTCCCACGAACTCCGCACGCCTTTAGCCCGCGTGCGCTTCGCCCTGGAAAACCTCCGCGAACCCGCATCCGCAGCCGAATACAACAGTGCATTGGCAAGCATCGACCAGGACGTCACCGAGCTCGACGAGCTCATCGACATGAGCCTGACCTACGCGCGCCTCGAATACAGTTCTCTGCAGTCGAACCTCGAATCCACGGTGCTCGCGGCATGGTTCGACAGCCAGATCACCGACGCCACGCTGCTTTACGCGGACAAGCAACTCGTCCCGCAAGTCGATGTGGACACGTCGTTACGCGTTGTGATGGACAAGCGCCTCATGTCCTACGCGATGCGTAACCTGCTGCGCAACGCCAGCAAATACGCCGACACGCGGATCATGGTCGGCCTGAGCGTCAAGCATGGCAATGTGGAAATCTACGTGGAAGACGACGGCGCCGGCGTGCCACTCGACCAACGCGAGCGCATTTTCAACGCCTTCGTGCGGCTCGATCGTCAGACCGGCGGCTACGGCTTAGGTCTCGCGATTACGCAACAGGTGCTGCGCGCCCATCACGGGCGCATTGCCGTCACCGATCCACTGACGCTGAGCGGAGCGCGTTTCGAAATAAGCTGGCCGGTGGGCACGGTAGCGTGAAACGCGTCGTTTCTGCCGGGCCTCAATACGTATGTCCGAGCTGGAAGTAAAAGTTATGGCGGCCGCCTGGCGCGAACGCTACACCCAGATATATCGGTCCGAACGAACTGGTCAACGCGGTGAAAACCGTCACGCTGCGCTTTAACGGTCCGCTGCCGAAGTCGGAATCGCGGTTCCAGACGTTGCCCGCTTCAACGCTCAGCCCCGCATACAGGCCGCGAATCGGCGAGGCGGCGAAGGTGGCGAGCTGATTCATGTACGTGACCTGGCCGTACACCATCGAATTGCCGGACAGTTGGTCGGCGGCGTAGGCCGACAAATGCTGGAAGCCGCCCAGCGTGAAGCCGAACGGATTCGTCAGATTGGTGCCGCCGAAGTCGTTACCGGCTTCGATGCTCGCGTTGATACTGTGTCGTCCATAACTTGCCGCGACGATACTTTTTCCGTATACCTCGGTGAAGCTGTCGCTGCCCGCGAACAACGAACGTTCTACGCGTAGTTCCCCGAAGTAACCTTTGCGAGCAAACAGCGGATCGTCGAGCTGATCGATCACGAGACGTGCGCGAGCGCTAAGCTGCCGCCCGTAGATATCGGGAAACAACAGCGGCGAGTTAGACACATCATCGTCGAGCGGCAAGTTGTATTGTGGCGACGCGTAGCCATGCGCGTATGCCACGCCGATACGGAAGTCGCCGAGACGCGCGAGCGGTACGCCGAGGTCGAGCCCGGCGCGCTCGGTTTGCAAGAGGTATTGCGTGACCTTGACGTTGCCGGAATCGTCGTAGAGGTTGGCATAGCGGCGCTGAAACTCGAGGTAGGGCGCGACGTAATAGCCAAAGGAGGTCGACAGAGGCTGCCGCAGCTCCGCATGCAGGTTGATCAGGTCGCTACCCAGGGTCCCGTCCACCCGTCCTTCGAGCCCTGACGTAGTGAGCCACGGCCGGCGATAACCGAGATGCAGCCGGAAGCCGCCTTCGTCTGTCGAACTGCTCGACAAACCCAGCCCGAACAGCAGGAAATTCGGCCCCCACAGCTTCTGTTGCGCGGAGACAATGAGCGTGTGCTGGTCGCCGTCGTCGACGAGTTGCTGGCTCACGCTGTCGAAGTCGCCTGCGGTAGTGAGCGCCAGCAAGTCCTTGTTGAGCGCGACCGGATCGTACACGTCGCCGGGCTGGACGTGCAACGCGGCGCGAATGCGTGTCTCGGGTACCACCCCTTGCGACGCGATCTCGATGCGCGTGATCCGCACCGGACGCATGGCGGGCTTGCCGTGACGAGCGCGCCACGCGGCATAGTCGGCGGGTGAGAGCGCCAGATGCTGAAGCTGCGGCATGGCCGCGCGCGTGGCGGCGGCGCCGGCCTCGATCGCCTGGCTCGCGTTGGCGAAATCGGTGAAGCTCAGCGAGCCGAGCGCCGGTTCGATCAGTACGTCACCGGCTTGCAACTGTTCACGTTGCCGCGCGACGTTCTGGTGTATCAGGATGCCGATCATCTGCTGCATCACGTCGGCGGGCGAGGCCAGCGCATCCAGCGGCCGCAGCGGCGAGCCGATATCGACCGCGATCACGACGTTCGCGCCCATGTCGCGTGCCGTTTCGATGGGCAGATTGCTGACGATGCCACCGTCGACCAGCGTGCGCCCGTCGATATCGGCAGGCGCGAACAGGCCAGGTAAGGCCATGCTGGCGCGAATCGCCTGCGGCAGCGAGCCGTGATCGAGCACCACCTTCTGGCCGGAGCGCAGATCGGTCGCGATCGCGCGATACGGGATCGGCAGCTTGTCGAACGAAACATTTCCTGGCACCGCGGACGTCCAGTCCTGCAGCAGTGCTTGCAATCGATTGCCCTGGATGAGCCCGACCGGCAACCGGAAGCCATTGGCGCCGTAGCCGAGCGACAGGCTGTTCACATACAGTTGCTCGTCCTCGCGGCGCGACTGCGGCAGATCGGCGCGTTCCGTGACGTCGAACGCGATGTCCGCGAGGTTGATTCCGGCGAGGTGGTTTTGCATGTCCTGCGCCGTCATCCCGCTCGCGTACAGGCCGCCGACTACCGACCCCATGCTGGTGGCGGCGATACAGTCGACCGGAATGCGGTTTTCCTCGAGCACCTTCAGAACGCCGAGGTGTGCATAGCCGCGCGCGCCTCCGCCTGACAGCACGAGACCGACAGAGGGGCGGCCGGCCGGGCCGGCTTCGGCGGTGCACGCGGATTCGGCGGCCTGAGCGGGGCGGGCGAAGGCGGCGATCCCGCACGCCAGCAGCACCACGGTGCAGCGCAGACGAAGAACGATAGGCCGGCGCCGCGTGTGCGCCGCTGATTGTTGTAGTTGTTCGCTCGCCAACGCTCGACTCATCTGTTGTGACGCAGGAAGAAAACCGAGAGATTACATTGTTTTGCTCCGGTAAAAACAGGTGATTTCGCATAAATGGGCGTTTGCGAAAAATCGTAGTCATAACGCCATGGGCGCCGCATCAACGCGAGGTGTCGAGATGAAGCGGGTTGGAGCCGGGCGTCCGGCGCGAAGTCCAGACACTAATGACGCATTAGTGCACGCACAGCCTTGGCAGCCATCGGGTGTCCCATGTCTGACGCAACAAAATGCGCCACCTTGCGCTCGGCAAGGTTGATCGTTACGTAGTCGTTCGGTGCTTTCGTGTTGAGACCATCGGACGCCGAGTGATACTCGATACGTAACTGCGTGGCGGTGACGACGATGCGCAGATAACCGTAGTTGGTGTCGTCGTAGTTTTCCAGCACGACCTGATCGGTGGTGGCCGACGCCGCCTGCATGATTTGCGGCGCGCGGATGGCGGGCGCGCCCTGCGCGGCGAGCTTGACCAAACCGTGTCCACCGTTACCGCATACGAGGTAGGGAATCTGCGTGCCGTCCGCATTTCGCGTGCGTGTGAAGCGCTGATAATTGTGCGCATGGCCGGAGAGAAACGCATGCGGCCATACGCCGTTGGCTTCGCAGATCTTGTCGATCTGCGCCAGCATATCGACGCTCGATCCGTGCCCGCCCGCGCTGTACGGCGGATGATGATCCGCGATCAACAGTGCGCCCGTGAACTTCTCGGCTTTGACACGCTTGAGCGCGGCGTCGAGAAAGTCGAGTTGAGTGCGCCCGATGGTTGGGTTTGAAATCACACCGGGATCTTCGAGCGTGTTGCTGTAAATCGCCAGTACTCGCACGAATGGCGCCTCGAACGTGAAGAACACGCCGGGCTGAATTTGCGCGGTGCGCGAAAGTCCGCCGGCTTCGGGGGTAACGGCGAACGTCTCCGCGCAAAAATTTCGCAGGAACGCATTGAGACTGGCGGCGTGCGCTTCCGGCGAAACCATGCCGTCGTGGTTGCCGGCGCAGGCGAGGATCGGCGCCGGATAGTTTCGATACGGTTCGTAAAACTGATCGTAATAGTACTTGCCCTCGCCAAAGCTATAGACGACGTCGCCGAGTAATAGCGCGAACTGCGGTACCTCGCTGGCATTGGCTTCGTTGAAGTCGGCGGTCAATTTGTCGGTCACTTCGTTTTGGGTCGCCGGGCCGCTCGTGTTGCCGCAATCCCCTAGCGCGTGAAATACCAGTTGTCCGGCGGCTGTGATTCTGTCGATGGCGGTTGCGTTGTCACCCATGACATCGGCCAGGGTCAACTGGGGCTCCACGCCACCTCTCGGCGCGGGAAATGGCAACGGAAACAGTTTGTGCTCCGCATTGAGCTCGTCGATTTCCTTGTAGGCCGCATTGTCCGACGGATGGGGCACACGAAACACCGTTGGGTCCGCAGTCGGCTGCGGCTGCGCGAACACGGGCTGATCCAGGATTCGCGGACGGAGCGTGGCGGCGGCGGTGGTAGTGCTCGCAGTCGGGTTGGAGCCGCTAGCGCGCGCAGTGGCTTTTTTTCCGGATGCCGCGGCCTTGCTGGCCGACTTTCGCTTCCCTTCAGCTTTCGCCGTGCTTTGTTTCGCTTTGGCTTTGGGTTTCGACTCGCGTTTTGCCGACATATGCGCCTCTTGAGGAAGAGTAAGCGGGGTGGTGATACGCAAGCGGCTCTCGCCGTTCCGTTCATTGAACCCTACGACATACGCATTTCGGAAAAGTGTCACGGTGGCGTCGAACGTGACTCGCGGTCGCGTTCGACCAGGCGCGCGGCATGGGCTGGACTCGACCTGAAACAATTTATGTCGGAATATGTCGCGGCCCGCCCGAATCGGTCGGAAAGCCTTGTCCAGCAGGCCTCCGTCGTGATGACACAGGGCGACATATCTTCGCTGCTGATTAAACTCGCGCGTCCTTCTATAGTCCGTTCGTTGCCACGCCGCAGTGCGCAGAAGTGGCCCGAAATCAAGAAGGACATACCGTGAAAAACTGTTCGTTCGTCGTCCCAGCCACCGGCGCTTTTCCTGCCCCCGTGACATCCATTGCATCCGTACGCGGCACGCTGCGCAAACTCGTGCTCACCACAACGGTCGCCGTACTCGCGCTTGGGAGCGCGTCGGCTTTCGCCTGGTCGCAGCACGGCACCGCGTACACCTCGCGCGGCACCTACAACGGCGCGCGTTACGGTTCGTGTGGCGGCGGCAGTTGTTCGCACGCGGGCGGCGTAGCCGGTCCATACGGCGGTGTGGCGACCAACACCGGCACGGTGACCCGCAATGCGCCCGGCCAGTTCTCGAATTCAGGCACGGCGACGGGACGCTACGGCAACCAGGTTCAGCACGCCGGCGATACCAACTGTGCAGGCGGCACGTGTTCCCACACCGGCACCCTGACCGGCCCGGACGGCAAAACAGCTACCACGTCAGGCGATGTGACGAAAACCGCGCCTGGCCAGTATTCGTCGTCCGGGTCGGTCACGGGCTCGAACGGCAACACGGTCAACCATTCGGCATCGACAAACTGCGCGGGCGCTTCATGTTCACGTTCGGGCACAGTGACGGGGTCTGATGGTGGGACCGTCAATCATTCCGGTACGGCCACGCGTGTCGCCCCGGGCGTCGTGACGACGTCGACAAGCGGGACGGTCACCACCACCGGCGTCGTTACAACGGGCAGCACGACGGTAGTGGTTGCGCCGAAGCCGGTTGTCGTCGTGCCGCCGCCGGTTGTGTATGTGCCGCCGCCTCCGGTCGTTGTTGCACCGCCGCCGGTTGTCTACGTTCCGCCGCCGCCCCCGCCGCCTGCTGTGTATGTCGCGCCGCGCGTGGTCTATGTGGCGCCTGCGCCGCGCCCTGTCGTGTGGGTGCCGGGGCACTGGGTAGGCAATGTCTGGGTCCCGGCGCACTGGTCATGAGTGAAAACGTGCGGGTGAGAACGGGCGATGAGGCCGGGCAAATCGGTCCGCCGTGGATGAGCGAGCAGGGAAGTGTGAAGACGGTCCAGTCACGTTTCAACGCGATACGCACCCGGACGTTATGCAAGGTAGGGGCCTTGGCAACGATGATCGTTGCTACCGGTGCGGCGATTGCAGTCGGTGAGGGCATCACAAACAGTGCAACGCATGTTGTGCACCGAGCGATTCAGCCCGAGCAGGACTGCTCGGCGAAATACGCGGCGTTGCTCGACCTCGCCGAGTTGGCGAGACGGGATGGCAAATCGTCTGAGGTCGTGGTGCGTGGGTTGAGCGACCGCGGCGGTGCAATGAGCGGATGTTTGCCGACCGGAAAGAACGCGCGATCGGATTAAACGCACGGAACCCGAACAAGGCCGGGAGGCCGTTCAGTTTTGCTAACAGCGGTCAATCGACGAAGGCGAGTCACAAAGGCAACGGTGCTTTTGCTTGGGTCGAAAGCGGGCGCTCCACATCCTTGAACAAGGAGCGCCCCTTAGTCACTGCCCCAGGGCTACCGCCCCTGCTGCTGCAGATACTGCCTGACGTCGTTCATGGTCACACTCCCTTTATGGCTT
This sequence comes from Paraburkholderia sediminicola, assembly GCF_046027825.1. Lineage (GTDB taxonomy): Bacteria > Pseudomonadota > Gammaproteobacteria > Burkholderiales > Burkholderiaceae > Paraburkholderia > Paraburkholderia sediminicola_D. Next base: position 58,916 of record NZ_JAQQDU010000012.1, read on the forward strand.
GTATCGATCTGATCGAAGTGCTTGGCGACATAGCCGAGCCCCTCGGTCTGGGCCTGAGTTTTCGTGACCGCCGCGCCATTGCTCAGTGCCGTGTTCGCCCCCAGGCGCGCTTCGAGCCGCTGTTGAGCTTCCTGCTGCAGTGCCGTGCCGGTTGACGGCGTGATGGGGGCAGCCCGGTTTTGAGGAAAGAACGGACCGTCGACGCCTCTCGCCCCGCTTGGCGGCGTCGCCGGCGCCACCGCTTGCGGCGGTAACGCATGCGCGCTGCCGATAAAGCAGCCGAGGACGATCAACGGGGAGACACGCCGCAACATATCGAAAAGAGACATGATGACTCGCATTGATTGAGTGAATAGAGTATCGCGAACGAGGTACATCGCGTCAGTTCAGTCAGGGTGCCGTGGCTTGCGCCGTGGCGGTGGCAGTCGGCTGACTGGCGGGACTTTCGTCGTGCCACGGCGCCGGCAGCGTCCAGAGCGCGAGTGCATCCGGAAGCGGCGTGCCCCGATAGAAGCGCACCAGATCCCGTTTCATCAGCGGACGGGCGACGTCATCCAGATAGATCATATGTCCGCCCTGGAAGAAGTTGACCTGCAAGTCCGGATTCAGACCGGATACCGTTTGCAGCCGCGCCAGTTGCTTCTCGGTGTTGAAGAACGGTGTGGCCAGGTCATGAAAGCCGTTTTCCGAGAGTACCCTGAGTTTCGGGTTGAGCGTCAGCGCGCCCAGCAGATCCGGGATCGTATCGGGCAGGGGTTGTCCATCATGCGAGAAGTCCCACACGTTGATGATGTTGTCGTTCAGCGGCAAATAGGTCGCGTTCGGCGCCGTATACCCCAGGTAGTCGGGCATCTGCGTCGCCAGCGCCGTGGTGAACGGCTGGGAGATCAGGATGTCGGACGGGTCTCCGTCGTTTTGCAGACGCGGATCCGAATTCGGCAGTGACACGCGTCCGTCGTACCGGCCGATCGTCGTGCCGGGCAGGAGGCTCGTCGAGAACGGGTTCGCGCCGAAGTAGCCCTGCAGCGCCTGCGTGGTCAAACTGGATGGCAAGGTCCACGCCTGAAGCGTTTGGGCACTGGGGAACACCGGCGTACCCAGCGCGTCCGGTATGCCGAGTTGACTGAGTACCCACGATTGCGAGTACCGCCTGAACCGGTTGTACTCGGCCGTGACGAACAGGCTCGCCTGCAGTGCGTAAAGGTCCTGATTGAGCGGCGCTGGCGACACCTGGTTGTAGTAAGCCGCGACTTCCGCATAGCCGGGGAAATAGCCGGCCAGCGTATCCGTATCCAACGCCAGTGCGCTCGTCGAGTTCGTAATCGCGACGGCCTCGATCGCATCCGCGAAATAGTTCAGGATTGAAGATTGAAGGACGATGCCAGTCAGATGCACGCCCGCCGATTCAAGCGCCAATGCGAGCATATCGGTGCGAGGCGTGCCGTACGACTCGCCGTACAGATAGATCGGCGAGCTGCTGCGATTGTTGACCGTCAGATAGCGCTGGATGAAGTCGCGCATGATGTTGACGTCCGCGTCGGTCGTCCAGTACTTCTGGTTCGTATTCGGCAGAATCGCCTCGGAAAGGCCGGTTCCAGGCGGGTCGATGAAGACCATGTCCGTGGTGTCGATCAGGCTGTCCTTATTGTCGACGAGCGGATAATTCGGCCAGTTGCCGAACACCGGGTCGGGCGTGGCGACCCGCGTTGGCGCGAATGACCCGAGTCGCAGCCAGATCGAGGAGGAGCCCGGGCCGCCGTTATAGACGAACGTGACAGGGCGCGGTGAGCCGTTCGTACTCGGCGCGGTGTACGCGACATAGGACATCGTCGCTTCGGGGTTGCCGCTCGAATCGGCGGCCGTCAAATGGCCCGTCGTCGTGGTGTAGTTGATCGGTGTTTTGCCCAGCGTCCATTGGTAGTGCATGATCGCCGCCTTCTCGGAGGCCTGAGCCGGCGCGAGACCATCGGTGGCGTTGCCCGAATAGGCGACCGGGTCGATATAGGTTTGATTGCCTGTTTGCGACTGCGCGGCGGCCTGTTGTGCGGTGAGTTGCTGATTCGCTGCAGTCTGCTGCATGCTCACGGCCGTGCCGGAGGGCGAGCTGCCATCCCCTCCGCCGCAACCTCCGAGAAATATGATCGCGACCGCTAAAGTTCCCAGGCCCGGCAGCCTGCCATGGCGATGACGTTGTTGATGGCTATGGCCGGTAAGACGCTCGTCTCGTTTCATCTCTATCCTTGGTGGTGGGTTCAGATACCAATTCACAAAGGCCGCTCATCGCCGATGAAAATAGATCGGAGTTCGAAATATTGATGATGCATCGTCGGCATGCAGCGGTTGAGACCAACTTACTGCAAAGCGCATAGATTCAGATTTCTATGCAATATGCGTAGAATAACTAAATATCTGGTTTGGATATCCCGGTTCTTTTCGGGATGTTTTTCCGCAAGTGGATATTCCTATATTGGCGGCAGATGAAAAATAGGTGACGCCACCAGAGTTTGTCAAGGATGTACCGGATTTCCGTAATTGCAATTTCGGTAAATGCTTGAATTCGCATGGAATCAACCGGTTCCGCTATGAGTGCGGTGTGAGTTAATCGATTATTTATTACGGAGCAAAATGTTTTTGTTTGTTAATCGTAATAATTTAGGTGTGCCGACGCGTGCAAGCTTCCCGCTCATGCGGGAAGCCATGAAGTCGTGAGGTTGCGTCAGCCGGCCCGATTGGACGGCCTGCCGCGCCGTTGCGGGGATGAACGCGGCGCCGTATGACTAGGTGGCGGGATTTTCCGGACGTGTCAGATCGCGTTCCATAAAGATCGTGCCCGCAATGGGATTGAAAACATAGGCAGGGATCGGCTTGAACCCAAGCGATATATAAAGCTGTTGTGCGGCCTGCATATCGGGAAGCGTGTCGAGACGAATGCGCGTATATCCCGCCTCCCGGGCGATTCGACAAATCAGCGTCGCCAATTGCCTGCCGACCTGCTGACCGCGTCCAGATGGACGGATATAAAGGCGTTTCATTTCGCACGTCAATTCGTCCAAAGGACGCATTGCCACACAGCCGACTACTTCCTCATTGCTCAGCACGAGAAGAACACGCCCTCGAGGCGCCGCAAACTTGCCAGGCAACTCCGCGAGTTCCGACTCGAAATTCTGGAAGCTCAGATCGATGCTCAGGCTTTCGGCATACTCGCGAAATATCGCCCGCACAACTTCTAGCTGTTCGGGAAATCGAGCGGGATAGATTTCTACCATTCACACGTCTCCATCACCTTACCACCGGTTGCGGCGCGAGTTGCCAGCAGGCGTTTAGTCGGTTTCGGCGAGCACCAGCGGGAACCGGATTTCGAATGTGGTCCCTACGCCTTCGTGTGACGAAAAATCGATCTGACCGTTCAACACGCGGCAAAGCTCCTTGACGATCGCGAGGCCGAGGCCTGTGCCGGGAATATCTTCGCCGGCAGCGCGTTCGAATTCGTCGAACACCCGGTCCGCATCCGAAGGTGCAATGCCCACGCCGGTATCCGACACGCGAATCAACCAGTGCTCCGTGCCGGCTGCTGCGAAGCTAAGTTCGATCTCGCCGGACTTCGTGTACTTGGTTGCGTTGGAGAGCAGATTGACTGCAATCTGCTTAAGCTTGAGACGATTGGACGTGGCCGTGGATAGCGCCGGATCGAACGCCGCGCGCAACTTCAGCCCTTTGGCTTCGATTGCGGGACGCGAGGCGGTGACGAGTTCATCGTAAAGCTCATGCAGCTCAACCGGCTCGCGCGTGAGCTGTGTACCGTCGCCGAGCACGACAGAGTACTCGATCATCTGGTCGACGAGCTGTTTCATGTCCGAGGCTTGCCGGTTGGCGAGCGTCAGCGCCATATCGGCCTTTGAAGGCGCCCGTTCGATCAGTTGCAGCGCAATTGAAAACGCGTTCAGAAAATTGCGTAGATCGTGGACCACGCTGCGGGTGATCTGCATGCGAGACTCGTAAAGATCGCCGACCAGCCGCTGCTTGAGCGTCAGTTCGTGATTGGCGCGCTCGAGCCTGCCGGTGTACTCATCGATCTTGCGGTCCCTTTCGCTGACCAACTCCTTGATCGACGTGAGCGTGACCATGCTGAGTGTTTCGGCGACCAGGCGCCGCGCGCGACCTTCGTGGCGGCGTGTGAACGTGCTGTCCTGGTCGGCGAATTCTTCTAGCGCGTCGGCGAGCACCTGATGAAACAGATCGAGTTCGCGTACGAGTTCCTCGATCCGGTAGCCCTGACGCCAACGAACCATGCCGTGTTTTCTCGCATCGCGTTCGATCGCCGACTCGACGTGTTCGAGATCTTCGACGTCGAGCGCACGGCAGAGTCCTTCGAGAATTTCCGGCAGGTGATCGGCGAGCTGTTGATAGGTGAGCGTGTCCGCTTCGGCGAGGTCGGTATCGCCGAAAACGGCTTTCATCCATTGTTCGGTCAGGCGCGGCCTTTGCTCGCGAACGAAATCGGCAAATTTGCGCAGCGGGCCAGGGCGTGTTTCGGTCATATTGGGTTCGTCGGGCGAGGTTTCTACCCCATTATCACCGCAATTGCTGATCGCGGAACACCGCTTGTGTAACCCGGGCGAAATGACCATGACGTTTAAGCCGGTGGCCCCTGATGTTGCCGCTTAAGCGGCTTCGTGCCCGGCCATATTTTTCGTTCGAGCGCGTGGGAGTAAGGGCAACGGCTCGACCTCACCGACAATGAACAGATAGGACAGGGCGCCGACGACACAGAGCGAGCCCGCAACCACGAGCGGAATCACAAACGAACCCTTTGTAATCGCCAGCATCACCCCGGTAAAAGTCGTGATGAAAATACCGGCGAGATTCCCCGCAAAGTTCTGAATGCCGCCGAGCGATGCCACATGAGCGGGAGTCGGCGCCACTTCGCCAACCAGGGTCCACACATTGGCGCCGGCGAAAGACAAACTCGCATAAGCCAGGGCGAACAATGTCAGGCATGCCCACGTGCTTTCGACGAACACCGAGAGTGCTATCGACGACGAGAGAAGCATGCCGAGCACAAGGCAGGTTTTGCGAGCGGCGGTCGCGCTCCATCCCCGTTTGAACAAATTGTCTGACACGAGGCCGCCAAGCCAGCCGCCCGGGATGGCCAGCAGCGCCGGAAGCATGCCCCACGTCCCGAGTGACGCGAGGGAGAAGCCGCGCGACTGCAGCAGATAGCTCGGGAACCACGTGATGAAAAAGTAAATCGCGAAGTTGAGGCAGAACAGCCCGATCATCATGCCCCACACCGTGCGATAGCGAAACAGATCGAGCCACGACACGGTCCCGGCGCCTTCAGCGGCAGCGGTGGCCGGCGCGGCACGCTGTGCCAGCAAGGCGTCGACGGCAGCCGGCGCAATGGCTCTGTATCGCTCCGGGTCACGATAGATGAACCACCAGGCGAGCGCCCATACGACGCCGAGGCCACCCGTTATCATGAACGAGCCGCGCCAGCCGACGATCGATATCAACCATGCAACGAGGGGCAGCGAGAGCGCCGATCCGACGCGCGAGCCGCTATCGAAGATGCTGCTCGCGAGGCCGCGCTCGCTGCGCGGAAACCAGTTGAACGCAACCTTGGCGAACGACGGAATCGCCGCCGCTTCGCCGACACCGAGCATCAGGCGGACACCCACGAGCTGCGCGAGACCGCGTGCCGCACCGGTAGCAATCGTAAAGGCTGACCACCAGCCCACCGCCAGCGCCAGACTCACGCGTACGCCGACCTTGTCGATGAACCAGCCGGCCGGCAGTTGCAGGAACGCGTAGGTCCAGAAGAACGCACTGAGCACGAGCCCCATGCCGACGGCGTCCAGACCCAACTCCGCGCGAATGCTCGGCGCGGCGATCGCGAGATTAGCCCGGTCGACGAAGTTGATGACGTTGGCGAGGAAACACATGAAGATCATGGTCCATCGGATGCGTGGCATAGCGGTCTCCGTCCGGAATGAGGTGATGACGACGCCGGCCGAGCAGTCCGCCGGCGCCTTGTTTGAATGTTTTTTTTCGTGCTTCAGGAAAGCTTGTCCATCGCTTCCCACAGGCCGTTGATATACACGGCGCCGAGTGCGCGGTCGTACAAACCATAGCCAGGCTTGCCGGTCTCGCCCCAGATCATGCGGCCATGATCAGGACGGAAATAGCCGGTGAATCCGGTGTCGTGATAGGCCTTCACGATCGCGGCGATATCCAGCGAACCGCAGCTGGACAGGTGGGCCGATTCTTCGAAGTCGCCCTCTGGCGTGATCTTCACATTGCGGATGTGCGCGAAGTGGATGCGCCCCATGCCACCGAACTCACGCACGAGTGCTTCCACGTTGTTCTGCGGTCCGGCGCCGAGCGAACCGGAGCAAAGGGTGAGGCCGTTCGCCGGTGAGTCCACGATCTTGACGATGCGCGCAAGGTCGTCACGGTTCTTCACGATACGCGGCAATCCGAAGATCGGGCGCGGTGGGTCGTCCGGATGAATGGCCATTTTCATGCCGCATTCTTCGGCGACAGGAATGATTGCTTTCAGGAAATATTCCAGATGCTGCCAAAGCCTGGCTTCGTCGACCTCGCGGTACTCGGCGAGCAGGGCCTTCAATTGCTCGGGCTTGTAGCTCGAATCCCAGCCGGGCAGCGCAATGCCGTTGTTCGGATCGATCTCTTCGATTTCCTTCGTGCTGAACGCGAGGCATGTCGAACCGTCTTCGAGCGTCTTTGACAGCTCGGTGCGGGTCCAGTCGAACACCGGCATGAAGTTGTAGCAGATGACCTTGATGCCGGCTGCCGCGAGGTTCCGGATGGTTTGCTGATAGTTGGCGATGAGACGGTCACGGTCCGGCTTTCCGAGCTTGATGTCTTCATGCACGGGCACCGATTCGACGACTTCGAACCGAAGACCGGCCGCTTCGATCGTCGACTTCAGGGCGGCGATCTTGTGCGCGGGCCACACTTGGCCAACTGGCTCGTCATAGATCGCGGAGACGATATCCGTCATGCCGGGAATCTGGCGAATGTATTGCAGCGTGACGGGATCGGACTCGCCGTACCACCGGAAAGACATCTTCACGACTTCACTCCTTTGACTGACCGCACAGGCCTGGCTGGCTGGGGACGGCATCGCGTTGCCACGTCTCCCGATTCAGGCGGATTATGATTGGTTGACCAATTTGATGCGATAGTGGTTTACCAGTCTATGGCGACGCTGGGCCTTGTCCCAGCGCGATGAGCAGATGGTCGGTGGCAGTTCGAATGGCGTAAAAGGCGCCGGCATACGAAATTGGTGTACCATTTTTTATGTGAGGGCCGAAGGTGGCACCTCGCTATGCCTATTCACGAGCACTTGATGACCGACTTCTCCACCCAGCCATTCGCCCAAAGACAAGACGCAGACGCCGCGGACCGTTCTTACATCGGCCTCGCGAAACAGATTCACGCGTTGATCGCTGCGTCCGGAGACTTCGAAGCGGGGTCGAGATTGCCGTCGGAGCGCACCCTGGCCGACAGATTCGGTGTGAGCCGCACGCAGGTTCGCGAGGCGATCATCGCGCTGGAGGTGCAGGGTGTGGTTGAAGTGCGTGGCGGATCGGGCATCTATGTGTCGGCAGGCATCGGCGCCAAGCCGGTGACCTTCGAGCTGCCACGCGGCCCGGGTCCGATCGAAACGCTGCGAGCGCGCGCGTTAATCGAATCCGAGGTAGCGGCTCTCGCGGCAACCGAGCGCAAGGACAGCGACCTCGACCGCATCTTCGCCGCGCTCACGACGATGCGCGAACAGATGGATGACAAGCAGGCTAACGACGCGGCTGATCGTCAGTTTCATATGCGCATTGCCGAAGCCACCGGCAATACGGTCTTGCTGCACATGGTCACCGCGATGTGGGACTGTGCGCGAAGCGATCCGCTATGGGCCAAGATCGAAGAGCACTTTCATACGCCGGCGATGCGTGCGGCGTCGCAGGACGATCATCAGCGTATTTTTGCCGCCATCATGGGCCGCGATCCGGCTGCGGCGCGAGAGGCGATGCAGGCGCATCTCGCGCGCGTGGTGGGGGAGTTTACGCAAGCGTGGCGGTAAGAGGGGAATAGACGCATCTGCTGACGGCGTGGTATCGCTGACCTTGTTATTTTGGCGCAACGCCAATTTTTTTACACCACACGAGTTTATTTTTGACGCGCTATTTATATCAGGCGTCATATCATCCGCACTCTTTATTTTCGGCGGCGCTCGCAAGATGCGCCTGTGTAACTCAATTGAAAACCATGCTGTAGCCAGCATGCGCCATTGGCACGTTATTGGAATGCGCTACACGCAATAATCAGCAAACGATCCCGGACGTTTTCGCAATTCGCGCGGCCCACAGCGTGCGTATGCGTTGCCTGTCCGTTCTTGGGGCTTGCCGGCGGTCAACACGCTCGCCAGCAGGTATCAAACACGCACAATTGATTACACCATCCCCGCTAAATCACGGAGCTAACAAGTATGAAAAAGTCTTTACTCGTGGTCGCGCTTTCCGGCGCCTTTGCTATTTCGGCGCACGCGCAAAGCAGCGTGACACTCTATGGCCTTATCGATGCCGGATTGATCTACACGAACAATCAGGGCGGACATAGCAACTGGCAGGAAGTGACCAGTTCGACGCAAAACACGGTCTTCGGCCTCAAGGGTTCGGAGGATCTCGGTGGTGGCTTGCATGCGATCTTCAAACTGGAGCAGGGATTCCTTCTGAATAACGGCGCCCAGGCTTTCTCCGGCGACGGTTTTGGCTCTCAGGCATGGGTCGGTTTGCAGAGCGATCCATACGGTACCTTGACGTTCGGCCGCCAGTTTGACGTGATGAATGACCTGGTCGGTCCGCTCACGGCAGGATCCAACACGTGGGGCGGCAACATGGCCGCGCACCCGTTCGAAAACGACAACCTCGCTGCGGACTCGGTCGTTGTCAACAATATGGTCAAGTACGCAAGCCCGACCTACAGCGGCGTCACGTTCGAAACGATGTACGCCTTCAGCAACAAGGCAGGCAGCTTCGCGAACAACCGCTCATACGGCTTCGGCGTTTCCTATACGCAAGGGCCTGTCAATCTGGCTGCCGGCTACCTGCAATTCAACAACGCAGGCAGCGCAGGCGGTGCCGTTACCACGGGCGACACCAGCGCGAACTTCCTTGCAGAGCGTCAGCGTGTCTGGTCGCTTGGCGGTAACTACACGTTCGGACCGGCTACCGTTGGTCTCGTCTGGAGCCATACGCAGATGGACAACGCGTCGGGCGTCTTCTCGTTCGGAACCGGGACTTACCTCGGTGCAGGCGACTCGTCTGCCGGAAGCTTGAGTGGCTCGCTGCGCCTTGACAACTACGAAGCGAACGTCAAGTACGCGCTCACCCCTGCGTTGAGCGTATCGGGCGCGTATACGTACACGCATGGCGCTTATAACGGCTCGTCGCCGGGATGGAATACGGCGATGCTCCAGACCGATTATTCGATCAGCAAGCGCACCGACTTCTATCTTGAAGGCGTCTATCAGAACGTGCACGGTGCACCTGCGGACTCGGTGCTCTCGCATGCCATGATCAACACGCTTTCGCCTTCGTCGTCGAACACGCAGGTGGCGGTCACAGTGGGGATGCGTCACGCATTCTGATGTCAGGCACAGTTTCGTCGCGGGCCGTTCAAACGGCCTGCGTATCCGACTGACTCTCTGCTTTCAGAAAATCGACAAATACGCGCAACGGTGCCGGCAAATGACGACGGCCCGGGTAGTAAAGAAACGGCCCCGAAAAACGCTGCCACCATGGCTCCAGGATCGGCTCCAACGCGCCGCTATCGAGATGCGGGCGCAGCATGTCCTCGAACAGGTGGATCACTCCCACTCCCGCGACAGCCGTACTGACCGCAAGGTCGATTGCCGCGCCGGGCCTGACGAGGAGAGGTCCCGACGGATTCAACTGCACCACCTCGCCGTCCCGTTCGAAATACCAGGTCGGCGTAGCACCGCCGGCAAATTGACCACGCAAACACGCATGAGAGAGCAAGTCGCGCGGATGCTCGGGTCTGCCATGCGTGTCGAGATAGTCCGGCGCCGCGGCCGTCGCGAAACGCTGCACACGGGGCCCGATTGGCATCGCGATCATGTCCTGCTCAAGCCGCTCGTCATAGCGAATGCCCGCGTCGCAGCCGATTGACAGCACATCGACGAAACCGTCCTCCACCACAACCTCCACGCGGATGTCGGGATAGGCCTTCAGGAACTGGGGAATGACGCTCGGCAATACGATGCGAGCGGCGCTCGACGGGACGTTCAGTTTGAGCGTGCCGCTCGGCTTGTCCCTGAACACGTTCAGGATATCCAGCGCGGCTTCCATCTCGCTGAACAATGGCATCAGCCTTTCGATCAGACGCAATCCCGCTTCAGTCGGGGCCACACTGCGCGTGGTTCGGTTGAGCAGGCGCATACCGAGTTTCGACTCGAGACGACGCACGGCAATGCTCAGGCTGGAGGCGGAGACGCCGCTGATGCGCGCAGCGTCGCGAAAGCCTCCGGCGCGAGCGACCGAAACGAATGCGGCAAGATCGTTGAATTCCATGGCCATTGTTCAAAATGTTTAACAACCCGTGCAATCTAGGCCGGATTATCGAACAACGCAATCCCCGCCATACTGACGCTCAACACCTCACATCCAGGAGCGCACTATGTCGAGCTTCACACCCGTGGGTACTTATCCGCTGGCTGGCCAGTCCGTACAACGGATGGGCTATGGCGCCATGCAACTGGCCGGCCCCGGCGTCTTCGGGCCGCCGAAAGATCGTGATGCAGCGATCGCCGTACTGCGCGAAGCGGTGGCGTCGGGCGTCAATCACATCGATACGAGCGACTTCTACGGTCCTCACATCACCAACCAGCTGATTCGCGAAGCACTGCATCCTTATCCGGATGACCTCGTGATCGTCACCAAGGTGGGCGCGGTGCGTGGTAACGATGGCGCGTGGCTGCCGGCGCTCGAACCGGCAGATATCGAGCTCGGCGTTCATGACAACCTCCGCAATCTCGGTGTCGACGCGCTCGACGTCGTCAATATGCGCATCATGGGCAGCGTGCATGCGCCTGCCGAAGGGTCGATTGAAAAGCAGGTCGCGGCGCTTGCCGAGCTTCAACAGCGAGGGCTGGTTCGCCATATCGGTTTGAGCAACGTGACCGCGGCCCAGGTCGCTGAGGCGCAGGGTATCGCGGAGATCGTCTGCGTACAGAATCACTACAACCTGGTTCACCGCGAAGACGATGCACTGGTCGATGAACTGGCGGAGAAGGGGATCGCTTACGTACCGTTCTTTCCGCTTGGCGGATTCACGCCGATTCAATCGTCAGCGCTGTCCACGATCGCGCAAACGATCGACGCGATGCCCATGCAGGTGGCGCTCGCCTGGCTTCTGTATCGTGCGCCTAACATTCTGCTGATTCCGGGCACGTCGTCGCTGGGGCATCTGCGTGAAAACATGCAGGCCGCACGTTTGAAGTTGACCGACGAGGTACGCGCCGAACTGGATGCGATCGGCGGGTAGAAGGGGAAAGCGCGATCGCGCATCGTGGATTGCGCACCGGGCTTGCATCGGCGCGGCGCGATCGATGTCCTCGCGCGGAATGGTCGACTCAGGTCCCGGCGTTTTCACTGGTATTCACGTTGCCACCGAGTCCACGATGCACTCCCGCAGCCATTGATGCGCCGGGTCGCGATGCGAGCGTTCATGCCAGAGCATCGTCATATCATAACCCGGCACGTCGACCGGTGCCTCTACGACGCTGAGCGCGCTGTTGTCGCGTACCAAGCGCGCTGGCAACATCGCCACGAGGTCGGTGTTCGCGAGGACTGACATCATGAACAGGAAGTGCGGGACCGACAGCACAACCCTGCGCGTGAGACCCACTGCCGCCAGCGCGTCATCCGTGACGCCGCTAAACCCGCCACCGTCCGGCGAGACGATCACGTGCTCCAGTTTGCAGAGCTGCGCAAGCGTTGGCCGTCGCTTCAGACGCGGGTGATGCGCGCGGCCTGCCAGTACATACCGCTCCTTGAAAAGCACCCGCCCGCGCAATCCAGGCGGGGCGCCTTCGCTTGTATGGAATGCCAGATCGATGTCTCCCTGTTCCGCTTGCTTCGCGATGCGTGGCGGAACGGCTTCTACGATCGCGAGTCGGGTGCCGGGCGCCGCCGCGCGCAAACCGGCCAGGACGGGCAGGAGGATCGTCGATTCGGCGTAGTCGGTAGCGGCCACGCGCCATGTATGAGCCGCTTCGGCTGGATTAAATGGGCTGGCCGGCGATACCGCGTGCTCAAGTGCGTCGAGCGCCTGGCGCAACGGTTCGCGCAATTCTTCGGCCCTCGCGGTGGGTCGCATACCGCGTGGGCCCGGCAGCAACAGCGGGTCGCCAAAGACATCTCGCAGCTTGGCAAGATGCACGCTCACCGAGGGTTGCGAGAAGTTCAAGCGTTCCGCTGCGCGGGTCACGTTGTGCTCCGACAGCAGGACGTCAAGTGTCACGAGCAGGTTGAGGTCCAGTCTTCTTAGATTATTCATGGCTATACCTGACATATTGGTAATTCATTTCCAATATACCGGACCGGGATCTATCGTGTGCCTTTCTCGCATTGGAGGTCACGTCATGAATGTTCTTCTCGTCTATGCCCACCCGGAACCCCGGTCATTGAACGGATCCCTAAAGGAATTTTCGGTACAACGTCTTGAAGATACCGGGCACGTCGTCCAGGTATCGGATCTGTACGCGATGAACTGGAAAGCATCGCTTGATGCAAACGACAGCCTGGATCGGCAAGCCGGCGCGCGTTTCGACCCCTCTCTCGATTCGAAACATGCTTTCAGGGACGGCCGGCAAAGTCAGGACATCGCGCTTGAGCAGGAAAAGCTGAAGTGGGCGGATGCGGTGATTCTGCAGTTTCCGCTGTGGTGGTTTTCGATGCCCGCGATCCTGAAGGGCTGGGTGGAGCGCGTCTATGCCTATGGTTTCGCGTACGGCGTAGGAGAGCACTCCGACGCGCGCTGGGGTGACCGCTACGGGGAAGGTTCCATGGCCGGCAAGCGGGCGATGCTGATCGTGACAACAGGGGGATGGGAGTCTCATTACAGCCCGCGGGGCATCAACGGGCCGATCGACGACGTGTTGTTCCCCATTCACCATGGCGTTCTGTATTACCCCGGCTTCGACGTGTTGCCGCCGTTCGTCATTCATCGGACAAGCCGAATGGACGCAGCGAGATTTTCAGAGGTGCGTGAAGCGCTCGGACAGCGTCTCGATGACTTATGGAAGACGGCGCCGATACCGTTTCGCCCGCAGAACGCCGGGGCGTATGACATCCCGGAACTCACGTTGCGACCTGATGTTGCGCCGGATCGGGCCGGCTTTTCAGCACACATTGAATAGATGCGTTGCCGTCCCTGCATTCACTCGAACGGCGTTGCCATTGGGTAGATGTTCGGTTTGGGCCGGTCCGGCTCCCCCCGGAGCAGCGCCAAGCTGACAGGATCGTATGCTGCACTGAAATATGGTTGTAAGTCACCATTGCTAGAGTCAACGTCAGAATTTTGCCGCCAGATGCCAGACAGTGTTCTTCGGACACATAGAAAGGGGAGAGCGACAAACCATGAAAATCCATCGTGCGTTCTGGCTCATTCTGACGCTGCTCTTCACGAACCCGGTCTGGGCGTTTCAGACCAGGGTCGTCACTATTCCCAGTGCGGCCATGCATAAGTCGTTCGAAGCGACGGTGGTGTTGCCCGACCATTACACGCACGGCAAGGCGTCCGATCGCTTCCCCGTTGTCTACTTGCTGCACGGCTCAGGCGGTGACTACACCGACTGGACCGCGAATTCGCACATCGGCAAACTGGCCGACCGCTATCACGTGATCCTCGTCATGCCGGACGGCGGTCACGAGAGCTGGTATATCGACAGCCCTGTCGATCCACGCAGCCGTTACGAAACCTACGTTGGGACGGAAGTCGTCGGCTATATCGATACGCATTTCCGGACGATCGCGACACGCCAGGCCCGTGCGATTACGGGCTTGAGCATGGGCGGGTTCGGCGCGCTGCATATCGCGCTAGACCGGCCGGACGAATTCGGCGCTGCCGGAAGTATTAGCGGAGCCGTCGATCCGCGCGGCTGTGAGGATGAGCCCGGGATCGACCAGGTGTTTGGGGATCCGACCCATCACGCCGACTTCTGGAACAACGAGGCGATCGTTGAGAACGCCCGTAGTTTGGCAAAGGAGCATATTGCGCTGACGATCGATTGCGGGGTGAACGACTCGCTTGTTCAATCCAATCGGATGCTCCATGCGCGGCTTGTCGAGCTCGGCGTGCCGCATGATTACACGGAGCGGCCCGGTGGCCATACGTGGACGTATTGGGCCAATGCTGTGCAGTACCAGGTGCTCTTCTTCGCCAGTTCGTTCAAGCGGAGCGGGGGCGCGGCGCAGACGTGAGACGTGAATGGGTTGATTCGCCAACGGCGGATTGACGGGTTGTCCTGAGGGGATTGCGGATTGATGGTTGTACTGGCAACCACTTCCGCCTAATGGAGAATATAAAATGAAAATAACTACCCGTTTGTGCCTCGGTTTAAGCATCGCCACCGCCTCGATCTTTTGCCTGCCCTGTTCCGCGCAGGAGTCGGGAATTGTGAAGCCTCAAACGCTCGTTGATCAAACCGTCGAGGGCATGCCGAAAGGTGAAAAACAGGAAGTACGCGTTTTGACGGCGAGTTTCAGACCCGGCGATAGAACCGTATTTCATACGCACCGGTTTCCGGTGACGGTTTATGTACTGGAGGGCGCCTTCACGTTGGAAATGGAGGGCATGGCGCCAGTGAAAGTGTCCCAGGGCGAGGCAATGATGGAGCCGCCGCATGTGAGGATGACGGGCTATAACCGGAGTAATAGCGACCCGCTGCGCGTCGTCGTCTTCTATGTCAGCGACCCGGACACGCCGTTTTTCGATCCGCTCCATTGATCTCCTACGGGGCCATCACGAGGCGGCGGAACGCGCGCCTAGAAACTGGCAGACCGTGTGATGCAACGCCTTTACACCCGGACTCGATTCGAGCGCACGCCAGCACCCATGCACGAGCCCGGTTCCGATCCATAACCGGCCCTGTCCACCGGCCGCGTTAACGCGTTCGACAAACACTCTCGCGTCGTCCCGTAACGGATCGTGTTCTACCCCGATGGCAAGCGTGGGCGGAAGTCCGTCGAAGCGCGCCGCATCGAGCGGTATCGTCCACGCTGGATAGGGTGCGCGTTCGCCCCCGCTTTTGCCCCAATACAGATCGCGAAACGCATGGACATCTGCAAGCGTCAGCATCGGCGCGTGCGCTTCGCTTTCGCGCGCAGGCATTTGCGGCTCGGTGCCGAGCATCGGATAAACCAGCGCAAGTCCGCGTACGCCCTGAAGTCCGTCATCGCGCAGCCGCATAGCGACGCAAGCAGCGAGATTGGCGCCGGCGCTGTCACCCGCCAATTGCAGCGCATTTTCCGCTAGCGAATCAAACGGCAAGCGGCCGTTCAATGCTGCGAGCGTGACCTCCAGACAATCGTCATGGGCGGCTGGCGCGCGGTGTTCAGGCGCAAGCCGGTAATCGACTGCAATCACATCAAGGCCGGTAGCCGCTGCAAGACGAGCGGTCACGATCTCGTGACTATCCAACGACCCGAGCACGAAGCCGCCACCGTGAAAGTACAGGACGGTGCCGCTGGGTGTCCCGCTTGTCTTTCCACGATTGCGATAAAGCCGCAGCCTGATCGGATGTCCGGCGCTCGCCTGGAACACCGCGTCTTCGGCTATCACGCCGGCTGGCAGAGGTGGGGTAAGTGAAGCCGCATAGCGATCGTAAATCGCGCGCTGCTCGCTCGGTGGCAATGAAGTCGAATGCCCCGCGTAGATGGCAGCCGTCCGTGCGATGAACGCAGCGATCTCAGGCTCAAGCATGCTTACTTCCCTCACTCTCCGCGCTGCCATTGCGCGGCGTCTTGACAGGCAAGCCGATCACGCGGCCCGCAAACCTGGCCGCCGGCAACCCGGCATGCGCTTGCGCCAACGCCCGAACATGCGCCTCGACATCAGGGTCGAAGGCAACGGCGCGCGGGCCACTTGTATCGACGTGCAGCAGCATCTGTTCGCCGGCGGCTACCGGTTCGACGCCATCATCGGCAAACATCTCGAGGTAAAGATGCAGTCGCTTCGCGTCATGCCCCAGCACGCGCATATCGATGCGAACCTGCACACCTTCCTTGATTTCATGCAGGTAGTTGATATGCGCTTCGAGTGTATAGATCGAGCGACCCCGTTCTTTGCGCACTGAATCAGGTAACCCGATGACATCAATCAGCGCATCAGTCGCGAAGCTGAAAATCAGCATATAGAACGCGTCGCGCAAGTGGCCGTTGTAGTCCACCCACTCGGCGCGCACGGTGTCGTGATAGCAGGGCAGCGAAACAGGGTGCGGCGCATACATGGGCAATCGTCTCCTTCATTCCTGTGAACGGCACTGGCCGCAGCGATCATACGCTGCCGACGCATTCATGCGCGGCGGCGTGTATTCCAGCACGCCGCATCACTCTGCGGGAAGCAAGCCGTGCCGCGCCTTGGCTTCTCCGATCGCCGCCAGCACGCTCGTAATGCAATCGTCCCGATACCGTTCGAGCTGCTTGATCGAGCGCGCTCCGACCTGTTCAGACGTGCCGTCCACCACCCGATCGATCAATTCATCAGTCAGCGGCGGCGCTACCAGTTTAGTCCACGGCAACTCCAATGCCGGTCCAAACTGCTGCATGAAGTGGCGCATGCCCGCATCACCGCCTGCCAGCGTGTAGGTCAGGAACGTGCCCATGAACGACCAGCGGATTCCCGCGCCGAAGCGGATCGCATCGTCGATTTCTCCCGTGGTCGCCACGCCTTCGTTGACCAGATGCAGCGCCTCACGCCACAGCGCTTCGAGCAAACGGTCGGCGATAAAGCCGGGCACTTCCTTGCGCACCAGAAGCGGCCGCATCGACAGCGAACGGTAAACCTGCATCGCGGCATCGATGGTTGCCGGTGCGGTACGTTCGCCGCCGAGCACTTCGACGAGCGGCAGGAGATAGACGGGGTTGAACGGATGCCCGACGATGCAACGCTGCGGATTCACCGCCCGTGCGTAGAAATCGCTCGGCAGCAGGCCGGACGTGGAGGAAGCAATGATCGCGTCCGGCTTCGCCGCGCTGCTGATCTGTTCATGCAAAGCGAGCTTCAATTCTTCGCGTTCGGGCGCGCTCTCCTGAATGAAATCCGCGTGTGCGACGCAGGCTTCGATCGTATCGACGAAGCGCAACCTGTCCGGCGTTGCGCCCTCGACGAGGCCGACGCGCTCCAATGCCGGCCACGCATTCGCGATGTTCTCGCGTAACTGCTTTTCCGCGCCGGGAGCAGGGTCCCACGCGACGACGTCGAGCCCGTGCGCGAGCGCGCGCGCTACCCAGCCGCTGCCAATCACGCCCGCGCCGATTGCCGCAAATGTTTTGATGTCGACGATCACTGCCATTGCTGATATTTCCTTTGCCTATGAGTTCTCAGGTTCTGAAGCCCGCTGTAGCCGGTGCAACGGATACGCGGCATAGTCAGGCATACTGTCCAGCCACGCGCCGCTCCAACTGCCGCTCGCCACGCGCCGGCAAGCCGAGCTTGCGGCGCCCTTCGGCGGGTGTCAGCGCGCGCGCGCCGAGCCGTTCGATGATCTCGACCGCGCGCTGCACCAGGGTGCCGTTCGTTGCAGGCACACCTTTGTCGAGCCAGATGTTGTCTTCAAGACCAACACGCACGTGGCCGCCGAGGAGCATCGCCTGCGCGACCATCGGCATCTGCATGCGGCCAATGCCGAACCCGGCCCATTGCGCGCCTGGCGGCAGGTTGTCGGCCATCGCTTTCATCGTCGTGGTATCGGCGGGCGCGCCCCAAGGAATGCCGAGGCAGATCTGAAACAGCGGCGGCGCGTCGAGCAGGCCTTCCTTGAGCAATTGTTTGGCGAACCACAAATGCCCGGTATCGAAGATCTCCAGTTCCGGCTTCACGCCGAGCTCCTGGATACGCTGCGCGCCGGCCCGCAATTGCGCGGGTGTCGACACATAGATGTAGTCGCCGTCGCCGAAATTGAGCGTGCCGCAATCGAGCGTGCAGATTTCCGGCAGCAGTTCCTCGACGTGCGCGAGCCGCGTCAAGCCGCCGACGAGGTCGGTTCCCGCGCCGAAACGCATTGGGTCTTCGCCTGAACCGATCTCAAGATCGCCGCCCATGCCAGCGGTCAGATTGATGATCACGTCGGTGCCTGACGACCGGATCCGGTCGACGACCTCGCGATACAACTGCGGATCGCGGCTGCCGCGGCCGGTCTTCGGATCGCGCACGTGACAATGCGCAACGGTGGCGCCGGCTTTCGCGGCTTCGATAGCGGCTTCGGCGATCTGTTTCGGCGTGACGGGAATGGCCGGATGCTTGCCGACCGTATCGCCCGCGCCGGTGACCGCGCAGGTCACGATGACTTCATGATTCATGCGTGCTAATTCCTGTGGATTGAAATGCGCAACTCGATGGATGCAAACCGGACTGGGGTAAAGCCCTGAGTCGAAGCGGGCTGTGTCTAAGGTGACCGCACGCAGGCGACCGCGTCGAAACCCAACTGGGTCACGTAGCGGACCAAGTCCAGGCGACCCCGTCAAAGTCCGAGATAGGCTTTCACTGCGGGCAAGCCGTCTTTACCGTCATAGGTCTTCACGCCCGCGAGCCACGCATCCAGTACTTGCGGGTTCTTCTTCAGATACGCTTTGGCGGCATCGGCCGGTTTCTCCTTGTTCATCACCGACTGCATCACCACGTTCTCCAGTTGCGTCGAGAAGCGCAGATTGCTCACGAGCTTGCCCGCGTTCGGGCAACGCGTCAGATAGTCGGGGGACGTCAGCGTATAAACGCGTGCTTCGCCATCGTTAGGACCAAATACGTCTTCGCTGCCGGAGAGGTATTTCATGTCGATCTGGATGTTCATCGGATGCGGTTCCCAGCCGAGAAAAACCACCCATTTTTTCTCGCGAATGGCGCGATCCACTGAAACCAGCATGCCCGCTTCACTCGATTCGATCAGCTTGAAACCGCCGAGGCCGAACTGATTGTTGGCGATCATCTTCTGAATCGCCGCGTTCGCGCTGCTGCCGGGCTCGATGCCATAGATCTTGCCGTCGAGTTGATCGCGGTGTTTGGCGATGTCGGCGAAAGTCTTTAGGCCTGCGTCGTATTCGTAACTCGGCACCGCGAAGGTCGCTTTAGCGCCGGTCAGGTTAGGCGGTTGCAGCACCTGAATCGATTTCGAATCGACGAACGGGGCAATCGCTTTCTCTTGAACGGGCCACCAGTAGCCGAGCGATACGTCGAGCTGTTTGCTCTTCAGGCCCGCGAACGAAATCGGCACCGAGGCTACGGTCGTAACAGGCTGATAGCCGAGTCCCTCGAATACGGTCGATGCGAGGGCCGTGGTCGACGTAATGTCTGTCCAGCCGATGTCGGCAAAATGCACGGCACGGCAGGTGGCGGGATCCTGTGCGTGTACGGGCGATGCCGCGACGACGGCCGCCAGACACGCAAGATGGGCAAGCAAGGCTTTGACGCGTAACTTCATGACGTTCCCTCTTCGGACACATTGAACAACGTGTTTTGACCCATGCCGCGACTGAGCAAAACAGAGCGGCCCCCGGGACCTGCGTTATACGGCTTGACTCATGCTCGAGTGGGACTTGAGTCGCGCTTGAACTGCACGAGTGACGTAACGTTAATGCCCCATATTCCTGCCAAATCGACCGTCAGCGACCCGTTCTTGCTCGCACGCGACAACGAGGGAAAACCAGCATCGTTCGTCATTGCAGTGCAGCATCGATTTGCGCGGTGAATTTTGGTGCGCCTTGCCGGCTCGCGCGCTGCTTGCTACGCTCGCCCGGAACCCCGCGCCTGCTTGCGGTTTGTATCTCTGTGTGTCCCTGGATCGAGTCTGCGCAAGATGCCTGAAGATATGTCGTTCCTGCTGCTGCCTGGCTTTTCCGCGATCGGCTTCATGTCAGCGGTCGAGCCTTTGCGTGTGGCGAACCGCTTTCGCGGCGATCTTTATCGGTGGCGCATTCTGAGTCTCGACGGCGAGCCCGTCGCAGCCAGCAACGGTATTTCCATCAACGCCGAGGCGGCAATCGTCGATGTTCATGTGACGCAGACGGTGTTCGTCGTCGCGGGCTTCGACCCACTCGCCTGCTATACGCGTGTGCTCGGCGATTGCCTGAAGCGACTCGAACGCGCCGGCACGACGCTCGGCGGCATCGATACGGGCAGCTTCGTGCTCGCGGAAGCAGGGCTCCTCCGTGACTCGGACAGGGTGACCGTCCATTGGGAAGCGTTGTCGGCGTTTCGCGAGCGCTTTCCCTCGCTGAACGCAAGCCAGGAGCTGTTCGAAATCGGCGCGCGGCGCATCACGTGCGCGGGCGGCACGGCGTCGATCGACATGATGCTCGACCTGATCGGTCGCAAGCATGGCGCCGCGTTGGCCTCGGCAGTATCGGAACAGTTCGTTGTGAGCCGGATCCGGCAGCGCTCGGACCATCAACGGATGGAGATTGCGGCGCGTTACGGTGTGCACAACCGCAAGCTGATTCAGGTGATCGGCGCCATGGAGCAACACATGGAAGAACTGCTGACGCCCGACCAACTCGCCGAGGAGATCAGCGTGACGCGGCGGCAACTGGAGCGGCTGTTCTGTGCGTCGCTCAAGGACACGCCGACGCATTTCTATCTGCAACTGCGCCTTACCCGGGCGCGCGAGTTGCTGCAACAGACCGACATGTCGATCACATCGATTTGTGTCGCATGCGGATTCGAGTCCCCTTCGCATTTTTCGCGGACGTATCGCGCGCGGTTCGGCGTGAGTCCGCGAAGCGACCGGCAGGTGACGGGCGGCCGAAACGGCGGCGCTGGGGTGTCATCAAGCGAGGCAACACAGGCATCGGCCCCAGCATGGTCGGAAAGCTGACTTCGCAGCGCACGCATGGCGATGGCTCGCCGGCCGCGGCGCGTCGGCCTTCCGCCTTAGTCGGCGCGCTGTACACGAGACCTCGCGGAGTGAGAACCGGGTTTATCGTCAATTTCAATTACCTTTCATGACGATTGTGCCGATTCTAGCAACAGTGAATTCGTTTATTAGGGGTTTACCCTATATTCACTGATGCCTAGACTGTCTTCACTGGCTGCAAACAAACAGGTTTGCAGCACGGCAAAAAACAATCTCTGGAGGTAGTCGTCATGAAATCGCTGATCGAAGCCGTTGTTATCGCTGCTCTTATCACTGCGCCGCTCGCCGCTTTTGCCCAATCCAACCAGCCGGTGACCCGCGCCCAGGTGCGCGCTGAGCTGGTCCAACTGGAAAAGGCCGGCTACAACCCGGCGACAGCCAATGTCGACGACTACCCGGCAAACATTCAGGCTGCTGAAGCGCGCGTCGCGACACAAAACAGCGGTTATGGCTCGGCAACGAATGGATCGTCGCAAGCCGGCAGCCGCACCGAAACGACGTCGAGCTCCTATTCGGTTCCGGTCGCCAACTTCGGTCATTAATAGGCGGCGCGAGCAACAGGTTCGAGCTTGCTTGAGTGTCATCCTTGCACAGCGGCCCTGCTTTCACCTCCAAGTGAAAGCAGGGCCGCTGTGCATTTGAGCGTTGAACGAGGCAGTCGGCGTGGCCGGTTTTGTGCAGGCACCTAGCCCTGTACGGCAGTCAACTGCCTGAGTTGCTCCAGCAGCTTCACCGCCGGACTCGGCAAAATCCCCTGACGGCGCCGAAACGCCGTCAATGTGCGACGTCCGACCAGGCCCGGAATCGGCAATGTGTCGAACACGCCGGCCGCGCTTTCGGTGTCGTACATCGGCATAGCCATCCAGCTCAGAAATCCCGCTCGCGTCACCAGGCTTTTCAGCACGGTGATCGAGCGCGTCTCGACCGCAATTTGCGGCATGCCGAGCCCATGCTCGGCAAACACTTGCTGCATATGCTCGAACGGACCTGTTCCACGCGGCGGCACGCACCACTGCTGATCGAGTGTGTCCGCAAGCGATAAATCCGCTTTGCCTCGCAGCGGATGATCGAGCGCGGCGACTATATAGCTCAGGTCTTCCCACCGGCAATCGGCGATCGCAGCAATCTCGTCTGTATCGGGCACCGCCCTGCTGAGCGCGAGGTCGATCTCGTGTTTCATCAGACTATCCGCAAGCCGGTCCCACACCCCCTCTATGATCTCCACGCGCAGATTCGGCCAGCGCGCGAGCACGCCGCTCACTGCGAGCGGCAGCACGAGCGTGGCGATGCTTGCGACCGCGCCAACGCGAATCGTCCCTTTCGCGAGGCCGCGCATCGCGTCGATCTCCTCGCGCGCGTGATCGGCTTCGCGTTGCAGCAGGGTGGCGTGCGGCAGCAGCGCGCTGCCGATCGCCGTAAGCTGCATACCTTTCGAGTGCCGTTCGAACAGCGGCGCGCCGACCTGATCCTCGAGCCGCTTGATGGTGCGGCTCAGGGCAGGTTGCGTGACGTGCAGCACTTCCGCGGCACGGCCAAGGCTGCCGCTCGCGACGATGGTCGCGAACGCATGCAATTGCTGGAGATTGAAAGTCATGCGCAAAAGTAATGCCTTTTATCAAAAAAGGCAATTTTCAATCAACCTCGCGCTTCGGATAATGCCTCATCGACAGGAGACAGGTATGACCAGCAACGCACCCCGTTCAGACGCATCGGGACTCTCTCAACACGCAGCCTTCACCGTGCGCCACGCCGTCATCGATCTCATGCGCCGTCTCGGCATGACATCGGTGTTCGCCAATCCGGGGTCGACGGAATTGCCGCTGTTCCGCGACTTCCCGCCAGATTTCCGTTATGTGCTGGGCTTGCAGGAAGCAACCGTGGTCGGCATGGCCGATGGTTATGCGCAGGCCACCCGTAACGCGTCGTTCGTCAATCTGCACTCGGCGGCTGGCGTTGGTAATGCAATGGGCAATATCTTCACCGCGTTCCGCAATCGCACGCCGATGGTGATTACCGCCGGCCAGCAGGCCCGCTCGATTCTGCCGTTCGACCCGTTCCTCGCGTCGACGCAAGCCACCGAATTGCCCAAGCCGTACGTCAAATGGAGCATTGAACCGGCACGCGCCGAAGACGTGCCGCTGGCGATTGCGCGTGCCTATCACGTGGCGATGCAGGAGCCGCGTGGGCCTGTGCTGGTGTCGATTCCCGTCGACGATTGGGATCGCGCTGCCGAGCCGGTGCCGGCGCGCGTGGTGAGTACCGAGACGCGGCCGGAGCCGTTTGTGCTGGAGCAGATCGGTGCGGCGCTCGATGCCTGCGAACGGCCGGTCTTCGTGGTGGGCGGCGCGGTCGACCGGGCCGGCGGCTGGGATGAAGTCGTGAGTCTCGCCGAACGCCACAACGCCCGCGTATTCGTCGCGCCGATGACAGGGCGCTGCGCGTTCCCCGAAGACCATCGCCTGTTCGCCGGTTTCTTGCCGGCCATGCGCGAGAGGATCGTCGAGTTGCTCGGCGGTCATGACCTGATCTTCGTCATCGGCGCGCCGGCCTTCACGTATCACGTCGAAGGGTACGGCCCGCATCTGCCTGCCGGCGCCACACTGTGCCAGTTGATCGACGATCCGGCTATCGCGGCATGGGCGCCGACCGGCACCGCGGTGGTCGGCAATATTCGCCTCGCCGTGGCCGATCTGCTGTCCCGTCCGGCACCGAAGGCGCGCCCCTTGCCCGCGCCACGCGCCGCGCGTCCGCGCGCAGAACCGTCGCCGTTGATGTCGGTGGCGTTCGCGTTGCAGACCCTCGCCGAGGTGCGCCATGCGGACGATATCGTGGTCGAGGAGGCACCGAGTTCGCGGCCGGTTATGCAGAACTATCTGCCGTTCACGCGCAGCGGCACCTTCTACACGATGGACAGCGGCGGCCTCGGCTACGGCATGCCGGCTGCTGTCGGCGTGGCGTTGGCGAAACCCGGCGCGCGCGTCATCGGCCTGATCGGTGACGGCTCCAGCATGTATTCGATCCAGGCCATCTATAGCGCTGTGCAGATGAAACTGCCGATCACGTTCGTGATCCTGAACAATTCACGCTATGCCGCGCTGCAGGACTTCGCGCCGGAATTCGGTTTTGGTCCGACGGATCCGGTGCAAGGCACCGATCTGCCGGGACTCGACTTCGTGGCGCTTGCTGCGGGAATGGGTTGCCACGGCACGCGCGTGACCGATGCCGAACGCTTGCACGACGTTCTGCGCGACGCGCTGGCGTCATCCGGACCGATGCTGGTTGAAGTCGTCGTGGCTTGAGCTTAAGCGAGCGCTACGCCCGCATTCATCAAACTTTCCGCAGGAGACAAACACGATGCAGAGCATATCGATGCTGATCAACGGCAGCGCCGTGCAGGCGAGCAACGGCGCCACCTTCGAGCGCCGCAATCCGCTCGACGGCGAAGTTGCGACGCGTGCACCCGCGGCCACCGTCGCCGACGCGGTCGCCGCCGCCGATGCCGCGGCAGCGGCGTTTCCGGCATGGTCCGCGCTGGGGCCGAGCGAGCGCCGTGCGCTGCTGATGAAGGCGGCGCATGCGCTGGAAGCGCGCAGCGCTGCGTTCGCCGCAGTGATGGCGGCAGAGACGGGCGCGTCGGCGATGTGGGCCGGATTCAACGTGCATCTCGCCGCCGGCGGTTTGATGGAAGCCGCGGCACTCACTACGCAGATCGGCGGCGAGCTGATCCCGTCCGACGTGCCCGGCAGCCTCGCGATGGGCGTGCGTCAGCCAGCCGGCGTCGTGCTCGGCATCGCGCCGTGGAACGCACCGGTGATCCTCGCGGTGCGTGCGATTGCGTTGCCGCTCGCATGCGGAAATACGGTCGTGCTGAAGGGGTCGGAAATCTGCCCCGGCACGCACGGCCTGATCATCGAAGTCTTGCAGGAAGCGGGCTTGCCCAAGGGCGTGGTGAACTTTGTTACCAATGCACCGGCCGATGCCGGCGCGGTGGTCGAGGCGCTGATTGCGCATCCGAAAGTGCGGCGAGTCAATTTCACGGGTTCCACGCATGTCGGCAAGATTATCGCGGCCACGTGTGCTCGCTATCTCAAGCCGTCAGTACTGGAACTCGGCGGAAAAGCGCCGTTGATCGTGCTCGACGACGCGGATCTCGATGCCGCCGTGAACGCCGCCGCATTCGGTGCGTTCGCCAACTCGGGGCAGATCTGCATGTCGACGGAGCGGATCATCGTCGATGAGCGGATCGCCGACGCGTTCGTCGCAAAGCTCGCGCAGAAAGCGCGCGGCCTGCCGCTCGGCGATCCACGCAAAGGACCGGTGGTGTTGGGATCGGTTGTCGATATGAGCACGGTCGATCGCTGCAATGCGCTGATCGACGACGCGCTGGCGAAAGGTGCCACGCTCGTCTGTGGCGGCAAGGCAGAGAGCACCCTGATGCCCGCCACGCTGCTCGATCACGTCACGCCCGCCATGCGCATCTATGGCGACGAATCGTTCGGGCCGGTGAAGGGCATTGTGCGTGTGAACGGCGAAGACGAGGCGGTGGCTTGTGCGAACGACAACGAGTATGGGCTTTCGTCGGCGGTGTTCAGCCGTGATGTAGCGCGTGCGATGAATGTCGCAAGGCGCATCGAATCGGGCATCTGCCATGTCAACGGGCCGACCGTTCACGACGAAGCGCAAATGCCGTTTGGCGGCGTGAAGGGCAGCGGCTTTGGACGCTTCGGCGGGCAGGCCGGAATTGCTGAATTCACGGATCTGCGCTGGATAACGGTTCAGACTTCGCCACGGCACTATCCGTTCTGATCCCTGAGCGACGCGACGACAGAATAGACCGTTGCGTGCGACGTTTTTTCGACTACTGCGTGAGGAGCGTCCGTTTTGAGCGGGCGGCATGATCGACAATGAAAATATCGGTTCTGGGTGCGGGCGCGATGGGCTCCCTGTTTGGGGGGCTGCTCGCGCAAGACGGTCATGCCGTCTCGTTGCTCGACATCAATGCAGCCCATCTCGACGCGATTCGCGAAAGAGGTCTGCTTCTTGAGGCTCGCGAAAGCACGCGGGCCATCGCGAATCTGAGCGTCAGCAGGCCGGAGGCTGCCCGTTCGATACCAGATCTGTTGATCGTATTTACGAAGTCGTTGCACACGCGTGTGGCGTTATCGAGTCTCAACGGCATCATCGGACCAGAGACGCTTGTTCTGACGCTGCAAAACGGACTGGGCAATATCGAGTTGATCACGGAGTTCGTACCGATCCGGCAGGTTCTGATTGGCGTGACAACCTGGCCGGCAGACCTGATCGGGCCCGGCCAGGTCAGCTCTCATGGCGACGGCGGGATACGCATGATGTCCGCCGATGGCGTCGCCCGGCCGGAGGTGGACGCTATTGCTGCCGCACTCGATTCCGCCGGCTTGTGCTGCGTGGTCGATCGCAACGTCTGGGCCGCGATCTGGGAGAAGGTGGCATTCAATGCCGCGCTCAACAGCCTCTGCGCGGTGACCGGTTGTGCCGTCGACGGCCTCGGCGCGGTGCCGGATGGCCCGCAATTGGCGGCGGGCATCGTGACCGAGGTACTGGCGGTGGCACGGGCGCGGGGCATCGACGCGGATCTGCACGGCTGCCTCGCGAATGTTTCGCACGCCATTGAAACGCACCACGGACATAAACCGTCGATGCTGCAGGACGTGCTCGCCGGTCGCCGTACCGAGATCGAAAGCATCAACGGCGCGGTAGTCGCTGCCGCGCGAGAAGTCGGTGTGCCGGTCACGCATACCGCAACCATGCTGCAACTGGTTCGCCTCGTCGAGGCCCGTGCCGGCCATAGCCACCGCTGACGCGACGCGCCTTCGCCGGCCACGATGCCGCGCGCCGAGGATCAGGATAGTTGCGCGCGTTGGCGGGCAATCACGTTAAGAAGTCAGCAGTACATGACAGCTCGCAACCCGACAAGAATAGACGCCGGTGAAGGTTCACCCCCAGTCTGCCCGGTGCGAATAAATCAAAAGGAGACAGGTAATGCTTTTGCTCGCCCCACGCACACCTCGTGTGCCCTCCAGTACGACGGCTTCACTGAACGCCGTCCCGTCGACGCGGTGTGAAACAGCACCGGCTTTCCTGCCCAACGCCGCTGCATGGTGCGGCGTGGGAGGCGCACGTGAATAATCCCTCGTTGCAAACGTCGACGCCACTGGACATTGGGCGTGTTCTCGATGACGGTCCATTCAGCGCAGCACAGAAGCTGATCGTCTTTCTTGTCGCGCTGTCGATCGTCATGGACGGATTCGACGGCCAGCTCATCGGTTTCGCGATACCGGTCCTCATCAAGGAGTGGGGCATCACCCGAAACGCGTTCGCGCCCGCAGTTGCGGCCGGGCTGATCGGAATGGGTATTGGCAGTGCCTTTGCGGGCTGGTTTGCGGATCGCTTTGGCCGACGCTGGGCGCTGATCGGAAGCGTGCTCGTGTTTGGTGTCGCCACATGTTCGATCGCGCTTGCGCACAACATCGCGACGATCGCGGTGCTGCGCTTCATTGCGGGTCTCGGGATTGGCGGCGCCTTGCCGAGTTCGACCACGATGACCGCTGAATTCACGCCCGCGCGCCGGCGCACGTTCGCAGTGACCGCGACTATCGTCTGCGTGCCGCTTGGCGGCATGCTGGCGGGCTTCTTTGCGAGTGAAGTCTTGCCGCGGTTTGGCTGGCGCGGACTGTTCTATATCGGCGGAACGCTTCCGATTGCGCTGGCCGTGCTGCTGCTGTTCGCGTTGCCTGAATCTCCGCGCTTTCTCGCGCGACGCCAGGAGCGGTGGTCCGAGTTGCGCACGCTCCTCACTCGAATCGGCCGACGTACCGATACCGCAACGACATTTGCCGATCTCAGCGAGCAGAAGGTCGAGCAGCGCGCAGGCTTTTCCGCGCTCTTCGAAGGCACGCGTGCCCGTGACACCGTGGCGATCTGGTGTGCGTTTTTCATGAGCCTGCTCGCGGTGTATAGCGCATTCAGCTGGTTGCCCACCATGCTCGCCGCGGAGGGGGCGAACGTGGCGGTGGCCAGTTCAGGACTGACCGCATACAACATCGGCGGCGTGCTGGGTGCGCTCGGCTGTGCCGCGGCGATTACGCGCTTCGGCTCGCGCTGGCCCCTGCTGATTTGCTGTGCGGGAGGCGCGGCGAGCGCCCTGCTGTTGCGCGGGGTGAACGTCGGCCAGCATACCGGCCTGTTCGTTGTGGGGCTTGGCTTGCACGGTCTCTTCGTGAATGCCGTTCAGTCGACCATGTACGCGCTGTGCGCCTATGTCTACCCCACCAATGTGCGAGCGACCGGAACGGCATCGGCATTGGCGTTCGGCCGGCTCGGTGCGATTCTCAGCGCGTTTGCGGGTGCATGGCTGATCACCTCGGGTGGCGCGTCGGCATACCTGGGTCTGCTCGGCGGGGCGATGTGCATGGTGTTTATCGCGCTCGTTATGGTTGGAAATCACATTCCACGGGCACGGGTAAAGTTGGCGGTTCGTCGCGCGCAACCAGAAGTGCTCCCGTAATGACGCGCGCTGTCACAAGCGTCGCAGATCCTGTTCAACCCATTCACGCGCAGATGATGGCCATGATCTCTCGCCACCGCTTTTCCGTTGACGACTATCGTAGCGCCGCGCGGCGGCGCTTGCCAAAGATTGTCTTCGACTATCTGGAGGGCGGCGCCGACGACGAATCCGGCTTGCGGCGTAACCGCGACGCGTTCGGCGCATGGGAGTTGCGTCCACGACGGCTGATCGACGTTAGCCGGCGCGATCAGTCGACCACTCTTTTCGGAAGCCAGCTTCCGGCGCCGCTGGTGATCGCGCCGACTGGCCTGAACGGCGCATTCTGGCCTCGAGGCGACCTGGCGCTGGCCCGCGCAGCGCACAAGGCTGGGATTCCGTTTGCGCTTTCGACGGCGTCGAACATGTCGATCGAGGAGGTCGCTCAGGGCGCGAGTGGAGAATTATGGTTCCAGTTGTACGTGGTGCATCGTGATCTGGCCAGAAGCCTCGTTCGCCGGGCTCGCGCGGTCGGCTACTCGACCTTGATACTGACGGTCGATGTCGCGGTTAACGGATTTCGGGCACGGGATCTGCGCAATGGATTTGCCATGCCGTTCAGGCCGAGTATGCGCGTCGCTGTGGACGGGCTGAGCCACCCGCGCTGGCTCTGGTTCTATCTGACAAACGGCACGCTTGAGTTGAAAAACTTCGCCACTGACGACGCGTCCAGCACCGCTGCGCAAGCGGCTGTGCTGCGTCGCGAAATGGACGCCAGCTTCGGCTGGGACGACTTGCGCAGGTTGCGCGACGAATGGCCTGGGACCCTTCTCGTCAAAGGCATTGTTACGCCTGAAGATGCGGCAAGGTGTGTCGAGGCAGGGGTAGACGGTGTCGTCGTGTCGAATCACGGCGCACGGCAACTCGCCGACCTTCCGACACCGATCGACGAACTCCCCGCGATTTGCGATGCAGTTGGGGCGACCCCTGTGCTGTGCGACAGTGGCATTCGTTGCGGCGCTGACGTCATCAAGGCCGTCGCGCTTGGCGCGCGAGCAGTGATGCTCGGCCGTGCGACGCTGTATGGACTTGCGGCCGCAGGTGAGCATGGCGTGAGCGACGTCATCGAACTGCTGAAACGCGATGTCGATCGCACCCTTGCGCTACTGGGATGTCCTTCTACCGGACTGCTGGATCATAGCTATGTTGCCCGGCGCCGTCCGGTTTAGCCCGGCAGTTATCGAGTGCTCTTTGATCCAGGCGTTGAGCGGTTTGCCGTTCGGCTTCGAAGTCAGTACGGCTTGCTGCATGCCATGAGCGCGAACCAGGTGCAAGCCTGAGGGTACATGCTCACAACAGAACGGCCACGTCGGGCATGCCGACGTGGCCGTTCTGGCTTCATTTCGTTTTAGATCCCGCCGACGCACATGTACTTGATCACGACGTAATCGTCGATACCGTAATGCGAGCCTTCGCGGCCAAGACCGGATTGCTTGACGCCGCCGAACGGCGCGACTTCGTTGGAGATCAGCCCGGTGTTGATGCCGACCATGCCATATTCGAGCGCTTCGGCGACACGCCAGACGCGGCCGATATCGCGGCTATAGAAGTACGACGCGAGGCCGAATTCCGTATCGTTGGCGAGGCGGATCACTTCTTCATCCGACGAGAAGCGGAACAGCGGCGCGAGCGGCCCGAAGGTTTCGTCGCGCGCGACCTTCATGGCCGGCGTGACGTCCGCGAGCACGGTCGGTTCGAAGAAGCCGTGACCGAGCGCATGGCGCTTGCCGCCGGTGACGATGCGTGCACCTTTAGCAAGGGCGTCTTCGATATGCGATTCGACCTTGAGAACAGCGGCTTCGTTGATCAGCGGGCCTTGCGTGACGCCATCGTCGGTACCGTTGCCGACCTTGAGTTGTTCGACGGCGACGCGCAGTTTCTCGGTGAATGCATCGTAGACTTTATCGTGCACGTAGAAGCGATTCGTGCAGACGCAGGTCTGGCCGCTGTTGCGATATTTCGATGCGATGGCGCCGGCGACGGCCGCATCCAGATCCGCGTCCTCGAAGACGATGAACGGTGCGTTACCGCCGAGTTCGAGCGAGACTTTCTTGACCGTCGGCGCGCACTGCGCCATGAGCAGACGGCCCACTGGCGTCGAGCCGGTGAAGGACAGTTTGCGCACGATCGGATTGCCCGTCATTTCCGCGCCGATGGCTTTCGGCTCGCCGGTGACGACGTTGAACACGCCGCGTGGCACACCGGCGCGTTCGGCCAGCACGGCGAGGGCGAGTGCCGACAGCGGCGTGGCTTCGGCCGGTTTGACGATGATCGGGCAGCCGGCGGCGAGGGCGGGGCCGACTTTACGGGTGATCATGGCTGCCGGGAAATTCCACGGCGTGATGGCTGCGCAGACGCCGATCGGTTCTTTCGTCACGACGATGCGTTTGTCGCCTGCCGGCGTGGGGATGGTGTCACCGTTGACGCGTTTGCCTTCTTCTGCGAACCATTCCAGGAACGAGGCGGCGTAGAGGATTTCGCCTTTGGCTTCGGCGAGGGGTTTGCCTTGTTCGGTGGTGAGGATCTTGGCCAGATCGTCGGCGTTTTCCAGCATGAGGTCATGCCATTTGCGCAGGATCGTGGCGCGGTGTTTGGCGGTGGTGGCGCGCCATGCGGGCCATGCGGCGTTGGCCGTGTCGATCGCACGGCGGGTTTCGGTTGTGCCCATGCGGGGGACTGTGGCGATTGATTCGCCTGTGGCCGGGTTCTTGACGTCGAGCGTCGCGCCGTCGTCGGCGGATTGCCATTCGCCTGCTATGTAGCTTTTTGTTTTTAGAAGGGTAGGGTCTTTTAGGACTAGCGTCGGCATTTTGGTTTTGCTCCTGGGGTTCTGGATTTAGGTTTTTTGCCTGCGCGGCGCTTTTGGGTTGTGCCCTTGCGGTGTTGGCCTTTCCTTGATTTGTTATTGGTTTATTAGTGTTGCCCCTGTGCGGGGCGGCACTTACTTTCTTTGCCGCCGCAAAGAAAGATAAGCAAAGAAAGCGGGTCGAACCCCCTGCTAAGTGGGGTCCCCGCGCAGTCGCGGTAGTGGTGCATCTGGAATCCGTGCCCTCGCACATTCAGCGTGAGTGACAAGGCCGTCATACTTCCGGCGGCGCTGCGCGCGCCGAAGCGCACTTCATCAAACCATCGCCACATCCGACCACGCCACATTGCAGCGCCTCGCCGAGGCGAAGCCGAGGGCTCCCACCGCGCTCAAACGAAGCCCGCTGGTTTCCAAGGCAGACCTGTTCGCGCGAGACGAAGCCGATGGCCCCCACCGCGCCAAATGGAAGCCCGGGTTTCCCAAGCAGATCCGTCCGCGCCGAGGCGAAGCCGACGGCTCACACCGCGCTCAAGCGAAACCCCTGGTTTCCCAGGCAGCCCCATCCGCGACGCACGCAGTGCGGAGTGGGAGCTGATGAGCCCTTTGTCACTCACGCCGAATGTGCGAGAACACCGATTCCAGATGCACCACTTCCGCTACTGTGCGGGGGACCCGCTTAGCAGGGGGGGCGAGCTGCTTTCTTTTGCCTACTTTTCTTTGCAGCAGGCAAAGAAAAGTAGGTGCCCGCCCCGCACAGGGGCAACACTAATAGACCACAAAGAAAACAAGGAAAGGCCAACGCCGTAGGCACACAGACAGAAAGCACCACGACGACAAACAATTCAAGAAAAGGCCCACGCCGCAGGCAAAACAACCCAGCGCCGCGCAGGCCCAAAAACCATCAAACAGCTACAGCAACACTTTCCTTAAGCACAGCTTCCAAAATCCCCATCGCCTCATCAAAGACAGAATCCTGAATCGTAAGCGGGAACAGAAACCGAACTACGTTGGAATAAACACCACAAACCAGCAACAACAACCCACGCTCAAGCGCCAGCGCCTGCACCCGCTTGGTGAACTCAGCATCCGGCTCCGTCCCACCCGCCTTGCAGAACTCAACAGCCACCATCCCGCCCGGCCCGCGCACGTCGGCGATCTGCGGAACTTCGCTCTGAAGCGCGATCAGCTTCGCCTTAACACGGTCACCCAACACGGTAGCCCGCTCGCAGAGCTTCTCTTCATCGATGATATCGAGCACAGCATGCGCGGAAGCAACCGCCAGCGGGTTACCTGCATACGTCCCACCCAAACCGCCAGGCGCTGCAGCGTCCATCAAATCAGCACGCCCGACCACGCCCGACAACGGCATGCCGCCCGCCAGGCTCTTGGCCATCGTCATCAGATCAGGCACCACGTCATAGTGATGCATCGCAAACAACTTGCCGGTACGGGCAAAACCCGTCTGCACTTCATCGGCAATCAGCAAAATGCCATGCTCATTGCACAGCTTGCGCAAGGCACGCACGAACTCGGCCGGCGCCGGGTAGAAACCGCCTTCGCCCTGAACCGGTTCGAAAATAATCGCCGCGACGCGCTTCGGATCGATGTCGGCCTTGAACAGAAACTCAATCGCCTTCAGCGAATCGGCCGTCGTCACGCCGTGCAGCGGATTCGGGAACGGTGCATGGAACACGTCGGCCGGGAACGGACCAAAGCCGATCTTGTACGGCGCAACCTTGCCGGTCAGCGCCATGCCCATCATCGTGCGGCCATGGAAACCGCCCGTGAACGCGATCACGCCCGGACGGCCGGTCGCGGCACGCGCAATCTTGATCGCGTTTTCAACGGCTTCGGCGCCAGTCGTGAAGAAGGCCGTCTTCTTCGGATAGTCGCCCGGCGCGCGCTGGTTGATCTTCTCAGCCAGTTCAACGTACGACGCGTACGGCACGATCTGGTACGCGGTGTGCGTGAAATGATCGAGCTGGTCGCGGATCGCCGCCAGAATCTTCGGGTGACGGTGGCCCGTGTTGCACACCGCAATACCCGCAGCGAAGTCGATGAAACGACGGCCTTCGACGTCCCACAACTCGGCGTTTTCCGCGCGCTCGGCGTAGAAATCGCACATCACCCCGACGCCGCGCGGCGTGGCGGCGTCTTTACGGCTCTTCAGGTCAGCATTCTTCATGGTTATCTCCTTCGCTCCTCGGTTTTTGCGGACGCCGCGCTCAGCGCAGCACATGCAGCGACTATAATAAGATTTGGCTCTTAATTTCAGAGCCATTTCAATAAAAATATAGGAGCCAATCGTGCGCACGAGCGTTTTGTCCGACTGGCTGGCGCAACGCCTCGACCGCGGCAACGGCCAGCCGATCTATCGTCAGCTGCACCGGCTGCTGCAGCAGGCGATCCTGTCGCGCGAATTGCCGCCTGGCAGCAAGGTGCCGTCGTCGCGTCTGCTGGCGCAGGAATTGGGCATCGGGCGCAATACCGTCACGCAGGTCTACGAGCAGTTGGTGCTGGAAGGCTATGTGAGCTCGGCGACCGGCCGCGGCACGTTCGTTGCCGATAGCGCGCCGGACGAGATCGTCGGCGCGCCCGATGCCGAGACGCCGGCCGCGCCGCTCGAGTCATTGCCGCCGCCGTTGCAGGGCAGCCGCGCGTTGTCGACGCGCGGCGCGCGGCTCATCGCGGGTGCGGGTGTGTCGAAGCGGCAATGGGGCGCGTTTATGCCCGGGGTGCCGGATGTCACGAAGTTTCCGGCGCGCGTGTGGAGCCGTCTGCACAACAAGTATTGGCGCCGGCTGCGTCCGGACTTGCTGACCTACGCGCCGGGTGGCGGGCTGGCTTCGCTGCGGCACGCGTTGGCCGATTATCTGCGTACCTCGCGCTCGGTGCGTTGTACGCCCGAGCAGATCATCATCACGACCGGGATCCACCAGTCGGTCGATCTGGCTGTGCGTCTGCTGTCCGATCCGGGCGATCTGATCTGGACCGAAGATCCTTGCTACTGGGGCGTGCGCAGCGTGCTGCACGTGTCCGGCCTGCAATCCCGGCCGATCGCTGTCGACGAAGAAGGCATCAATCCATCCGCCGACGATCTCGCGCAGCCGCCGAAGCTGATGCTCGTCACGCCGTCGCATCAATATCCACTCGGCATGGTGATGAGCCTCGCGCGGCGCCGCATGTTGCTCGAGTACGCGCGGCAGAACCAGTGCTGGATCATCGAGGACGACTATGACAGTGAATTCCGCTACGGCAGCCGGCCGCTGGCATCGCTGCAAGGTCTGGATACGTCCGGGCAGGTGATCTACGTGGGCAGCTTCGGCAAGACGCTGTTTCCGGGGTTGCGCATCGGTTACCTGGTCGTGCCCGAAGCGCTGGCCGAGAACTTTGCCACTGCGAGCGCCGAGTTGTATCGGGAAGGGCAGTTGTTGCAGCAGGCGATGCTCGCGGAGTTCATCGCGGAAGGGCATTTCACGTCACATATCCGCAAGATGCGCACGCTTTACGGTCAGCGTCGCCAGACCCTGCTGGATGCCGCCGCACATCGGTATGGCGACGCGCTGCCGGCGGTGGGCGGCGATGCCGGTTTGCATCTGGTGATGCAGTTGCCCGAGGGCAGCGACGACCGCGCGGTGGCGACTGCTGCGCTGGCGCGCAATATCGTCGTGCGGCCGTTGTCGGGGTATTACGCGCAACCGGCGCTGGCGCCATCGGGTTTGCTGATTGGCTACGCGTGCGTGCCCGACGAGGAGATTGCGCCGGCGTTCAATACGCTGGCTGATGCGATCGACACGACGCTTGTGCAGTTCGCGTGAGCGTGGCCTTGAGCGTGAGTGAAGACGCTTTTCAGATCGCTACGCTGTAAGGACGGACCACTGAAACGGTTTGCGTGAGACCCAGCCCGGCAACGGTGTCGAGGTATTCCTCGACAGACTTGGGCGGGTTTTTCAATGATTGCCTGTGCTCGGCCATCGCTTCGAGAACCTTAGCCTGGTTCAGGTCGAAGAGATCAGCGATGAAGTCGTCAGGATGCTGAGCGGCCATATTGAATGTGCTCAAAGCGTCGGGAGGAAAATCCTTCAGGTTAAACGTGACGATGAGCTCCTCGCCACAGTGCACGGCGGCGGCGACCACATGTGCATCATCGGGGTCCGGCAAATCGATGGCCGGTATCAGATGCTCATAGTTGTCGACCAAAGCGTCCCGAACGTTCGCATCCATCAGGTCACGGACGCGATAGATTTTGGCGGGGTCGAGGTCAGGACGGTTTGCAATCAGATTACGTGTCCACTCGTCATGAATAGCCTGCGTCCAGCGCGCCCGGTAGAGGTCGGTTAGGGCCAGACGCATCAACAGGTTTCGTAATGGTTGGGAGTACAGAACGCAAGCGTCGTAGATAGCTGTGAAATTTGACGACATCGATTATTCCAGACCCATTTCCTGCGACAGCGCTGCGAGTTCGTCCAGCGCCTTGCGGCGTTCCGAATCGATGCGATTCTTATAAGCCATCACGTCTTCATAACGCACGCGCCGATGCGTGTTCATCTTCCGGAACGGGATCTCCTTCTTCTCCAGCAGTTGCACGAAGTACGGCCGCGACACGTTGAGAAGGTCGGCCGCTTCCTGCGTGGTCAACTCGGCGTGAATGGGGATGATCGAGACAGCATTTCCTTGGCCGATTTCCGCGAGGACGTCGACTATCAGACGGACGACCGATGTCGGCAACTCCACACTGCGCGTTTCGCCCTTGCTGTCCTTGAAGTCGAACTGTTGCGTTTCGGCGCGGCTTGACAGCACGACCGACAGATTCCGGCCGGAGATGCGGGCGAGTTCAGCCTCTTGCGCTGACGGGAGCGGCGTGGGGTGGATCGAGGTGTTCATGGCGCGATTCCTTTCGAATTCAGCATTGTAAATCGAAATAAACGAAATCGCAATAAACGAAACGGGCGCGAGCGTGTGGCACCGGGCTTCAAATCCGGATCAACACCGCCCCCAGGGTAACCAGTGCGCATGCCACGATACGCCGCGTCGTCAGCTTCTCGCGCATGAACAGCCAGCCGATCAGTACCGCGAAGATCGAGCTCAGCTCGCGCAGCGCGGAGACCATTGCGATTGGCAGATAGCGGTAGGCCTCGATGATCAGGCAATAGGCGGTGAGTGCGAGCGCACCGGACGCGATGCCCTTGAGCACCACCGTGCGGCCGATGAATAGCCCCTTGGCGCCGCCGCGCCAATGCCAGGCGAGCAGAAACTGCGGAATGTTCCAGATCAGATACACCCACATGATGTAGCTCAGGCCATTGCCCGCCACGCGCGCGCCGATTCCGTCGACCACCGAATAGGTCGCGATGAAAAGGCCAGTGAGCAACGCATACGGCACGCTTTCGCCGGAAAAACGCATGCCGCGGCGGAACGCCAGCGAGACGATACCGAGCGACACCAGCGCCACGCCGGTCGTCGCCAACGGTTTGAGCGATTCGTGCGCGAACACCAGCGCACCGACGAACACGAGCATCGGCGACAGACCGCGCGCAATCGGATAGATCTGGCCGAAGTCGCCGCTTTTGTACGCGCGGATCAGCGCCAGCAGGTAGCCGCATTCGAGTACGACCGAGGCAAAGATATATGGCCACGCGGCCGGTTCAGGCAGAGGCAGCACGATCACGCCGACCGCGCTGACGGCGATATACGGAATCGCCATCATGCCGAGCAGCCATACACGGTCTTCGGATAGATGCAGAAACGCGTTCCAGGTAGCGTGAAGCAGCGCGGAGAGCAGCACCAGCAAGACGACTATGGTGTCCATCGAAGATCAGGGAGAGGGGAAAGAAGGCCAGGGACCGGCCGCGAGTCCATGATTATTCCAGCAGAACGCGCCAATGGCCGAATCACGCTTTAGCTACAGGGCCTTTGTGGCGTCTCCGGACGCGGTCGTCGGTACGTGGCCTGCATCGCTGAACAACCAGTCGAGAAACACATTCAGTTCGCGGTCCTGCGGCGCGACGCGATACAGGCAATGAAACGGCGGCCCTTCGAGTTTGACTTCAGGAAAGAGCGCGACTAGCCGCCCGCGCTGCACGTCTTCCTCGACGATCGCGTTGGGCGCGAGCGCCACGCCGAGTCCGCTCGCGGCCGCCTGTACGAGTAAAAAGAACTGCTCATAGAAAGGGCCGCCGAGCGTTTCGCCGACCGGCACCTCCGCAGAGTGGAACCAGTACTGCCACGCCTCCGGCAAGCCCGCATAGTGCAGCAGCCGCACTTGTCGCAAATCGGCGGGCGTACGCAGCGCATCCAGTTCGCGCAGATTGGGAGAGCAGACAGGCACGGCCACATTGGCGACCAGTGGCCGGGAGTCGAAGCCGTAGCGTCGCAGGTTCGGTTCGTAGCGGCGGATGACCGCGTCGTGCGAGTCGTCGACGGGATCCGTGCTCAGGTCGTTAGGGGTAACGATCTGCACGTCGATCTCGGGGTGCAGCGCGTGAAAGCGAGCCAGCCGTGGAATCAGCCAGCCGTGCGCGAACGAGGCCGATATATTCACGCGGATCGTTCGCCGCGCGGTGGTCCCACACAATTGCGCGGTGGATTCGGCCAAACGGCTCAAACAGCTGGCGACGTCGACCAGATAGTGTCTGGCGTGCGGCGTCATTTGCAGCGTGCGCCCCTTGCGTTCGAATAGTTTTTGCCCGAGATAGTCTTCGAGCGCGCGAATCTGTTGCGTTATCGCGCTATGCGTGACGCAGAGTTCTTCGGCGGCTTTGGTGAGGCTGCCGAGGCGCCCGGCGGCCTCGAAGCTGCGCAATGTGTTCAGTGGAGGCAGGCGACGCATGAAAAGCCCTATATCCAAGTATTACTTGTATTTCTAACAGAAACTTTCAATTGAAGATATCGGCTTTGTGCTTTTACGATAGCGCTTTCTATCACTGGTCATAGCGATGGCATCACCTGTGCTGCAACGCGCCACAACCCAGTTTTTCTATTATCCGAAGGGGCGGCACCGCCCGTTATGGCGCAACGTCTGCATAAGCGCGGGTGTCGTCGCGATGCTGGGTGCATGCACAACACCGGATCCGAATGAGCGGGTGACAGGCTCGGGTGGCACCGCTGTGAAATATAGTTCGCGTCAGGTGAGCGTGGATCTGACCGATAGCGAACGCAGCGCGCTTGCGGCCATGCGGGACCACAGTTTTCCCGGTTCTACGCGTGAGCAGGCGCTGACGGCAGTCGCCGCCGCATTGAAATCGAGCGGCTACGCGCCGGTTACGGTGGAAGCGGATACGGCGCTAGTGGAGGCGGGCCGCGCCGAAGTGCTGGTGCCGAAGTGGCGGGAAGTGCTGCGTGGCGTGCTGAAAACGCGTATCGGTATGCTGCCGGCCAAACCCGATCACCAGTACACGGCAGCGCTCGTCAGCGTGCGGGCGGCTGAAGGCGGTCAAGGTGTCGTCGTGCGGGCGCGATTCGACAATACAGTGTGGGACAGCAACGGCGACGCCCGCACGAAGACTGTGCTGGCGCGGGAAGAATATGAAGCGTTCTTCGGCAAAGTCGGCGAGGCGCTCAAAGGTGCTTTGGCGCCTCGCCAGCCTTGAACCCGATAGTCAACGGATCGTGTCAGACAGAGGCGAGTTGTGTCACGTCACGCGTTCGCGCAGCCACGCGGACGCCAGATCGATCACCGTCACGACCACAATCA
Source organism: Paraburkholderia sediminicola (assembly GCF_046027825.1). Lineage (GTDB taxonomy): Bacteria > Pseudomonadota > Gammaproteobacteria > Burkholderiales > Burkholderiaceae > Paraburkholderia > Paraburkholderia sediminicola_D. The sequence goes on from NZ_JAQQDU010000012.1 coordinate 98,163, forward strand.
CCATGATCATCACCGCGGCCGTCTGCGCGTAATCGAACGAGCGGATCGCCTCGTACAGCGCCACGCCGATCCCGCCCGCGCCGACCATGCCGACCACCATCGCCGAGCGCACGTTCGATTCGAAGCGATATAACGCGTACGAGATCCACAACGGCAGCACCTGCGGCAGCACGCCGTAGATGATTTCGTCGAGACTGGTCGCGCCGGTGGCGCGCACGCCTTCGGCCGGACGCGGATCGATGGCTTCGACCGCTTCAGCGAAGAGCTTGGCGAGCACACCGGTGGTGTGCACCCACAACGCCAGAACGCCGGCGAACGGGCCGAGCCCCACTGCAACGATGAACAGCATCGCGAAGACCATTTCATTGATGGCGCGGCACGCGTCCATCATGCGACGCATCGGCTGCACGATCCACATCGGCGCCATGTTGTGTGCGGACATCAGCCCGCACGGCACCGCGCACACCAGTGAGAGGGCCGTGCCCCACACCGCCACCGACAGCGTCACGTACATTTCGTGCAAATAGCTGCGCCATTCGGTGAAGTCCGGCGGGAAGAAGTCCTTGGCGAACTGGCCCATATTGCCGGAGTCGGAGAGCAGGTCGAGCGGACGCATATCGGCGCCGTGCCACGCGCCACCCAACACGGCAAGCACGGCGATCCAGCCGATGAGCGACAGCCAACTGCGCTTGCCCGCGGCCGGCGCGGTGTGACGCGCCGTCTGCGCGGCGAGCGCTTCGCCCGCGCGCGTGGGCGACGTGATCAGATCAACCGTGTTCATTGCTTGGAGACGGCGGTGTTGAGTGCGCTCAGCTTGGCATCGAGCACGGCCAACTGGGTCTTGCGGTCGTCGTCGGACAGATGCGTGTCGCTCTCGATCTTCTGCTTCTGCTGGAACAACGCGACCTGGCGGATCGGCAGCAACTGCGCATCCGACGATGCCGCGAAACCGGCGTAGCCCGTAATCGCCGCCATCACCGCTTTTTCATGCGGGTCGGTCTTGCCGTAGTTCACGAAGAAGTTGCGGATCTTGTCCTTGGTGGCTTGCGGCAGATCCTTGCGCCATACCAGCGGGTCCGACGGAATCAGCGGTGACGTCCACAACACACGGACTTGCGCGAACTTATCCGGATGCTGCTGCTTCAGCGTGTCGAGCTCCTCAGTGTTGTTGGTCGCGATATCGATCTTGTTGTTCACCACAGCCAGCAGATTCGCTTCGTGGCTCGACGGCAGCACCGCCTTGAACGACGTGTTGACCGGCGTGTTGTGCTTGGCGAACAGGTAATAGCCGGGGATCAGCGTGCCCGAGGTGGAGTTCGGATCGCCGAAACCGAGCGTGACGTCCTTCGTGTTCTTAAACACATCGTCGAGGGTCTTGAAGCGGCTGTTCACGTTGGTGATTAGCACCGACTTGTAACCGGCGTCACCATTCGCATACAGGACCTTCGCGAACACTTCGCCTTGCGCGCGATCCACCGCTTCGATCGCCGACGCATTACCGAAATAGCCGACCTGTACCTTGTTAAAGCGCATGCCCTCGATAATGCCCGCGTAGTCGGTCGCGAAGAACGCTTTGACGTTCAGGCCGGTTTGCTTGTTCATGTCGGCGATCAGCGGCGCCCAGCGCTCTTTCAGCACGGAGGAGGAGTCCGTCGAGATGATGCCGAGGTTGAGGTCTTCGGCTTGTGCAGTGGCGACGCAGGCGAATGCGGCCGCGCCGACGGTCAGCGTAATCAGTGAACGCAAGAATTTCATCGCTTTGAGATCCGGTTGGGTGAACAGAATGGGTCGGCTCGCCTAGTTGGCGTGCGCAGGATTGAGGGCGAACGCGTAGCGCGTCGAAGCGGGTGTGGCGTCTTGCGCGGGTGCGCCGGTTTCGATGCCGCCAGCGTTGTCGCCGGCAGGATTGGCCGCGCTATCGGCGGCGGCTTCATCGAGCAGTTCACGGGCGTCATCGCCATAGAGCTTCTTGAGCAGGGCAGGGCTCAGCGCGGCGGAGGGGCCGTCGTAGACCACCTTGCCGCGGCGTAGCGCAACGGTGCGCGGGCAATACTGCATCGCGATGTCGACCTGATGCAGCGACACCAGCACGGTCAGTTGATGCTCCAGATTCAGCGTGCGCAGCATCTCCATCACGCGGCGCGACGACTCAGGATCGAGCGAGGCGATCGGTTCGTCGGCGAGCACGATGCGCGCGCGTTGCACCAGCGCTCGCGCCAATGCCGCGCGTTGCTGCTGGCCGCCGGAGAGGTTGGCGGCGCGTTCGCGCGCATGGTCGCCAATGCCGACTTCATTGAGCGCAGCCATCGACAAGACTCGCTCGGAGCTCGGAAAGCGTCCGGTGAGGCGGCGCCACAAAGGCAGCCGCGCGAGTGCGCCGATCAGCACGTTGCTCTCCACGGAGAGCCGGTTCACCAGATTGAATTGCTGGAACACGAAACCGATATCGCGCCGAATGCTGCGCACTTCTCGCACGATGCGGCCGTTCTGCTGGATCGGCCGGCCGAGAATCGCGATCTGCGACGGCTGCGCATCCGAGGCCGTGAAGCCCGCGATATGCCGCAGCAGCGTCGATTTTCCCGAGCCCGAGGCACCGATCAATGCCACCATTTCACCCGGCTCGACGCGCAGATCGATCTCGTCCAGCGCCTTGCGGCCGTTTGTGAACGTCTTGCTCAACCGTTCGATACGAATTGCTTCCATAAGTACCCCTTGATGCATTCGGCCATCGCCGGCATGTGTGGGGCTCATTCTAGGAAGCGTCTGTGACGGTTGAGTGAAGGCATCGCAACGTCTAGACGACTATATCTCTATGTGTCTTTTTTGCGTCGCCAGGATGGCAAACAGAAGTCATTCGCTCGAATCAAAAGTGACGCCCGTATGACACGATTTGCATGGGGCGGGGTCGGATGCGCATGATCGTCTTTAGCCAGGCTATATTGCGTCATTCGGTGTGCCGTCCCCAATAACCTTGCAGTTCCTTTCGATGTCGTCATGCAGCCTTTGAGTTTTCTTCCCGACAGTTTTGCGGAGTACGAAGATCTCAAGTCGATCCTCGACCAGGGCAGCGCGAGCTTCGAGATCCGTTCCGTCTGCGAGACGACGGTGCGTGGCCGGCAATTCGCCGTGCACACCGCGAGTATCGGTTCGACCGATCCGCTCGCGCCGGCGATCGGTTTTTTTGCCGGCATTCACGGGCTCGAACGGATTGGCTCGCAACTCGTGCTCGACTACATGCGCGCGTTGCTTGCCCGGCTGGAATGGGATGAGTTGCTGGTCCGGCAGTTGCAATCGATTCGTCTGATCTTTATGCCGATCGTCAATCCGGGCGGCATGTGGGCGTCCACACGCGCTAATCCCAACGGTGTCGATCTGATGCGCAATGCGCCACAGAATGCCGACGAACGCGTACCGCTGCTGGCCGGCGGCCAGCGGGTGGGCGCATGGCTTCCCTGGTATCGTGGCCATCAGGGCGCGCCGATGGAGCCGGAGGCGGCGGCGCTTCTGCGGGTGGTCGAAACCGAAATGGCCGCGCGCCCTCTGAGCATCGCACTCGACTGTCACTCGGGTTACGGCTGGCGCGACAGCATCTGGTTTCCTTACGCGCGCACGCGCAAGCTGATGCCGCATCTGCCGGAAATGTACCTGCTGAAAACGATGTTCGAGCGCGCGCATCCGCATCATGGTTACGCGTTCGAACCGCAGAGTCACCAGTATCTGTTGCACGGCGATCTGTGGGACTTCGCGTACGACCGCGCATCGCCGCCGAACATCTTTCTACCGATGACACTCGAACTCGGTTCGTGGCTGTGGATCAAGAAGAATCCGCGCCAACTGTTTTCGCGGCAGGGCATGTTCAATCCGGTGAAGGCGCATCGCACCGCACGCGTGCTGCGGCGTCATGCGAATCTGCTCGATTTCCTCGCGCGCGCGGCGTACTCGTCTCAACGCTGGCTGCCGCAAGGCAATCATCGCGAGCAATTGCTGCAAAGCGCGATCGACCATTGGACCCAAACGGAAGCGTCATGAGCACGTGGATTCTGTTACGTGGACTGACGCGCGAAACACGCCATTGGGGCTGTTTGCCTCGCTTGCTGCGCGAGGCGATCGGCACGGATCGCGTGTTGCTGCTCGATCTGCCCGGCAACGGCGAGTTCGCGCACCTGCGCGCGCCGGATTCGGTAGAGGATATGGTGGGCTTCGTGCGGATTGCTGCGCTGCAAACCGGCGCAACCGGTCCCTATCGCGTGCTGGCGATGTCGCTCGGCGGCATGGTGGCGACCGACTGGGCGCAACGGCATCCCGGCGAGCTCGAGCGGCTCGTGCTGATCAATACCAGTATGCGGCCGTTCAGCCGCATGCACGAACGCCTGCGTCCATCCGCATGGCCGGGTCTTCTGGACGTCGCGGCACACTGGCGCGACGCGCCGCGCGCAGAAAGCGGCATTCATCGGCTGACGTGCAATCAGGTCGAAACGCTGGGCGCCGATCTCGATGCATGGAGCGACATTCGCCGGAGCGCGCCGGTGAGCCGGGGCAATGCATTACGGCAGCTTTGGGCTGCCGCGCGCTTTCGTGCGGCTGCGGCGAAACCGTCCTGCCCGTTGCTGATTCTTTCTTCGCGCGCCGATAAGCTGGTCAACCCGGTGTGTTCGGCGAAGCTCGCGGCGGCGTGGGGCGCAACGCATCACGAGCATCAATGGGCCGGTCACGACCTGCCGCACGACGACCCGGCGTGGACCAGCGAACAGGTTCGCGCCTGGCTGAGGCAAGCACCCGGCGAGCCGAAGGCCGCGCTTTGAACGGGCGGCAGCGTAGCCGGCGGTGCGTCAAACGGCAGCGGGTATAACCTGAGTGGGCTCGCGCATCGCTTTCCGGGCGGCAGGTGCATAATCCCCGTTCAGACGATGCATGCGAATCAAGCGATAGTCGCTATTGCCGCCCGCCCGGGGAGTTGATCATGCAAGCAAAGAATGAAGAAGCCGTCACGCACCTCCTGAACGATGTCGTCGAATTTGCGCGTGGACGCCTGCCGGAGCCGACCTTCAAAGTCGTCGAGCCTTTCCTGCGGCACTACTACGATTTCGTCGACGCCGACGATCTGCAAAGCCGCGCGATCGCCGATCTCTACGGCGCGGCGCTTGCGCACTGGCAAACCGCGCAGCGCTTCGTGCCCGGCAGCGAACGGCTGCGCGTCTACAACCCGATACTCGAACAGCACGGCTGGCATTCCGATCACACGGTGATCGAGATCGTCAACGACGACATGCCGTTCCTGGTCGATTCGGTGTCGATGGCGGTCAACCGCCTCGGGCTCGCGCTGCATTCGGTCGTGCATCCGGTGTTTCGCATCTGGCGCGGGCCGGATGGCAGCATCGTGCGCGTGGGCCAAGGCGCTGAAGATGCCGCCGATGCGGGTTCGCAGCTAGCCTCGTTCATTCACTTCGAAGTCGACCGTTGCGGCGACGCAGCGAAACTCGACGCATTGCGTGACGAGATCGCCAAGGTGCTGCGCGACGTGCGCGCCGCGGTGGAAGACTGGCCGAAGATCGTCGAACTGGCGCGCACCACCGTCAAAGGCATGAAGGCCGGTGAGGCTGGGCCGGAAAGTGTCGAGGCCCGAGCGTTCCTCGAATGGATGGTGGCCGACCATTTCACCTTCCTTGGCCAGCGCGATTATGAATTGGTGCAGCACGGCAGTGGCTTTGGCTTGCGCGCGGTGCCGGGCTCCGGGCTCGGCATCCTGCGCGACGATCTGCGTCCTGCCGGCGCGGCCGAAGTCACGCCGTTGCCACCGGCGGCCGCCGATATCATCTCCGGCTCGTCGCCCATTTTCCTGACCAAGGCCAACTCGCGCGCAACAGTGCATCGGCCGGGTTATCTGGATTACGTCGGCATCAAGCTGACCGGTGCGGACGGCAAGACGATCGGCGAGCGGCGTTTTATCGGCCTGTATACGTCGACCGCGTATCTGGTGTCGGCCTCGGAGATTCCGATCGTGCGCCGCAAATGCGCGAACATCGTGCGACGGGCCGGTTTTCTGCAGAAGGGGCACCTGGCCAAATCACTGGTGACGGTGCTCGAAACCTATCCGCGCGATGAACTCTTTCAGGCGGACGAAGACCAGCTCTACGATATCGCGCTGGGTGTGCTGCGTTTGCAGGAGCATCAGCGCACGCGTCTGTTCGTGCGGCGCGACCGCTTTGACCGCTTCGTGTCGTGTCTCGTGTTCGTCCCGCGCGACAAGTACAACACCGATCTGCGGCAGCGCATTGCCAACCTGCTGGTCGATGCGTTCAACGGGGAAAGTGTCGAGTTCACGCCGCTGTTGTCGGAGTCGACGCTCGCGCGTATTCACTTCGTCGTGCATGCGAAGCCGGGTGGCATGCCCAACGTCGATACGCGTGAACTCGAAGCGCGGCTCGTTCAGGTCTCGCGCCGCTGGCAGGACGATCTCGCTGACGCATTGCTCGACGCATTCGGCGAGGAGCAGGGCAACCGTCTTCTGCAACACTATGCGGATTCGTTTCCCCCGGGCTATCGTGACGACTATCCGGCCCGTACTGCGGTGCGTGATATTGAACTGATCGAACGCGTGCAGGGCACCGAGCGGCTCGCCATGAACCTGTATCGCCCGATCGAAGCGGGGCCGCGTGCGTTTCGTTTCAAGGTTTATCGTGCAGGGTTGCCCATTGCCTTGTCGCGCAGCTTGCCGATGCTCGAACATCTCGGTGTGCGTGTCGATGAGGAGCGGCCTTATCTGATCGAAGCGCTCGACGCCACGCCTGCGTGGATTCACGACTTCGGCCTCGAACTCGCGGACGATGCGGAGTTCGATATCGAACGCGTGAAGGACCTATTCGAAGATGCATTCGAACAGGTGTGGACCGGCGGAATCGAAAGCGACGATTTCAACCGCCTGGTGTTGCGCGCGCAACTGAATGCGCGCGAGGTGACGATTCTGCGTGCTTATGCCAAGTACCTGAGGCAAGTGGGGTCGACCTTCAGTGACGCCTATATCGAACGCGCGGTCACCGGCAATCCGGCGATTGCCCGCATGCTGGTGGAGTTGTTCGTAGCGCGCTTCGACCCAGTACTGGGCGATACGCGGGAGGCTCGCGTCGAGAGCTTGTTGAAGACGATCGACAGCGCGCTCGATCAGGTGCCGAATCTCGACGAGGACCGGATACTCCGGCAGTTCCTCGGCGTTATCAAGGCCACGCAGCGCACGAACTACTATCGCTTCGACGCCGACGGTCATCCAAAACCCTATCTGTCGTTCAAATTCAATCCCGCGCAGGTGCCCGGTTTGCCCGAGCCGAAGCCGATGTTCGAGATCTGGGTGTACTCGCCGCGGGTGGAAGGCGTGCATTTGCGCGGCGGCCGTGTCGCGCGCGGCGGGCTGCGCTGGTCGGATCGGCGTGAGGACTTCCGCACGGAAGTGCTCGGCTTGATGAAAGCGCAGATGGTGAAGAACGTGGTGATCGTGCCGGTCGGCTCCAAAGGTGGTTTCGTCGTGAAGAATCCACCGTCGCAGACCGAACGCGACGCGTGGATGCGCGAAGGCATCGCCTGCTATCAGACGTTCTTGCGCGGCCTGCTGGATGTGACCGACAACCTCGCGGGCACAGCGGTGGTGCCGCCACCGGATGTCGTGCGGCATGACCCCGACGATCCCTATCTGGTGGTGGCCGCCGACAAGGGCACCGCGACGTTCTCCGACTACGCGAACGCCATCTCACAGGAGTACGGTTTCTGGCTCGACGACGCCTTTGCGTCGGGCGGTTCGGTCGGCTACGACCACAAGAAAATGGCGATTACGGCGCGCGGCGCGTGGGAGTCGGTCAAGCGGCACTTCCGCGAAATGGGCGTCGATACGCAAGCGACCGACTTCACGGTGGTCGGTGTCGGCGATATGTCGGGCGATGTTTTTGGCAACGGCATGCTGCTGTCGCCGCATATCAAACTGCTAGCCGCGTTCGATCACCGGCATATCTTTCTCGATCCGAATCCGGACCCAGCGGCAAGCCTTGCCGAGCGTGAGCGTCTTTTCATGCTCGACCGGTCGAGTTGGGCGGATTACGATCCGTCGATGATCTCTGCCGGAGGCGGGGTGTTTCCGCGTACTGCCAAGACGATTCCGTTGTCTACGGCGGTACAGTCTGTGCTCGGTATCAGCGCCCCGGCGCTCGCGCCCACTGAGCTCATGCGCGCGATTTTTCAGGCGCCTGTCGACCTGCTCTACAACGGCGGCATCGGCACCTATGTGAAGGCGAGCCGCGAAACGCATCTGCAGGTCGGCGACCGCGCCAACGATGCGATCCGCGTCAACGGTGCCGATCTGCGCTGCAAGGTTGTAGCGGAAGGCGGCAATCTCGGTCTCACGCAACTCGGGCGCATTGAATTCGCGCAGCGCGGCGGCCGCATCAATACCGATGCGATCGACAACTCCGCCGGTGTCGACTGTTCGGACCACGAAGTCAACATCAAGATTCTGCTGGGCCTGGTTGTTTCTGACGGCGAAATGACTGAGAAGCAGCGCAATGCACTGCTCGCGGAGATGACCGATGAAGTCGGCCTGCTCGTCTTGCAGGACAACTATTACCAGACCCAGGCCCTCTCGATTACCGGCCGCTACGGCGTCGAATTGCTCGACGCCGAAGCGCGACTCATGCGTTACCTCGAACGTGCGGGCCGGCTCAATCGCGTGATCGAGTTCTTGCCGAGCGATGAAGAAGTCGCCGAACGCCAGGCCGCGAAACAAGGGCTGACCACGCCTGAGCGCGCGGTGTTGCTGGCCTATAGCAAGATGTGGCTGTACGACGCACTGCTCGAATCGTCGATGCCGGAAGACCCGCTCGTCAGCGATATGCTGATCGAATACTTTCCGAAGCCATTGCGGCAGCGCTTTAGCGAGCCGATGCAACGCCACCCGTTGCGGCGCGAAATCCTCGCGACGCATCTGACCAATGCGCTGGTGAATCGTGTGGGCTGCGAGTTCGTGTATCGCCTGATGGAAGAGACCGATGCGCAGCCTGGCGACATCGTGCGGGCCTGCATCATGGCGCGCGACGTGTTCGATCTCGACGACGTGTGGCGCAGTATCGATGCGCTGGACAACCGTGTCGCCGACGATGTGCAGGCGCGCATGTTCGTCGAAGTGGCGCGGGTCGTCGAACGTTCGGCGCTGTGGTTCCTGCGGCAGATGCAATCGGGGGCGGTCAGCGACGGCGACGTCGCTGGTTTGCTCGCACGCTGTCGCGACGCGGCGCAACGCCTCGCGCCGCAATGGCCCGCGCTGCTGCCGAGCGCGGATCTCGAAGCGCTGTCCGAGCGGCAACGCGTGCTCGTGGACGCCGGTGTCGATAGCGAACTGGCGGTGCGAATTGCCGGCAGCGATATCTCGGCGGCTTTGCTCGACATTGCCGAGGTGTCGTCGACCTGCGGGCGCAGCCTCGAACTTGTGGCGGGTGTCTACTTCGCGCTCGGCACGCTGCTGAACTACGGCTGGATCAGCGAGCGCGCGTCCGCACTGTCGGCACCCACGCACTGGGACATGCTGGCGCGCGCCACTGCGCTGGCCGAGTTCGCACGCCTGAAACGTGCCTTGACCACGAGCGCGCTGACCGGCGCCGATGAGGCGTCCACGCCGGATGCACTGGTTCATACGTGGCGTGAGAAACGCGTCGCCCAACTGGAGCGTTATACGCGCCTGCTTGCCGATCTGCGGGCCACGGGCGGCGCGAGCTTGTCGATGCTGCTAGTGATCGTGCGCGAGATGGCTGCGCTCGAAAGGGCATAACACAACGGACGGCGGGCGACGGTAGAGGTGCGGCATACGTTACGGAACCCGGCGAAAAACGGCGCCGGGGTTGGACGCATGCCGCCTGGCATGTCCATAATACGGACCATTGCCAACCGAAAGCGCTCTGCAAACTCACGGACCCCCGCCACGACGATGAAAGAAGAATCGCCGAAAGCCATTTTCTATGCGCTTGCCGCCAACCTCGGCATCGCCATTTGCAAGTTCGCTGCTGCCACGTTCACCGGTTCCGGCTCGATGTTCGCCGAAGCCATTCACTCGACCGCCGACTGCGGTAACCAGTTGCTGCTGCTATTCGGGCTGCGTGAAGCACGCAAGCCCGCGAGCCCGTTGCATCCCATGGGTAGTGGCCGCGAGATCAATTTCTATTCGTTGCTGGTGGCGTTGCTGCTGTTCTTTGTCGGCGGCGCGTTTTCGGTGTACGAGGGCGTGCATCGTCTATTTGCGCGTGAGCCCTTGCAGTATGCGTATGTCGCGCTGGTCGTACTCGGCGTTTCGGTGGTGCTCGAAGCCCTTTCGTTGTGGGGCGCGGTTAAGGAAATCCGCAAGACGCATCCCGACAAAAGCCTGTGGCGCTGGTTTCGCGAAACGCGCGAGTCCGACCTGCTGGTGGTGGCCGGCGAGGACATCGCGGCGTTAGCGGGTCTTGCGATGGCCTTCGTCGCCGTGCTGCTGACGATGGTGACCGGCAATCCCGTCTACGACGCATTGGGCTCCATCGGCGTGGGTGTGTTGCTGATGGTGATTGCGTGGCTGGTGGCGCGCGAAGTGAAGTCGATGATCGTCGGCGAATCGGCGAGCCCGGAAGTGCGTCGCGCGATCGAGGCGCATCTGCGTACGCGCTCCGAGATTCGCAGCATTATCAACATGATTACGCTGCAGTGGGGGCGTCACGTGGTGGTCGCGGTGCAGGCGGAAATGATCGACTACGCGAGCGGCCGTGCAATGGTCGATGCGATCAACGTGATCGAAGCGGACTTGCAGGCGGCGTTTCCGCAAGTACGCTGGGTGTTTTTTGAACCGGACGTGCCGCGGGGCTGATGCGTTGTTTCGCTTGCGGGCTACGTCCGGTCCATCCGGAGCAGGCGGATTTCGCTCAAGTCCTCGCTAAGGCGCCTCCTTTTGCGTCCGCTGGCCGGTGCATTTGCCGCTTATTTGAAACCGGTCACCGCATGCGGCACATACAGTTCCTCTAGCTGGCGGATTTCATCCTCGCTCAGATTCAACGACAGCGCCGCGACCGCATCGTCCAGATGATGCAGTTTGGTTGCGCCGACGATGGGCGCGGTGATCGGCTTCTTCTGCAATACCCAGGCTAGTGCGACTTGCGCACGCGGCACACCGCGTTCTTTGGCGATCTGGCTGACCCGCTCCACGATCCGGCGATCCGCGTCTTCGGTATGCGCGTACAGCGTGCGACCGAATTCGTCGGTCTCGGCGCGCGCGCTTTCGGTGTTCCAATCGCGCGTCAGGCGTCCGCGCGCCAACGGGCTCCACGGAATGACGCCGATGCCTTCGCTCTCACACAGCGGCAGCATCTCGCGTTCTTCTTCGCGATACAGCAGGTTCACGTAGTTCTGCATCGTCACGAAGCGCGTCCAGCCATTGCGTTCAGCCACGTGCAACGCCTTGGCGAACTGCCACGCATACATTGACGATGCACCGATATAGCGCGCCTTGCCCGCTTTCACGACATCGTGCAGCGCTTCCATGGTTTCTTCGATTGGCGTGCCGTAGTCCCAGCGGTGGATCTGATACAGATCGACGTAATCCGTACCGAGGCGCCGCAAGCTGTTGTCGATTTCCGCCATGATCGCCTTGCGCGACAGGCCCGCGCCGTTCGGGCCCGGATGCATGCGGCTATTCACCTTGGTCGCCAGCACGATCTCGTCGCGCTTCGCAAAATCTTTCAGCGCGCGGCCGACGATTTCTTCGCTAGTGCCGTCCGAATAAACGTTGGCGGTATCGAAGAAATTGATGCCATGGTCGAGTGCCTGCTTGATAAAGGGGCGCGCCGCTTCATCATCGAGCGACCAGGGGTGGGTGCCACGAGCGGGCACGCCGTAGCTCATGCAGCCGAGACAAAGACGCGATACATCGAGGCCGGTGCGGCCGAGTTTCACATAATCCATCGTGGTGCTCCTGTGTTGAAGTGCACAAACGCGCTGCGTGCTGAAGGCCCTCCATTATAGGAAGGGACGCGTTGGCGTGCTGAGGAGCCCCGGGCTCGACCGAACGCGCGAGCCAGCAGATTTCAATCGCGGCGCATGAAATGCCGTAACACGTAGTGGAAAATAATTTCTTCACATCTATACTTCTTTCGGCTTGAAAGCGGCCCCTCTCCCAATCTGCATCAATAGAAGAAAGGAAGGATCACGATGCTGACTCGCACACTTGGCGCAATCTGCGCAATGACACTCGCGGCTTGCGCCGCCTTCACATCTGGCCCTGCCAGCGCGGACGACAACGATAGTTTGTCGCAAGGCGATGGCGGCTCGCACGGGCGGCCGGTCAAGGTGATGATCATTTCGATGTTCGGGCCGGAGGGGCAAATATGGCTCGATCGGCTGGGGCCATGGCGCGAGATTACGGTTGATGGCCTATCGCCTGACTACCCGACGGTTCATTGCAATAAGCAGGACGTGTGTGTCATGACCACTGGCATGGGGCATAGCAACGCTGCCGCGTCGATCATGGCGTTGACCTTCTCACCGCGTTTCGATTTGCGGCATACATACTTTATGGTTGCCGGTATTGCCGGGATCGATCCGCAGCAAGGGACGGTCGGATCTGCCGCGTGGGCGAAGTATCTGGTTGACTTTGGGATTCAGTGGGAGATCGACGCGCGCGAGATTCCGCCTGGCTGGAATACCGGGTACCTTGGGATCAATACCACGAGTCCGGCGGACAAGCCGCCGCTCGACTATCGGACGGAGGTGTTTCAGTTGAATACCCAGCTTGCCGATACGGCGTTTGCTTTGTCGCGGAGCGTAGTGTTGTCTGATAACGCTCAGGCGCAGGCTGCGCGGGCCAAGTATTCTTATGCGCCGGCTAATCGGCCGCCCACTGTTATTCAATGCGATACGCTCGCGGGCGATACCTGGTGGTCAGGGACGCTGCTGGGGCAGCGGGCGCGGGATTGGACCCGGATTCTGACGAATGGCAATGGGGTGTATTGCACGACGCAGCAGGAGGATAACGCGACGTATGAGGCGCTTAAGCGCGCGGCCTCAGTGAATAAGGTTGATTTGAATCGGGTTGCCGTCCTGCGGGCAGGGTCTGATTTTGATCGGCCATATGATGGGCAGACTAGTGCGGATAATTTGCTTAACTATGCTGCGCAAGGGGGCTTTACGATTGCTATTGAGAATCTGTATAGGGCGGGGGATCCGCTGGTGCAGGATATTGCCGCGCATTGGGGGGAGTGGAGGGATGGGGTGCCGAAGAGGTAGGTTTTTTGCCTGTGCGGCGCTTTGTCTGTTTGCCTGCGGCGTTGGGATTTTCCTGGTTTGTTTGCCTTCGCGGCGCTTGTTTTCTGTGTGCCTACGGTGTGGGCCTTTCCTTGAATTCTTATTGGTTTATTAGCGTCGCCCCTGTGCGGGGCAGGCACCTACTTTTCTTTGCCTGCTGCAAAGAAAAGTAGGCAAAAGAAAGCGGCTCGACTCTCCTGCTAAGCGGGTCCCCCGCACAGTTGCGGTAGTGGTGCATCTGGAATCCGTGCCCTCGCACATTCGGCGCGAGTGACAAGGACGTCATGCTTCCCGCCTCGCACTACGTGCTCGCCGGAAGGGTCCATCTGAAAACATGAGGCTTCGGTTCTGCGCGGTGGGGGGCCATCGGCTTCGCCTCGGCGAGGTGCTCCCCCGCACTTATGAGCGAATCTTCATTTCGATTGAAATGAAGATGTGTTGCACTGCCACTGCAAGTGCAAGTGCAAGTGCAAGTGCAAGTGCAAGTGCAAGTGCAAGTGCAAGTGGTAGCGGTGACGCAACGATAAGCCGGGGCGCCGAGCAACCCGCGGAAGCCAAAAGGACTGCGATCGGTTTTATGAAGTAGGTTTCGGCGCGCGCAGCGTCGCCGGAAGTATGACTGCTTTGTCACTCGCGCGAATGTGCGAGGGCACGGATTCCAGATGCACCACTACCGCAACTGTGCGGGGGACCCGCTTAGCAGGGGGTGCGAGCTGCTTTCTTTTGCCTACTTTTCTTTGCAGCAGGCAAAGAAAAGTAGGTGCCTGGCCCGCACAGGGGCGACGCTAATAGTCCGATAAGAAAACAAGGAAAGGCCAACACCGTAAGCGCACAAACAAAAGCGCCGCGCAGGCAAAAACCAAACCAAACTCTTATCGCTGCGGCGCCCGATAAGGCGTCCAAACAGCCACATCCATATCCCAATGATCGAGTTCAGACGGTGTCATGACATGCTCCTTTGTAAAGAGTGTGCAAACCCAGCCGCGACGAGAGTTTCTTTTGGATACCGAACAATCGCGGAAAATTTAGCCTTACTGCCCGTTGGCGACACGCGTAACATCGCCACTAGTCCCTTCCTGCAATGCAATCCGCGCAGCCTGCGTCTGCCCAATCAGACCTTTATTCGGATACGACGTGCGATTCAATGCAGGCAGCGATCCATCGCGATACGCCGCGACCAATTCAGCCTGAACTTCAGCACGGGTTTTTCCGGTTGTAGTCGGCGTAGGTGCCGTTTCATATGTGCCTGCATGCCCAATGCCACCATCGCTGCCTTGAGCAAACACCAATCCGCTGGCAAGCAGCGAAATAACCAGGCCTGCTAAGAGATTGCGTTTCATGATCCACTCCTGTCGATTCGTTTGCAGCACGAGCGGCGCTGCGACAGGGTGAAATGTAGACTTCGAGATGACTCGGATAAATCGCACTTTTGCGAAATGAATTGTCGCGATTCCAGAACAATCGCAACAACGCACGCGTTACCCGGTTACTGCAGGGCAACCGCGGCATTAGAGCCGCGGCTGGAATTCACTGTTCCAGATTCTGTGCTTCAACTCGCGCGGTTCAAGTAACCCAATCAGGCAACCCACTCCGTTATTACCGGTGTATCGAGTGTCGGAGCAGACTCGCGTTCTTCGAAAGTGCGCTTCGTGCACATTGCGTCGAGACTGCCGCGTCCGCTCAACAACGGGCAGCGGTCAAACAGCTCGGCAATCCAGTCTACGAAAACACGGACTTTAGGCGACAGATGGCGACTGTGCGGATAGACTGCGGAAATCGGCATCGGCAAAGGTTTCAGCTCCGGTAGCACTTCAACCAGCTGACCCGAACGCAGATGCGGCAGCACCATGAAGAGCGCCGGCTGAATCAGGCCGAAGCCTTCCAGTCCGCAAGTCACGTAGGCATCGGCGTCGTTCACCGACACAATGCCCTTCATCTTTACTTCGATTTCTTTGCCATCAACCATGAAGGCCCAATCGATCGTGCGCCCCGTGCGGCTCGAAAAATAATTGACTGCTTTGTGATTCTCGAGGTCTTCGAGCGAAGTCGGCACGCCCGCGCGCTCGATGTAGTCGGGGGCCGCGCATGTCACGCCCTCGAACAAACCGATACGGCGCGCCACGAGCGAAGAATCCTGTAGCGCGCCCACTCGCACCACGCAATCCACACCTTCCTGCAACAGGTCGACCGGCCTGTCGGTCAATCCGAGTTGCAGGTCGATGTCCGGGTAACGCGTGTGGAATTCACATAGCGAAGGAATTACCAGCAAGCGCCCGATCGATCCGGGCATGTCGATGCGCAGCTTGCCATGCGGCTTCTTGTTGCCGCTCTGGAAGCTGGCCTCGGTTTCTTCGACGTCCGCGAGGATGCGCACGCAGCGTTCGTAGTACGCGGCGCCGTCCGGCGTCAGCGACAAACGCCGCGTGGTCCGGTGCATCAGACGCGTGCCGAGGAACGCTTCGAGGTTCTGAATGATGGTGGTAACCGATGCGCGCGGCAGGTCGAGCGTTTCCGCTGCACGGGTAAAACTGTTGGTGTCGACGACGCGCGTGAACACTTGCATGGCCTGAAGCCGGTCCATTGCAAACCTCCTAAAAGGGGCGGGCACTCTGAGCTGGGGGCGAATCTGCAGCGAATCCGCAGAGCAATCACATTCGATTGTTCAGAGGCGCCGAATTGTGTTGCCGGATTATAGGCATTTATTTACGAGTCTGCCGAACCCACAATTCGCACCATTGAAGTTCTATGCGCATTGCGCGGCTCGACATGGATGCATTTAAACCGCCGTACTCCTTTGTGCCCACCGGCAGCGGCCCGGCACAGGCAGACAGCACGGCACTCGACGTCACTGACGTGCAGATCGAAGGACACGCGCAGGACATCACGTTGCGTTTGTACCGGCAGCCACAGAAAACCTCACTGCCAGTACTGCTTTATTTCCACGGCGGTGGTTTTACGAAGGGCTCGATCGATCAGGCCGACTACGCCGCGCGCTATTTCGCAGAACACTTACCGGCGCTCGTCGTCTCGGTCGGTTATTCGCTGGCGCCGCAGTTCCCGTTTCCGGCGGCGCCCGAAGACGCACATCGCGCGGCGCTGTGGGTGCAGACAAGAGCACGCGCGTTTGGCGGGAATAGCAAGAAGGTCGGCGTGGCGGGCCACGATGCGGGCGGGCAGTTGGCCAACTGCCTCGCTTTCATTGCGCGTGACCGTGGCGATGTGCGCATCGCCGCGCAGGCATTGTTTGGACCGATGCTCGATCCGAGCCTCACGCGGCTCGGCGACGAGAAGCGCCTCGGCTCGGACATCACTGCGAAGGAATGCGCGGCGTGTTATCGCGCGTATCTGCCGCAAGCGTCGCAACGCATGCATCCGTATGCCGCGCCACTCGAATCGTCGCGCCTCGCGGGCCTGCCGGCCACGCTGATCGCGACGGCGCAAAACGACGTGCTGCATGTGGAAGCGGAGAAGTACGCGAGCAGTCTGATCGACGCAGGTGTGCTGACCCAGGTGGTCCGCTATCCCAGCGTCTCGCACGCCGCGTTGGCCGATCATCCGCCGGCTTTGCAGGAAGCGGTGCAGTTTTTTCAGTGGCGCTTCGATGCGCGCGCCCATCGCTGAGACACCAATAAGCAGAACTTTAATCAACGATACCGGGAGCTTCACATGACTATCCTTCCTCTTTCCCGTCGCCGTGTGGCGATTGCCGCGCTCGTCGTCATCGCCGTGGCCGGGCTGGGCACCTTCGGCGCAATTCGCGTCGACGCGAGCTCGCCCGCTGCGCCGACCATCGTGCCGGAGGTCGATGTCGCCACTGTGGTGCAAAAAACCATCACCGACTGGCAGAGCTATTCGGGCCGCCTTGAAGCGGTCGAAAAAGTGGACGTCCGTTCGCAGGTGCCGGGCACGATCGTGTCCGTCAACTTCAAGGACGGCGCGCTCGTGAAAAAGGGCGACACGCTGTTCGTGATCGATCCGCGTCCGTATGCAGCCGAAGTCGATCGCGCCGAAGCGCAACTCGCGGCAGCGCAAGCGCGTACGGGCTACACGCAAAGCGATTGGGAACGTGCGCAACGTCTGATCGCCGACAACGCGATCGCCAGGCGCGATTACGACGAGAAGCAGAACGCCGCGCGCGAAGCGAGTGCCAACCTGAAAGCCGCGCAAGCCGCCGTCGAAACCGCACAAATCAATCTTGGCTACACGAAGATCGTCGCGCCGGTGGCGGGCCGCGTGTCGCGCGCGGAAATCACGGTGGGCAATGTGGTGGCGGCGGGCGCAAGCTCGGCGCCGCTTACCACGCTGGTGTCGGTGTCGCCGATCTACGCCTCGTTCGACGTCGACGAACAAACCTATCTGCAGTACCTGAGCCGCGCGAAGGATGGCCGCAAGGTGCCAGTGGACCTGGGTCTGGCGGATGAAAGCGGCTACTCACGCAGCGGCACGATCGAGTCCGTGGACAACCGTCTGGATACGTCGTCCGGCACGATCCGGGTGCGCGCGCGCTTCGATAACGAGGATGGTGCATTGATCCCGGGTCTGTATGCGCGTGTGAAGGTCGGCGGCAGCGAGCCGCATCCGGCACTGCTAATCGACGATGCGGCGGTGGGTACGGATCAGGACAAGAAGTTCGTGCTGGTGGTCGACCAGAGCAATCACGTCGTCTATCGGGAAATCGCGGTGGGCAGCATGCAGGGCAACTTGCGCGTCGTCAAAGACGGCTTGCAGGCGACCGACCGGATCGTCGTGAACGGCATCCAGCGCGTGCGTCCGGGCGATGCGGTGCGTGCTCACATGGTGCCGATGACCGCCGATCAGGATCCGAACGGCGCGCCGCTCGCGCAGACGCGGGCAAAAACAGCGGACAAGAATTCGTGAGCCTCGTGCGCCGCGCTTATCTGACCCTGTCAGGCAGCCGTAGCGGGCGCATGCTTCAACGTTAAGAGCTTCCAATGAACATATCCAAATTCTTCATCGATCGACCGATCTTTGCCGGCGTGCTATCGGTATTGATCCTGCTTGGGGGCATCATCTCGCTCTTCAAGCTGCCGATTTCGGAGTACCCGGAAGTCGTGCCGCCTTCGGTGGTGGTGCACGCCCAATATCCGGGCGCCAACCCGAAAGTGATCGCGGAAGCCGTCGCGGCGCCGCTTGAAGAGCAGATCAACGGCGTCGAGAACATGCTGTACATGCAGTCGCAAGCCAATAGCGACGGCAATCTCACGCTGACGGTGACCTTTAAGCTCGGCACCAATCCGGACCTCGCGACGCAACTGGTGCAGAACCGCGTCAACCAGGCGCTGCCGCGCCTGCCGGAAGACGTGCAGCGGCTTGGAATCACGACCATCAAGAGTTCGCCGACGCTGACGATGGTGGTCCACCTGATCTCCCCGAACAATCGCTACGACATGACGTATCTGCGCAACTACGCGCTGCTCAATGTCAAGGACCGGCTTGCGCGAATTCAGGGCGTCGGCGAAGTGCAGTTGTGGGGTTCGGGCGACTATGCGATGCGCGTCTGGCTCGATCCGCAGAAAGTCGCACAGCGTGGTTTGACCGCGACCGAAGTGGTCAATGCAATCCGCGAGCAGAACATTCAGGTGGCAGCCGGTGTGATCGGCGCATCGCCTTCGGTGCCGGGCACGCAACTGCAGTTGTCGGTGAATGCGCGTGGCCGTTTGAAGACTGAGGGCGAATTCGGCGACATCATCGTCAAAACCGCGCCGGATGGCGGCGTGACGTACCTGCGCGATATCGCGCGTATCGAACTGGCCGCGTCGGAATACGGCCTGCGTTCGCTACTCGACAACAAGCCTGCGGTGGCGCTCGCTATCAACCAGGCGCCGGGTGCGAACTCGCTCGCGATTTCCGACCAGGTTCGTTCCGCGATGAAGGAACTGGCGGAAGACATGCCGGCCGGCGTCGAATACAAGATTGTCTATGACCCGACGCAGTTCGTGCGCTCGAGTATCGAGGCAGTGATTCACACGCTGCTCGAAGCGATCGCGCTGGTGGTGATCGTGGTGATCGTGTTCCTGCAGACGTGGCGTGCGTCGATCATTCCGTTGATTGCGGTGCCGGTGTCGATTGTCGGGACGTTCTCGTTGTTGCTGGCGTTCGGCTTCTCGATCAACGCGTTGTCATTGTTCGGGATGGTGCTTGCCATCGGGATCGTGGTGGACGATGCGATCGTGGTGGTGGAGAACGTCGAACGGAACATCGAAAGCGGGCTCAGTGCGCGCGACGCCACTTATAAGGCCATGCAGGAAGTGAGTGGGCCGATTATCGCCATCGCACTGACGCTGGTCGCCGTGTTCGTGCCGCTCGCTTTCATGACGGGCCTGACGGGGCAGTTCTACAAGCAGTTCGCGATGACCATCGCGATCTCGACAGTGATCTCGGCGTTCAATTCGCTGACCTTGTCGCCGGCTTTGTCCGCGCTGCTGCTGCGTAGCCACGGCGCGAAGGAAGACTTCCTGACGCGTGTGATGAATCGTGTGCTGGGCCGTTTTTTCAAGGGCTTCAACAAGGTGTTTCATCGCGGCTCGACGGAGTATGGCCGTGGCGTGAAGGGCGTGCTGCGCCGTAAAGGCGCGATGCTCGCGGTGTACGCGATCCTGCTGTGTGCGACTGTGCTGATCTCGCGCGTCGTGCCGGGCGGATTCGTACCGGCGCAGGACAAGGAATACCTGATTGCGTTTGCGCAGTTGCCGAACGGTGCGTCGCTGGATCGCACGGAAAAGGTGATCCGCGATATGAGCGCGATCGCCCTGAAGCAGCCTGGCGTGGAAAGCGCGGTGGCGTTCCCGGGTTTGTCGGTGAACGGCTTCACTAATAGCTCGAGCGCGGGCATCGTGTTCGTCACGTTGAAGCCTTTCAAGGAGCGCGGCAGCAAGAAGCTCTCGGCCGGTGCGATTGCCGGTGCGTTGAACCAGCAGTACGGTGCGATCAAGGATTCGTTCGTCGCGGTGTTCCCACCGCCTCCGGTGCTGGGTCTCGGTACGCTGGGCGGCTTCAAGATGCAGTTGGAGGATCACGGTGCGGTGGGCTATGCGGAGTTGAACAAGGCTGCGGAAGCCTTTGTGAAGAAAGCAGCGCGAACGCCTGAACTCGGACCGACGTTCTCGAGCTATCAGATCAACGTGCCGCAACTGAACGTCGACCTGGATCGCGTGAAGGCCAAGCAACTCGGCGTGCCGGTCACGGACGTGTTCAACACGATGCAGATCTATCTGGGTTCGCTGTATGTGAACGACTTTAACCGCTTCGGCCGCGTGTATCAGGTGCGGGTGCAGGCTGACGCGCCGTTCCGTCAACGTGCTGACGACATCCTGCAACTGAAGACGCGCAATGCCGCGGGTGACATGGTGCCGTTGTCGTCGCTGGTGACGGTGACACCGACGTATGGCCCGGAAATGGTGGTGCGCTACAACGGCTATACGGCTGCCGACATCAACGGTGGTCCGGCGCCGGGTTACTCGTCGGGTCAGGCGCAAGCCGCTGCCGAACGCGTGGCGGCGGAAACCTTGCCGCATGGCGTGAAGCTCGAATGGACCGACCTGACGTATCAGCAGATCATCGCCGGCAATGCGGGTTTGTGGGTGTTCCCGATCAGCGTGCTGCTCGTGTTCCTCGTGCTGGCCGCGTTGTATGAAAGTCTGACGCTGCCGCTCGCGGTGATCCTGATCGTGCCGATGAGCGTGCTGTCCGCGCTGACCGGTGTGTGGCTCACGGGTGGCGACAACAACATCTTCACGCAGATCGGTTTGATGGTGTTGGTGGGGCTGTCGGCGAAGAACGCGATTCTGATCGTCGAGTTCGCACGCGAACTCGAACATGATGGGCGTACACCGCTGGCGGCGGCGATCGAGGCGAGCCGTATGCGTCTGCGTCCGATTCTGATGACGTCGATCGCTTTCATCATGGGTGTGGTGCCGCTGGTGCTCTCGAGTGGAGCGGGTTCGGAGATGCGTCATGCGATGGGGATCGCGGTGTTCTTCGGCATGCTCGGCGTGACGCTGTTCGGCCTGATGCTGACCCCTGTGTTCTATGTGGTGCTGCGTACGTTGGCGGGCGGGACGATTCACGTCGCGCAGAAAGACGCGCCGCATCTTGGGGCGCCGGCGACGGAAGCCTGAGGAGAAAATAAAAATGAATCGTTTTGAATCTTTGAGCGGGTGGGGCCGGGCGGCTGCCAGCGGTTTGCTGGTAGCGTTGCTCGCGGCCTGCTCCGTGGAGCCCACGTATAAGCGGCCGGAGGTGGATACACCGGTTGCGTTCAAGGAAGCGCCCGCCGCTGCGTCGGCCGCGTCTGGTGCGTCGGCTACATCGGCTACGTCCGCCGCATCGCCGCAGGACACGGGTACCTGGAAGCAGGCTCAACCCGCCGACGACGCGCATCGCGGCGAATGGTGGACGATTTTCGGCGACCCGCAACTCAACGCGCTGGAAGAGCAGGCGGCTGCTGCGAATCAGGACCTGAAGGCGGCAGCAGCACGCGTGCAACAGGCGCGTGCGGTGACGCAGGCGGCGAAATCGGACTGGTTCCCGAAGTTCGACGCAGGCTTTGGCCCGACGCGTGAACGGGCATCGGCGGCCTCGCAGTTTCAGCCGGATAGCGCGGGTGGGACGAACGGCACGATCTGGCGTGCGCAGGTCGGCGCGTCGTATGAGACCGATCTGTTCGGGCGGGTCGGTTCGAACGTGAATGCGTCGCGTGCTGACGAGCAGCAAACTGAAGCGCTGTTCCGCTCCGTGCAGTTGTCGTTGCAGGCCGACGTCGCGCAGAACTACTTCCAGTTGCGCGAGCTCGACACGGATCAGGATCTGTACCGCCGTACCGTGGCGTTGCGTGAGGACACGCTGAAGCTGGTCGAGCGCCGTTTCAAGGAAGGCGATATCGGCGAGCTGGATGTTTCGCGTTCCCGCAACGAACTGGCGAGTGCGCGTGCCGATGCAGTGGGTGTGGCGCGGCAGCGCGCGGCCTCTGAGCACAGCCTGGCGATTCTGCTCGGCAAGCCGCCGGCGGATTTCTCGTTCGCGGAGGCACCGCTCGTGCCGGTGACGGTGCGTGTGCCGCCAGGGTTGCCTTCGGCGCTGCTCGAACGTCGGCCGGATATTTCGGCGGCGGAGCGGGCGATGATGGCAGCGAATGCGCGGGTCGGTCTGGCGAAGTCGGCGTTCTTCCCGAAGCTCGATATCACGGGCGGGGCTGGCTTTGAATCGGCGACGCTGGGCGATCTGTTCATGTGGTCGAGCCGCGCGTTCATTCTCGGGCCATTCGCCGGCACTGCGCTGACGCTGCCTTTGTTCGACGGTGGCCGCCGCAAGGCAAACCTCGCGCAGGCTCGCTCGAAGTACGACGAGGATGTAGCGCAGTATCGTCAGCAGGTGCTGGTGGCGTTCCGTGAGGTCGAGGACAACCTGGCCGATCTGCGTTTGCTCGACGACCAGATGCGTGAGCAGAACGACGCGGTCGTGGCCTCGCAACGCGCGGAGCATCTGTCGCGCACGCAGTACACGGAAGGCGCGGTCAGCTATCTGGATGTGATCGACGGTGAACGGCAGGTGCTGATCTCGCAACTGCAGGCGAGTCATCTGTCGGGCACGCAAGCGGTGGCGACGGTCAATCTGATTCGCGCGCTGGGCGGCGGATGGGGCGATGTGAAGCCCGCGGGCGATGAGGCGGTGGGGGCGGTTGCGCCGGCTTCGGGTCCGGCTGCTTCGGCTTCGACTTCGACTGCTGCATCTGCATCCGCGTCGGTGGATCAGGTGGCGAAGCGCTAGGGTTTGTTTTTCTGGTTAGTTGGCTTGTGAAGGACGCCGGGTTGCGCTAAAGCGTGGTCCGGCGTTTTTTTCGTTTGTTATCGTCGTTGGTAGGCAGCATTTATCGGCGGCGCCGGCCTAAGCGCACCAAATCCAGCGTCTGCTGTCCGGTTGAAATGTCTTCCGCAAGTTTAAAAGCAGGGCGCTGGATCTCGACCTCTTGCTCGCTGAGACCGCATGACATCGCGAATAATGCGCGCCACGACGTATGCACGGTGTCAGCCATTACGCGCAATGTGTCCCACGCTTCCTCCATCCCATACGAAAATGCCGGTGCGTCAACGATCAGGCTTTCTGGCGTTGCAAGGCGGCTTCCCTGCCGGTTTAATGCCATCGCTTGATCTTCTCGCCGACGCGGTATCGCCACGATGTCATAGGCCGGTGACAAGGCCCAGGCGCCGTAGCGGTAAAGCAGTCCATGATTTCGTGGATGATCGTCATAGTTGCCGACCAACGCATTGAACGTCATACGCCGCCACAGTTCACGTTGCTGATCGGCGTAGCCCTGATTCCGATCTGCGCACCAACGCCGCAACTCATGCGCGAACTTCACATACGAACGGTCTGGGTCTTCCCGCGTCGAATCGCTGCGCAGTCGCAGCACGGTTGCCGCGCTCGCGAACAGCGAGCGCTGGATACCGTACGCTACTACGTCGCGGTCGAATCTCTTAACCAGCACGACCTCGTTCTGGCCCATCCTGCTGTAGTGCACTTGGGCGGCGTTAATGCCACATTGCGCAGCCAGCGTCATCGCTACAAATTCACGCGCCGGAAGGAAGGGCGCCGCGCCGCGCTCCTGCAGCTTGGCAATCCACCATTGTGTCGAGCTGCCGATTTGCCGCGTGATGGTCAGTTTGGGTTTTTCTCCGCCAAGGCTCGTGCCGTCGTCTATTCCGGACAATTGCTCGACGACGCGACGTACCGAAAAACCGGGGTCCGCATCGGCGAGTTGTAATTTCAATTCGTCTTCGGATGGCGGCCGATATGCGATCTTTCGATCGATCATTTCGGGCGAACAGACTTCGATTGCCCCGACGCCATCTCCGACCGCAAGGTCCATCCGGTCGATTTCGTCGAGATCCTGCCTCGCGTGTTTCGCGAGGAGCAAATCCAGGCCGAATCCTTCCGGCGCTGCATCGCGTAATACGCCGAAAACACCGTTCATTAGTGTCGTCGTTGCGGGTTTCGTTGAGCGCGAGAATGGCAGGTTGCTGGGATCGATAGGCAGGGCGCCGGCGCGTGCCCTATAGTCCGGGAGATAGGCGAATTGCCCGATCCCCGGCGACCATTCGAAAGTGCCGCAGGCGACTGGTTCGACTTCTCCGGGGAGCCATATCCACACTGGCCGCGTTTTTTCAGCCATGCGATCCCCGCACACGTTTTGGCAAGCGCCTTAGCGCTTCTTTCTGAATCACGGGGTCATCTTCCGGGCGTGTAGCCTGTCGAAGTATGTCTAGAGAATCCAGCAACCACAGCGCCATGACGACCTGCCCAAATGCAACAGACGGTCGGCCCTTCTCCAGGTTGACCACGGTGTTCACGCTGACGCCCATCTTCGCGGCGAGGTCCGCCTGAGTCCATGACCGGGCTCGGCGGGCGAGCGCGATTTTGCTTCCCAAGGCGGAGATGACTTCCTCAGCTTCGAACGGCAGCATGTCGAGCAGTTGGGCTTTTTTCACAATTAAATCAAATTTAAACCGCTAAATTTTGATTTTATACATATTTTTGTGTCTTTCAAGCCCAATTCGCGCCCCCAACTCCCCCAAATCATTTTTCCCGCTTTCCTTCCCAAAATCCGTTCGTAGACCGCTGGTTTCGCGCCGTCTATCATGATTCGCACCTCATCTGGAGAGAGGCGATGACCTGTCCGAGCTGCCGCTGTCCGCGCTGATCCGCTCGCGCGTTCGATTATTGCTGCGCGCCGGTTAAGCCGCGCGTTGCAGATTTCCGTTGTTCGACCGACTCCGGCACGCCTGCCCGCATGCCGTCGGATCGGCTCGCCTCGAAACACCCCACGCCCCAACCCCAACGAGTTCACCATGCGCATTTCTCTGACCACTGCACGGCGCTTTTTCAAGGCGCGTAGTCTGACGCTCTTCGCCGCGTTCGGCCTTGCGCTGGCGTTGTCTGCGGCACCCGCAGCCGCGGCAGACACGCCCACGCTGAAAATCGGCACCGCCACCAGTCCGCAAATCGAGGCGCTCAAAGTGGCGGCGCGCGAAGCCAAGGAGCAAGGGCTCGACGTGAAGATCATCGAGTTCACCGACTGGAACACGCCGAA
The DNA here is from genome assembly GCF_046027825.1 of Paraburkholderia sediminicola. GTDB lineage: Bacteria > Pseudomonadota > Gammaproteobacteria > Burkholderiales > Burkholderiaceae > Paraburkholderia > Paraburkholderia sediminicola_D. Next base: position 123,562 of record NZ_JAQQDU010000012.1, read on the forward strand.
CGCGGCGCTCGCGAACAAGGATATCGACGTCAACTATTTCCAGCACATCCCATTTCTCGAGAACGCCAAGAAGCAGGGCGGCTATAACTTCGTCGCCATTGCGCCGGGCACGATCATGAAGATCGGTTTGTACTCGAAGAAGATCAAACGCTTCGATGAATTGAAAGACGGCGCCACCGTCGCCATTGCAAACGATCCGGTCAACGGCGGCCGCGGTCTGTTGCTGCTGCAACGCGCCGGTCTTATCAAGCTGACGCCGGGCATCGACTATCGCGCTACCACGCTTGACATCATCGACAACCCGAAGCACCTGAAGATCGTTCAACTCGAGGCATCGCAATTGGCCCGTTCGCTGGATGACGTCGATCTCGCCCAAGGCTACCCGAGCTTCATCAAGCTCGCGGGTACCACGGATCCGAATAGCGCATTGCTGTTCGATGGCCTGGAAAACAAGAACTACGCGATCCAGTGGGTCGTGCGCCCGGAAAGCGTGAACGATCCGCGTATCCGCAAGTTCATCTCGATCTACCAGCATTCGCCCGCTGTGCGTGCCGCACTCGACAAAGCCTTCGGCAATCTCTACGCCGTCGCCTGGTAAGGCGCTTGACCAGGTCACGCAGACAGCAACGTTGCATGCAGCAAGGAGCCGCACGATGGCGAAGAAGATCCTGCTGAACGCGTTCAATATGAATGCGGTCGGTCATATCAATCATGGTTTGTGGACGCATCCGCGTGACCGCTCCGCGCACTACACCGACCTCGACTACTGGACGAGCCTCGCGCAAACGCTCGAGCGGGGTAGGTTCGACGGCATCTTTCTTGCGGATATCGTCGGCGTTTACGACGTTTATCAGGGCGGCCCGGAAACTCCGTTGCGCGAATCGGTGCAGATTCCAATCAACGATCCATCGCTGATCGTGCCGGCGATGGCGCATGTGACGAAGCACATCGGTTTCGGTGTCACGTCGAATCTGACTTACGAGCCACCGTATCTGTTCGCACGCCGTATGTCGACGCTGGATCATCTGACCAAAGGCCGGGTGGGCTGGAACATCGTCACTGGCTATCTGGACAGCGCGGCGCGCGGCATGGGTCTCGCGCAACAGATCAGCCACGACGACCGCTACGATCGCGCGGATGATTACATGGACGTGGCTTACAAGCTATGGGAGCAAAGCTGGGAAGACGACGCGGTGGTGCGCGATCGCGCGGCACGCATCTTCTCGCATCCTGACAAGGTGCACCGCGTGAAACACGACGGTCCCTACTATTCGGTCGACGCCATTCATTTGAGCGAGCCGTCGCCGCAACGCACGCCGGTTCTGTATCAGGCGGGTTCGTCGAACCGGGGCGTCGATTTCGCGGCACGTCACGCGGAATGCGTGTTTGTCGGCGGCCAGAACAAGCAGCTCACGCACTCCATTGTCGACGACATTCGGGCGCGGGCAGTGCGCTTTGGCCGCGCGCCTGACGATATCAAGATCTTTGCCGGCATCACCGTTGTAGTCGGCGAAACAGAACGCGCTGCACAGGAGAAGTTCGAAGAGTACCGGCGTTATGCGAGTGCCGAGGGTGGCATCGCGCATTTCTCCAGTTCGACCGGCATCGACTTCTCGCAGTACGAGTTGGATGAGCCGATTTCGTATGTGAAGACCGAATCGATGCAATCGGCAGTCGAGGCGATTTCGAAGAAAAGCGTGAGCGGTGTGTGGACCAAGCGCAAGGTGCTTGAACAGATGACGCTCGGCGGCCGCGCGAAACCCGTCGTCGGTTCGCCACAGCAGATCGCGGATGAGCTGGTGTCGTGGATCGAAGAGGCCGGCGTCGACGGATTCAATCTGACGCGTACGGTCATGCCCGAATCGTTCGAAGACTTTGTCGATCTGGTGGTGCCGGAATTACAGAATCGCGGCGTCTACAAGGAAGACTACGACCCGGCGCCGACGCTGCGCGAAAAGCTATTCGGCGGCGGCCGCGCGCGATTGCCTGACGTGCATACCGGCGCGCAGTATCGGCGTAATGCACGCATTGCGCAAACCGGCGCGCGATCCATCGTGGAAGCATGAGAGGAGCGAAGCATGGCCAATCTTTTCGACGTGCCGCAGTTCATTGAAGACGCGCCGTCCCTCGCCTTGAATCATGTTTCGTCCGATACGGGGCAAGAAGCGGTCGTATTCGATGACGTGGGCAAGGTGTTCACCAACACGCGCGGTGCATCGACCGCGGCGCTTGCGAACGTCACGCTGAAGGTGACGCGTGGCGAGGTGTTCGGCATCATCGGTCGCAGCGGCGCAGGCAAGTCGACGCTGTTGCGGCTCGTCAACGGTCTGGAAAAACCAGGTTCCGGCGCCGTGCGCGTGAATGGCGTGAGCGTCGGTGAACTCGACGAGCGCGGGCTGGTTACGCTGCGGCGGCGCATTGGCATGGTGTTTCAGCATTTCAATCTGCTCTCCGCGAAGACGGTGCGCGAGAACATTGCGTTGCCGCTGAAAATCGCTGGGGCGCCGAAAGCGGCGATCGATAAAAAAGTCGACGCTTTGCTCGAACTGGTCGGCCTGTCGACCAAGCGCAATGCCTACCCGGCGAGTTTGTCCGGCGGGCAGAAGCAGCGCGTCGGGATCGCGCGCGCGCTCGTGACCGACCCGGATATTCTGCTGTGTGACGAGGCGACGTCCGCACTCGATCCCGAAACGACGCAAGCCATTCTCGCGTTGCTGCGCGATATCAATCAACGGCTCAACCTGACCATCGTGCTGATTACGCACGAGATGCAGGTGATTCGCGAAGTCTGCGATACGGTGGCGGTGATCGAGCGCGGTGAAGTCGTGGAGACTGGTTCGGTGTGGCAGGTGTTCGGCGATCCGCAGCACGACGCGACGCGCGCATTGCTGCGGACTTTGGTGCATGACCTGCCTGCGGATCTGGCTGCGCGCGTCAAACCGTTGCAAGAGATCACGCAAGCGGATACGCGAATTCTGCTCGACGTGCGCTTCACTGGCAGCGGTGCAAGTGAGCCTGACCTGGGCGGCTTGACGTCTGCCTTGAGCGCCTACGGTGGCCGCGTGAGTTTCGTGCACGGCGGCATCGATCGGATTCAGGGGCATGCGCAAGGGCGTCTGGTGGTGTCGGCAGAAGTACGCGCGAATGCGGACAGCACCGTACAAAAGCAGATCGCGACGCTCCTTGAGCGCGCGCGCCAATACGCCAATCATGTCGAGGTGCTCGGCTATGTCTGATCTCTGGCTCTCGGAACTCGCTGATGCCATTCGCGACACGATCGTGATGGTCGGCGTATCCGCCTTTGTCGCGGCCCTGGTCGGCGTTCCGCTCGCGCTGGTGCTGGTGACCACGACACGCGGTGGCATCTTTGAAAAACGTGTGGTGAACAGCACGCTCGGCGCACTCGTCAATGCATTCCGCTCCACGCCCTTCATCATTCTGCTGGTCGCGCTGCTGCCGCTCACGCGTTTGCTGATCGGCACGACGATCGGGGTATGGGCCGCGATCGTGCCGCTCAGTATCGCGGCGATTCCTTTTTTTGCACGCGTGGCCGAAGTGAGCTTGCGCGAAGTGGACCGCGGTTTGATCGAAGCCGCGCAGGCAATGGGCGCGCAGCGCCGGCACATCATCTGGCACGTGCTTCTGCCTGAAGCGCTGCCGGGCATTCTGGGCGGCTTCACGATTACCGTGGTGGCGATGATCGGTTCCTCGGCAATGGCGGGCGCGGTGGGCGCCGGTGGTCTCGGCGATCTGGCAATCCGCTACGGCTATCAGCGTTTCGATACGACCGTGATGGTGACGGTGATCGTGTTGCTGATCGTGATCGTGACGGCGGTACAGTTTGCCGGCGATCGCTTCGTGCGACGGCTTGCACAACGGGCGTGATCGTCGCCTTGCCTGACGGCTACTTGCATGACGAATACGCGCACGCGGCCCACGTTTTCAGCGCTGACGTCACCGTCTATCATGCTATTTTTGACGGTGGGTCCGATGAGACTCCCGCTCATCTGGTCGAATGCAAACCGGCGGCGCTGGTAACCCGCGTGTTGCTCGCCAAACTTCTTCACCTGGACATGGCATGAACCAACCTCGCCATCCTGATGTACTGCAAACGCTGCAAACCAACGATGCGCCCGTGGTGCGCGATCTCGCAGGCTTGCTCGACGCGTTGCATGCGAGCGCGGCTCAGCGCGATCGCGACGGCGGCCACGCCGCGCAAGAAAAACAATGGATCGCCGACGCGGGGCTGCTTACGCTCGCGGTGCCGCGTAAGTTCGGCGGTCCCGGCGCGCGCTGGCCTGAGATCTACGAGACGATCCGCAAGATCGCGCGGGTCGACAGCGCGCTCGCCCATCTGCTGGGTTTCACATGCCTGCAGGTGGTCAGCGTCAATGTATGGGGCAACCCGGAACAACGCGCCCGCTATCTGGGCGGCACGGTGGAAGAGCGCTGGTGGTGGGGCAATGCGGTCAATCCGCTCGACACGCGACTCGTTGCGAGCGCAACCAGCGACGGCGGCTATCGTCTCGATGGGCAGAAAGGATTTTGCTCGGGCACGCGCGGCTCGCACATGATGACGGTTTCCGCGCACGATCCGGCCACCGGCAAAGCGGTGTTCGCCGTGGTGCCGACCACGCGCGAGGGCATTACCGTTCACGAAGACTGGAATCCGATCGGTCAGCGGCAGACCGATAGCGGCAGCGTTTCCTTCGTGCGGGTCGTGGTCGAGCCGCATGAAGTACTGGAGCGGGCCGATACGTCCTATGCGAGTCTGCGCACACTGATCTCGCAGCAGGTGCTGACCAATCTGTTCGTCGGTATTGCGCAGGGTGCGCTCGAAGAAGCGCGCGCGTACGTCACGCAGTACGGTAGGCCGTGGATTTCTTCAGGCGTCGACAAAGCCACCGACGATTCCTACCTGATCCAGCGTTTCGGCGAGATGCGCCTGCAGGCGGTGAGTGCGGAAGCGCTGGCCACGCGTGCCGCTTATGCACTCGAAGATGCGTGGCAACAGGGCCCGGCTTTGGATGCAGAGACCCGCGCACACGTGGCGCTCGCCACCTCGGAAGCGAAAATCGTCGCGCATCGTGCCGCGCTCGACGTCAGCGAAAAACTGTTCGATGCCTGCGGTGCGCGCGCCACGCATGCGCCGCTCGCGCTCGACCGCTTCTGGCGCAACGCTCGCGTGCATACGCTGCACGATCCGCTCGACTATCGCGTGCGTGACGTCGGCCGTTATGCGCTAAGCGGGACATTGCCGGAAGTTTCTTTGTACACCTGATGCGGTTCGCGGCGTTGCCGTTCGCTGGGTAGCGCCGGGTGCCGGGTGTCCGGTGTCTGGGCGGGAGCCAAACAAAAAGGTCCGCACGATGGCGGACCTTCTTCAAGGGTGCTTCGGTTCGAATCAGGCTGGACCGGCCGTCATCGATTCAATTCAGCTCAGGCGGCTTGCGCAATCTGCGCTGCTTCGAGCGCTTCCTGGCGAGCGGCGGCAGCCTTCTTGGTCTTGCCGGCACGCGACGGCGGCTGGCAGGCGCCACACACCACGTTGTGCTGCAGGTCGTGCTTGTGCGCGACGAACTTGCCGGTGCAGCGGCAGCATTTGGTCAGTTGCAGGATGTCGGCGTCGAAGAAACGCACGAGCGTCCATGCACGCGTCAGATCCAGCACCGGTTCGGTGTCGCTGTGCTGGCAATGTTCCAGATACAGCCGATATCCTTTGGTCAGCGCATCCAGGTGCGAGCAACGCGCTTCGTTCTTCAGGAACAGGTACGTGTTGTAGAACAACGACGCGTGGATGTTCGCGAGCCACGTCATGTACCAGTCCGCCGAGAACGGCAGCATGCCCTTGGGTGGCGATACGCCTTTGACCTCGCGGTACAGGCGGATCATGCGGTCGCGCGAAAGCGTCAACTCGCTTTCGAGCACCTGCATGCGCGCGCCGAGTTCAATCAGCGCGATCGCACGGAATACTTCTTGTGCGTCTTCCGTCAGGCTACGCTTGAGCATCGCGGTCACCTCGATTAGGCAAACTGCTCAGCAGGCTGGCCTGCAAGCAGGATCGCCGCGTGAGTCGGTGCAACTGCGGCATGCTTCGTCGTTTGCGTCAGTGCCGACAACATCGAGTGGTCGTTGAAGCGGAAGAAGCATAAAAGCTGATCGGAAGCGGCCAGCTTGACGATCTGCGCGAGCGACAGCCCGGCAAGCAAATCGGCCAGTTCCGACGACAGACCCAGCCGGAACATGCCGACCGGTTTGTCCTCACGCAACATACGTTGCGCGAGCATGATGTAAGACAAGTTGATCTCGCGGATTGAATCCAGCGTCTCGCTGCTACGGTCCATTTTCTGTGTTTCCGAAGCCCCGAATTACTATGTCGGCTTTTTTTGCCGTTATGTCTTGTGTGCCTCACCGGAAACGATGACCTCCGGCTACATGTCACCACCTGATACAGATGGCGACTTCTTGATACATCGCGTTACATTTAGTAACAGCTTGGGACGAATTGTATGAAGGGCAAAACAAGAAATCAATCCCCTCACAAAAAAATATCTCAAAAAGATACATCAAATTTCGGTAATTCTTTCACGGCCCTGTAATAGATGATGCTTTGCGAATTTTTTGCGATTCGGGAATTTTGTCTGATCCATGGAAACCCTTGCACGGCGGGTACCTCGGTCATTTGTCTGAGCAATGATGCGCATCCGGTCGAAGACCGAAAAATCAGGACGGAATCGGAAAGGAAGTAGAAAGCGAGAGTAATTAAAAGTAATAAATACCGCTCTATGGCGCCACTGTGGGGACAAATCAGAGCTGTAACAGGTTGATGCCGCCCCGGTTACAAACGAGGCCGCATTTGTAACTTCTAGCAACCGTTTGCGCGGATCCGCTCGACTTCGAGCCCGAACGCGGGGCGCGGGTGTGTGCCGGGCACGGTGCCGGCGAAGGCGGCGACCAAGCCGCAGCCAGCCGCAGCCAGCCGCGCAAGCTGCCTGACATGATGCCGTTGAAATAGGCGCCGACGTCGCACCCCGGCATCACACCCTATCGGCGGACACCCGGAAAGCAGGTTCGGTACCCGAAGGCGTTACATGAAGCGCGCCATCAGATCGGCATCGTGAAACACGCCACCGACGTTCAACGCCTCAACCTCGCAACCATATTTGCGAAAACCCAGCGACTCATAGAGTCTGCGTGCCGCCTCATTCCGGCTACCCACCATCAACTGGATTTGCCGTAAGCCTTCTATTTGCGCCGCTCGCGCCAGCAACTCATTGAGCAAGGCGCGTCCGACTCCGCGGCCCGCAGCTTCCGGCGCGACATACATACCGATGACGGAGGCCTTGTGCCGTTCCTTGTCGCTCTGGTTGCGCACCAATCCGACCACGCCGATCAATGGGGCGTTGTCCGATGCGTAAGCACCGAGCAAAAAGTCGCCTTCGGCTGCGCGCGCACCTTGCAACATCGCATCATGTCGCGCCGCGCCCTTGGCGACCGCTTCCTCGTAGCTTTGACCGAACGACTCCGGATGCGCCTTCAGTCCACGCAGGCGAAGCTGGAAGTAGGCGTCGCGGTCGGCCGGTCCGAGTTGGCGGATCAGTAGGGCGTTGTTGATCAAGTGTGTCTCTCCGTGTGGTTTGTGGTGCTGCAAGCGGTAACAACCCAGCGTTCGATGCTGCCCGGGATTCTGCAGCCCTGCTATGGCTTCACGGCTTCAGCGCCCTGGCCTTGGGCGCGTTGGCTTTCGGCATACTCGCGCAATGCCGCCGCGGTTTGCTGATCGGCGGGAAAGAACGCTTCAATGGCGAGTTCCGATAATGTCACATCCACCGGTGTGCCGAATACCGTGGTCGTGCTGAAGAACGACAGCACGCCGATCGGCGTGCGTAGCCGCAGCGGCACGGCGATCTGGTTACTCGCGGTCTCGTCGGGGTCGGCCGCTTCTGCACCTGGCGGAGCGGGATACGCGGCGAGCTCGTCGCGCAGCGCGCTCAACGTGTCGTCACCGCTCACGTCGATTTGCCGCTGGAGTCGGGACAGCGCGTGCGCACGCCAGGCATGCCAATTGACGATCGACGCTGCGATGCCTTCCGGATGCAAGCTCAGTCGCATCGCATTGACTGGCGGTTTCAGCAGTTCCGGACTTGCGCCTGCAAGCAGCGGCGCAAGCGCATTGTTTGCGGCAACGATGGTCCAGTGACGGTCGATCGCTAGTGCCGGATACGGCTCGTGACCTTTAAGCACTAACTCGACTGCCTCGCGCGCGGCGGCCAGTTGCGGGTCTGTCAAAGGACGTTCGCGGAACAGCGGCGCGTAACCTGCCGCGATCAGCAGCGCATTGCGCGCGCGCAGCGGCACGTCGAGCCGCTCAGCGAGGTGCATGACCATTTCCCGACTGGGCACCGCACGGCCTGATTCGACGAAGCTCAGATGCCGCGTTGAAACATCGGCTTCAGCGGCAAGCAGCAACTGGCTCATTCTTCGCCGTTGCCGCCATTCGCGCAGCAGATCGCCGACCGTGCGGCTTGCCGTCGGCGCATTCGACGGGATGGTTTGCGCAAGAGAGAGTGTGTTCATGCTGCCGATGATAGCCAAACCGTGTTAGCGATCCATTACCTGACAGGTAATGGAATACCCAGGAGTGCCCTGAAACACACGAGAAAACGTAGGAGCACCCGCGAATACGCAGCACATCCAGGGCGAGGGCGTTGCACCAGGCGACACCACAACAAGCGCGAATCAGGCGGGCGCCACCCCTTCCGGGACAGCGTTGAGCTTGACGCCCAGCGCGCGCAGCAGTTTGAACACCGTATCCATGCGCGGCTTGGAGCCGGGCGCGAGTGTTTTATAGAGGCTTTCGCGCCCGAGCCCAGCGTCGGCCGCGACCTTCGCGATGCCGCGTGCTTTTGCGATGTCGGCGATCGCGGCGAGGAGGAGGTCGGCGTCGCCTTCTTCCAGCGCTGCGTTGAGATACGCTGCGATCATCTCCTCGCTATCGAGGTAGTGTGATGCGTCGAACCGTGCGGTTTTGACTTTGCTCATGACAGTTCCTTTCTGATTGCTGCCCACATTGATTTGGCATGCTTGATGTCGGCCGGCTGCGTGGACTTATCGCCCCCGCAAAGCAGCAGATACACCACGCGCCCTTCGCGCGCGAAGTAGACCCGATAGCCGGGACCGCAATCGATGCGCATCTCGGACACACCGTCTTCCAGCAGCTTTACGTCGCCGAAATGACCTCGCTCCGCACGCCGGACCCGCACCAGGATTTTTGCCCTCGCTCTCAAGTCTGCGCGGCCGGCAAGCCAACTGTCGAACTCCTCGGTGCGGTTGACCGTGTACACAGGCGGTGAACCGATTTTCTGATGAGTGTATCCTTATGGATACGATCTTGCAAGTGTAAAAACCATATTAAAAAAGCGGCTCATGTCCGCACCCGTTCAGTTCGTCACATGCCGCGTGTCAACGCTGCGCGGCCTCCCATTTCCAGATGAGGTTAGCGGCTGACGCAGCGCGTGACGATTCAGCCGAATGGCCAATCCGAGGGGCGACGATGCACGGTTCTGCACCGTGGCGCATCCGGATGCTTACCTCCCACGTAATCGACGCGCCGCGCGCGAACCGCCAATCTTCACTCCGAGCCCGCTGCATACAACGTGTCTGCCGAGCGTAGTGCTCAGTCATGCCAATCAAGGAGTCTGAGATGAATGCGAATACCGATCTGATCGACCGCTATTTCGACGCATGGAATGAAACCGACGCACTGCGCCGCCGCGAACTGATCGCCGCGACATGGGCCGCCGATGCCGACTATCGCGATCCGCTGCTGGCAGGCGCGGGCCATGACGGTATCGACGCGATGATCCGTGCCGTGCATGAACGCTTTCCGCATCACACGTTTCACCGCACGACGGAGGTCGATGGCTTCGCGAACCGCCTGCGCTTCTCATGGGCACTCACCACGCCGGCCGGCGAGGCGATCGTCAAGGGCTCCGACTTCGGCGTGCTCGACGCACATGGCCGTCTGCAGGCGGTGACCGGTTTCCTCGACCAGGTGCCTGCGGCCGGCTGACCAGTGGCCAATCACTCGCGATTTTTCACGGAGACGATCATGCACGAGTCCGTTGCCGCTACGGGTCCCGGTACTGTCCTCACGGTCGCGCGTTTGGCCGGCGCCGTCGACTCGCTCTCCAGCGCGATCGCCGGCTTCGCTCTGCTGGCCGGCACACGCGCGTTCACCTTCACCGCGTTGCTGGCCTGGCGCGAGCCGGTATTGGGTGGCGCGGGACTCGTGCTGCTCGCCTTGGTCGGATGGCTGCGGTGGCAGTGCCGCCAGAATGGCGCTCGCCGCATCGCGCAGCAAAGCGGGTTGATGACGGGCCGGCGGCAACGGACCGTGTGCCAGGGTCTTGCTACAATCGATCGCGACGCGCTACAAGGGCAAACCGTTCGAACCCGGGCGGCGAGCCGCCAATCGAACCTCAAGGAGACACCGTGCTGAAGAATCTGGACCCGCTGCTGAATGCCGATGTGCTGCATGCGCTACGCTCGATGGGACATGGCGACGAACTGGTGATTTGCGACGCCAACTTCCCGGGCGCGTCCGTCGCAGAGGAGACCGTGTTGGGCAAGCTGCTTCGCCTCGATGGCGTGAACGCACCGCGTGCCATTCGCGCGATTCTTTCGGTGATGCCGCTGGATACTTTCATCGAACGCCCTGCCTCGCGGATGGAAGTGGTGGGCGAGCCGGATACGATTCCGGCCGTTCAGCGCGAAGCGCAGATCGAGATCAATGCGGCGGAAGGGCGCGAGGTGCCGTTCGCTTCGGTCGAACGTTTCGCTTTCTATGAGCGGGCGCGCAAAGCCTATTGCGTGATCGCTACCGGCGAAGAGCGCGGCTACGGCTGCTTCGTTTTTACAAAGGGTGTCTTGCTCGCGCCGGATGCGCCGCAGCAATAACCCCCCACCACGGCGGCGACAACCATGAACTTCTCGATAGACAGTCTCGATCATCTCGTTCTGAACGTTGTCGACGTGGAAGCCAGCGCGGCCTGGTATGCGCGCATGCTCGGCATGCGGCGTACCGAGTTCGAGTCGCGCACCGGCACACGCGTGGCGATGACGTACGGCACTCAGAAGATCAACTTGCGTCCGGCGGATGCAGACACGGTCGCGTGGTTCACCGGCCGCGAGCCGGTACCGGGCAGTGCCGATCTGTGCTTTGTCACCACGACGAGTCCCGCCGAGGTCAAAGCCCATTGGCTCGCTCAGGGTGTCGAGATAGAGGCCGGCCCGGTTGAGCGCGATGGCGCGCGCGGCAAGATGACTTCGGTGTATTGCCGCGATCCGGACGGCAATCTCATCGAGGTCGCGACGTATCCTCGCGCGTAAGTACGGCGGGGATACCGGCCATGCTGTGCAAAATCGGGTGCTCGCAGAGCACTCGCACACCCTTTTTCTTCCCTTGATACGGCGCGAATCGCGCCGTTCACGCCGGCCCGCGCTTGGAAAAGGCGGGCAATGCACCTATTCTCAGGTGCAAAGTGGGGAACTGCGGCCGCCTGGCCGGGTCTGCTGCTTATTCATTTACAGGAGCCCCTCATGACGCGTCCCGTCGATTCCGGCGTCATCCTCATCGCGCGTATCGCCCTTGCCGTGCTATTTTTGTGGGGCGGCGTGATGAAGCTGCTGGGCTATGCGGGCTTCGTCGGCTATCTGCATTCGAAGGGCGTGCCGTTCGTTCCGGTCGCCGCACCGATTGCAACAGCGGTCGAGGCACTCGGCGGTCTGCTGCTGATCGTCGGCTTCAAGATCCGGCCACTCGCGCTCATCATGGCCGTCTACACCGTGGCAACCGCAGTGCTGGGTCACGATTTCTGGAACGTTACCGATCCCGCCTTGCAGCGCGATATGGTGATCCACTTCTGGAAGAACATCGGTATCGCCGGTGGGTTCCTGTTGCTGTTCGTGACCGGAGCGGGCCGTATCAGTATCGACGGCGCGCGGGCGCCACGCGGCGGCCTGAATCTTTGATCACGCAGTTGAGGTGGCCTGTGCAGGTCGCTTTTGATTCTGGTTGTCATCAAGGGAGCAAGTAATGATCCAAAGTTTTGAGCAAACCATTGGTGGCAAGGTTACGCAGTTGTGCGCAAGTCTCGGCGAAGGGCCCACGCCGCATCGCGTCATCATCAGCCTTGCCGATTCAGCGAAAACATTGGTGGTTCTGGATGCATCCGGTCTTATCAGCACGATCAAGGCCGAAATCGAGCAGCCCGAAAAGCTGATCGCCGACGCAATCGCCAAGGCGCAAAACGAAGGGCTGATCGAGCGCGCGATCGACACCGGCACGATTCAGGAAGCGCCGCTGTAAGCCGTGCGGCGGCAGTGCGAGATGTATCGTGCGCTGCTAGCGTCGTAAAAGCGTTGAAAGAAGACTCCTGCGGTGCGTAAGCATCGCGGGGTCTTTTTTGCACTCACGGCGAAACGAGGCGACGCTCAGTGCGAATCGCCGAATCGCCGAATCGCCGAATCGCCGAATCGCGCTGAGCAGAGCGACGAGACGATCAGCGCGATTCACCAACGTGCCCAGGGCCAGTCCTGGGCGGCTTCGAGGCCGACGCGTGCGGCTCCGGACGCATGAGGCAGCCCATTACGCCACCGAGCACCAGCAGACCGACCGAGATGGCCGTCGCAGCCTGCATCCCCGAGACGATCTGCGTGGCGGCTGCGCCGCTCGCCAACGCGCCGAAGGCAGCTACACCCACCGCGCCACCTGCTTGCCGGGCGGTATTTAGCACGGCGGACGCAGTGCCTGCGCGCTTCGCTTCGACCGAGGCCAACACGGCGGTCGTCATTGCCGGGACCGCGAGGCCCATCCCCGAGGGAATCAGCAGGAACGGCAGCAGCAAGCCGACGAGCGGCGTAGACGCGTCGACGAAATGCAGCAGGCCATAGCCGAGCCCCGCGGTAATTGCCCCGGCGATCATTGGCACGCGTACGCCGAAGCGCCCGACCACCCAGCCGCTCGCCACGTTCGAGAGCAGAAAGCCGCCCGTCAAAGGCAGGAAGGCGAGGCCCGCCTGCAGCGGGGTATAGCCGCGTACGCGCTGCAAATACAGGCTCAGCACGAACACCATGCCGTAGTAAGTCAGATTCACGCAGATACCGAATAGCACGGCAGCATTGAAGGTTCGCTTGCTGAATAGCGAGAGCGGCAGCATCGGTGTCGCGACGCGCGATTCCACGGCGATAAAGGCGCCGGTCGCGATGAGCGAGAGTATGAAACCGCCGGCTACCAGCGGATGGCTTAACCCGAGCGGCCGCAGTTCGATCACAGCGGCGACGAAAGCGGTGAGCGCGACGATCGCAAGGGCCTGACCGCTCAGATCGATACCGCGTGGGATTGCCTCGGTCGTGGCCGATGCTGTAGCTTCGCCCGCACCCGCACCCGCACCCGCACCCGCACCCGCACCC
>NZ_JAQQDU010000120.1:0-23174 GCF_046027825.1 Paraburkholderia sediminicola
GTTAAGGCTGATCGAATGAATAGGCGATGACCGGTCCGCTGTCGTCCGTGCGGAACACCCCCCGAGGGCTGGGGAACATACCCGGAGGCGAACATTGCAGCGTGGTCGAAAGGTGGATTTGCGTAAATAGCCTCGAAAAACACGGGTCGTCTGTGTGTGGAACATCCCATCGATACAGATGACGTGGTCCCGGAAAATACTGCAAAGCCGCGTGTTGCGGCTGCGCGCACGATAGCGTTGACGCAAAAGCGACCGCGCAAAATATGTACTGGCTCTTCATGACGCGCTTTCGGATTGTGGTTGATCCCACGATGATTCTGCCTGAGTTGTCGACGATTCGCGCCCGAGTATCGAACGTCCCGCCCTGGCCGAACCCGGTCCAACGACGACCGGCCCAGTACGACCCACTACAGTCCTCCAGCTTTCTCCAAAGCAGCCGTTCGATCGTCACGTGCTTGCTACGTGAGATTCAATCCCCCATCCGAGAGCAGAATTTCTCCAGTCAGATAATCTGAGGCGACTAGCAAGGCAACAGCCTGAGCAATGTCCTCAGGACTAGCGGCCCTACGCATAGGCGCCCGTTCCTTCCAAAGTTGCTGCGCTTGCGTCCAGTCCGCCGTTAGAGGCGTATCGACCAAACCAGGAGCGACGGCATTCACGCGGATTTCTGGAGCAAGTGAAACAGCGAGCAAGCGGGTCACGTGGTTTAACGCCGCTTTAGTCGCTGCGTAAGGAATGGACGCGCCCTTTGGCCGGACGCCGGCATGTGAACTCACGTTTACGACGCAACCGGGCCTTCCTCGTGTGGCCGCTTCACGGAGCGCGGATTGCGCTTCGGTGACCAGGCGGAAGGGGGCAACGACATTGACTTCATGCAACTCCTGCCATACATCCGGCGTGGCCGCCGCCAGATCTGCATGGGGGATCACGCGACTGATCCCTGCGTTATTGACCAGAACGTCGAGTCGGCCCCATACGGCAAGCGCTTCACGGATGAGCTTCACTCTGTCCGCGTCATCGGCCAGATCGGCTTGCACATAAGCTGCCGATCCGAGTTCACGGGCCAACGCATGACCTGCAGCGGCCGAACTCCGCGAATGCAGAACGATTGAGAATCCGTCCTTTGAGAGTCGTCGCGCGATCGCGGCGCCAATACCAGAAGTCGAGCCAGTGACAAGAGCGACAGGAGGCGAAGTTTTCATGGAGGCGCTGATTGTCGAGTAAGTTATTTTTTCGGGCTTGTTATGCCCGTACATGCAGGTCGATCACTATCGTCTTTGATTATCAGGCGTACTTTCTGCATTCCTATTTTTTATCCCTGACCTAGCCGCCGTGCCCACCACCATCGGACGCCTGGCTAACTCCAATTAGTCAGCCGATTTTTCGTATAGTGACCAGACATAGCCGCCGGGTCCTGGTTCCGGCCACAGTCCTACGCGGATAAAGCCAAGTGACTCGTAGTAGGCACATAAGCTTGCGTTGAGGACGGGGCAGTCGAGTCGGACATAACGCCGGTTTAATCCGCTCACCTTGTTAGCGCACCAATCAAGCATGAAGCCGCCGAGTCCACGTCCGTTAAAGCCTTTCCGTACACTAAGCCCATGCACATAGCCGGCGATCGGCTCCTGAAGTCCCCACCGCTGTTCATCCTCCAGATCGAGCGAAAACGTTCCGACCGGAGTGCCATCCAACTCAACGACATACACTTCTTTCTGAGAGACCTTGTTTCGCATCCACAACTCGGAAACTCCATCACCTTCCTTGCCCCACGCATAGTCGCGGTATGCCACCTTCCTGGCGTGGCCATCGTTGCGAATCTGTGTCAGAACCGGCACGTCCTCTGCCGTTGCTCTGCGGATGCATTTCGAAGTCATCGATCCTATCTCCGTTGGCCCTAACTGGACGATTAGCACCGCCCCTAGTCGTCGCGTCTCGACCCACAAGGGACAGTCGGATTTGATCAAAGCGGACATTCAGCGGCATATACTTCCGACGCACAACCTGGAGACGATATGCCCTTACCGCATTCCCTGCTGTGCCTGTGTGGCGCCGTCAATATCAAGCTGAACGGCCAACCTGAAGCAAGAGCGAATTGCCATTGTCTAACGTGCCGGGATTTCTACGGGACATCAATGTTGTCGGCAACGGCATGGCTACCTGAACAAGTCACTGTGGTCGGCGGTCGTATCTCGACATTTTCCCATCCTACAAAGCAACTGTCGCGTGCATTTTGCCCCCGTTGCGGCGACACAGTGTTTGGCACGAACCGGTTCGGCATGCGAGTCCTTCCCAACAGCTTCGTCGCCCGAGCCACCGGCGGTGAACTACCCGAAGAAATGCGGGCGACGATGCATCTGTTCTATCGGCATCGGACTATCGACATACAGGACGAACTGCCAAAGTACCTCGACGGGTGGGACGGGCAGATTTACGACGGTTCGTCGGGCAAGCCCTGATACACATCGGCGCGCACACGTTGGCTTCGCACGCTGACCCCAAGCGCGTGCGGATTCAGGCGACGATGTGCTGGCCGCACTGCAGGTACTTAAACGTATGCTCAGGAAAGCGCATCGAGCAGTCCATACCACACCACACCCGCATTGATATAGAACCGCTGCAACGCGTGGAACGGTACAGGCTCGATCGACGTCGGCGGAAGCGGTAAGCCGCGTGTCGTCCCGCCGATCAAAGCGGCCAGATGTTTTCCTAGCGTCGTTGCCATCGCAATGCCACGTCCGTTGTAACCGAGCGCGATCGTCATGCCTTCTGCCGGCAAATGCACGTGTGGCAAAAAATTACGCGTAATGGCGATGCGGCCAGCCCATCGGTATTCGTATCCGATGTCCTTCAGTTGTGGAAACATCAACTGCGCGGCACGCTCGAGATGCGCCCAATCCGCAGCGCTGCGAGGTTCGCGAAAGGGTCCGCGCCCGCCCATTAGCAGACGTCCATGCGCATCCTTGCGGAAATAAAGCAGCAGGCGCCGCGAATCGGACGCCACTTCGCCACCGGGCAGAATCGTTGCACCCACCTCCGTGGGCAGCGGCTTTGTTGCGACAATGAAGCTATTCGCCGCGATCACCGACTGCGCGAGGCGCGGCCAAAGGTCATCGGTATAACCGTTGGTTGCCAGCAGAACCTGCTTCGACTCGATGACGGGACCATGCGTCGTGCGAATTCGCCATCCTTGCGGGCCGCGCTCGACACTCGCGGCGCGGGTATCGCTGCGGATCGCCGCGCCTGCCTTTTGCGCCGCGCGCGCGAGGCCGCGCGCGTAGCTCAACGGATGCACACTGCCCGCTCGCCGGTCGACCCAGCCGCCAATGAACGCGTCCGTACCGAGCCGCTTCGATACCTGCGCACGGTCGAGCAGTTCGACGGGGGCGCCGCGCGACTGCCACTGTTGCGCCCGAGCGTGCAGCGTGCCGATCAGCTTGCTCGAATGGGTAGGCTGAATCCAGCCGGCGCGCATCGCATTGCACTGAATTCCGTGGCGCTCGATCAGATCGAAAACCGTATCCGCGGCGCCGCCCGCCATCTGCACAAGCGCCGCGCCCTCGCGTGGGCCGTAGCGCCGCATGAGTTCGTCGGGATCGTATTTCAGGCCAGGGATCACCTGACCGCCATTTCGGCCGGACGCCCCCCAACCGGGCTCGTTGGCGTCGATCACACAGACTCGTATGCCCTGTTCCGCCAGATGCAAAGCCGTCGACAAACCTGTGTACCCGGCGCCGACGATCGCAACGTCCACCGTGACCGAACCATCGAGCTGCGGCGTATCGACAGCGGGTTCTGCCGTTGCCGCCCAGAGAGAGGGAGGCAACGGCTTTGCAACTTCAATCAGGCTCATGATGGTATTCAAATCCGGGATGCTTCGGTAAGCGCAGGCATCTTGCCGAGAAACTCGCGTGTGCGGGGATTGCGCGGACGTTCGAACAGATCGGCGGCAGACCCTTCCTCATGGATCGTGCCGTCGTGAAGAAAACAAACACGGTCGGCCACTTCTCGCGCGAAGCTCATCTCATGTGTCACGACGATCATGGTCATGCCATCGTCGGCAAGCTGACGCATCACGCCCAGCACTTCGCCGACGAGTTCCGGGTCAAGTGCCGAGGTCGGCTCGTCGAACAGGATCGCTTTCGGTTCCATGGCCAGTGCACGCGCGATCGCCACGCGTTGTTGCTGCCCGCCCGACATTTCGGCCGGGTAAGCGTCCATCCGGTGTGAAAGACCAACCTTGTCGAGCAGATGCCGCGCCCGCTCGCGTGCCTGTGCGCGCACTTCTTTCTTGACGAACACGGGCCCCTCGAACACGTTTTCGAGCGCGGTGCGATGCGGAAAAAGATTGAAGCGCTGGAACACCATGCCGACCTGGGCGCGCAAGTCGTGGATCTGCTTCGACTTCGCGTCGACGGCGTTGCCTTCGACGGTGATCGTGCCGGCGTCATGCCGTTCCAGTCCGTTGATGCACCGAAGCAGTGTCGACTTCCCCGATCCTGACGGACCGATCAGACACACCACCTGACCGCGTTCGACGCTCAGACTGACGCCTTTCAGCACGTGCTGATCGTGAAAGCGCTTGTGAATCGAGTCGACCTTGATCATCGTTTTCCCTTCAATCCGAGGCGGCGTTCGATCCGCCGCAAGCCGTAGACAAGCGGTAGGCTGAGCGCAAGGTAGAGCAGCGCGACCAGCGTGAATACCGTCATGTTCTGAAACGTCGACGACGCGATGAGCTGCCCCGCGCGTGTCATTTCGGCGACGGTGATCGTCGACGCGAGCGACGAGTCCTTGAGCATCATCACAAGGGTATTGCCATACGGCGGCAATGCGATCCGGAACGCCTGCGGCAACACCACGCGCCGCATGATCATTGCGCCGCGCATGCCGATGGACTGCGCCGCTTCGATCTGCCCGTGATCGATTGCCTGGATGCCCGCGCGAAAGTTTTCCGCCTGATACACCGAGTAGGCGACGCCGAGACCGATGAACCCCGCCTGAAACGCCGACAACTGCACGCCGAGATCGGGTAGCACAAAGTAAATGTAGAAGAGCTGAACGATGATCGGCAGCCCGCGAATCACGTTGATAAACGTCGCTGCGGCGTTCGACACGAAGCGGTTCTGGGACACGCGCATCAGCGCGAGTCCCAGGCCGAGCGCGGTGCTCAGAATGAACGAGCAGAAAGTGATCTCAATCGTGACGACCGCGCCTTTCAGCAGAATGGGCAGAAACTCGATGGCGTTCTGGAGGAACATGGTGAATCGTCCTTATTCTGAAAACGACGTCACGTCATTCCACCTGCCACTTCTTGATGATCTGCGTCAGCGTTCCGTCGGCCTTGATCTTTTTGATGCCGGTGTTTAGTTGTTCCAGCGTTGCCGTGTCACCCTTGCGCACGACGAAACACAACTGGCCTTTTACCGACGGTTGGTATCCGGCGACAAGACGCAACTGCGGATTCGGATTGTGCTGAAGCTGGTAGGCCAGAATCGGCTGGTCGCCGAAGCCCGCCTTGATACGGCCTAGCGCGACGTCGCGCATGATGTCGGCGACTGAATCGTAGGTCCGCACTTCCTTGTAGATGCCTTTCTTGTTCAACGCATCGACAAACGCAGTGCCGACCTGCGCGCCGACCACCTCGCCCTTAAGGTCGTCCATCGACGTGTACTGGCCTTTATCGTCGGCGCGCACGATCAGACCTTCGCCATAGGAGTACACGGTGTCGGAGAAATCGACGACTTGCTGGCGGGCTGGGGTTTTCAGCATGGCCGCCGAGATGATGTCGATCTTCTTCGTGGTCAGCGACGGAATCAGCGAGGAGAAGGTAGTCTGCTCGATCTTCACGTCGAAGCCGGCGGCCTTGCCCGTTGCGGTAATCGCATCGACCAGAAGACCCTGAATCGAATTGGTCTTCACATCGAGAAAGGTGAACGGCACGCCGGTGGCCGTCGCTCCAATCTCATAAGTGGGGGCGGCTACCGACAAGGCCGGCGCACCGGCGAGCAGCAATCCTGTTGCAAAGACACTGGCGAAGCGTTTGGCAAACTGGAACATGAGGTCTCTCCACGAGTTGACGACGGCCGATCGGAATATCGACACCCATCATTTGAAGCATGATATTCGAATCAAAAATATCGACAAACGAAATTTTCGTATCGATATACGATATGATAGAGTCAACGTCAGGCTAAAACAATTGGGTGAATCCATGACACGCAAGACGCTCGGCGCGCCGCCGGAAGCGCCCCCGGAGCCGGAGGAAACACCGGATGCACTGTTCAATCAGTCGCTGGAGAAGGGGATTGCGGTGCTGCGCGCCTTCAGCGCCCAGCGCAGGTCAATGACGCTGCCGGAAGTCGCGGAGGCAACGTCCATCACCAAAAGCTCCGCGCAGCGCATGATCTACACGCTGGAAAAGCTCGGCTATGTGAGAAAGCATCCGCGTACCCGGCGCTATCAGCTGGCGCCGCGCGTCATGCAGATCGGCTTCAACTACCTGGCCGCCGACACGCTGATCGACGTCGCCAATCCGTTTCTGTCCGAGCTCACCAATGTCACTGGCGAGACGACCAATCTGACCGAACCGGATGGCGTCGACATGGTCTACGTGGCGCGCTTCGTGTGTATGAAGTTCGTGCCGATTCACATGCCGATCGGCAGCCGCATTCCGATGTACTGCACGGCGTCGGGGCGGGCCTATCTCGCGGCGCTCCCGGAAAACGAGTCACGCACGCTGCTGCTGGCCAGCGATCGTGTCGCGCATACGCAGTACACGGTGACGGATCTCGGCGAGATCGAGACGCGGCTCGCGCTTGGGCGGCGCAATGGCTATGCGTCGAACCGCGAGGAGCTGTTCATTGGGGATATGACGATTGCGGCGCCCGTGCTCGACGGGGAGCGTCGGCCGGTCGGTGCGGTTCACGTCGTCGCGCCGACGAGCCGGTGGACGCCTGCGGAAGCTGAGGCACGGTTGGCGCCCGCCGTGATCGATTGCGCACGGGGTATCAGCAACTCAATCCGGACCCTTGCCTGAGGGCAAGCAATTTTTGATTGGCGTCCCTCCGTGCACACCACAGTTGACTTTCCGGCCGCTCATCGAGCCCGCCATCACGCGCAGTATCGTCGCGCATCGGCGCGTGCCGCTAGTGCAGAGCGCGGCAGTCGAAGCGTGTTTCGAAGCGCTGCGCACGGCGTTGACTGGCCGTGCACAGCGCTCTCAAAGGACTAATTAAGGCATGCAGACGAAGTAAGGCTCGCTGCGACAGATCTTTCCCGTCACATGAGGGGAATGTAGATATCCGTTTGCCATTGGTCCTGCGGCGTCTCCGGAAAGACGCTCAGGTAGTGAAAGAACAATGGATGATCCCGAAGTTCCTCTCCGCTTGCAGGAAGCCAGTCTCGATAGATCGGATAGATTGTCTCGCCAACGTGGTCAGTCGATCCGGTATGCCGAACCACTGCACATCGACCGCCCGGAATGACGAGTTCGCGGATACCGTAGAGGTTCGGCGCGACTGGCCCGGCGATTTCTCCGCAGATGTCGAAGCGAAATGCATCCGCCGGTGTCGTGTCCGGGTTATTCCGCGGAATACCAAAACTTCTGCTCGATGCAAGCGGAGATTGCCCGCTTTGCTTTCGCCAGTCGACGAACTTACGCACGCTCTCGTTGACAAGCCCAGTCGGTCCGCAGTGTTCAAGCGCGGCGACGCGAGTTTCAGAAAAATCGACAATTTGTACTTGCATGGTGAGTTTCCTCGAAAGATAGGGGACAACAAAAGTCGCACTCCAGATCTGCCAGTTCGGATGATGTCGAAACGAACTCGGCGCCGTGCCGAACGCGCGCTTGAATGCCCGACTGAAGGCTTCGGGGCTGTCAAAGCCCGCGTCGAACGCAGCATCGAGCACCGAGCAGAACTCTCGCGAAGCCAGGCGGTGTGCAGCCCGACGCAATCGCATCAGTTGAACGTAGCGTGCGACCGGCACCCCCACATAGGCAGCAAACTGCCGATGAAAATGGAACTTCGAGAAGTTTGCAATGCGACTTAACGCTTCCACTGAGAGGTCGCCCTCGAGGTTCATTTCGATGTACGTGAGTACGGCATTGAAGCGCTTCGTGTAAGCGTGAGTGGCGTCAACGTGAGCTTGCATGGTCTGGATACTTGGATTGTGCGACTTGCGTTATGGTCGCTCATGGCCGAATCATCGCGCCTAGCCGCTCTTGCTCAATCTCCAGACGGCGTGTCCGATAAGACCTCTGCGCATCCTATTTATGCGAATGAGATCAGGCGACCCACTTCGGCCACTCGCCGACATTGGCCTCAAGGGCAGCTTCCACAGATACAGCGACCGATGCAATCGCCGCAACGATTGACGGCGGAACTTGAGGTTTTGATGTCGCCGATGAGTTTGATCTGCATACTGACTATTCATTCGGCAGGTAAGGCGTTCTCGATCTAGCGCCACCTGCATGCCTTCGACGGAGTCGAACACGATCAGAGTCGCGACTCGATCAGTTGTGTACTTCAAGGGATGGGCATCGCTTGTGCCTTTGGATGGAACATCGCGAGCCAAAGATACGTGAGGTACCGCAGGCCTAACGGGTAGTTTTGTCGATCGTGCAGTGCCAGCATCTTGACAAGGTCAAAATGATTAGTAAGAGCCTGAGCCGGCGGGTCCACAAAGACGGAGATGCCTGCAATGTGGGTCATGATCGATTTCGCTACATGGGCGTAAGCCCACGGCGTCGAGGTATTTGTCTCAAGTACGCCGGGTGCCAAGAGAAAAAGGTTGGGGGCGTCGATTGAGCGAAAGACGGAGTAGCAGCGCGCGGAGATCTCATTCAGCCTTCTTGCCGTTGTCAGCGAATCCAGCCCCAGATAGCCAAGCTCCATCGCGTACCCGGTTCCCCAAAGCAACAGGTCCGTCCCGATCTCTTCACCGTTCTCGAGGCGAATCGTCTTGCCGTGGACGGACTGCACTTCACCACGGTGGCGCTCGATGCTGCGGAAGCCCTGGATCATACGTGGCCGGCCCGGAATGAGTTGGTCGCGACGGATGTCGAAGTCGCCCTCCGGCATGATCTCCGTGATTCCGGCCTTCTTGTACCTTGCCCGCAAGTCCTCGTTGATGCGGCGGTTCATCGCGCTCGATGAAAGACCCAGCATCTGGTATTTCGCCAACAGGCGCATGTCGATCCCGAGATATTTGGCCTGGCGCGTCGGGCGCATCCACTTGGTGGAACGATAGACCCACGCAATGCTCCTCGCCTGATATGCGAAGCACAGGTCAAGCAGGTCGTACGCCGATGCGCCACCGCCCACGACAGTGACGCGCTTGCCTCTTAACTCTTCCGGATTACGCAGTTCGAACGAGTGATATTCAGTGATCGCCGAATCACTCCGTTTGACCTGTGGTACGACGGGGCGATTGTGTCCCCCTGTGGCAGCGATGAGCCACCTCGATTGATACAAGGCGCCCTCTGTTGTCACTTGCCAGCCGCCTTCGCAGGAATGTGCGCTCGTGACCGGTGCATTGAGGACGATTTGAGGCGCGAGATCGAACCGTTCGACCCAGGCCTCGATGTTGCGCAAAATACCCGGCTGCCCTTCTTCGGACAGTGGGACATCGCCGAGCGTCCAGTCTTCCTTGCGAAACTGGATGTCCTGCCACGAGGGAAGATCGCGCCACAGCCCGCCGATTCGCTCACGGCGCTCCAGGAGCAGAGTCTTGAGCCCAGCATCTTTGGCGTACTTCAGGCAGATGACACCGCCGATGCCACCGCCCACGATAACCAGATCGAGATCCGAGCCTGTGGCCATGATGTCCAATGTCCCTCACACTCAACCGCGGAGCGACGTGGTTCGCCTCACCTACACCCGTAAGCTCCAGAGTTGACCCGCCTGTTGCGGGTCAGGATGTGTTCCTCATACGAAAATGCCGCAGGTTCTAATAGGGTAGCAAACGAAATATCCCTGAAAAGTATAGGCCGCGGATGCTGAATTTGAAGTGACGCGGCAATAGTCACGACGGTTCGCGTGAATATCGCCTGGACCGAAATGGCGCAAAGTGATCATTGGCCGATCACGTGACGTCCGTGAACCGCACGTGGAGGACCGTTGTCCGGGTGGAAGCGACGTTTGAATGTCTGCTCGAAAGCGTGGCTCGAAGTCCGGTCGTGACCGCACCCGGTCCGACGCAGACGTCAGGGGATCGCCCGCGCGCAGCATTTATGCAGATGGCATCCGGCGCCCCCTCTCGGCCGTTCAGCACTGGGCTGGCCCGACGTCTTTTCTCCAAAAGCACAGCGGTGATTCGCCCCGCGGCCCTACAAGCCGATCACCGCCCGCTGAGCCCCTCTTGAACGCGGATCGTCGCCTTCGCCTACTCGAACGCCGGCTCCGAGAACCGCTCGATCCAGACTGCCAGGCGGTCGGCCGCAAAACTGGCAGCGCGTGTGCCGGCGCGGCAGACAATGGTGTCACCTTCACGCGCAAACTGCAGGGCGCCCCCGGCTTCTTCCAGCCACAGCAGGCAGGCCAGCCAGCCAGCGTGCTCGGCCGATACGGCCTGGCCCACCGGCCGGCTGAGGAACTCGCTCAGCGTGGCCGGCGAAGTCCAGATCAGCGCATCGCCACCGCCGCGTACCGTAGCGCCGAGGACTTCAGTGAAGACCTGCACCGCATCAACAGCGCTGCGCCCCGCATTCTGCGTACGCAACTCCGTGAGGCGCGTGCTGACCGCGTGGCCGAAGCTGCCGCTGCATTCACTCTCGACACGCACCAGGTCGGCGTAATCCATACGCTGCCAGTCCGGCTCCACATTGCGCGTGCCCGCCAGTTCGGTGCCAACCAGGTAGGTTTCCACCGGCTGAAAGCGGCCCGGGCCGATCAGGCTGGCGCACAGCGTGTGCACCATGCCGATGCGGGTGGCCACGGTCTGCGCCTGCATCACCCCCAGCTTCTCGCGCACGAGTTGGTCGCGTTCCTTCCGCAGTCCCGACAGCTCCAGCGCCTGCTTCATTTCCATGCGCAGCGCGCTGATGTCCCACGGCTTCTTGATATAGCGATGTATCTGGCCCTGATTGACGGCCTCGACGGTCTGGTCTAATTCCGAATAGGCCGTCGTCAGGATCCGGACGATGTGGGGATAGCGCTCGCGCGCATAGCGCAGAAGTTCGTTGCCATATTCGCCCGGCATGCGCTGGTCGGACACCAGCACGGCCAGGCTGGCGGCGTGGGCATCCAGCATTGCCTTGCCGTCCTCCACGGAGGCGCCCGTCACTACCGGCGCGATCGCGCCGATGGCGCGCTCGAAGTATTTGACCGCGGTGGCTTCGTCATCAACGAACAGAATCGCCGGGGGCGGTGTCTGCTTGGCAATCGTGTCGCTCATTGGTAACTCCTGTGCATTCGATCCTTGAAATTTGGGAACTCCAGCGTCATGGTCGTGCCGGCGCCGGACGCGGATGCGATCCTGATACTCCCGCCAAAGGACTGCATGACGCGGTTGCAAAAAATCATGCCGAAGCCGCTAACGCCGGCGTTCGTGATAATTGGGTCGACCAGCAGGCGCTGCATCACTTCGGGCGCAATATCGGAGCTGCTGTCGCCGATGCCAGCACCTCGCGGACCGTGCTCACGCCCAGCGGCTTCTCCAGGATTCGGAACACCTTGCCAGAATCGACGGCTTCCAGCGCGTCTTTGTCCGCGTAAGCTGTCACCAGGATCCGCACGATATGCGGATACTCCTGCGACACCTGCCGCAGTAGATCACCGCCGTGCCGCCCCGGCATGCGGAAGTCGCTCACCAGGATCGCCACCCGTGCACCTTCGCGGCTCAGGATCGACATGGCCTCGTCCGCGTCGCCGGCGAGCAGCACCTCATAGTCGCTGCCGGCCGCGCGCGCAAAATACTTGCGGGCCAACTCCTCATCGTCGACATAGACGACGGTCTGCCGCGCTTGCTGGGTCTCGCTCATCTCGACATCACTCAACACGCGGCAGGTCGAAGTTGAACGCGGTCCACTCGCCCAACTGGCTTTCCGCAAACAGTGTGCCACCGTGCCGCTCCACCACCGCATAGCTGATGGACAGGCCAAGGCCGAGGCCCTGGCCGACTTCGCGGGTCGTGAAGAATGGTTCGAACACCCGCGCCAGATTCTCCGCGGCGATCCCCGGGCCGTTGTCGCGCACATTCACATGCAGCCGGTCGTCGCGCCATTGCGCCGTGACATGGACCTGCGGCGATACGGTGCGGGCCTTCTGCATGGCCAGAGCGGCATTCGAGAACAGGTTGATGAGCACGCCGATGATGGCGGCTTCGTCGCCCAGTACAAGTGTGTCGCCGGGCAGCTCGCGCGTGATGCTCACGCCGCGCAGCTCATGTGCGCTCAGCCGGATCGACGAGTCAAGTGCCTTCTCGAACAGGAACGGCACGTCGTCTGCCGCCGCGCCGGGTTTGCGGTAGGCAAAGGTCTTCAGGTCCGACACGATATGCTGGATGCGCTGCATGCCCTGCTTGACATCCACCAGGCACTCCTGCAGCGACGGGCTGTCCTTGGCCTCGGGTTCCTCCATGGCTATTTCGATGGCCATCAGGCAGAAGTTCACCGGATTGTTGACCTCGTGGAGCAGCCCCGCGGACAACGTACCGATTGCAGCCATCTTCTCCTGCTGCAGCAACTGGCCTTTGATCTGCGCCAGGCTTTCATTGGTACGGGCGAGCTGGTCATTTTTGTGCGCCACCTCATCCTTTAGCCGGAAAAGCTGGAAACGGCCCTTCTCGTTGAAGTAGGTGTAAATGGAGCTGGCCAACGCGCAGAAGAAGATCAGGATGAGCTGGAACTGAAACTTGCTTGGATTCTGTATGCCGCTCGGATGTGCCACACAGGCGACGTAGTAGAGCCCGACCGTGGCCAGGCCGAATGCCAGCGTCTGCCAGTAGCCGGAGGGGAACAGGATCCCAACCGCGAAGATCGTCAGCATAAGCCCGGCATAGAACAGCGACTCCCCGCCCTGCGTGACATAAATCATCCACGAGATCATTGCCTGCGGCATCAGCAGCCAGAAGAAGGTGATGACCTGCACGCGGCGTTTGCCCGTTTCCGTGTAGAGCGAGAGCAATGCCAGGCCGATGGCTACGCTGGTCAGCACCCGAACGATGGCAAAGCGCTTCTGCTCATCCGGATACACGACATAGTCCAGCGCCACACCCATCAGCACCAGCACGATCACGGTCAGGCCGCCAGCCTTGCTGCACAGCAACCGGTAGTCGCGCAGCTCTTCACGATAGTCCGAACGTAGCCCAGCCAGGGATGTTGTCATTTCAGGCGACTTGCTGCTGGCCGATCATCACCTCGGCAAACACATTAACCCCGGTCGAGTCCGTGTACAGGCGCGGCTCGCCACAGTCCGCCGGCATGATTTCGGCCATCTGTGCCTCGTTGCGATAGATCAGGTACCACTCCAGCACGTGCTCCATGCTCAAGCGCTCCGGGTTGTCGGCATGGACATTGGTGACCAGCAGGCGGCCGCCCCGTCTGGTGCGGCTGGCGAAATGCTGGTTCAGCCGGGCACAGACCTTGTCTGACAGGTAGTCAAACAGGCCGGCGCAATAGACCGCGTCGAACTCGCGGACGTCCGGTGCGTCCGCATCAATCCGGCGCTTGAGCAGGTGATGGACCGATTCATGCGTGTAGCTAATGGTCATGCGCTTGCCCGTTTTCTGTGCGATGGACGCGAGGCGGTCGCGCGTCCAGTCCAGTGTCTCCTGGCTGAAGTCGAGCAGTTCGAACGTCAGCCACTCCGGTTCGTCGTATTCATGCATGAAGCGCTGGATCTCCTGAGCGGGGCCGCAACCCACGTTCAGCACCCGGAACGGCCGCCGCGCGGCGCGCGCTTCATTGGCCAGCCGGGTCAGGTAGTCCACCAGCAGCTCGACGCGATTGCGGTGCGCGCGTGCCACGGCCGTCTGCAGGAAGGCCGCGTTGACGATCTGGAAATACGTGCTCGGGCCCTGGCGGGGATCGTCGAGCATCTGGTTGACCATCTGGTAGTCACCGGCATAGCCCAGCGGCTTCGTGAAGGTGCGGAAGACGAAGGGCGAGCGCAGCAGCAGGGGATGGAGCGCGGCCTGGGCAAAGGCACGGTGTGCCGGCGCCAGTTCTTCGTCAACCAGGCGCGCCTCGCCTTCGAAATCGTCGAAGTAGAGCTTGGTCCTTTCCATCAGGGGCGACGCCAGTTCGAGGAAGAAGTCCTCGCGCAGGCTTTTGCCTTCCTTCGGCATCGTGTCGGCCAGGTCCGCCTGCTCGACCCAGCGCGACATGTCTGAGAGAAAGGCCCGGATCTGGTTGACCGCGATCTGGTAGTCACGGCGGATCTTGAAACGCTCGGACCAGTCCTGCACGAACCGGCGGGATTCCTCCCCCACCGTGCGCGCTTCCAGCGCGCCGCCACTCAGCTCCCGCCACTCTTCGATCAGCGTCACCGAGACAATGGCTGTCAGGCCGGTGTTGACCATGCTGATGACGACCGCCTTGCCCGAATAGGCGTCTTCCACGCCCATCTTGACCGAGAGGTCGCTCAGCACCTCACTGACCTGGACAATCGAGTACGGGTTATAGACCTCCATCACCAGAGACTTTCGCTGGAGATTGATGATCGTTCCCCGCACCTGCTCACCCTGCGAGTTGCGGAAGCTCACTACCGGATCGATTTGCGTTTTTGAATACACAGTATTGCGGCTAGGTAAGTACCACGACAAGTTGGTTTGAAATCTGGTGTCATACCCGGGCCAGTAAGTCGGCCAGTTCAGCGTCGATAGTTTCCTTGATCCAGTGACGAAGCGTCGCCATCGGTATTTCAGTTGTCGCCTCGCGACCGCACCTATGCTAACGGCATCACGGTTTTAACGAGACTCGTTAGCCTGGTGGGCCTGCGGGCTGGCTTCGGAACAATCCGGACCTGTGCGATTGCAGCATTCTACTGATAAAAAATGAATGCTGTCGTCTCATACGGATTTCATCAGTGAAACTGCCCGGAGGCACTTGACGAAAGGGCGCCAAAGGACGACGAGGGCTTGCCCGCTGAGCGCAGGCTCGATCGAGTTCTTTGAATGGCTGCCTCCTGATGAGGAACAGCCGTCTCAACGTCCGTGCGACTGCACGAGCGAACGACGCTTCCTGGCCGGACTTAGTCCGATGGCGCAGTGCGCTGCTTCAAATCCCTCCTCGGACTCCACTGTATGACGCCTGATGTAGGGAATACACGAGAGCATTTCTCATGTCTCAGCGCACCGGTTCAATCTTGAAAGCATCGACCGCAACACCGAGGTCCACGCCTTCACCGCTACCGCTCAACGCCATCGACGTAGTTCCCTTGGTCAGCACCTGAGCAGTACCGCTCCTCCCCGCGCCGGCCGAAGCGCCGGCCTGCACGTAGCTGCCGAACACATCCCTGATGCTGTAGACATTGGTGATCTCGCCGCGGCCGCTGACGTGAAACTTGCCGGCGGTCAGGCCGCCGCCGTGCACGCTGATCGTGACAGCGGCCTTTTGCCCATTGCTGCAGCTTACTGTGCCGCGTCCTTCGGCATGCTGATAAATCGCCGACCATCCGGACATGCTGTAGGTCAGATGGCATTTGACCGACGCGTTGCCTGCCTGAGCCGAGGTGGCGGTCAAGGCCGTCAGGGCACTCGCGCATAGCAACGTGGTGGCAGCCGATACAAGGGTATGCTTGATCATAGAAGTCTCCTGGCACCAGAACATAGGTTATGCAGTGTAACCGTCATTCGCAGTGGGTCGCCTGACGACCACCCAAACGTCCATGCGGCAGTACGGGGGAACGCCAGTTCATGACTAACCCGGTCCCGCGCCGAATTTCCGTGAACGACCCTTTGCGGACATCCGGCGCTCGGAGGACAATGCCTTTGCGAATTTCTTCCGAAGCTGCGCAACATGGCTAAATTTCAGCCTGATGGATGGCATACGGTCACGCCCCGAATCGTCGTGCGGGATCCGGAAAACCTGATCACCTTCATCAAGATGGTGTTTCAGGCACAGGGCGAATTCCGTCGCGGGCTGCCTGCCGAACTCATGATAGGCGATTCCGTCGTGATGGTTAGCGGCGGAGACGGCCTTCGCGATCCGATGCCGGCATTTCTGTATGTCTACGTTGAGGACGCCGATTCGACCTTCCAGCGAGCGATTGCGGCGAACGCGATCTCGCTCGAAGTTCCGACCGACATGCCATACGGCGACAGGCGGGCGATGGTCAGAGATCCTTGGGGAAACACATGGCAAATTGCCACACATCACCGCGACCTCTCGGCTGCGGAGGTCCGGTCAAGGTTGGCCAACGACGGATAGGCCGATATTTGGACAGCAGGAGCGATTTGGGCGCCTCGTTAGCGTTAGTCGCCGACACCTAGCGCGTGTTAGGTACTTTGGATAATCGGCATGACATGTACAAGCATGAGCATGGCGAAGACGACGAAGTACAGACCTGTCAGAGTTTCGGGCAATTTGATGATCTGCAATTCGATGCCCTCTTAGAGATCGGTCGGCACTCCATGGCAAGCGCCACGGCCCTCCGATTGCACCCTGGGCATCATGCCCGCAGCAAAGTCGATGAACGCTCTTACCTTGGCCGGAACGTGGTTTCGACTGGGGTAATAGACGTAAAGGGGGAAGGTCTCGTCAGGCCAGTCCGTCAGAACTGGCTCCAGCGTGCCCGCACGCAGGTGGGTGGCGATTCCGAGGTCGATCACCTGGGCGATCCCATAGCCTGCGAGGCAGGCTCCAACTTTGGTCCCCGCATCCGTGACTGTCAGGTTCCCGCTAACGGCCACCTTCACCTTCTCATTGCCACGCCAGAACTCCCATTCGAAGGGTCGGCCGGTAGCCGGATCGATGGCCTGGATGCATTCATGGCCATCATCGAGCAGATCTTTCGGTGACCTCGGTCGACCGCGTTGCTCCAGGTAGGAAGGCGCGGCTACAGTCAGGACTCGCGGACTGTATAGCCTGCGACAGACCAAAGTTGAGATGGATGGCGGCCCAAACCGTATGGCGAGATCAAATCCATCGCTCACCAAGTCTGAGATGTCGTTCCTCGTCTCCAGCTTCAGTTGAAGAGCAGGGTGGTCCTTTAGGAACTCGGCCAACTCCGGAGCTAAGACAAGGCGGGCGAACACAGCATCGCACGCCACACGGAGTGTTCCGTTGACGACTGAGGCCTGCTCTGCGGCTCCGACAGTCGCCTCTTCAATCCCCTGGAGAAACGGCAGCACTTTTGACAATAGTTCATGCCCAGTGTCCGTCACTTCAACGTGTCGGCTGGTGCGATGCACGAGCTTCGCGTGTAGGCGGTCCTCCAATCGTTGGATAGCGCGACTCACGGCAGGCTGAGTCTTGCCCAGACGGGACGCAGCACGTCCAAAGCTCTTGAGTTCGACTACGGCTGCGAGCGCAAGCAAGCCGCTTACAAGTCCTCCATCGAGGTCTTCCATGATCTATGTGTTCCTGTAATGGCAGCGATAACCGTTTCGCGGTAGCAGAGGATGAGGGAAAGTTTCACTATACGAGTCTTTCGACTATTGAGGAAAGCTAGCGATGACCCAGACCCATGCCGTAGTCGCCTTGATTGAGGATTATTTCGAATTGGCTTATGAGCCGAAGAGCCGAGACTTCAATAAGGTTTTCCACCCGAGCTGTATTGTCCAGTGGCTCCATGAAGGCAACCTGGACACCCTGTCGTCGCTGGACTATGCAGCACTCATCAACGGGAGACCGAGCCCTCAATCGACTGGCGCACCCAGAGATGAGGCGATCCTCTCCATGGAGAACATCTCGGATAGCCTTTCAACGGCAACAGTGAGGGTGCGGATTGGAAAGAGACTGTTCAACGATCACTTCGTCATGCATAAGGTGGATGGCAGATGGCTGATAACAGTCAAGGCGTCCTTCGTAGTGCGTACGTTCGACTGAAGAGCAAAGCTGGAGATGCGCCAGGCTAAGGATGTCGAAGGCGCGGCACCTCAAAAAATTCGTCGGGACGCAATTGGAGTGGAATGTTTCCCTATGAGCACAGGGATGTTTGCTGGCACCAATGGCACGCCGTCATCGAGCGTGGCGGCAGACTTTGCCAGAAATGTCGGCGGGCCCCAGCGGGCCGGGGTGGGAGAGAACTTCGTTAAGTTCGCTCTGGGAAAGACGACGGTCGTGGGTCTACGTGACGGCTATGTGGACATGCCCCCCACGCGCCTTCGGAAGCCTGACGGGCAGCCGTTCAGAGGAGACCTGCCGCCATCGATTCCGCTGGTGGATGGAAAATTCCGACTGTCCGTGAATGCGTTTCTCATCATCGATGGCGAAAGCCACATCCTGATCGACACGGGTGCGGCGGACTCCTGGGAGCCGACATTGGGAAGGCTGCTCCGGTCCATGCAAGAGGCAGGCGTCGCCCCTAGTCTGGTGGACACCGTAGCGATTACCCATACGCACGAGGACCATGTGAACGGTCTGGTGGCTGCTGACGGCTCGAACGCGTTCCCCAAGCTCAAGCGGCTGTTCATCCCCTCGCAGGCGATACCGCTCTTTGACAAGATCGACCGACTTGCGCGGTTTCGGAACGTGCGCGTCGCCATCGGCGAAGGATTCAAGATTGGGCCGTCATCGACGGCAGTGAGCGCGTTGGGCCACGAACTCGGGCACATGGCCTATGAGGTGAAGGGCGGCGGCAGCACATTGCTGGTTTGGGGAGATACCGTCCATGTGCCTGCAGCGCAGTTCGAGCGGCCCGAGTTGACTTGGGAGTTTGACGCAGACCAGGACAAGGCGCGCGCATCCAGGTTGCGCCTCTTGCGGCGTTCGAACAAGCCCGGCCACTTCATCGCCGGCGCTCACCTGGATTTCCCGGGCGTCGGATATGTGACAAGGCAAGGCGACGGGTATCGGTTCACTCCCGTCTGATGAGCCGATATGGTCGCAAGTTTTACCAATATCTGAGATCATTCCAGACATTGCAAATGTAGGACAAAATTAAAAAGCAAACATATGGGGAATCTACATAAGGAATTACAGCAGGAAGCCCTCGAAGATCAGGGTATTCGCACGTTCAGCAGGAACCGTAATGCCCCTAAACGCAAAAACCGCAGAAGGACGCTCACTGAGCGTATTTGTTATTTCCTGGCTTTTCTGTGCGTGCTCGGATTAATCGGAATAGTGGCAGTCCGCTTCATACCGGATCCTCCAGCCAATATTCAGTAAGTCGCATCAAGGAAGAATGACTCAGCTTGGCCGCACTGAGACCTTCGTCAACCAGCGTTTCTGGTTGATGTAGCGCGACGACCAGCCGCGCTTCCCGACCTGAACCAGCGACATCTTTGTGCGGCACTGCTGGTGACAAACTCATTTCGAATGCGCCACGCCGCATGCATCACGAACAGCACGACCGGTGTGCTCGAATGCGCTGCCCATGTCAGCAGGCAAGCGATGGCCGCATTCAGCACGGGCTCGCCAGCCAGCGCGTCGAGTACCGTCCGCAGCGCCGGCGCAGCCTTCGTCGGGCGCATCGTCTCGACGAGCAGCGTCAGCGCGAGCAGCATGATGCAGTCCCCAGGTCAGCAGGGCGACGCCGCCGGCCAGGTGAAGCAGATCGAGATCACGCTATTCTCCGCGCGTTTGTGGGTTGGCCCGGCCGCATCCGCCTATCCGAACAGTTCAAGGATCCGCCAGCCTCTTTCGCTGGCAACGCGCCGCAGCCGCTCGTCCGGGTTCGTCGCGACGGGATGGCTGACGTGCTCCAGCAAAGGAATGTCGTTCGCCGAGTCGCTGTAGAACCAGACGCGTGCAAAATTCGCGAAGCTCTTGCCTAGCGATGCAAGCCACGCCTGCGTGCGTGTGATCTTGCCTTCCCGGAAACTCGGCACGCCGACCCACTCACCCGTGTAGCGCCCATCCGGCCGATCACCGTGAGTGGCGAGGTCGATTGCCAGGAGATGATCGACGCCGATCGCATTCGCGATCGGCCCTGTCACAAAGGAATTGGTAGCCGTCACGATACAGCACAGGTCGCCCGCGTCGCGATGATGCTTGACGAGTGCCAGCGCCTCGGGCCGCAACGCAGGCACGATGATCTCGCGCATGAACTGCACGTGCCAGTCGTCCAGCTGTTCGCGCGAGTACACGGCAAGCGGCCCGAGCACATGACGCAGGTAGGCATCCATGTCGAGCGTGCCGGCCAGGTACGCGTCGTAGAAGCGGTCGACATCGTGCGCATGTTGCTCGCTGCCGGGCACGCCAAGCTTCACAAGGAAGCGATTCCATTCCTGGTCGCTGTCAAGCGGCAGTAACGTGTGGTCGAGATCGAACAGCGCAAGATCGCGAGTCAAATGAGAGCCCTCCTGGTGTCCGTTCAGCGTCATTGCATGCCGAGTGAATGCTTGACCGCAGTCACCCCGTTGCTGCCGTCGAACGCCGTAACGCCGTCGAGCCATTGGTCGAGCACCTGTGGGTGCTCCTTGAGCCAAGCCTTGGCGACTGTGACCGGGTCCTCATGGTCCATGATCGGCACCATCAGCCGGTTCTCCATGTCGGTGGTGAACTGCAGGTTGGTCAGGAACCGGCCGACATTCGGGCAACGCGCCTGGTAATCGGTCGGCAACACCGTGAAGACCTTGGCCGATCCGTAGTTCGCGCCGAACACGTCGTCGCCGCCGCTCAGGTAAGTGATCTTGTACTCGACGTTCATCGGATGCGGCTCCCAGCCGAGGAACACCACCATCTTGTGGTCCTTGACCGCCCGGCCGACCTGCACCAGCATCGCGGCCTCGCTCGATTCGATCAGCTTGAAACCGCCGAGGCCGAACTGGTTCGTGTCGATCATCTTCTGGACCAGCGCGTTGCCGTTGTTGCCCGCACCGATGCCGTATATTTTGCCGTCGAGCTGCGTCCTGAACTTCGCGATGTCGGCGAAGCTTTTGAGGCCCTCGTCGGCCGCGTAGGAAGGCACCGCCAGCGTGTACTTCGCGCCGACGAGATTAGGGCGCTCCAGCACCTTGACCGTGCCGGCCTGGACGAACGGCACGACGGTCGACGTCATGCTTGGATCCCAGTAGCCGAGGAAGGCGTCGATCTGCTTTTTCTTGATCCCCGCGAACACGATCGGCGGCGATGCGATCGTCTTGGCCGGCAGATAGCCGAGTCCCTGCAGGAGCGCGGTCGCAACGCCGGTGGTGGCAGCGATATCGCTCCAGCCGACGTCGCCGAACGTCACGCTACGACAGGTTTCCGGATCCTGCGCGCGTGCTGCGCTGAGAAGGCAGAGGGATGCGAGACACGCACCCGCAAGTTGGACAACGCGTTTCATCAGACTGACTCCTTAAGGGAATAGTCGGTGCGGAACAACGGACGCCCATGCTTGCGGACCAGGTTGGACCGGGCTCGGCGTGGCTGGAAAGCGCATATTTTTAAATCCGCAAAAATACATATTTGCAAAAATATACACAGAAAGCATCCTAACCGCGCTGCAGCCTCCATCAGCATCGTATTTCGGACACGGATCATTTCACGTGCGACATCAGCGCCCTGCGGTGACGGTCGCGTGGCGGTCGTCGGTCCCGAGGTAGCAACGTCCGGTGCGCGCTCCAGGCGCCGTGCCTTTGTCGGGGACGCAGCAGAATTTTGCAGTCCCCTCCCCGCCTGCGGGCATCGCTTGGGTTGCCGGTTTTGATGCAGGCGATGCCGGACCCTTGGAGCGTTGCCATACGGGTCGCAGGAAGATTTCGGGTGCAGCAATCTGCTACATCTCGATGCACGCAAGCTGGAAAAGGTATCCGTACTCCTGGCCGACATTGGCGTTTTGTGCTGTGTCGCAAGATTCAGAGCCCGGAGCGTCTGTCGACGGAGTCATGTCGACCCAACTCGGCCACCGCAGTTGCGGGAGAACGAACGACCGCTCCTGATGTGTAACTGCCATCGCCAACGCCTATTCCAGCAAGTCGAAGAGCAGCAACGGGCCATACACTGGTTTTGCACGAACTGCAGCGCTCTGCTTCAATCTGACACCTTCGGTCCGATAAGTTAGAGTTGCGTTCACGTTTGCGCCCACCATGTGCGGTCGATCAATTCAAACAATATTTGTCGCATCAAGTCTAAAACACTACAGAATTAGCGCATATGCCCGATCCAAATTTCAGCGAGTCTCAGCTTCAAACTGCTGCAAACTTGGCCTATGCCAACGAAATACGGCAAAGAACCGGTGGGATTCCTTTTCCGTTTGTTCCGTCTTTGCCGGCGGAATTTTTGCTCGGTTGGGACACGGCCTTCGATCTCGACTGGATACGTCATCGGCTGTCCGGACCATTCGCCGAACGCCACAAGGGTTGTAATTTCTTTCTGCAATATAAGCTATCGAGTTTGGTCGATAGCCCAAGTCGGTCAAGGGAATGGGCTACATGGGGGAAAGCCTATTTTCGATTTCAGATCCCGCACAGAAAAAGAATCGAGGGACGCTATCGCAATGAGTTCCATCAGTGGATGCGGCTAAAAGAAATTGCAGCAGCTGGCGTACCGACCTTTTACGCCACGAACACCATGATTGAGGAACGAGAATTGAGAACGTTGTTCGAAAATGGCAATCTCCTAGATCGCATTGCACTTCTCGATGTCGCTCCGATCAAACGGAAACACGTCCACGTATCATTTGCCGATCCATTTTCGAAATTTGCTCTTCACAGCACCCCAGAAGAAACACCGTTTCTTTCCTTTAGAGAGGCTGTGGCGAGCTTCGCAAATATTTCCAGCTACTCCTATGCGCAGGGCGTTGAGCAGTTAATTGTGATTGCCGAAAATCTCATCGACGAGGGCGCCCTCACTAGAACAACTCCTGGAATACGGGAACAGCTGTCCCAATTTCAGGATCTTTTCAGGACATACACCCGCGAACGAAGCGGACTGCCGCAACTCAAGCGGACAATACTTGAATCCTTCTTCGCCCGCAGGTTTGGCTTGGCTGTTTATTGGTATCCAGCGACCCAATAACGTAAGCGTTTGGGCTTACGTTATTGGGTCCGGTTGCGTATCCAGTTTCGTTTCCCCCAACGGCCGGTCTTTGGGCGGAGCGGTCCTGCGAACGTCTGCGCGTGAGTGCGGACCAATGTCTGCAAGTGGC
>NZ_JAQQDU010000121.1:0-22632 GCF_046027825.1 Paraburkholderia sediminicola
TACTTTTCTTTGCGGCAGGCAAAGAAAAGTAGGTGCCCGCCCCGCACAGGGGCGACGCTAATAATCCAATATCAAATCAAGGAAAGGCCAACGCCGTAAGGGCACAGCCAAGACGCGCCGCGCAGGCTAACAGATCAAGGAAAAGCCAATGCCGCACGCAACCAGACAACAACCGCCGAGCAGGCAAAAACCGAACCTTTACCGCTTGGCAAGCGCCCGAGCCTCGCGCTGAGTCTCCCCGACAAACAATTGCCGCGGCCGCCCGATCTTCTGTTCCGGATCGGCGATCATCTCATTCCACTGCGCAATCCACCCAACCGTACGCGCCATCGCGAAGATACACGTAAACATCGCAGTCGGAATCCCCAACGCACGCTGCACGATCCCCGAATAAAAATCGACATTCGGATACAACTTCCGCGACACGAAGTAGTCGTCTTCCAACGCGATCTTCTCAAGCGCCATGGCCAGCTTGAACAACGGATCATCGTGCAGGCCCAGCTCTTCCAGCACTTCGTGGCAAGTCTCACGCATCAGCTTCGCACGCGGATCGTAGTTCTTGTAGACGCGGTGACCGAACCCCATCAGCTTCACGCCCGAATTCTTGTCCTTCACCTTCGCAATGAACTCAGGGATATTGTCGACCGAGCCGATCTCCTCCAGCATATTCAATGCGGCTTCATTCGCACCACCGTGCGCCGGGCCCCACAAACAAGCGATGCCCGCTGCGATACACGCGAACGGATTGGCGCCCGACGACCCCGCCAGACGCACCGTCGACGTCGACGCATTCTGCTCGTGATCCGCATGCAAAATCAGAATGCGATCCAGCGCGCGCACCAGCACATCATTAACCTCGTACTCTTCCGCCGGATTGGCGAACATCATGCGCATGAAATTCGCGCTGTACGACAGGTCGTTCTTCGGATAAACGAACGGCTGGCCCACGGTGTACTTGTATGCCATCGCCACCAGGGTCGGCAGCTTCGCAATCATGCGGATCGCGGATACGTCACGGTGCTGCTGATTAGTGATGTCGAGCGAGTCGTGATAGAACGCCGACAGCGCGCCAACTGCGGCGACCAGAATCGCCATCGGGTGCGCGTCGCGGCGGAACCCGCGGAAGAAGAAATGCATCTGCTCGTGCACCATCGTGTGCTGCGTAACGGTGTTCACGAACTCTTCCTTCTGCTGCGCATTCGGCAGCTCACCCTTCAGCAGCAGGTAGCAGGTTTCGAGGAAGTCGGCGTTTTGCGCCAGATTGTCGATCGGATAACCGCGATACAGCAGCTCGCCTTTGTCACCGTCGATATAGGTGATTTCGGAATTGCATGCCGCCGTGGACATGAAACCCGGGTCGTACTTGAACTTGCCCGTCTGACCGTACAGCTTGCGGATGTCGATAACATCCGGCCCAAGCGTGCCCTGATAAATGGGCAGATCAATCGTCTGGTCGCTGTCGGAAAAGCTCAGCGTTGCGTGTGTCTTCGAGTTCATCTGCACGTTCCTTTTACTTTCACATCGCACACATGCCGGCATGCTCGATCGTCGGATCGTCGCGTGGCATGCTCAGGCTCCGGTTCGCATTCTACGGTCCGCAAGGGCTTTGATTGTGACGAATGGCAGCAACAATCCATCTCGACTGACGCAACATTCGTTGCCTGAAAAATGGCCGTGGCCGCCTGAAATACACGGAAATAAGTGGAAATAGGCCGCTCGAAGACGGGCCGCGTCCGCCCGGCGATGTTGCCGGCCAAATGAAAGTTCGCACACTTACTGCAACAATGTTTTGCGGCAGTCAGGCTGCGCAAACACGGCCGCTCTGCGATACTGAATTCGTGTTTTGCTTCCCCTGCGAACACATCGCTGTCTTTGGCCCGCCGTCCTACGGCGGGCTTTTTTCATCAGCCAGAAGATCAGGAAGGACCCGATGAACGCCTCACTCGAAACACTGTTTCCGGATCACGTCCATACCGAAGACAAAATCGTCACCGCATTGAATCACCAGGACATCGTCGTGGCGTTGTCGGCGGCGCTGAAAACGCAAGACGTAGCGGTGCTGCATATGCTTTACCCGCGTACCGACGCGCGCACGCATCGCAGCCTCGATACGCTCGTGGATGTGCTGCACGGCCATGGCCTGCATGAAGTCGCGGATCTGATCGCGCAGGAAGCGCACTATCTGCTGTTCAAAGACCCCGTGAAGGCATGGAAAGCCTTCCACGAAATTCGCAACGACTCGCTCGCGATCGGCGTGCATCTGTATTACCACGGCCTCGTCGGCGAAGCCGCGGAACGCGCGCTCGATAAAGACGCGCATCGCAAGGCTTGAAGTGTGCGTAGCGACCAGCCGCAAATGCTGAGCCCTGCACGCGCGAATCGTCGCGCGGCAGTCAGCATAAGCTCATTGCGCGCTGATTAAGCGCTCGTTGCGCATCCAGGCGCGCACGAGGCGCGCAGAATGCTGCTGATCGCGCTTTGATCAAACGTCCGCTGAGCGAATGAACTCGTCGACGTAGCGATTGAACGCTGCCGGATGCGCGAGATTCATCCCGTGCGAGGCGCCGCGTACCGTTTCGCGGCGCGCATCCGGCAGCCATGTTTGCAGCGCCGTCGCCGCGCGGCGGAACATGTCGGGACTCTTTTCGCCATCGATCAGTAGCACCGGGCAGCGCACTTCGCCCGCCTGCTCGGGTACGTAGGCAGGCAACGGGTCGCGGAACTGACGCGCGAGCGTGTGTGCGTTGTCAGTCGCCATCTTGCGAAAACCCGGCGTGCTCATCGCCCAGAAACCCGGACGGCTCACCGAATCGACGAACAGTTGCAAACCGGCTTCCACCTCGCCTGTTTCGATCAGCTGCGCGGCTTTCGCACGCAATGCGTTCACCGTCTCCGGCAAACTCGCGGGCGGTCGCCCGGCGATCTGCAACGGGCCACCCGGGTCCGCGAGCGTCAACGTGCGCACGTACTGCGGGTGGCGCCGTGCGAAATGAAATGCCACACAACCGCCGCGCGAATGCCCTACCACGTGCGCCGGCCCGGCGCCGAGACGGTCGATGAATTCGGCCACGTCGTCCGCATGTTCGCTCCAGCTGAACGGCTGATCGGGCTCGGTATCCGTCACCGGCCAGTAATGCGTGAGGCTCACCGTGACGCAGCGGTATTGCTTCGACAAACCCGCCAGTTGCGGTTGCCAATAACGGTAATCGCACAGCGAGCCATGCACGAACAACAGCAGTTCACCCTCCCCCGTTTCCACATAGGGCATGCGCAAGCCGCTATGCAGCTCGATAAAGGACGGAGATGCTGACGAGGACGAAGCGGAAACAGATTGATTCACAGGTGGTTCACAGACGGCGCGGCAACGCCCGAATACGGCGGTGCCGGCTAAAAATGGATTCGAGGAAGAAAACGTGTTCGCGTCCCTGAAATTGGGACGTGGTGCGTATTGTCACACAGCGCTTCAATATACGCAGAGGCTTGTTCGGCGTGCGTGCCGCGGCTTGTGCCGGGCACCTCACGATTTTGCGCATCGTGCCTCGCACCCCTTGTGGCTCGCCTCACGGCCAGTGCGACGCGCCGTCCTGCTTATACGGCTAGCCCGGATCCCGGCTACCGGCAACACCGGACGTCCTGCATTAAATCATTCGTAGGCGTTGTCGTCGAGCAAACCGGCGGCAGCCGCCGCGCCCGCGCCACGCACTGCGCACGTGAGCGGTTCATCAGCGACGCGAACGTCGAGCCCCAGTTCGTTGGTCAGGCGGCGGCCCAGATTGCCTAGCAGCGCGCCGCCGCCGGTCAGCACGATGCCGCTGTTCGCAATATCGGTCACCAGTTCGGCCGGTGCCGTTTCAAGCGCGCGTTTCACGGCTCCGATCACCTGGCGCAACGGGCCCTCGATCGCATCGGCGATATCGTGATTGCTCAACTGAACGGTACGCGGCAGGCCGTCGTCCACACTGCGCCCCGTCGCGTTCATATGCTCGACCGGCACGTCGCGCACGGCCGAACCGATGCCCTTTTTGACGTGTTCGGCGGTCTGCTCGCCGAGCAGCACGCCATACAGGTTGCGCACATAACTGACGATCGCCATGTCGAAACTGTCGCCGCCCACACGAATCGAGCCGCTATAGGCAAGGCCGCCGAGCGAGATCACGCCGACCTCAGTCGTGCCGCCGCCGATGTCGACCACCATCGAGCCGACCGCCTCCGATACCGGCAAGCCCGCACCGACCGCCGACGCCAACGATTCGCCAATCAGACTGACCTTCCACGCGCCGGCCGCCACCGCGGCCTCCTTGATCGCGCGACGCTCGACCTGGGTCGCGCCCGCCGGCACGCACACGGTGAACGCGGCGCGTCGGCTGAACAGCGGCCGCGGGCGGGCCATGTCGACGAATTGCCGGATCATCTGCTCGGCCGCGGAAAAATTGGCGATCACGCCATGCCGCATCGGCCGCACCGCTTCGACGTTGCGCGGCGCTCGGCCGAGCAGTTGGCGCGCTTCAGTGCCCACTGCCGCCACGCGTTTTTGACCGGCGGCGGGCTCTGTCTGGAAAGCCACGACGGACGGCTCGTTCAGCACGATGCCGCCGTTGTCGGTATAGATGAGGGTATTGGCCGTGCCGAGGTCCACCGCCACGGAATGACGGAACAGTCGATCGAAAAGCGGGTAATGCGGCGTCGGTCTGGCCATAGGAAGGCTCTGATGTGTCGTTATCCGCCCTTGCAGGGCAATTTGGAAAATGCGCCCCCGGTCACCCGAGCCGCTTGGCACGCCCAGATGGGCGTTGCGCGGTCCGCGCGGCGGGGGTGATTTTCATGCTAATGAGCAGTTAACGGCAAGCAGATCAGAATCTTTAGGGCCACTTTTCAATCGGGGCTGTGTCAGTCACGCGACAAAGCGCCAATCGCACGCTCCAACGCCTGTTTGCCGAGCTCGACACCGTCCGCGTTTATCGTATGACCAATGCCTGGCAAAACATAGGCGTCGACCGCATAGCCGGCGTTGCTGAATGCATCCGCAGCGTATTCCAGTTCCCGTACAGGGATCACTTCGTCTGCTTCACCGTGCACGAGCGTAAGCGGTGTGCCGTTCTGCGCGACGATCACCGAGGCAAGGCGCCCGGAATACGCGACCACGTCCGCAGCGCCTTCCACGCTGGCCGCCACGTGATGCATCGCCATGATCGAGCCTTGCGAGAAACCAACCAATGCAAGCCGGTCGAAAGGAAGCTGCCAATGCGCCAGTTCGGCTTCGAGCATGCGCCGCAACGCCGGATAGGCGGCCGCGACACGGGCCTCGCGATTGCCCTCGTTGACATCGCTCAGGCTGAACCACTGCCGTCCGCCGAAGCCGCCGTCGAAAGCGTCGGTGCCGTCGAGCGAGGTGAACGCCACATCCGGCAGGCTCTCGCTCCAGATGTCCGCGAGCGGCATCAGATCGCGGGCGTTGCTGCCCACGCCGTGCATCAGCACCACCAATGCCTTGGCCGGCGGTGCCGCCGGCGCGCGCCGCCAGCCGTGTTCGAATTGCTCCCACACCATATTCAATTCCTCTCTCTGTCCTCGTTGTAAGCTCGGATCGTGTTTCTGCACGCGTCGCCAACCGCGCAGCCATGTGCTGCCTCAGCCGCGAGCATACGCTGCCGGATCTGTTTCTGCCGTCGCACCTGCACGGGCCGACAACGCCAAAACGTGAATACGGTTATGCTTTTGCGAGCATTCAAACGGTTGCCCGGCTCACTGCCCGGGCAGCGAATAGCGCACCGTATGGAACATCCGTAGCATCGCAATCCGGAGAATCGTTTGAGCCAGCCCGCTTCCGCGTCTGCCGCCGCGCCGCCCGCACCACCACCGCCGCTGCAAGGCGGAAAACTGGTTCTGGCGACCCTCGCCGTGGCGCTCGCCACCTTCATGAACGTGCTCGACACGTCGATTGCGAACGTCGCGATTCCGACCATCTCGGGCAACCTCGGCGTCTCGGTCGATGAAGGCACGTGGGTCATCACCGTGTTCGCCGCGGCCAATGCCGTTTCGATTCCACTGACCGGCTGGCTCACGCAACGCATCGGCCAGGTAAAGCTATTCGTCGGCGCGATTCTGATGTTCGTGCTGGCTTCGTGGTTGTGCGGCATTGCGCCCACGCTGCCGATCCTGCTGATCGCACGGATTTTCCAGGGCGCGGTGGCCGGTCCGCTGATTCCGCTCTCGCAAGCGATTCTGCTCGGCTCGTATCCCAAGGAGAAATCGTCGACCGCACTCTCGCTATGGGCCATGACCGCGACCGTCGGCCCGATTGCGGGCCCCGCGCTCGGCGGCTGGATCACGGATAGTTACAGCTGGTCGTGGATTTTCTACATCAATATTCCGGTCGGCATTTTCGCGGCCGGCGTCACGTGGATGATCTATCGCACCCGCGAGTCGGCCACCCGCAAGCCCCCCATCGACGTGATCGGGCTCGGCCTGCTGATTACGTGGGTCGCCTCGCTGCAGATCATGCTCGACAAGGGCAAGGACCTCGACTGGTTCTCGTCGCCGGTCATCGTGATTCTCGGCATCACCGCGGTGATCAGTTTCGCGTTCTTCCTTGTGTGGGAGCTGACCGAGGAGAATCCGATCGTCGATTTGCGGCTATTTACGCAACGCAACTTCCTCGGCGGCACGATTGCGATTTCGGTGGCGTATGGCGTGTTTTTCGGCAACCTGGTGCTGCTGCCGCAATGGATGCAGGAGTACCTGAACTACCGCTCGGTGGATGCCGGCCTCGTTACCGCGCCGCTCGGCGTGTTCGCGGTGATTCTCGCGCCAATCATGGGCCGGGTGCTGCCACGCTCGGACGCGCGCATCATCGCCACGCTCGCGTTTATCGGCTTTGCGATCGTGTTTTATATGCGCTCGAAGTACGTGATCGAAATCGACACGTGGCACCTCGTGCTCCCCACGCTGCTGCAGGGCATTCCGATGGCGCTGTTCTTCGTGCCGCTGACGGCGATCATTCTGTCCGGCCAGCCGCCGAACAAGATTCCGGCAGCCGCGGGCCTATCGAATTTCGTGCGGGTGTTTTGCGGCGCGGTGGGTACGTCGATCGCCGGCAACGAGTGGAACAATCGTACGGTACTGCACCACACCCGGCTGACCGAGCAGGCCAGCGTCGACAACCCGCTGTTCAACCAGCAGATCGATTCGACCCAGTCGCTGCTGCATCTGAATCCGCAGTCGGCGCACGCGCTGTTCGATTTCACCGTGAACACGCAGGCCGCGATGATGGGACTGAACGACATCTTCTATGTGTCGGCGATCATTTTTATTCTGATCATTCCGCTGATCTGGATTACGAAGCCGGCCAAGGGCGGTGGCGGACCAGATGCGGCGGGCGCGCATTGATAGTGCGGCCGCCACAGGCCGAGCGTTCTACCCGGCTGTCACAAGAAAGGCGGTATGACTAGCAGAGCCTTAGTGAACGCTGCCGAACCCGGCAGCGTTTCACCACACGAACAATTCGGG
The DNA here is from genome assembly GCF_046027825.1 of Paraburkholderia sediminicola. Lineage (GTDB taxonomy): Bacteria > Pseudomonadota > Gammaproteobacteria > Burkholderiales > Burkholderiaceae > Paraburkholderia > Paraburkholderia sediminicola_D. The sequence continues at coordinate 7,507 of NZ_JAQQDU010000121.1, forward strand.
CCAGGTTGCCAGTAGAATCGCGGCAACAACGGTCCGAGCCTCATGAACTACGCATCCATCCTCGAACAGATTCATCGCGATCTTCAGCCTTATCTGGGTACCGGCAAGGTCGCCGATTACATTCCCGAACTGGCGAATGTCCCCGCCGACAGCTTCGGCATGGCCATCGTCACGGCCTCGGGCGAAGTGTTCCGCACCGGCGCCGCCGACATACGCTTTTCCATCCAGAGTATTTCCAAGCTGTTCGCCTGCACGATGGCGTTCCGGCTGCTCGGCGACGCACTTTGGCAGCGCGTGGGGCGCGAGCCGTCCGGCAATGCCTTCAATTCGCTGGTCCAGCTCGAGGCCGAACACGGCAAGCCGCGCAATCCGTTCATCAACGCGGGCGCGCTGGTCGTCACCGACGTGTTGTGCCGCCGTTTCGTGCAGGCCGAAACAGCGCTGGTCGAATTCATGCGGCGGCTCACGGGTGAAATCAGCATCGACTACGACTTGCGCGTCGCACAGTCGGAGTTGCAGCACGCTCATCGCAACCGCGCGATGGCGCATTTCATGGCGAGCTTCGGCAACATGGAGATGCCGCCGGAAGTGGTCGTTGACGCTTATTGCCGGCAGTGCGCGATTTCGATGAGTTGCGTCGAGCTGGCGAAAGCGGCGCTGTTTCTGACCAATCATGGGGTGGTGCCCGCCACCGGCGAGCGGATTCTCGACACCAGCTCGGCCAAGCGGCTTTCCGCGCTGATGCTGACCTGCGGCACCTACGACGCGGCGGGCGATTTCGTCTATCGGGTAGGCTTGCCGGCCAAAAGCGGCGTGGGCGGCGGGATCGTGGCGGTGCTGCCGGGTGAGATGGCCGTGTGCGTGTGGTCGCCGGGGCTGGATAGCAATGGCAACTCGCTGGCGGGGGTGAAGGCTTTGGAATGGTTGACCACACTTACCGGGCAGTCAATCTTTTGATACCGCCGGTGCGGGCAACTTCACGGTTTGTGTCTATCGAGCAGAAGCGTGGCTGATGCCGAATTTTTCATTCGGCATCAGTCGGCTCTTCTGAGTCATTCAGGCGCGATCCACTTCCGTCCGCTTTCGAACCGACTTCGGCCGAGCGTCGAGCAGATCGTAAGACAGACCGCGACCTTTAAAAGTAACGCTGCTCCTCAACGTCCATCACGAAAGCGGCAAGCGGCTCGCCACCTCCGCTTTGGCAGCGAGCGACACCTCAGTCAATGAGATCAGCACCTGTCGCAAGGACAATCTTTCCAAAGTGTGTGCCGGAATCGATCAGCTCGTGAGCGCCACGAGCGTCGGCAAGCGCAAAGGTCTTGTAGACAACCGGCTTGATCTTGCCGCTCTCGATGTGCGGCCAGACATGCTGCTCGAGTTCATTGACGATGGCCGCCTTGTCCGCGGATGTGCGCGATCGCAATGTCGAGCCCATATGCGTCAAACGTTTCGTCAGCATCGGCACGAGGTCAAGATCCTTCGCCGGCCCCTTGATCACGCCCACCTGGAGGATCCGTCCGTCCATGGCTGCGGCGTCATAGTTTCTAGCCACGTAGTCGCCGGCAATGATGTCGAGGATCACGTCGACGCCTCTTCCGTCGGTGAACCGCTTCGCTTCGGCGACGAAATCGTCTTCGCGGTAGTCAATCGCGAGATCTGCGCCTAGCGCCAGACTGGCCTCGCGATGCGCCTGCGAGCCCACTGTCGTGATGATTTTCGCCGCGCCGAATGCCTTCGCCAGCATGGTCGCGGTGGTACCGATACCTGACGCGCCGCCATGGATCAACACCGATTCGCCGGCAACCAGCTTGCCGCGCTGGAACAGGTTCAGCCATACCGTCATAAACGTTTCGGGCATGGCCCCCGCTTCCACCAACGTCAGGCCTTTGGGGATATGCATCGCGTTGCAGGCGTGCGCGACGGCATATTCTGCGTAGCCACCGCCGGGAATCAATGCACACACCAATTCGCCGATCCGGAATTGGGACACGTCGGACCCAATGGCAACCACTTGCCCCGCCACTTCCAGCCCTGGAATGTCCGAAGCGCCGGGGGGCGGATCATACAGCCCTTTGCGCTGGAAAACGTCGGGACCGTTCACGGCAGCCGCGTGGATGCGGATCAGAACCTCATCAGCCGCCGGCACCGGCACAGGACGCGTTGTCGGCACCAGAACCTCAGGACCGCCGGGCTGTTTGATCTCAATGGCCATCATGGACGACGGCACACGAAAAGTTGAAGCAGACATGGATACCACTCCTTCGATTGATGAGGCTCGATTGATCCGGCCGGATCACTAACGAGGAACTCTTGCGCTCAGTATAGGAGTCGACATTGATGAATTCACGCGGCATTATTCGCGTTGTCTGATGCAAATTTGCATCATGGAGGGCGGCACAATGAACTGGGATGACGCGCGAGTGTTTCTCGCGGTGGAGCGCGAAAAAACGCTCCGTGGCGCGGCCAGAACGCTCAATCTCGATCAGGCGACGGTCGGCAGACGGATTGCTGCACTCGAGCACGCCCTGCGTGCAACGCTCTTCCTGCGCACCTCTGCGGGTTATGCGTTGACCGCCGCCGGCGAGGCCGCGCTGAGATCAGCGGAGAAAATGGAATATTCCGCACACGAATTCGTCAGACAGACTCAAGGCACGGATACGCGGCTGGCGGGGGACGTAAGAGTCACCAGCACCGACTCGATCGCACTCGAATTCCTGCTTCCCGCCATCGAACGCCTGCATGCTGCCCATCCCGAAGTGCGCGTCCTGCTGGACACGTCGACGCGCATGCTGAATCTGGCAAAGCGTGAAGCGGATATCGCGGTCCGCTCAGTCAGGCCGGACAATCCCGATCTGATCGCCCGGCGCCTTGCTCGCTGGCCCTTGGCGCTCTTTGCATCGCATGCTTATCTCGAGCAGCACGGCAAGCCCGCCGCTGGCTCCGCATTCGCGGGCCACGATCTTGTCGTCTATCAGGGAAACTGGACCGGTAGTCGAGCACCGACATCACCCACTCTGGCTGGTGAGCCGGCACACGCGGGGCGCATCGTTTCGACCTTCAATTCCAGCCTCATGCTGCGTACTGCGGTAAAGGCCGGCCTTGGCATTGGCGAGCTTCCGATCCATCTGGGTCAACACGACGGCCTCGTGCAGATATGGCCGGAACCCACACGTGGGGCGGTCTACGAAATCTGGCTCGTCACGCATCAAGACCTTCGGCATACCGCGCGCATCGCGGCAATGATTGAGGGCATCGCTGCAGCATTCGAAGATCACACAACCCACGCTAAATAGTCACGCACGACGTGGCTGCGGTTGTTGCGCGACATCGTATGGATGCCCCCACCACAAGCAATTCAACCGCCCATCAAAATCGCGTCTGCATCCCCACGCGCCCGATAAACTGGCTCGGACCGCTCGAGGTGCCATCCGGATCGAGTACGCCGCTAATCAACGCCTGCGCGCCCTCGTTAGTCCGTTGATAGACCCCCTCCACATAGACCAGGGTCCGCTTGGACAGAACGTGGTCCAGGATCGCCGTGACCTGGTGTGCGTGATTGTTGTTCAGATACGCATCGCCTTTCATGTACATATAGTCGGCGCCGATCTGCCAGTCTGGCTGGAACAGCCAACTGCCGCCCACTTCTCCTTCTGCGATGGCGCCGCCGTTGGACGTGTTACGTACCGTCGTCACCAGCGCGGTGGTCGTAATATCGCCAAATCGATAATGCGCGCCGACGCCCCAATTGCGAATGCCGACCTCAGGCGCGCCCGAGCTCAGGTACTTGACTTCGGTGTACGCGGCCCCCACCCCGAACGGCGCGTTATCGTAGTTCGCCCCCACGCTGACCGAATTACCGCTGCCAAACGATCCGGGCGCACCGCCGAAACCGTAGAGCGCGCCGAACCTGAAGCCGCCAATGGAAGGCGACTGATACTTGATCGAACTATCGACTGTCGCACCAGCCATCCGGTCCCAGTCGAATTGCTGGGCGAACGGCGGATTGCCCGGAATCGCAATCTTGCTGAAGGGGCCAGCCCGGAAGTTGTATAGACCGCCGACTTCCATCGCCGCGTCCGTCGTGACCGAAGAACAGCGAATCCGTCATGAAGTCGTACTGGTTGCCGAGCGTCACACTGCCATAGCGGTCGCTCACCAGGCCGACATACGCATTGCGGCCGAAGATGCCCTCGCCCGAGAGGATCGAGCCGGTACCGAGCGTGAACTGGTCGACGAGGTCGAACACTGCGTGCAAGCCACCGCCCAGATCTTCGGTACCTTTGAATCCGAGCAGGTTTGGCGTGAAAATGCCGTCGTCGAATTTCAGGTTCTTGTTGCCACCTTCATTGCTCACATAAGACACGCCGGCATCGATCAACCCGTAGAGGGTCACGCTACTCCCTGCCGGAACACTTTGAGCACGAGCATCGGCGGCGACAAAGGTCGAAAGAACAGCACACCACAACGCAAGGTACTTCATTGATTTGCCTCCTTAACCTGATTTTTCAGAATCAATACTTAGCATGCCTACGTATTGCTTATGATTGTCTTTCAGACTGCAAGGCCCACAGTCCGATATCAGCTCACGATAGTTGGGTAGTCCCTACTGGGCGAGTACAGCCGCCGCACCTTTCGCGCGTCGGCGGGGGGCGGTCTCGATCAGCGCAAGCGAGACGAATGCACCGCATACCAGCCCGATCAACGCGAACTGCAACGTGAACTGGATGCCATAGTGCTGAGCGATGAAACCCGCTGCAGCCGGCGCGATGCCACCACCGAAAATTTCGCCGGTGCCCGACGTGATGCCGATGGCCGACGCCACCAGCCCCAGCGGTGCCGCCTCGGTGGCGATCGGGCCGGTGAGCAGGCCCAGCAAGCCAAGCGCGAAAAACGAGACGATGAACAGCACGATGAACAACGTCACCGGGTTCGCGCCGATGCGGGCAAACACGTAGAGGGAAATTGCCGCGCCGACGAAAGCGATCACGGTGGTCGGGCGACGGCCCACGAAGTCCGAAATTCCCGCCAGCCCGAATTCCCCGAGGAAGCCGCCAAAGCCGATCGCCGAGACGACGAAGCCCATATGCTCGGTATCGAGGTGCAGATAATCGACGAGGTAGTTAGGCACCATCGCGCCGATCACAAAGATCCCGGCCATCGCGCACAGCGTGGCAAGCATCGCCAGCACGACGTTGCGGCTCCTGAACAGTTCGCTCCAACGCGGCTGGCCCGGCACGCCGATGGTCGCCAGATTCACCAGTTCATTGCGCGGTTGATCGCGCAAGAACAACGCGATCAACGCCGCGACGATCAGCCCGGGAATCACGGATACCGCGAACACCCAGTGCCATGACGGCACGACGCGCAACAACTGGGTGGCGATGATAGGCGCGAGACCCAGGCCCAGCAGCGCGAACATACTCAACTGCAGGCCCTGATTGAAACCGCGCCGCGACGGATGCGAAGCCTCGCCCACTGCCGCGACGCTAGTCGGCGTAAAGGCGCCTTCGGCCACGCCCATCACCGAGCGAATCAGCAGGAGGCTCAGGAAGCCACTCGCGAATCCGGAGAAACTCGACAGCAGCGAGAACATGATCATCGCTGCAATCATGATCTTGCGACGGCCGATCCTATCGGAAAGACGCCCCATCGCAATGGAGCACACACCCCACGCGAGACTGAGAATGCCGATCAGCGACCCTAGTTGCTGATAGGACAGCCCGAGGTCTTTCATCATGTGCGGAAACAGCGGAGCGATGATCCAGCGGTCGAGCCCGACCAGTCCAAATCCAACAGAAAGCAGCACAAGCGTCGTGCGCTCGTATCGGCTGTCATGCTGAGTGACATTCTTGTTCACGTGCCCGCCTCCTGTTGTTCGTATATAGAACCGCGCTTCGTTTATCGAACTTTTCGAACCCTGATCGTAGGAAGATCCGATAGACGTGTCAATACAACAATCCAATCGTTGTACACATAAAATCTCCAAACACATCCTATTTATGAGTGTTAACCCGATATTTGCGGGTAAATTGTTGAATTAATGAAAGAGCTGTATACAATCTGTATTCATCGAGCCGTTATTCGGATGTCAGACGGCGTCCCCGAAACTGCAACCTCGAACGAGCTGCACCATGTCAGATAGTGAAAATCTAGCGGTCGACGGAAAAACTTCCTCCCCCGCCTCTCAGACGGTCCGCGCGTTGCTTGGACTGCGCGAACTGATCCTCGGCGGCGAGCTAAGCGCGGGCGACCGGATTTCCGAGTTGTGGGTTGTCGAGCGGCTTGGCGTGTCACGCACGCCAGTGCGCGCCGGCTTAATCCGCTTGCAGGAAGAAGGTCTGCTCGAGCCGATTCCGTCGGGCGGCTTTGCGGTGCGCTCATTCAGCGAAACTGAAATCCGTGATTCGATCGAAATGCGCGGCACGCTAGAAGGTTTGGCCGCGCGACTCGCCGCTGAACGCGGCATCACGCATTCCATGTTCCGCGATCTGCATGAATGCATCGACGAAATCGACCAGTTGCTGGTCGGCGACCTGACGGAAGAGAGTTTCTCGGGCTATGTCGATGCGAACGCCCGCTTTCACCGGCTGCTCTCAGCCGCCGCCGACAGCAGCGTCGTCGAGCGGCAAATCGAGCGGGTCGCGACCTTACCGTTTGCATCCGCCAGCGCGTTCGCCGTGGTGCAGTCGCTCGACCCGCGCGCGCGCGAGACGCTGGTAGTGGCGCAGGCACAGCATCGCGCGGTGCTCGAAGCGATCGAGAACCGTGAAGGCGCCCGCGCCGAAGCGCTGATGCGCGAGCACTCGAAGATCGCGCATCAGAACCTGAAACGCGTGCTGGAAAACCAGCGAGCCATGACGAAGCTGATCGGGGGCAACCTGATCCGCCGCAACGCCCGCTAAGTCTTGCCGGACGGCAGCGCGTGCCAGGCATTACGCCGGCGCACCGCCGCCCCCCCAATCTAAAGGCGTCCCGATACGCCATGGAGGAGATTGATGTTTTTGAAGAACGCCTGGTACGTCGCCTGTACCCCGGATGAGATCGCAGACAAACCGCTCGGCAGACAGATCTGCGGCGAACGCATTGTGTTCTACCGTGCCGGCGACGGTACGGTCGCAGCACTGGAAGATTTCTGCCCGCATCGCGGCGCGCCGTTGTCGCTCGGCACCGTGCGCGACGGTCACCTGGTCTGCGGCTACCACGGCCTGACGATGGGCGCGAACGGCAAGTGCGTCAGCATGCCGTGTCAGCGTGTGGGCGGTATTCCCGCGATTCGCAATTTTCCCGTGGTCGAACGTTACGGCTTTATCTGGGTATGGACCGGGGACAAGGAAAAGGCCGATCCGGCCGCGATTCACCACCTCGAATGGGCTGACAACCCGGCCTGGGCCTACGGCGGCGGCTTGTATCACATCCAGTGCGATTACCGCCTGATGATCGATAACCTGATGGACCTCACGCACGAGACCTATGTGCATGCGAGCAGCATCGGCCAGCCGGAGATCGAGGAAGCGCCGCCTGTGACCAAGGTCGACGGCGACACGGTCATCACGAGCCGCTTCATGGAAAACATCATGCCGCCACCGTTCTGGGCGGCTGCTCTGCGCGGCAACGAACTGGCGGACAACGTCCCGTGCGACCGCTGGCAAATCTGCCACTTCACGCCGCCGAGCCACGTCATGATCGAGGTGGGCGTCGCGCATGCTGGCAAGGGCGGCTATCACGCCGAACCGCAGCATAAGGCAGCAAGCATCGTGGTTGACTTCATCACACCCGAAACCGAAACGTCGATCTGGTATTTCTGGGGCATGGCACGCAATTTCGCAGCCGACGACAAGGCGCTGACCGACACGATCCGTGAAGGCCAAGGGCGGATTTTCTCCGAAGACCTCGGCATGCTCGAAGCACAACAGCGCAACCTGTTGACCTGGCCGGACCGTCCGATCCTCAAACTCAATATCGATGCAGGCGGCGTCCAATCGCGCCGCGTGCTCGACCGGCTGATCCAGCAACAACACGAACTGACGGTCGCGAATTAAGCCTCCGCCCCGATGCCGGCATCCGGTCGCCCGGATGCCGGCGTGCTGCCCGCCTTATCACCAAACGCATCCATGAAAGCCCTCATTACCCACAAGCTCAACGTTGCTACCGATATCTGCATGTTCGAACTGGCCTCGCCAGGCGGTGAAGCGCTACCGCCGTTTTCGGCGGGTGCGCATATCGACGTGCATGTCGATGGCCACGTCCGGCAGTATTCGCTGTGCAACAGCCCGACTGAAACCGGCCTGTACCGAATCGGCGTGTTGCGCGATCCCAATTCGCGCGGCGGCTCGATCGCCATGCATGAAGTCTCTTGTGGTTCGACGCTTGAAATCAGTACACCGAAGAACCACTTTCCGCTCGTGGAAGATGCGGCGCACTCCATCCTGCTAGCAGGCGGCATCGGTATCACGCCGATTCTCTGCATGGCGGAACACCTGATCCGCACCAGTCAATCGTTCGAACTCCATTACTGCACGCGCGAACCTGAGCGCGCCGCTTTCCGCGAACGCTTTACCGCACCGGACCTCAAAGCGCGCGCACGCCTCTATTTCGACACCGCCGCGCCCAGCGAACGGATCGACCTGCCAACCGTCCTCGGGCGCCCCGTTACCGATACCCACGTCTACGTCTGCGGTCCGGCAGGCTTCATCGAGGCCGTATTGGCGACCACATCGAAAGCTGGCTGGCCCGCCACTCACGTCCACCGCGAATACTTCGGCGCCGCGCCCCAAGCCGCTGGCGCGAACGGTGCGTTCCAGGTCAGGCTAGCCAGTTCCGGCAGTGTGGTCGACGTGCCGCCCGGCATCACGGTCGTCGAGGCGCTACGCAACTGTGGCGTCGAAGTCCCGATGTCATGCGAGCAAGGCGTGTGCGGCACCTGTCTCACACGCGTGCTGTCCGGTGAACCGGATCATCGCGATCTGTACCTGACCGACGAAGAACGCGTCGCCAACGATCAGTTTCTGCCTTGCTGCTCGCGCGCAAAGACGCCGCTGCTGGTCCTCGATCTTTGAAGTCGCGGCTGGCGTCGCGCATCCATCCGGGTCTCGCTCAAAGTTACTTGTCTCATTCCGTGCGCTGCATTATGCTTTGGCACATGAACCGATCCCACATCAACTCGATTATTAACGCCGCGACAGTCTCGGCGGGATAGCTATTGAGTTGACAATAAGCAATCACAACCCGCCCAGAAGGCGGGTTTTTTGCTTTCTGGGCCCTAATTGGAGCGCCTGAAAATGACGAGTGGGAGCAGGTTTCTTGACGGTGTTGGATCTGGTAACGCAGCCACACTCCATATGGTCTGCGGCAAAATTGCCTCGGGCAAGTCCACGCTTACGGATCGCCTGGTGAATTCTCAGCGGATGCTCCTGATCAGCGAAGACGTATGGATCGCGCGTCTCTATCCGGGAGAAATTCATACGCTGGCAGACTATGTGCGCTACGCGGGACGCCTCAAGACGCTCCTCACCGAGCACATCCAATCGCTCCTCGCGGCAGGGATATCAGTGGTACTCGACTTCCCATTTAACACGACTAACACTCGTGCATGGGGGCACGCTTTATTTCAGGCTGCCGGCTGCGAACATCAACTTCACTATCTGGATGTGAGCGATGAGATCTGCAAATCCAGGTTAAGGGCGAGAAACGCGGCGGGCGAACATCCATTCCAGACATCCGAGGCCCAGTATGAGCTAATCACCCGCTATTTCGTTCCGCCTGCGCCAAGCGAAGGATTCAACATCATGGTGTACGACGAGACAGGCAATCTCCGTTGCCGGAGCCCGGATGTCGAATCACGCGGCGGTTAGTGATCTTCATCGTGGTGGTCGTCATGTTGATTGTGCGGGTCGCGATCGTTGGGGTGATCGCGCATCCAGTCGTCGTGCGCCCAGTAGCGATGGCCATCATAGTACTGGTCGCCATGCCACCCCATTGTGATTCCGACGGGCGCGGGCGCGACAGGGACAATGCAACCGGTGAGGCCGATTACGAGGCTCGCAAGCAATGCAGTCGCAGCAAGGGTTTTCATTTCGACTCCTTAAAAGGTTTCAAAACTGAGGGCGAGTGCCCTGCCTCTCTCAACGTGCGAGAGGCGTCCTCGTTGGCCACTTTTAAGATTGCTAGCGAGAGTTAACAGTTACCTCACTTCGCTGCGCCACGATCACACTTTAGCACTCAGGGGACCATCCGAGGTTGCGTCGTAAGATCGGCGACTGCTGCGGCCTGGCCGGGAAAGAGCGCGGTCAAAGACTGACCCTGACCAGCACCTGTCCGCGATCACGCACGCGGCGGCCGACATAAGGCGGGGGCCTGCAGCAGGCTGACGGCAGCGAGGCGCATTTGACGAAAACTGCGTTTGGCGAGTGAGCCCAAACCAGCGCTACACCGCCCGCCTGTGCCCAGAACCGGTACGGAGCCGTTAAGCTTCAGCCGGCGCGCTCAACCAACTCCGCCAGCACCGTCTGATAAGCGGTGCTGCCAACCACCCGCTCGTTCACGCCATCTTCGAAATCAATCCACCCTGAATTGAAGCCGTCGATCATCTCGATGCGCGGCGCAGGCCAGCCCGTGCCTTGCGACTGGAACAGTGCCTCCCACTGATCGTGCGGCACCGCCTGAGCCTTCACCGAGCGGCCAAGCACGCCGCCAAGCATCGCGGCGATTTCATCTTGCGTATAGCGCCGCGGCCCTTCAATCTCGATCACGCGACGCCCCTGCCACGACTGAGCAAGCGTTTCAGCGATCACCCGGCCGATATCTGCAGTGGCGATCATCGGATACGCACGGTCGAGCGGTTGCAGGAAGCTCGGCATCACGCCCGTCTCGCGCGCCGGCGCGATATCCCACAGGGAGTTCTCCATAAACCACGCGGGCCGCAAAATCGCCGTCGGAATGGGCAGATCCGCAAGCGCCTCTTCGAGAATATGCACTTGCGTGATGAGACCGAGACCCGACTCGCGCTGTCCACCGATCGACGACAGCGCCGCGACGCGCGCGGGCCGCGCTTGCATGAGCGCCTCTTTCAGCACCGCCACCGCTGCATGCGCGTTCGGATAACCCGGTTGCGGCGCGAAGTTCGGCGCCACCATCACGAAGACGCCCGCCGTACCGCTGAACGCCGCAGCGAGTGCGTCCGCATCTTCGAAGGATGCGACCGCCACTTCGGCGCCCCGCTCCTGCCACTCCGCTGCCTTGCTTTTGTCGCGTAACACGGCGCGCACGGCTAGCCCCGCCTCCAATAAGGCGCGCGCCGCCGCCCCACCCACCTGCCCTGTCACACCCGTAATTGCATACATGATCGTCGCTCCGTGAATACGGCCAATGCCGCGCTGAATGAGATTCTCGGCGCTTCCTGGCAATTTCACGAGGGCATGAATGTCATTTAATTAATGACCTTTTGGCATGAAGCGTCTCTTTTGACGACGTGCGATTCAAAAAATGAGTTTGACAAACGATCTTAAGATATATATCTTACGACACATCTTAAGACACAATCGGGAGCACCCAAGATGCGTCATCAAAATCGTTTTTCCCGTTCGCGTGGCGCGGACGAAGGTTTCTTCGCCGGGCATGACCGCTCGTCCTTGCATGCGCTTTGGCATGCGTTCGCCCGTCACTACGCATTCGGCGGCGAGCGCGGTGGTGAAGCACGCGGCGAGGGTTTCGAACGCCGTCACGGCGGGCGTGGCGATTCGCACGAGTTTCACGGCGACGAGCGTGGCCACGACGGCCGACATGAGTTTCACGACCGCGAGCGCGGCCACGGCGGCCGGCACGAGTTCCGCGGCGACGGACGCGGCCGTGATGGCGACCGACATGAGTTCCATGGCGAAGAGCGTGGCTATGGCCGCCATGGCGGACGCGGTGAACGCGACGACCGCGGTGAATTCGGCTACGGCCACGACCGCTTCTCCCTGCACGCACTGTGGCACGCAATCGGCCGCCATCACGAGCATCGCGGCGGCGGCCGTGGTGGGCGCTTCGGCGGCGGCGGCCCGGGCGGCTTTGGTGGCGAAGGCGACGGTTTTCCGCGCGGCCGCAAATTCAGCTCCGAAGATCTGCAATTGCTGCTGCTTTCAATGATCGAAGCGCAGCCGAGCCACGGCTACGAACTGATCAAGGCGCTCGAAACGCGCTCGAACGGCTTCTACAGTCCGAGCCCGGGCATGGTTTATCCGGCGCTCACCTATCTGGAAGAACTCGGCTACGTGACCGTGCAACTCGAAGGCAATCGCAAGCGTTACGAACTGTCGGAAACGGGCCGCGAGTACCTGGCCGCCAACCGCGACCGCGTCGAATTGATGCTCGCCAAACTGACGCATATCGCCCGAAAAATGGATTCCGTGCGCCGTGCGTTCGCCGGTGAAGAGCCGGCCGACATCAGCGAAGGCGGCTGGCTGCCCGAACTGAGCGAAGCGCGCCGCGCGCTGAAGCATGCGCTCCTGCGCCGTGACAACGTGCCGGCAGACGAACAGCGCCGCATCGCCGCGATCCTGATGCGCGCGACGAAGGAAATCGAAGGCGAAGGCAATCCCGGCAGCGACGAAGGCAGCGGCGAATTCACCGCCTGAGATCGCGCCATCCGACACTCGCGTTCGAAGGTGCCCATGAGCACCTTCGCGCGCCAATCAAACCAACAGGAGTAGCACACTTATGCTGGCAAATGACAACCGGACCGATCTCGCGGTCTATCGCGTACGACATCCGCTGAAGTTCCGTCTGTTGCAGGTCAAAGCGGTGCACGCACTGACCCCGCATATGATTCGCGTCACCGTTACCGGCGACGATCTGCACGACTTCGTCTCCGCTTCGTTCGACGATCACATCAAAGTGTTCTTCCCCGAACCCGGCGCCGACAAACCGGTGCTGCCCGAAGCCGGTCCTGACGGTCCGGTGTTTCCCGCCGGCCAGCCGCGACCGGTCGCACGCGATTTCACGCCGCGCCGCTTCGACGCGGAAGGGGGCGAACTGGACATCGAGTTCGCCATGCATGAGGCCGGCCCGGCTGCAACATGGGCGGCACAAGCCAAAGCGGGCCAGTATCTCGGCATTGGCGGCCCGCGGGGCTCGCTGGTGATACCGACCGGCTTCGACTGGCATCTGCTGATTGGCGACGACACCGCGCTGCCGGCCATTGCCCGCCGCCTCGAAGAGCTGCCTGCCGGCACACGCGTCGCGGCGGTAATCGAAGTGGCCGATCCATCGGCGCAGATCGAATTCGCTACGCAAGCCGAACTGCATATCGTCTGGCGCTATCGCAGCGAATCGGGTTATCGCGGTGAGGCCTTGCTGCAAGCGGTACGCGAAATCTACCTACCCGAAGACGGTGAAGGCTACGTATGGGCCGCCGGCGAATCCGCGACGATGCGTGCGGTGCGCTACCACCTGTGCACGGAACGTGGCGTCGAGAAATCTCGCATTCGCGCGGCCAGTTACTGGAAACAGGGTGCCGAAGCGGTACATGAATCGCTCGACGACTGACGATCCGCAGCGTGCGCGCAATGTACTGCATACGTTCTGCTAGCCGTGTGCGCTGCGAGAGCCGTCTGGGCAGTGCGGGCCGCACAAGATGCGGAGGCCGTGCGGCGATGCGTGGGCCGCACCACCTACCTAAACCCTGCAGTCAGCGTGCGTCGAACAAAAACAAGGAATTGACCGATGTATTCAATTAGCACAAAGCACGAGCGCCGTTTGCTGTGGCTGCTTGCGCTGACGCAGTTCACCATCATCATGGACTTCATGGTGATGATGCCGCTCGGCCCGCAGATCATGCACGCGTTCAGTATCACACCAGCCGCGTTTGCGACGGCCGTATCCGCGTATTCGTGGTGTTCGGGGTTGTCGGGGTTATTCGCCGCGACCTACATCGACCGCTTCGACCGGCGTCGGTTGTTGCTGACCGTCTATGCGCTGTTCGCGCTGTCGAATCTCGCGTGCGCCTTGGCGAGCAGCTTCCCCCTTCTGCTTGCCGCGCGCGCTTTTGCTGGCATTACCGGTGGCGTATTGGGCTCCGTGATCATGGCAATCGTCGGCGACGTGATCCCGGTGCAACGCCGCGGCGCCGCGACGGGCACGATCATGACCGCCTTCTCATTGGCTGCGATTGCCGGCGTGCCGGCTGGCGTGATGTTAGGCGCGCACTTCAACTGGGCAGCCCCGTTCTATCTGCTGGTGGTGTTGTCGCTGCTCGTCTGGGTGGCTGGTTGGCAGTTGGTCCCTTCGCTTGCCGAGCATTTGAGCCGCCGCCAGCCGGCGCTTGGCGAGGTACTACCTGAATTGTGGCGGCTGTTGAGCAACCCGCGGCATATGAATGCGTTTGCGCTGACTTTCATGATGATGATTGCGCATATGCTGGTGATTCCGTTTATCTCCCCGGTATTGGTTGCCAACCATGGCGTGGCCCCGGCGCAGTTGTCATGGCTATATATGGCGGGTGGCGCGGCAACGTTCTTCACCTCGCGCCGGGTGGGCAGACTTGCGGATCGGTTCGGCACGCGACGCGTATTCCGGATAGCGGCGGTACTTTCGTTCTTGCCCGTCCTCTTTGTGACACATCTGCCGGATCTACCGTTCTACGCGCTGGTGATGTTTTTCCCGTTTTTCATGGTGCTAATGTCAGGACGGATGGTACCCATGCAGGCCCTGCTGACAACCGTACCCGAGCCTGCCCGCCGCGGAGCTTTTCTTAGCGCCAACAGTGCGCTACAGGCCTTAGGCACGGGATGTGGCGCTTGGATAGGCGGCTTGATGCTGAGCAGTTCGCCGACCGGGCAAATCGTGGGATACGGGACAGTCGGATGGGTAGCGGTCGCCATCGCGCTGGTCGGGGTGTTTTGGGTTTCCCGGGTTCACGGGGCGCAAAGCGCGTTACCACCGACGGGCGTACTGAGGGGCGACACAGTCGGAGAAGGTGGATGATTAAAGCACGCCGACGCGGGGGGGAGGAGAAGCACCGCGTCGGCGCGCGCAGCGCCGCCGGAAGAATGACAGCCTTGTCACCAGGGCTGAATGTGCGAGAACCCAGATTCCAGATGCACCACTACCGCAACTGTGCGGGGGCCCCGCTTATGAGCTGGCGGTGTG
>NZ_JAQQDU010000122.1:0-22328 GCF_046027825.1 Paraburkholderia sediminicola
ATCGTGCGAATTGAGGAGGATGATTTCGTTGACGTCCTCGCCGGTAATCTCATTCGCGGGGCGCATGCGAATCAGATGTTTTGTGAATTCGCGCTTGTTCTGATCGCGTACGCGGGTCTGGCAGACCATGAAGGGCTGGAAGCCTTCATGGCGCAAACCCCTAAGTACGTCGATGGTCGGGATGTAGGTGTAGCGCTCCGAGCGGCTTTGGTGCTTGCCATCCGCGAAGATGGACGGGGCGACGCGGCGGATCTGGTCGTCCGAGAGGGGGGAGTCGGAGCGGAGCATCGGGGAGCCGTAACGGAAGGAGGAAGCGAGTTGCATGTCAGTCTCCAGAGAAAGAAACAATAAAAAGGGTGGATCGGTGTTGCGCTGACCGGGCTCCAAGATTCGCCCCGCTGTAGGGGTTGGGCTCGTCCTGGTGGAACCCGGGGTTGGCTTTACCGCCGCCAGTCTCCTGAGTTCGCGCCCGTGCGACTCAAGGAGCCGGTGGCGCGCCAACGTCAAGGAAAAAAGGCGGGGGAGGGGTGCGGGCAACACGGTCCCTCGCCCCTTGACGTTGGCGCGCCATCGGCTACGGTCGCGGGTGTCGGGCGGGAACACAGGAGACTGGTGGAAGCGAAGCGTCGGGTTTGACCGGGATGAGCCGCCGCGCGGCGAGCGCGAATGTGGAGGCCGCCTGCGGCCTTCACCTGACTGGAGGTTAGGGTGTTGGGGGCGCGGTTCAGGTTTTGCGTCAGGGATTGATGCCCGCAGGGTCGAGACGCGCTACGCGGCTCGACGCGCAGCGCGAAAGCCCGCCCGCAGCGTAAGCGGCGGGGACGCCCGGTGAGCGTGTCAGGCTCGCGGTGACGCCGTCACCGGTGCTGGACTACCGGTTCCTGCGGCTGCGGAGGAGGCCGTGACAGCTCGCTGAAATGTCATGGCGCGCGGTCCTTGCGGACACGTCTCGTAACCAGGGCTTCACGGCTCGCTGCGTGCGCCGGGGCCTTCCGGCAACGCCGGATCTGCCCATGTCGTTGCTAGAATGCCGGACTGGAAAATAAACGGTGATGCCCCATGCCTTTGCCAGCTGATGTTGAACTGCTCGCGGGTTTGAGCATGCATGTCCGGGATGTCACGCCGCAGAAGCGTGCTCCGGTAACCACGAATTTTATCGCTCGAGAGTGGCGGCTTACGCAACGACCATATGACCTCCTCACTTTCGACCCATCTCCGACACTCGAGAATCGAAAACTGGATACCGTAGAGCAGCCTTTGAGCGACCGCCTACAGGTGTCGGCACTGTCGTTGGCCCAAGGCAGTCTGATCTATGACGCGCGCCAAAGCGCGTGACGGAACCCATTGGCCTCCCTGTGCAATGAATCGGGCGGTTGCGTCGACGACCGTCTGGATGCCGTCAACATTGAACACAGCAAAGACAGGTGCGACGGCCGACTCCACGAGGGAAAATTGCTGCTTTTCGAATCTGCCCGGGTCAATGCGGCCTTCGGCATCGAAAGTGAGAATGGAAAACGTGTTCAGAACGACGCGCACCGGGTTTCTGGCCACAAGCTCGACCACGACGCGGGCCATTCGCGCTCGTTGCCCCGCAAAAACGGGCAGACAGTGGCTTGCCGGATCTCGCAGCATCCGGTCGAACTTGGCGTTTGACAGCCGCCAGAGGGTATCGTCACGAGCGACCAGAAACGTTCGGCAAGAAAAGCCCATGGTTCTGCCCCGTGCATTAACGGTGATGCTCACCAGAGTAAGGAACGCCTTAGCGTGAGGATGGAAGCGCTTGCCTCTTGACGTCTCACTGGATGATCTCGCCGCTCCATCGATCACGGTTGGCCCAGAATGAACACTGCGCGCATTTTTCACCTTCCGGGTAGTCAATGCCTTCCTCATGCGGGCAGCCGACGATACGATCGACGGCCACCACCGATTTGGCACCATGGTGATCGATGAATCGAACGATTGCTTCAGCGACTTCTGGGTCGATTCTCGCATCGGTTGTTTTGCAGAACCACCGCTCAATAGGGTTGGCGTCAGCACCTTCGTGCGCGACGATGCAAACGGAGACCTTCGTCGCTCTCGTGTCGTCTGGCCCGTAGAAGGCAACCGTTGCCACCGGATAGCCACAGAAGCCTTTGTCACGTTTTTTCGCAAACTTGTCCCGGTACCACCGAGCCTTGAATGTCATGCCCCCTCCCTCGCATGCCTTGCTGGGTGACGTAAGCGGCGTCACCCAAGTACGCAAAGCGTCCACGTTTTTACGCCTTCACCGTCCGCCCGACAAGCGGGTTCGCGAAGTAATGGCTGCGTGGGCGGAGCAAGGGGCGCTTGAAGTATAGGCGCGAGCGACCGCGATCGAGTGACTCACACCGGTCGGTGGTCGGCGGTAGTCCGCCATGAAGGGACGTTCAAAGGAGCAGAGTTGAACGTCCGTAGGTCGGTCCAACGAGACACCCTGCCATATAGTCGTTTGTAACAACCGGGTCAACTGATTTTCGCCGCGCGGGCGCGAGGCGTCATCGGCATCCCATCTCGTATGACTCAGGCTTTGGTACCCTTTCATGGTGGGTAGTTTCTTTTGGCAGAATTCGGAGATTCGCGGGGGTGGCCTTGAGGGTTGGCCAGCCGGCGGTAGAGCCGGGGGCGAACTTCCGCGAATTACTACTTGGCGATCAGGTACAGCAGATGAAAAGACAGTTCACAAGACATGTGCAACGCAGCGGACGGGCAAACCCCGGACGGTTGGTCCACCCGATAATTCGGTCGAACCAGACTCAAACGGAGGTTCGCCCAGTCTGCGCTAGGCCGGAGGGCCTGCTGGTTGCTTCCGCAGCCGCTCTCCTTGAAAATACGCGGCTTCAGCGCTTGCTGCAACAGTGCGATTGGGACGGGCGCTTTTGACTGCTCCCGACATTCTCGCGCCA
Source organism: Paraburkholderia sediminicola (assembly GCF_046027825.1). Taxonomy (GTDB): domain Bacteria; phylum Pseudomonadota; class Gammaproteobacteria; order Burkholderiales; family Burkholderiaceae; genus Paraburkholderia; species Paraburkholderia sediminicola_D. Next base: position 2,922 of record NZ_JAQQDU010000122.1, read on the forward strand.
CACCTGACGCCCGGTGGACACCTGCTTGCGGTGCCGGTGGACGCCGCGCCACTATTGGCGGATGAAATACGACTGCGGCTAGTCAGTGCTTTTGCGCTTGGTGCGGGGCATGGCCTGCTGCATCTGGGAACGGCGGAAATCGGCCGCATTTTGCCGCCTGCATGGGCCTGGTGGCGTGATTTTGCCGCCCGCTACGTCACCGCCTTGTGCGCCACGCCCGAAGGCGGCGAGATCGCGGTCGTCACGCCTGCTGCCAAGGATTTCGATGCCCTGATTGCCGATGCGCCGCCGATGACGGGCGGGGAGTATCTAACGCCAGATGTGCTGGCCACGCTGTGGGTCGAGATCAATACCGCCTTGCACCAGGAACTGGCGACCGCAAAAGTCTCGCTTCAGGATTTCCTCAAGTTGCGTCACCCGGCCTGGAATCTTGTCGGCCGCGTGCATTTCAACCTCGCTGAGAACCGCAAGGACCCGGAGTCACCGTTCGCATTCCTTGCGACCTACACCTCGCGCCTGTCGGCCCATGGCAAAGCGCAACACCAGCCGCTGTCGCAAGCCCTGGCGGAATATTCGGGAGCGAGGAGCAAGGCGCAGCTCCTGTCGCTACTGCTGCCGGTGCAGCGCGCCGCGGAACACTGCGATTGGCTTCGCGAAATGGTGGATACCGGTGAGATATACCATCCGCTGCGCTGGACGCCGCTTGACGCGCACCGCTTTCTCACTGACTTGCCCAAACTCGAAACCGCAGGCATTGTCGTTCGCACGCCAAGCGTGTGGCAGTCGGGCCGTCCTGCTCGTCCCGTGGCGAAAGCCAGCGTCGGCGCTCGGCCGCCTTCGCTCCTAGGTAAGGAGGCGTTGCTCGACTTCAATACGGAGGTGTCCCTCGACGGCGAGCGTCTCAGCGCCTCTGAGGTCAGGGATCTGCTTAAAGGCGCTGATGGTTTGCAACTCATCCGTGGTCGCTGGGTCGAGGTGGACAAGAAAAAGCTCAGTCGCCTCCTGAAGCGATTCGAGGCCATGGAACAGGCGGCTAAAACCGGTCTGCCGTTAAATGAGGCCCTACGCCTTCTGGCGGGTGTTTCGCTCGACGATAGCAGCGACCCCACTGACCACGACTGGTCGCAGCTTGTTGCAGGGCCATGGCTGGCCGGCATCTTGCAAGAGTTGCGTCAGCCGGAGGGCTTGGCGCAGATCAGCCCGGGACCCGAACTCAAGGCCAGCCTGCGGCCCTACCAACAGGCCGGCGTGCGGTGGTTGTACCTGCTCACCCGGCTCGGACTGGGCGCTTGCCTGGCGGACGATATGGGCTTGGGCAAGACCATGCAGGTACTCTCGCTGCTGCTGGTGCTGAAGCGCGAAAGCGCCGAGGCGCGGCCTAGCCTGCTGGTCGCCCCCGCATCGCTGCTGGCCAACTGGGCGGCAGAGGCCGAGCGCTTCGCCCCCGGCTTGCGCCTGCTGGTCGCCCATCCGTCGGTCATGCCGGCGACCGATTTACGTGCGCTGGACGCCGCGCGGCTTGCGGACATCGATCTCGTCGTCACCAGCTTTGGCTCACTTCTTCGCCAGCCGGTACTGGGGACCATCCAATGGCGCGTCGCCGTCGTCGATGAAGCGCAGGCGATCAAGAATCCGAGCGCCAAGCAAACGCGACAGGTCAAGCAGCTCCATGCACAATCGCGCATCGCGCTGACCGGAACCCCCGTGGAAAACCGCCTGTCCGATCTGTGGTCCATTTTCGATTTCACCCACCCCGGTTTGCTGGGCTCGGACAAAGTCTTCGCGAACTTTACCAAGCGGCTGGCGAAGGCCGAGCATTTCGGCCCGCTGCGCACTCTCGTACGGCCCTACATCCTGCGCCGCCTGAAGACTGACAAGCGGGTAATCGACGACCTTCCGGACAAGGCCGAACTCAAGGCCTGGTGCCACCTGAGCCCGAGCCAGGCGGCGCTTTATCAGCGTGCGGTGAAGGATCTGGCCGCCGCGCTTGACGATGCCGAAGGTATCGGTCGCAAGGGTGTAGTGTTGAGCTTCCTGATGCGCTTCAAGCAGATATGCAACCATCCGTCGCAATGGTTGGGCGACGCGGCGTGGAAGGCGGAAGACAGCGGCAAGTTCGCCCGCCTGCGCCAACTGGCCGAAGTCATTGCCGCCAAGCAGGAAAAGGTGCTGGTATTCACCCAGTTCCGCGAGACCACTGAGCCGCTCGCTGCATTTCTGGGTTCAATCTTTGGACGCGAAGGTCTGGTGCTCCATGGTGGCACCCCGGTAGCAAAGCGCCGCGAATTGGTCGAGCGATTCCAGGAAGATGAGCTGACGCCCTTCTTCGTGCTGTCGCTCAAGGCCGGCGGGGCGGGTCTGAATCTCACCGCCGCTTCGCATGTGATCCACTATGACCGGTGGTGGAACCCGGCCGTGGAAAATCAGGCGACTGATCGTGCGTTTCGTATCGGCCAGCAGAGAAACGTTCTGGTGCATAAGTTCATCTGCCGTGGCACGATCGAGGAGCGTATCGACCAGTTGATCGAAGCGAAGCAGCAATTGGTGAAGGACGTGCTGGAGGGCGGCGCGGAACTCCTGCTCACCGAGTTGAGCGATCGCGAATTGCTCGATCTCGTGAAGCTCGACGTTTATGCCGCGCAAGAAAATTGATCGTCAAGAGGAAGCGCAATGAGTTACGGGGGATGGAAGCCTTATGTCTCGGTCGCCGAGCGCAGAAAAAAGGCTGAACTAGCCGCCGCGAAGGCTAAGAAGGCCGGTGCGGTCCTGTCGCCAATCGCGTCGTATCGCGGTGCCATCGCCAAGACGTTCTGGGGCAAGGCATGGTGCGACAATCTGGAAGGCTATAGCGACTATGCCAACCGCCTGCCGCGCGGCCGTACCTATGTGCGCAACGGTTCCGTGATCGACCTTAAGATTACAGCAGGCGAAGTCCGCGCCCAGGTAATGGGTTCGAGCCTCTACACGGTTGCCGTGACCGTGACGACGTGTCCTGAAAAGCAATGGCGAGCGATCGGAGCCGATTGCGCGGGGTCGATCGATTCGATCGTGGAACTCTTGCAGGGCAAGCTCTCAACAGCCGTGATGGAGCGCATCAGCAAACCTGGCACCGGTCTTTTCCCGGCGCCGAAGGAAATCAAGTTCAATTGCAGTTGCCCGGACTGGGCTTCGATGTGCAAGCACGTTGCTGCCGTGCTCTACGGCGTCGGCGCGCGACTCGACCAGCAGCCAGAATTCCTCTTCGCCTTGCGGCGGGTCGATGCCAATGATCTCGTCAGTCAGGTCGGTGCCGGCCTGCCTAAATCGAGAAAACGCCCGGCTACCGGCAAGGTGCTCGACGACGCGTTGGTGGCCGATGTGTTTGGCATCGAGATGGCCGAAGCTTATGCACCGGTGAAGACTGCTGCCGGACGTACCAAGCCATCGGAAGGCAAGGTGATAGCGAAGAAGGCGGCCAAGACTGCTGTCTCGAGAACCCGGAAGCCAGCTGCGACCGCGAAGACTGAGGCGGACAATAAATCGGTAACAAAGAAGTTGCCAGTCAAGTCATCTGCTGGGCCACGTAAATCAACATCTGGCGACGTCGTTGCCGGTAAACCAAACGTGACGAACTCGCCTGCAACGCCGAAAAAGGCTGCAACAAGGAAGCGCGCCAGTGCTCAACCGGTGAAAAGTAAGTCTCGCTAAACTCCGATTTCATCTCGCATGGCTACCCGGGAGGCGATTGACGTCGATGAACGAAATTCTTCTCATCGGGCAACCCCGGCGTCTGGCGAAGTCTCCCGATCATGTTGAACGTCAGCGGACGTATCCGGTTCAGGATTTCACAGACCAGACTGGTGGTATTTTCAATACTTGGACGGCTGCTTCGTGAACATTGCCAACAGCCGTAATGGCCGATCACTTGACGAGCGTGACCGTCGGGGAAGGTCCGTTGTCTGGGCGGAACCGACGCTCGAATGGCCGTCTGACAGCTCGATCGAACGACGGAAGATGGCCGGCTGGCGTCCTTGGTATCGACACCGACCGAACCCCGGCGAGCGACCGAACTGAACTCCGTGCCATACTTGCGAATCCCTCGCCCATATGTCAACGACCTTGATGACCGCCTTTTCCGCGTCCATCGGCTTTAACTTCAACCCGCTCGACCGCCGCTCCGACAAGCGGGACGACCACGCCTTCTTCGAGCATCTAAGTAGCGACCCGGCCGCGCGCTTTCTCGTCTTCGACGGCGACGTCCCCTTGCTCAAGCGAGGCAGCGAGTATGACCCGTGGTTCGTCGCCAGCGAGACCGCTGCCTTTGGCCAGCCGCTTCATAGCGTCTTCCTCGGGGAGGATACCGACGGCGGCGGACGCTTCGCGCCCGGCTTCGCGCACAACCTTGCGCCAGAGGACCCATCGCCAGGCACCGGCTATGACCGCATAAAGCTTTCTTCGTGTCGGTCGTGAATCGACGACTAACAATTTCGTGGTCGGTGGTCTTGTACCGTTTCGTGCGTATGAATGCCGGCGTATGCGGTGTAATCCGTCGATCGAGGTAACAGGATGAGCGGATTTTGTACCCTCGGAAGCTGACGTTGATATGGCGCCGGGTCGAACGGTAGAAGTGGGTCGGAAGTGTGTTCGCCGATGCAGGAAGCTGCCGTTCGGCTGCGCGATGCCGTCACCGTCAGCAATCCGCCTGATTGCTGACGTACAACCCGGGCTGCCCCTCCGTCGGCTTTGGCCGAACCGCCGCCCATCAGGCACCCCGCGTGGATGACCGGGGCGTTTGGTTACCGCCGTAAACGGCTATCTGTCTGTCGAAGCCATGTCCGCTTTCCGTGACGCGGCTACCGAACATACGGTGCGAGCATGGCGTCGACTAGGGAGGAAGCAATGTCTGCGGGAAACTGCGGGCGAAGCTGAGCGTGGACGTTATTGACCGGAATGTCCAGCGCGAGTGCAGCGTTAATGCGCACCTCATGCGCCGCCGGTACTTTGCTGTCGGTTATGTGGCAACTGGCTCCGGTATCGATCCAGCGCCACGCAGTTATAAACTGGCCATTGCAAAGGCGGACTGCCTGTCTGCGACCTCCCGTTACGTCGGCATCAGACGTACACGGCAGGTCGGACTAGCCTCGTTGAGCCAGGTCGCTGGATGGTACAGCCCGACGTCCTTCGCTGGAGTTGGTGGTTTTCCTTTAGAGCCGGGACTAGCGACGCGTGCGCCTCAATCTGAAGGGAGCATCTGGTCCAGGCCTGACGCGGTGTCAATAAGCTCGGCGGTGAGGCCGACAAGTTCTGCCGTCAGACTGGCTGGAAGGTCCACGTTGCCTTCATATTCGGCCGCATTGCGACGGCGGTGGCAGGTGTCAAGTATTCGCCACTTTTCGGGGGGGGCAGTCGATCGTATGCTCAAGGCATTGGAAGACCAGATAGCGATCCTCGCTGCGGTAGCCAAAAGCGCGCAGCGCGGCGCGCGAGGCAGCGTGGGCCGCATCGTATGCAAGGACGAACTGGCTCTCTGTCGCCATACCCTTGCTGTCTGTTACCGTGGCGAGCAGGGTCCGGGCAAGGTTGAGCAGACTTTCGAATTCGCCTCGGCTTGGAGGCTGCGATTTTAGCTTCCCGATCCGAACGAGATTATCGAGTGTGGTCGATGTCATCTTCGGTTCCTATGATCATGAGCTTGGGGTGATGAAGCACTTCTGCAATGAAGTGATGCTTTTGCTGCTTTCGTTCCAGAAATTCCTTGATGGTGTAGTGGGTAACCTGGATTGGGCGTGCTAAAGCCTGTTCCGCCGGTTGAAGGGCCGCCATGATCTGTCCATAGGTAAGGGTATCACTGATGATCATCAGGTCAACGTCACTGCCGGCATGATCACGGTTTTGCGCTACGGAACCATACACGAACGCAAGTCTTATTTCGGATGCCAACGGCGTTAGCGCGTCGTGTAGTATTTCAGAAAATCCGAACGTTTTCAGCACAATCTGGCGAAGCTTGGCTTAGTCGATGGCCCGACAGACAAGGCGCTGCGGGCGATTTGGCATCCCTCCGTCGCAGTCGATCTCGAGCGAAGGATTCGCAGCGTCGTTGTCGACGGCGATCTTTAGCGGTGGGGCGTCACGGACGGGAGGGGGGCAAGCGTGATGGGGTTGCTTCCTTCAGCCAGCAACTGGCAGTTTCCTTTTCGAATGGCTCCGCAGATTGCCCAAAGCTTTACCCCGCTGAAAACATTAGTCCGCGCGCATCCTTGGGCACCGCAGGCATGAGCCAGTGCGTCAGACGACAGCGAGATAGGTGAGAAACGCGACTTCATTCATGCCCCGAAAGGCTGCTTGCCACATACGCTTTACGGAACGCGGAATAAAAAAATCCACGTCAGGAAGCATGGCGCCGATGATTTTCAGCTCAAGCTGATTTTGCATAGGACTTCGGGGGAACTCGTGAGAAAGTCATCGTTCAATCGATGCGCCGCTAAACGCAGTTTTGTTCTCGCGAGGCGATTTGCCCAACTCGACCTCATCCGTTAGATTCAGAAGTACGCTTTGCACACGTTTGACGCGTTAGCCGTATCTCGACATTCCCACGTCGTTCGTATTGGAAGCAGTGCCGCGCGGATGGGGAGTTATCGGCAACAGACGGAAGGTGAAAACGGCGATGAAAATCTGTTTTTCTCTGAAAGAAGTGGCAGAGGCGCTTTCCTTGTCGCCGACGACCGTACAGAAACTGGTGCGCGAGAAAAGCTTCCCTGAACCGCGGTTACTATCGGGCCGCAGGGTGGGATGGCTCGCACACGAGGTCCGGAAGTGGGCTGATGCTCGTCCGGTTGCTGACCTGCTGCCGCCGGAGAACACCGGCGCTAGAAAGCGGCAAATTCCTCAAGGCGAGCGGCCAGCTTCGTGAGCCATTCGCGTTTTCCGGCATCGTTACCGTAGAGGTTGTCGTCGCTCGGCCCCGACGATACTCAGTTTGAGATGAAGAATGATGTCGTCAGCTACCCCGTTGACGCACCTCTCCGCACCGAGGATCGTCCGTGCTTTTTTCAACCACGCTTGTGCAGCGTCCGTACCCGTCACGGGGATCGGGAGATCAGTCATTGGCTCGCTGCTTGCCTTCCACCAGGATAGGTAGCGCACAATGATGTACGCGATAGTCGCCCGTTTAAGGCGTTCTGTGGTTGGGGCGGCGCGACGTCCAACATTCCGGGTAGGGTAAAGAAACAGATTGTGGGCGCCGCAAATCATCCATCGCCGCCTAACGATCAGATCGATCGACGAGCGGCGCCCGATGTGCAGTCGCAGTTCTATTCGCTTATTCTTTGTCCGCGCCTCCGGCGTTGCCCGTTATATGTTCAAGACGGGTTGCGAGCCGCGTGAGCCATTCGCGCTTCTCCTTATCGTATCCGTGCCGGTTATACACGCCCGCGACGCCCGGCAGCACGTGGCCGAGAACAGCCTCGGCCACCTCGTGCGGACACCCGAGAGCAGCCAGCATGGTTCGGGACGTGCGGCGCAGATCGTGCGGCGCCCAATGTGACACAGGTAGTTGCGGTCGCAACGTCTGACCCGGCTTGAGCGAGTAGGGTTGGTGCGCCCATACAACGGCCTGCACGCTTTTCTGAGGTATATGGCGGCTGTCGGCTGTCGGCTGTCGGCTGTCGGCAGTCGGAAACAGGTAGCCTTTCCCGTACAGTCCTAGCCGACGCTGGACAATCTTTTCCGCGCGCCCGGCCAGCGGTACGCGATGGTCGGTAACGGACGCCCGGTTCTTGTTCTTGGTCTTCGCCTTTGGAGTGGTCCACCACAAGCCGTCCGACTCTTTCGACATCTCCTTGCCTTCCATCACGACTATTTCGCCACCGCGCAGCCCCGTCCATAGATACATGGTAAGCACGTCGGAGATTGTTTCTGACAGCTTCGACAGCCACGGGACGAGAATAGCTAGCTCGTCTTCGCTGAGCACGCGCTTGACGTTCTCCACCTTTTCCGCCGCGTTTTCGTCCCACGCTTCTCAGTTTGCCGCGCATGACCTGCCGCCACCAGTTTGGGGTGTCCTCTGGAACGCGGCCCGCGTCCAGCGCGTAATACCACGCTGCGCCAAGCTCGGAGCGCAGAATGGCAGCGTTCCGCGGTGCCTGACGTTCCCCATCAAGCAGGTCGAACGCCTGTTTTCGCGTGATCGAGGCGGCTGGTAAGCAGGCAATCGGGGCGATCTTTGTCATGATGCGCCGACGGGACTGCGCGGCGCCGAGCGAATCACGGTACCTTTCAATGTGACCCGTGAGGAAATCCTCACACAGTTTTCGCACCGTGTATGATTCCGGCGTCGAAGCCATCACAGGCCGGTTCGATGCCCTGCGTGTGAGAACGGGGTCTTCGCCAGCGTCGCGGCGCGCCCGAATGTCTTGCCACTCGACTATCGCGGCAGCGTAGGACATTGCTGGCCACTCTCCCAGCTTCTGCTGACGCATCCTGCCGTCGACCGGAGATTTGAATCGGTAGGTCCAACTGCGCCGCGATGCGGTCGCTTCCAGACGAAGGCCTGGGAACGCCTTGAAGCCCATGTGGGTATCCGGCTTTAGCTGTTTCGCGGCCTAGGCATCAAATCGCATGGTCGGCGTAGGTTTTCGGCGAGTGAGTGAAAAAAGTTACGCCAACATCTAGCGTTTAGCAACTTGCAGATGACCGTAGATACCTCTTGCTGTGCAGATTGAAGATGCAAAAAGCCCTTATCTGAAGGGAGTTTGATCAAGAAACGCCCCGCGTGACAAGCCTCTTGCGGGATGATGAAGGAAAAGCCGTCAATGCTCGCAGAACAACGTCACCAATACATCCTGGCGCAAGTCGCCAAAACCGGCGCGCTCTCGGTTGCCGAGCTGGTGCGCGAACTGAACGTATCGCGCGAGACGATCCGCCGCGATCTGAATGCGCTGGCCGGGCGCGGCCTGCTGGTCACGACCCACGGCGGCGCGCTGTCCAGCGACCGGCGCGAGCCCGACCTCGATACACGCGAAGCCGCCAACGCTGGCGCCAAGCGGGCGATCGGCGAACGCGCGGCCGAGTTCGTGCCGGACGGCGCCTCGCTGGTCATCGACTCGGGCAGCACCACGCAAGCGGTGGCCCGCGGGCTGCTCGACCGGCATCGCCTGTCGGTCTATACGAACGACTGGCGTATCGCGCTGCTGCTTGGCCGGCGCAACGATAACCGCGTGACGCTGCTCGGCGGCGAACTGTCTGATATCGAAGACGCCACGTTCGGCCTCGACACGGTCCATCAGTTGACGCAGTACCACGCGGACTTCGCCTTCATCGGTGCCGGCGGCATCTCGCCGGACGGCTATCTGACCGACTACAGCCGCATGGCGGCCGAAGTGCGCAGCCGCATGATCGCCGCCGCCGACATGGTGCTGATCGTCGCCGACCACTCGAAGTTTGGGCGCGTGACGCCGGTGCGCATCAACGGTATCGAGTCGGCGCGTTATCTGGTAACCGAGTTGGCGCCGGAGAAGACGCTCGCCAAGGCGATCACGGCGCATGGGCCGGAAATCCTGATCGCGTGAGCACATGGGCACAGGCGCCCCGCGCGGCTGATGGCCGGCGCGCATGAGCGGGCGCCTCGTGCATCTCGTGCGTTTCTTGCGCCGCGGGTGTTCCGTGGCGCCCCCGTCACTTCACGCGAATCCCAAGCCGTTGCAGCGTGCGACCGATCGCGGCCACCGCGTTATGCAGCTCGTTCGCATCGATTGCGCCGATGCAGCCCACGCGGAAGGTGTCCACTTGCGTGAGCTTGCCCGGATACAGCACGTAACCCGCGTCGCGCACCGCAGCATAAAAGTCCGCGAAATTCCACGCTGGGTCGCGCGGTGCGTGGAACGTGACAATCACCGGCGCTTGCACGGCAGGGTTCAGGAACGGCTCGAAGCCGAGTGCTTTCATGTCGCTTACCAGCGCCGCGCAGTTCTGCGTATAACGTGCGCTGCGCGCCGCTTGTCCCCCTTCGGCGATGAACTGATCGAGTGCCTTGCGCAAAGCGGCGACCACATGCGTCGGCGGCGTGAAGCGCCACTGAGTCGTCTTCTGCATATAGACGTATTGATCGTGCAGATCCAGCGCAAGCGACGGCGAACGTCCTTCGCTCTGTTCCAGCACGCTGCGCCGCACAATCACGAATCCCATGCCCGGCACGCCTTCCAGGCACTTGCCGCTCGCCGAGATCAGCGCATCGATGCCGCCGCGCCGCAAATCGATCGGCAGCGCGCCGAACGAGCTCATCGCGTCCACGATCAGGCTCTTGCCGTGCCGCTGACACACCGCGGCGATATCGTCGAGCGGATTGAGTAGACCCGCGCTCGTTTCCAGATGGACCTGGGCGACGTGGCTGATCCGCGAGTTGTGATTGAAGGCGTCTTCGATGGCCGCGGCGCTGACCGGTTCGTCCTCGCGTAGGGCCAGTTCCACGTAAGCGATCCCCATTCGCTGCAATATTCGGATGAGACGGGTACAGTACGCGCCGTTGTTCGGAACCAGCACGCAGCCTTGACGTGTCACCAGCGTACCCAACGCCGCTTCGACCGCAAACGTGCCGCTGCCTTGAAGCGGCACACATACATAGTCATTTTCGCCATGTACGATTTTCACGAGGTCGGCGCACACGCTATGGGTCATACGATTGAACGCGGCGTCCCACGATCCCCAGTCGTGCAGCATGGCTTCGCGAGTTTGCGGCGAGGTGGTGAGCGGGCCCGGGGTCAGCAGGATGGGGTCGTTTCCAAGGATCACACAGCCTCCGTTATCAGATGAATGTTCGTTACCCGGTCAAGCTGAAGAAAAGTTTGACTTGGATATTATTGGCGAATTGTGTCATTTTTTGGAATTCGACAGAATAGTCATGGCGTTGTCATGGAAACCTGTAATCCTTGCTGTGCCCGATCAGGCATGGCAGGCAGCGCGAGTGTCGTAGGTGAGCTGTAAGTCAGGCTGGAGAAGAAGCAGTAAAGTTGTCGGCAATCTGCAATCTGCGCGAAACTGCACGACAACTGGCTGCGGGCAACACGCAAGCGGCACGGCGCTACTGCCGTTCAATCACAACAGGTATCGGGTTATCCCGACCGTCTGGTTTTTTGCCTTTCGGAGAGAGCGACATGACAAAGACGAATTCCCTTCACGCCACGGCTGGCCTCGCACGCAAACTGTTGCCGGCGCTGATCGCCGCTGCAGCATTCGGCGGCACGGCGATGCAGGCCCATGCGGCTGACGCAGTGGTCCTGTACACCGCAGACGGCCTTGAAAACCTCTATAAAGATGTGCTGCCGGCCTTCGAAAAGCAGGAAGGCGTGAAGGTCAACATCGTCACGGCAGGTAGCGGCGAAGTGGTGAACCGCGCCACCATCGAGAAGGATCAGCCGAAGGCCGACGTGATCGTCACGTTGCCGCCGTTCATCCAGCAAGCCGACCAGGCCGGCCTGCTGCAGGCGTATCAGAGCGCCAACTACAAGAACGTGCCGGCGATCGCCAAGGCGCCGAACGGTGCATGGGCGACCTTCGTGAACAACTACTTTTCGTTCGCGATCAACCCGGACGTCACCAGGAACCAGCCGAAGACGTTCGCCGACCTGCTGCACCCGGACTACACCGGCAAGGTTGCCTACTCGAACCCGGCCACGGCTGGCGACGGGATGGCTGTGATCATCCTGACCACGTCGCTGATGGGCGAAGACAAGGCGTTCGACTATCTGAAGAAGCTCGAAGCGAGCGCCAAGTTCCACACCAAGGGCACGGGTTACCTCGACGTGCTGCTCTCGCGTAACGAAATCGCCTTCGCTAACGGCGACCTGCAGATGGATCTGGACGATGCTGCGAACGGCGGTCTGTCGCTCAAGCCGATCTTCCTCGCAGCCAGCGCCGGCGGCAAGCCGACCACGTTCCAGCTGCCGTACGCGATCGGCCTGATCAAGAACGGCCCGAACCAGGCAGAAGGCAAGAAGCTGATCGACTATCTGATGTCGACCGACGTGCAAGCCAAGGTGCCGGACATCTTCGGTATCCCGGGCCGCACCGACGTGCCGCTCGCAGGCAAGAACGGCGAAGCAGTCAAGCAGGCGATCGCCGGCGTGACGCTGATCCCGGTGGACTGGAACCAGGTGATGGCGAAGAAGGCTGACTGGACGGCGCGTTGGAAGAGCGACGTGATCGGTTCGTCGGGCAAGCAGCTCGAAGTGGTCAAGCCGAAGTAAGCCGCGGTTCGCTTTTGAGTCAGGCGGCGCCCTCTGCATCCGTGCGAGGCGCCGTATCAGCATTAATCTAGTCGGAGGATGAACCCGGTGAATACGGCCAGTCTTGCTCACCCAGGCGCGCTCGGCGCCTCACAGGACGCGCTCGACGCCGCGCGTTCGAACACGCCGGGCGGCGTGCAGATCGACCATCTGACGGTGCGCTTCGGAACGCGCACCGTGCTCGACGATCTGTCGCTGACCATTCAGCGCGGCGAATTGCTCACGGTGCTCGGCCGCAGCGGTTGCGGCAAGACCACGCTGTTGCGCTTCATCGCCGGGTTCATTGAAGCGGACGGACTGTCCGGTACGCTGACCGTTGCCGGTCACGACCTGACGCATGTGCCGCCGCATAAGCGCAATCTCGGCTTGCTGTTTCAGAGCTATGCGCTGTTCCCGCATCTGTCGGTGTTCGATAACGTGGCCTTCGGGTTGCGCGCGCGCCGCACGCCCTCGAAGGATGTCGCGCGACGCGTTGCCGATGCCTTGAAGCTCGTGCAACTGGGCGATGCCGGGCATCACATGCCCGCGCAATTGTCAGGTGGCATGCAGCAGCGTGTGGCCCTGGCGCGCGCGCTCGTGATCGAGCCCGATGTGCTGTTGCTCGACGAACCGCTTTCCGCACTCGACGCCAATCTGCGCGCCTCGGTGCGTTCCGAACTGAAGGCGCTGCATGAGCGCCTGCCGAATCTGACGATCGTCTGCGTGACGCACGATCAGGACGACGCGCTGGTGCTGTCCGACCGCACGCTGCTGATGCGCGAAGGCCGCATCGCGCAACTCGGCACGCCGCAACAGTTGTACGACACGCCGAGCGACGGTTTTGTCGCGCGCTATCTGGGCGCGGCCAATCTGTTGCCGCCGCAGATCGCCTTCAGCATGGGCGACGTGCGTTATAACGAGCGTGACCGGGTCGCGTGTCTGCGTCCGGAAGCGCTGCGTATCGTGCCGCTCGGCGAAGGCCAGTTGCATGGCGCGATTGCATCGGTCGAATGGTACGGCGCGGTGCTGTCGGTGTCGGTCGCGCTGGACGCGATGCCCAATGAGCCTGTACTCGTCACCATGCAGCGCGGCAACGGCATGATGCCGGAGAAGGGCGCGCGTGTTTCCCTGCGTTATGAGGCTGACGATGTCGTCCTTATCAACCCCTGATACCCCCAATTCGCTCAGCGCCGCTGCTGCTGACGCTCGCCGTGCCGCCAGCGCCGCCGCGCATACGGCCTCGGTGAAGCGTCGCGAACGCGCCGCGCAATGGCATCTGCTGTTCATCGCAGTCGTCGTGCTCGGTCCGCTCGTCATTTATCCGCTGGTGCGCCTGGTGCTATTGAGTTTGACCGGTCAGCACGGTTTGAGTCTGCAAGCGTACTCGACGTTCTTCGGTAACCCGGAGACGCGCGGCGTAGTGGGTACGACGCTGTGGATCCTGTTCGTCAGCGCCGGGCTTGCGTCCTTGCTCGGCGTCGCGTTGGCGTCGCTATTGTTCTTCAAGCCGTTTCCCGGCGCGCGGATGATTACGCGCTTTCTCGAACTGTTCGTCGCGTTTCCGTCGTTTCTGGTCGCGTTCACCCTGATCTTTCTGTACGGCTCGCAAGGCTCGGTCAGCATTGGTTTGCAGCGGCTGTTTCATCTCGAGGCGCCACCGCTTAATTTCCTGTTCGGTGTGGGTGGGGTGATTCTCGCGGAAGTGGTCTTCTACGCGCCGTTTGTCGTGCGTCCGACGCTGGCGTCGTTCGCCACGCTCGATATGCGCTTGATCGAAGCCGCCCGCAGTCTCGGCGCAAGCGGCTCGATGGTCGCGTACAAGGTGATCCTGCCACTCGCGTGGCCGGGCATCGCCGCGGGCACGATCCTGTGTTTTCTGCTGACGTTGAACGAGTTCGGCATTCTGCTCGTGCTCGGCAGCGCGCATCTGATCACGCTGCCGGTCGCGATCTACAGTTCCGCGACCGTCGACCTCGATCTGCCGACCGCCGCCGCCGGCGCGGTCGTGATGCTGATCATGTCTTTGTCGCTGTACGCGTTGTACCGCCAGGTCAACCGTCGCAAGGTGAAAGGAGCGGGCCATGGCCGTTGAACTCGACCCGACCGTTTTGCCGGTCATGCACAAGAAGGCGCGGCCGGTCCGCCACAGCCTGCTGGTGCGGATGCTGGGCAGCCTGTTTCTCGGCTTTGCCGCGTTGCTGTGCTTCTGGCTGTTCGTCTTGCCGGTGCTGGTGGTCGCGCTATCAAGCGTGGCCGGGCACTGGTCGGGCACGATCTTTCCGGACAGCCTCAGCACGCGCTGGTTCGAACGGCTGGGTTCCAGCGACTTCGACGCACTGACTACCAGCCTCGAAATCGGCATGGGCGTCGCGGTGCTCGGCACGATTCTCGGGCTCTGGCTGGCGCTGGCGCTCGAAGGGCGTGACCGGCGTGGTCTCGGCGCGTTCGTGGACACCATCGCCATGGTGCCCAATGGTGTACCGAGCGTGGTGCTTGGCCTCGCCGTGCTGATCGCGTACCACAAGCGGCCGTTCGATCTGTCGAGTTCGGCAGCCATCGTCGTCTTCGTGCAACTCGCGTTGGTGCTGCCGTTCTGCTACCGATGCGCGGCGGCCGCGTTGCGTCCGGAGCTGACCATTCTGCGCGAAGCGGCAGCGAGCCTCGGTGCGCCGCCGTCGATGGTGTTGCGCCGCGTCGTGCTGCCGCAACTGGTGCCGGCGATCCGCGCGAGTCTGGCACTCGGCTTCGCACTCTCGCTCGGCGAACTCGGTGCCACGCTTACTGTGTACCCGCCGGGCTTTGCGACGGTGCCGATCGTTGTGGTCGGGCAGGTGGAGCGTGGTTATTACCTGCCAGCCTCCGCGTTGTCGCTGATTCTGCTGATGGTCTCGCTTGCCGCGCTGCTGCTGATCGCGGCGCGTGTCCCGCGCCGTCGGGCCGACTGACGCGCATCTCCTGATGGTTGTGTTTGCGCGCCATGCGGTGCGCAAACACATATCGATGTGGCGAACTTTGTCAAAATGACCGAATATATGCAAACTGCTTCTGTCGATCCGATTGAGGTTGTGCGCAGGCATTCGCTGACGGCGCTGGTGCGCGACGAAATCGAACGGCACATCATCGAAGGGGCGCTCACCCCCGGCGACAAACTCAACGAAGCCGACTGGGCCGCGCGTCTGCAGGTATCGCGCGGGCCGGTGCGCGAGGCGTTTCGCGCGCTGGAACAAGCCGGCCTCGTGCGCACTGAAAAAAACCGTGGCGTGTTTGTGCGGACGGTGTCGCTGGCGGAAGCGGACGAGATTTATGCGGTGCGCGCGGTGCTTGAAGAAGCGGCGTGCCGGATGCTGGCTTCGCGTATCGATGCGCAGAAGCTTGCCGTATTGCGCGAGTGGGTCGACGCGATGCGCGCCGCGCTCGACGGGCAGGATCACGATGCTTACGCGCGCGCCAATGTGGCGTTTCACGACGCGATCGTGGCGGCGTCGGGCAACGTCAAGCTGTACGAGACGTATCGAAGGCTGGTGAGTGAGTTGAGCCTGTTTCGCCGTGCCGCGCTGGTGGTGCATGCCGATGCGATGGAGCGCTCGCTCGCCGAACATCGCGCGATTCTGACGGCGCTGGCCTCGCGCGACGCTGAACATGCTGCCGCGCTGATGCACGCGCATGTGAACGGCGGCCTGCAGCGCGCGCGTGAGGCGTGCGAGCCGGCGGGGCTGTTGGGCGCGGTGCAGATGTCGGCGGCATCGAACGATTGAGACTGGTTGCAACAGATTGACTAGAGCACGCGTGCTCTCCATGCATGGAAGGTAACAATGGCAAACCCAAGCGAACGTACGATCGAAGTCAACGGCCGCAGCTACCGGCTGCCCTCGCAACCAACCGTCGTGGTGTGCGTCGACGGCTGCGAATACGATTACCTCGAAGCCGCGGTCGCGGCGGGCGTCGCGCCTTTCATCGGCAAGATGCTCAAAAGCGGCGCGGCCTTCAAGGGCGACTGCGTGATTCCGTCGTTCACCAACCCGAACAATCTCTCTATCGTGTGCGGCGTGCCGCCCTCGGTGCACGGTATCTGCGGCAATTACTTCTGGGACCCGGACGCGAACGGCGGCAAAGGCGCGGAAGTGATGATGAACGATCCCGCCTATCTGCGCGCAGGAACCTTGCTGGCGGCCGCTGCTGAAGCCGGCGCTTCGGTTGCCGTGGTCACCGCGAAAGACAAGCTGCGCCGTTTGCTCGGCTGGCAGTTGAAGGGTATCTGTTTCTCAGCGGAAAAAGCCGACACGGTGACGCGGGAAGAAAACGGTATCGATGACGTGCTCGATCTGGTCGGCTTGCCTGTGCCAGATGTCTATAGCGCGGGTCTGTCCGAATTCGTGTTCGCCGCTGGCGTACGGCTTGCTGAAACCCGCAAG
This sequence comes from Paraburkholderia sediminicola, assembly GCF_046027825.1. Classification (GTDB taxonomy): domain Bacteria; phylum Pseudomonadota; class Gammaproteobacteria; order Burkholderiales; family Burkholderiaceae; genus Paraburkholderia; species Paraburkholderia sediminicola_D. The sequence continues at coordinate 19,570 of NZ_JAQQDU010000122.1, forward strand.
CTCGACCTGATGTATCTGTCGACCACCGATTACATCCAGCACAAATGGGCACCGGGCACCGAAGGCGCGAATGCGTTCTACGCAATGATGGACGGCTACCTCGCGAAGCTCGACGCGCTTGGCTGGGTGATTGGCCTGACCGCCGACCACGGCATGAACGCCAAGCACGATCCGAAAACCGGCGAGCCGAATGTGATCTATCTGCAGGACGTGCTGGACGATTGGCTTGGGCACGGGAAAGCGCGTGTGATCCTGCCGATTACCGATCCCTATGTCGTGCACCACGGCGCGCTCGGTTCGTTCGCAACGATCTATCTGCCGCATGATGTGAGCGTCGCGCAGGTGATCGAGCGGATCGGCGGCTTGCAAGGCATCGAGGTCGTGCTCGACAACGGCGCGGCGTGTGAGCGCTTTGAGCTGCCGAACGACCGCGTCGGCGATATCGTCGTGGTTAGTACCCGGCATGTGGTGCTCGGTACGCGTCGAGATGAGCACGATCTGTCCGGACTGACCGTGCCATTGCGCTCGCACGGTGGCATCTCCGAGCAGGAAGTGCCGCTGCTGTTCAATCGTCGCGTCGAGGGGTTGCCGACCGGTAAGCGGTTACGCAACTTCGATATCTTCGACGTCGCGTTGAATCACGTGTCGGCATCATGAACGCCGAGTTGCGGGACCATCCGGCGTTTCGGGCAGAAGCGCTGCGGCTCAAAGGCGAGCGCGCGACGCGCTCGCGCACACTTGACGTGTTCGATCCTTTTACGGGGACGCGAGTGGGCACCGTCCCGTTGGCGAGCGTCGACGATGTGCGCGCCGCATTCGACTATGGCGCCGCGTATGAGGCGAAGCTCACGCGCTACGAGCGCTCGCAGATTCTCGAACGCGCCGCGGCATTGCTGCGGGAGCGGACCGAGGAGGCCTCGGACCTGATTTCGCTCGAGTCGGGTTTGTCGAAGCAGGATTCGCGCTACGAGATCGGCCGCGTCGCCGATGTCTTCAAGTTTGCCTCGATCGAAGCCTTGCGCGACGACGGTCAGAGCTTCTCCTGCGATTTGACACCGCATGGCAAGAAGCGGCGGGTGTTTTCGCAGCGCGAGCCGTTGGCGGGTGTGATTGTCGCGATTACACCGTTCAACCATCCGATGAACCAGGTCGCGCACAAGATCGCGCCGGCTATTGCAACCAATAATCGTGTCGTGCTGAAGCCGTCGGAGAAAGTGCCTTTGTCGGCGTTGTATCTGGCGGACATTCTTTATGAAGCGGGTTTGCCGGCACCGATGCTGCAGGTGCTGACCGGTGATCCGCGCGAAATCGCTGACGAACTGATCACGCATCCGCTGGCAGAGCTCGTGACCTTCACGGGCGGCGTCGCGATTGGCAAATATATTGCGGCGAAGGCGGCTTACCGGCGCGTCGTGCTGGAACTGGGCGGCAACGATCCGCTGATCGTGCTCGAAGACGCCGATCTCGAACGCGCGGCGACCCTGGCCGTGCAGGGCTCGTATAAGAACTCCGGGCAGCGGTGTACTGCAGTCAAGCGGATGCTGGTGCAGAAGAGCATCGCGGCGGACTTCACCGATCTGGTCGTGGAGAAGACGCGCGCATGGACCTACGGCGATCCGTTCGACGCATCGAATCAGATGGGCACCGTGATCGACATTGCTGCAGCAGAACTATTCGAGGCGCGCGTCAACGAGGCGGTCGCGAGTGGGGCGCGCTTGCGTATCGGCAACCAGCGCAATGGCGCGCTTTACTCGCCGACGGTGCTGGACGGCGTCGACCCGGCGATGACACTGGTGCGCGAGGAAACGTTTGGCCCGGTGTCGCCGATCATCACCTTCGACACGCTCGACGACGCCATTCGTATCAGTAACGGGACGGCGTTCGGATTGTCGTCCGGTGTGTGCACGAACCGGCAGGACGCGATCACGCGTTTCATTAACGAATTGCGCGTGGGGACGGTCAACGTGTGGGAAGTGCCGGGATACCGGATCGAGCTGACGCCGTTCGGCGGCATCAAGGATTCCGGGCTTGGCTATAAGGAAGGCGTTCAGGAAGCGATGAAGAGCTTCACCAACCTGAAGACCTTTTCATTACCGTGGGAGTAAGAACGTGGCATTGAGTCTGAACGACATCCGTTCGCTATACGAGCAATACGGCAATCTTGCCTACAGCGGCGAGCCGGTGACCCAGCTTGAACATGCGCTGCAAAGCGGCGCGTTGGCGGAAGAGGCGGGCGCTCACGATGAACTCGTTGCCGCTGCGTTTCTGCACGACCTTGGTCATCTGCTGAATCTGCAGGGCGAAACGCCGACGGAGCGGGGTATCGACGATCTGCATCAGTATTTTGCGCTGCCGTTCTTGCGGCCGGTGTTGTCAGACGCGGTGCTGGAGCCGATCCGGCTGCACGTCGACGCCAAGCGCTGCCTATGTGCCATTGACGACGCCTATTTTGGTCAGCTTTCCGCCGATTCGGTGCGGAGCCTGGAATTGCAGGGTGGCATCTTCAGTAAGGAGGAGGCTGAGGCATTCCTGCAGAAGCCCTACGCGGAAGACGCATTGCACCTGCGCAAATGGGACGATCGCGCAAAAGAAGAGAACCGCGCGACGCCGGACCTCGATCACTACTTGAGCATCGTCGAGCGCGTGATGCAGAAGCGCGCGTCCGCCTGAACGAGGTGGTTTCCAGTTGGTCTTCAGGTGAGTCGGTTGTGTCACGTGTTGAGCCATCTTCGCGCCATTTCTGGCGCGGTCCATACATA
>NZ_JAQQDU010000123.1:0-22050 GCF_046027825.1 Paraburkholderia sediminicola
TTACTTTTCTTTGCGGCCGGCAAAGAGAAGTAAGTGCGCGCCCCGCACAGGGGCGACGCTAATAGACCACTAAGAAAACAAGGAAAGGCCAACGCCACAGGAAGACAAACGAACAGGGCGCCGAGCAGGCAAACAGATTAAGGAAAGGCCAACGCCGCAGGCAGGCAGACAGACAATCGCCGAGCAGGCAAACAGATCAAGGAAAGGCCAACTCCACAGGCACACAGACAAAGCGCCGCGCAGGCAAACAAACCAGGCAAAGCCCAACGCCGTAGGCAAACAGAACAACAACCGCCGAGCAGGCAAAACCCCAAACCCTTAATACCGGCTAGCAATAGCCCGCCGCTCATTAGCAGACCCTGCCGAAGAATCATCCGCGGTCTGCGAAGACCCCGCCCCCCATACAACGGAGTTATCCACCGCATACAACCGGCAAGGCGCCGAACTCTGCTTCTGGCAGTTAGCAATGGCGACCGACATCGGATCATCGCCACCCTCGGCCCATGACCAGGCCCCTGTATCCGACACAGCAAAAGCCCGGCTAGGATACTGATGCAAGAAGTTGCGGTAACCGTTACGGCCAGCTTCATCGACAAACGGCACAGAGTCGACCGCATCGACAGCAGCAAACCCGCTTGCCTTCGGCGCTGAAGGGTCATCGACCCGATACTGAACGCTAGTAGGCATCCCCGCCCGAGCGAGAAACGCTTCGACCGCAGGCCACCAGATCTGCACACCATCGCGGTCGCCCACAAGCCGATGCGCGTCATTCTTGTAGTTGCCGAAATCCACCATCTTCGCGCTCGCACCGTGTGCGGAATACGCGGCATACATGCCGGCCACCAGCGGCGCCGTCCACACCGAATCGTTATCGCCGTACAACCACAGCGACGGCACCTTCGTTTTCTCACCATACGCGCCGAATGCGCGCGTCAGGTTGCCCTGCCAGTCAGCGCATGCGTCCTGCCGTAAACCGCCGGAGAAATTGATCAGAGCCCGTACGCCCGGCGCAGCCTCAGGCCCGTAAGCCATCGTCGCCAGGCCGCCGTGCGAAGTGCCGGCCACCACAATGTGCGTCGCGTCCACGTACGGCTGCTTCGACATGAAATCGATCGTCGCGGCGACGTCGCCGGCCTGGCCAACACCATTACGCTCGACGTCGCATCCATCCTGCTGATAAGTGCCGCCGGAATGGCCGAAGCCCTGGCGGTTCGGCGCCACCACCACGTAGCCGCGGCGCACGAATTCGCGTGCGAACGGCAACGGGTCGCTGCGCTCCTGCGTGCGCGGGTCGCCGGGAATCTTGCCGTGGTTGAAAACGATCATCGGAAACGGGCCTGGGCCGTCCGGTTTGTAGATCGTCGTTTCGAGCGTGATCGTGCCGGCAGCGTCGACCGGTACGCGGATGATCTGTTCGTTGAGGCCCGCGGCGGGCAAATAGGCGTCGTCGTCGAGCGCAAGGCGCGGCACGTGTGCGCGGGTAAGGGGCCCAGCCTGGGTGTCGGCGAGCGGGTCGGCATGCGCGAGTGCAACAGCGCATATCGCCGTTGCACACGTCACCGCACACTTCGTCAGAACCTTGCTGAACACCATTAACGCACCTGCCTCAAAAACCTGCCCTGAACACCGTGATGCCTTGTCTGTCGAATGTCATCGCTGACAATTGCCTTTCATCGACGGTTTCGACAAACAAAAACACACTCGCGTACGTAGTGCGTCAAGCGCACGCACGCTAATCGAGATCGCACGGGATGAACCCAAACGGCCGACGCGACCCCACGCGCCGATGATGAGCGCCACATGCCGCCTGGAACCGTTGTCGAACCCGTGCTGTCAGGGGATCTACAGGGTGCCTGCGCATTTTGCGGAGCCGGTATGAACCCGCTCTCACAACGTGACGTCACAAACCTACGGCCTCATCCTGGCACGACAATTTTGTTTTGTGCAATCAAGGAGAACCCGCGACGAAAAAATTGCCGTGTCTGAATCACGGGTGCATTCGCCCGCCAGGAGCCGCAAGCGCCCGTGTCGCGGTGCCTCGCTACACCCAGTAATTCCCGGTATCACACGCGCTGTGGTGCTGAGCCAACACGAAAAAAAAGCCCTCGTTTGAGGGCCATATGTGAACGCCGTGCTAAGTGTTGTGCTGCGTCGTGTAAGGGTACGAAAGGTTTGGCTTATTCGCTCACGTCGCCATCGACATAGCGCCAGCGTCCGTCTTCGCCACGTAGAAAGCGGCTCAACTCGTGCAGCCGGTGGGCGCGGCCGCCTACCTTATATCGTGCGACGAATTCGACTGTCGCATGATCGGCGCCGGTTTCAGCGAAGGCCTTGATCTGCAGTCCGAGCCAACGCGGGGCGTCGGGGGCTGCAGGGTCGGCGTCGAGATCCGCGGGGCAGGTGTGGGGTGCCCAGGTGGCGCGCAAATAATCCGTTGCGCCCACAACATACGCGCTGTACCGCGAGCGCATCAGTTCGAGCGCGCGCGGTGCTGCTTCGCCGCCGTCGATATAGCGGCCACAGCATTGCGCGAAGCGCGGCGGTTTGGCGGGGCGGGGGGGGGGGGGGGCCCCGCCCCCCCCCCGGGGGGGGGGGGGGGGGGGGGGGGGGGGGGGGGCCCCCCCCCCCCCCCCCCCCCCCCCCCGCGCCCCGAGCCCATTCCCGTCTATGCCGAAATGAGCAGCGTGAACCCCGTGATCCTGCTGCCGCGCGCGCTTGCCGCACGTGCTCCGGCAATCGGCGCAGCGTTTGCCGCTTCGCTCACGCTCGGCGCAGGACAGTTTTGTACCAACCCTGGCCTGATTCTCGCCGTCGACGGGCCGGATCTCGAACGGTTCATCGCCGCCGCCGGCGACGCACTGACCGCGAGTCCACCTGCGACAATGCTCACCCCCGGCATCCACGCGGCGTACGACGCCGGACTCGCCCGGATGTCTCAGCATCCGGACGTCAACCCGATCGCGTACGGTCCACCAGGGGGTCCGTATGCGGGCCGGCCCGCATTGTTCGAGACCTCTGCCCAGAGCTTCGCCCGGGACGCCTTGCTGCATGAAGAGATTTTCGGCGCTGCCGCGCTGATCGTCCGCTGCCCCGATCTGCAGACCGTAGCGACGCTCCTCAAAGCACTTGGCGGCCAGCTAACCGTGTCACTCCACCTCGACGCCGCGGACTATAACGACGCCCGCCCGCTGGTGGACGTCGCCACGAGCCGTTGCGGACGCATCCTTGTCAATGGCTTCGGTACGGGCGTGGAGGTCGCGCATGCGATGGTGCATGGCGGACCGTTTCCTGCGACCTCTGATGGTCGGTCAACGTCAGTGGGGAGCCTTGCGATCGAGCGCTTTCTCCGGCCCGTCTGCTATCAGGGCATGCCCGATGCGTTGTTGCCCGACGCGCTGAAGGACGCCAATCCCCTTGGCGTGCCGCGGCGGATCGACGGTCTGCTCGAAGCAGCGGCCGCTGCTTCATCGTGACCTGAGCGCTCGAGGCTCGCCGCCTCGAGTGCAAAAGACTTCGCCCCCGGCATCGCTTCCGCGATCCGGGGGGCTCAGCCGATCAAACGCCTCGCGGCCCAGCTGTCGCGGCCACGGGCTGCCGCGGTGATTCGCGCAGCAGGAAGCAGGCGAGCGCCGGGAGCAGCACGAGCGCACCCAGCATATTCCACAGGAACATGAACGCGAGCAGCAAGCCCATATCGGCCTGGAAGCGAATGGGCGAGAAGATCCACGTCGCCACCCCGGCTGCCAATGTGAAGCCCGTGAACATCACGACCTTGCCCGTGAACCTCAGCGCCGCGCGGTATGCTTCCGTCAGCGACGCGCCGGCGCGCAGCCTCGTCAGCACGACCGTCATGACGTAGAGCGCATAGTCCACGCCAATGCCGACGCCGAGTGCGATGACCGGCAGTGTCGCCACCTTCACGCCGATGTTCAGCCACACCATCAACGCCTCGGCCAGCACCGAGGTCAGCATGAGCGGCACCACCGCGCAGATCACCGCGCGCCACGAGCGGAATGCGACGAGGCACAGCACGACCACCGCCGCATAGACCCACAGCAGCATTTCGTCGCTCGCGTGTTCGACCACCTGGTTGGTTGCCGCGTCGATCCCCGCACTGCCGGCGGCGAGCATCAGATGCACGTCCGGGTTCGGGTGGGCGGCGATGAACGTCTCGGCGGCCTTGCTCACGCGCGTCAACGTGTCGGCCTTGTGGTCCTTCAGATAGACGAACATCCCCAGCATGTCGCACTGCGAATTGAACACCTCCGGCGGGACGCGCACGGTGATGGCGTTCAGCATACTCTGCGTGCGCACGAGCTCGTACCACTTGGGATTGCCTTCGTTCATCGCGACGATGAGGCCCCGGCTCTGGCTGGCCAGTGAAACCGTCGACTCCACGCCAGGCAACTGCCGCAGATCCCACTCGAGGGCATCGAGCATCTGCAGCGCCTTGTAGTTCGAACAGCGGCCGGCCGGGGTCGTCGCCATCAGCACGAAGACGTCGCTGCTCGCCGCGTAGTTGCCGTTCATAAACGCGCTGTCGCGGTTGTAGCGCGAGTCCGGACGCAGTTCAGGCGCGCCGCGGTCGAGGTCGCCGATCTTCAGATTAAGGCTCGCCGCGTAGCCCACCGCGCCCAGCACGGCAAACACGGCGATCGCCGCCGCCGCTCCGGCCGGCCGTGTGAAGCGATCGAGAACGCGCTCCATCGCGCTTTGCGCGCCTGCCGAACCGTCCGTCTTCGGCTCGTTGCGCAGTGCGCGCGAGGCTGCGCGCGCGTTGACACCGATGTAGCTCAGCAGCACCGGCAGCAAGATCAGGTTCGTGAAGATCAGCACGCCGACGCCGAGACTGGCGATCAAAGCGAGGTCCTGAATCGTACGGATGCCGACGAGGATCAGTACCGCAAAGCCGATCACGTCGCACAAGAGCGCCGTGAGACCCGCAAGGAAGAGACGCCGGTAGGTGTAGCGCGCCGCGACGAGCCGATGCGTGCCTCGCCCGATATCCTGCATGATGCCGTTCATCTTCTGCGCGCCATGACTCATGCCGATCGCGAAGACGAGAAACGGCACGAGGATCGAGTAAGGATCGAGCTGGAAGTGCAGGGTCGCGACGAGGCCGAGTTGCCACACAACCGCGACGAGCGAGCACAGCACCACCAGCAGCGTGCTGCGCAGACAACGCGTGTACCAGTAGAGCAGCGCCGTTGCAATGACGATGGCGGCGGCGAAGAAGGCCAGTACCTGATGCAGCCCGTCGATCATGTCGCCCACGACCTTGGCGAAACCCGTGATGTGAATGGCAATCTGGTCGCTTTGATAGTGCGAGCGGATCTTCTCGAGGCCATGGGACAGTGTGGCGTAGTCGAGTTGTTGCCCGGTCTGCGGATCGATATCGTGCAGCGGCACGTAGATGACGCTCGAACGGGCATTCGGCGCCACCAGTTGTCCCACCTCGCCTGAATATTCGACGTTGTGCCGCACGTCGCCGAGGCTGCTCGCGGACCCGTTGTAGTTGTCCGGAATCACCGGGCCGCCGGCCAGCCCCTGCTCGGTCACCGCGATCCAACGCGTGGACGGCGTCCACAGTGACTTCATGAACGGCCGCTCGACGCCCGGCAGCAGGAAGACGTCGTCGTTGATCTTGCGCAGCGTGTCGAGATAGTGCGCATCATAGATCGTACCGTGGCGGTTTTCGACGGCGATGCGCACCGCGTTGCCGAGCCCGCGCAAGTCGCCCTTGTGCGCGAGGTAATTCTCGATATACGGATGGTGGGTCGGAATCATGCGCTCGAAGCTCGCGTTCAACGGCACACGCGTCGCCTGGTAGCCGAAGAAGGCCGTCAGTATCGCGCAGACTATCAGTACCACTATCCGGTTGTTGAACAGGATGCGCTCGATCTTCGAGCCCGACTGACGATCGAAATCGCCCAGGTCGCGAATGACCTTCGTTTCCGTGGATTCGTGTTTTACTTTCATGGTTGATCCGCCAGCTTGAAATGCTCAATACCGCGGTAGCCGACCGTCACTATCGATCCGTCCGCTGCTTCGACGAGTGCAGCGACCGGTCGCTTCGGATAGTTGCCGCGCACGGGCTCGACAGAGCGCCCTGCGTCGTGGCTTGCGAGCAGGTCGCCGCGTTCGCTTGCGAACAGCCAGACGCCGTCCGACAGCTTTGCCGCCGCGTCGATGGAACTCGTCGAGGCGTGCGGCACCGCATGCCAGCTCGCGCCGCCATCGTCCGACGACATGATGGTCCCGCGCAGCCCCGCGACCGTGACGTCGCCTCTCGCGTCTGCGGCGAGCGCGAAGAAGCTACCGTCATAGGGCATGCGGATTCGTTCGAAGTGCTCGCCGCCGTCCAGCGAGCGCGCGAAGTAACCCTGTTCGCCCGTGAGATACAGGGCGTCGTCAGTCCGTTTCATCGCATAGAGGTTGAAGCCGTCCGGATTGTCGACGTGGGCGAGCCACGGCTGCCAGGTGCGGCCGCGGTCGTGACTCGCGAAGATCAGCCCGTACGCGCCTGTCACGTAGACCGTCCCGCGTGCGTCGAAACAGATGTCGAGAAACGGCTTGTCGGGTCCGTCGTCGACGAACTGCTGGGCAAGGCGCCGGGCCGCGTCCGCCGGCCGCGGCGCCGAAGCGCCCGCGGGCACATCGGCCGGAGCCGCCGCCGCTGCGTTCGCCGCACGCAGCATCGACGCCGCCGCCTCGAGACCGTCAAGCTGTTTGCTCCAGCTCAAGCCGCCGTCCACCGTGTGCAGGACGATGCCGGAATGACCGACTGCCCACCCCTCCTGCGGTGTCAGAAAACGCACCGCCGTGAGTGTCACGCTCACCGGCACCGCCATCTGACGCCAACGCGCACCATTGTCGTCGCTGACAAGCACGATGCCGCGCTCGCCCACGGCCACGAGCCGTGGGCCGGCACGCGACACGTCGACCAGCACGGCGGTGGTGGGCTCGACCACCATCGCCGCCGGCCGCGAAGCCGGGTCGGCAAGGCTCTCCGCGCGGGCCGCGCCCGCGCCGCCTAGCGCGAGCGCGGCGAGCACCGCGAAGGCCGTCTTCATATTCCGGATACGCATGACTGCCCCTTGACGCAAGTATTACCGTTGCAGTCCATCTCACCGGACCCCTTCAGCCGACAGCGATTCGGAGGTGAAATGATTGTCCGGCCAGCGCGACGGGAAAGTGATCTGCGACCCCTTTTCGTTCATCACGTTGTTCGCGATCCATTCGCCCGTCAGCAGGTCGTAGTGGCCGAACATGCCAGGCATCAGTCCCGGCACGTCAGGACAGTCCACGTTGAGATACCAGAACGTCTTCCATAACTGGCCCTTCGCATCCCAGCCGTCGGCAAGCGAGGCACGCCAGGTGTCCTCGTCGAGATAGAAGCGGCGCTTCGGAATCACGTGACGCTTGCCGTCCGCCAGCGTGGCCTCGACGACCCACACGCGGTGCAGCTCCCAGCGCACGTGGTCGGGGTTCAGGAAGCGTTCCTTGAAGATCGCGTCGTCGCTCGTCGGCACCATGGTCCCGTTGTTGTTGTACGGTATGTACATCTCGCGCTTGCCGAGCAGCTTCCAGTTGTAGCGGTCCATCGGCCCGGTGAAGAGATAGATCTCGTCGGTGTTGCTGATGCCCGATGTGAAGAGGCTAGGCGTGTCGTAGGCCGCATCCGGCAGCTTGCGCACCCGCCGCTGGCCGGTCAGGTAAGCCCAGGCCTGCGGGCCGACGCCGACCGGGTCGAGCGTGTCCCACGTCAGTTCGGCTTCGCCGACGTGCTCCGGCGGCGCGGTGGTCGTGATGCGCAGCCGGTTGAACCACGTGGCCTTGAACGTCTCGAGCGAACCGTCCTTGTAGTAGTACGGATTAGTGGCTTCGACCACGTCGTCCGAGGCCATGAAGCGCTTGCCGTTGGCGGGCGTCACGTAAACTCGAAAATCCCATTTCCAGGTCTCACCGCGCCAGCTGAGGATGTGATTCCACATGGCCTGCAGTCCGTTTTTAGCAATGGGAAACGGAATGCCGCCGTACACGTCGCTGATCGAATAACCGTCTTTGAGCTCCTTGGCGCGGGTCGCATTCTTCAGCGTGTTGTCATAGACCCATTGAGGCGCTGCCGCCGTCCGGTGCGTCGGATAGACGTCGATGCGGTAGTCCGGGTACTTTTTGAAAAGCGCCTGCTGGCCGTCGGTGAGCTTGTCGGCGTACTGCGTGTAATTGTGCGAGGTGATCGAAAAGAGCGGCTTTTCGCTGGCAAACGGATCGGGCCGGCGGCCGCCGGACTTCCAGCCGGGCGGCACGGTGGTGTCCCCACCCGTCCACGCTGGAATCACGCCGTCCTTGCTTCCAGCGCGCTCCGCGCCGAACGGCGTGAGCGTCGTCTTCAATTGCGCCGCCTCGTCGGGCGATACTTGCGCGTGAGCCGGTGCGGCTGCCAATGCCGCGACCAGTCCGCACAAGACCAATGCATGCCGATAAATCATGTTGAGCACCTCTAGAAAGTTCCGGTGAAGGTCAGCGAGACGAAGTCGCGGTCCTTCAGGTATTGCCCGTACGTGTACGAACCGTTCTGACCGACGATGGGCGTACCAGCGCCGTAGTAATGGACGAAGTTGAGCGACGTCTTCCAGCGTTGTTGATAGGTCGCGGTGAGCCCGATGCTCATGTCGCCGCCGTGGTAGACGCTAAAGCCCGGGTTATAGACCGATGACCTGCCGCTGATGCCGTAGCTGATCCCGACCGGCACCTGCAGATCGACGCCGGACAGCACCTGCGTATAGGTCGGCGTGAACAGGAAACGCAGTGCGCTCGCGTCACGCGTGGCGTTCGGATCGAGGGCGGCTGCGTTCTCCTGCACGCTCATGCGGCGGTTCCAGGCGATTTCGCCGAGGAAGTCCGCACTCTTGAAGAACGGCGTGCGCGGCACACTCCAGATCCAGTTCAGGTTGGCATGAAGCGTACGGCCGACCGGATAGGCAGGATTGCTGCTGTTGTTCGCTTCCTGACCCGGTGCGACGGTGACCGAACCGCCAGTCGGCACGAGCGGCATGTTCGTGCGCACGGACACTTCCGCACCGAGGTTCACGTCGCCGATCGAGGTCGACGCGCTCGCGCCGGCCGTGCGGATGTCTTGCGGGAAGACGAGCTGATAGTTGCCGAGATTGGGATAGCCGCCATTGGGCTCCACGTAGACAACCGGCTCGGTGGCGTGAAACTGCATCAGGTAGAGGCCGTAGTCGACCGGATAATTCTCCGGATGAATACGTAACGAGATGCCGCCCTGCCCTGAGCTGCGTGCGGTCATGTCGCCAATACGGCCGAAGTACAGCGGCGAGCCCGGCGGTCCGGCGAGGATGCGCTCGCCACCGCCGTCGAGAATGTCGATCGGCGAGAAATAGCTGCCGGCAGACGAGGTCTGGTCGCGCTCCCATTCAAGCTTATAGTAGCCCGCGACCGACACGGTGCTGTTGAGCTGCACCTCGCCCGAGAGTTGATTGGTCGGCAAGATCACTTCCTTGAACGGTGTGCCTGGCACTGACTGCAGCTTGATGTAGTCGATCGGCGCCATGCCGCCCGCTATGCCGTTTGCGCCGAAGAACAGCGTCTCGCCCCAGATCAGCGCATGACGGCCGGCACGAAAGCTGAGACTCGTGTTGCCGATATCCGTGTGCCCGTAGAGAAACGCATCCATCAGGCGAATATCCTGCCCCATCAGCGTCGTCGTGCTGGACGTGAACTGGTTGTACGGCACGCTCGACGAATTCGCGGTCCCCGGCGAGTTGTTCGCGTTCGAGCCGTGGTAGATCGAGTCGTACCACGCTTCCGCACTGGTTCGGAATCCGAAATTATTGTAGCCGATATCCAGCTCTGAAAACAGGTCTAGCCGGTTGCTGACGATGCCCCGATGAAAATTCCGGTCGCCGTCGTCGACGTTCGGCAGCGCCGTCAGCGCGCTATCCGGGCTCTTCACCCGATCGAGGACGGTGTATTGCAGCGTGTTGTCCCAGTTGACGGTAAGGTCTGGAATGCCGGTCTGAAACTGGTAGGCCCACGCTCCGCGCGCACCGAGCAACGCGCCGAGTGCCGCACCCGCGAGCAGGCCACCACGCCATGCGCGCCTCGCCGCGCCACGACGGGCGCGACCGACGATCCAGCCGCCGCGGATCGCTCCACCTGAATGATTGTCCATTTCGTCTCCTCCGATCTCCATCGGTTATTTCTATTTGTTTGCTGAAAATTTCGTGCCGGCCCGGTAGTGCAGACCGGTTTCTTCACAATCTCTCTTTTTAAATCGGATTACTAATTACATTGCCTGACCCTTTTTCCTCGATACGACCGCGGAAAGTTCTTCCGCTGCGCTTACTTCGCCCGGAGCGAAACGATCAGGCTTTAACCGGCATCGGAGGCCGCTGCCACCTTCAGGCGTTTCGCTTCGGCAAGCTCGCGCAAAATCTCGTCGCGATGCTGCGCGAGCACCGGCGGCGCCATCAGGTCCGAGTAGCGTTGCCCATCGAAATTAATGGGGGGGCGCACCGTGCTGAACGGTTTGCCGTCCTGCCCAGGCGTCGAGATCAGCAACTCGAGGTGGCGCGCCTGGGGGTCTTCGAGCGCCTCGCTGGCGTCGTAGACCGGCGCGTGCGGCACATCCCGCGCTTCGAGTCGCTCGCACCATTGCGCACGCTCGCGCGTCGCGAAGACTGACGAAAGCGCTTCGATCATCGCGTCGTGATGGTCGATTCGCGCGGCACGTGTGGAGAATCGTTCGTCTTTCAGGAGGTCGGGATTGTCGATCGCCTCCGCCAGTCCCTGCCAGAATTTTTCCGGCGATGACATATGGAGCGCAATCCACTTTCCGTCCGAGCATTCGAGCACGTAGGACTGTGAAACGCTCGGGCGGCTATACGGACCGACGATTTCGCCGAGCGAGTAGTAGTGCGTAAAGGCGTCGATATTGAAGTGCGTCATGGCTTCGAGCATCGAGACTTCGACCAGATGCCCCTCGCCCGTCACAGCGCGGTTGTGCAGTGCGGCCAGCACGCCGTAGGCGGCGTAAATGCCGGTCAACGCATCCGCAATGGCGGGCCCGATCACACGCGGATTCTCCGGATTGACGAGCAGGCCGAGAAATCCGCTCGCGGCCTGCGCCACGGAATCGTAGGTGGGGCGTCCCGCCGCCGGTCCGGTTTGTCCGAAGCCGCTGATCGAACAATAGATCAACCCCGGATTCAAGGCGCGAAGCCGCGCCGGCCCGGCGTTCATCCGGTCCGCGGTGCCTGGCCGGAAGTTCTGGATATAGACGTCGGCACTCCGCACCAGATCGTCGAAGACTTCGAGATCGGCCGGGTTCTTGGTGTCGAGCGTGATGCTGCGCTTGTTGCGGTTATAGGCCTGAAAATGCGGGCTATAAAGTCCGCCGTTGAACGCGCGGAAGGGATCTCCCGAGCCGGGTTGCTCGATCTTGATGACATCCGCACCCAGGTCCGCCAGCAGCACCCCTGCTGCCGGGCCGGTGATGAAGGTCCCCTGTTCGACCACGCGGATTCCCCCCAATATCTTTTTCATTCAGCTAAGCTCCGATTTGCTTCGATGTGTCGACGCGAAGCACGCACGATCTCGATTGAGTGCGCAAAGGAGAGCCGTTTGGCACCGCCGGGCCGACACTTCGACCCGGTGCACCGGTCAAGCTCAACGCCTCCTCCGCGCGTCGTCCGGTCAATACATCGCACCAGCGCCGCGTCGTATTCCTTAAGGCGAATTCTACGAACGGATGACGTCGATTAAAAATGGCTTATTCGCATCGAATTGATCGATGCCATCGATCAACGCCGACGTCGACCGTCGCCTTGCCCGGTGCGATGTGAAAAAAGGATGTAAGGACAGCGGCGAGGCGCCGATCGGATCCAGACGCCGCCCGGACAGGGCGGAAGAGGCTAAACGAGCTGCACCGTTTCCGGAAGCATGAAATGCGCGACGAGGTGGTCGACGAAGGTGCGGATTTTCAGCGGTAGAAAGGACTTGCTCGCGTAAACGATATGCAGTTCGCGGGGGCGCAAGCCATAGTTCGTGAGCAGCGCGACGAGCGCGCCCTGCTTCAGGTCTTGCCGCACCAGAGCCGCCGGAAGGAGGCCGACGCCCATGCCCGCGAGCGCAGCCTGCCGTAGTACTTCGAAGTCGTTGGCAAGCAGCGCGCTTTGCAGCGTCACTCTTACTTCGCCTTCAGGTCCGTGAAAGACGCGTTCAGCGCCGCCGCCCGAATGCACGCAGGCATGATCGACGAGATCGCGTGGATTGCGCGGCAGACCGTGCCACGCGATATAAGCAGGTGACGCGCAAGCGACCACCGGTGTGCTCACGAGTGGTCTCGTCACCCATGTGACACCGCGAATCTCCGAATCCGGCAGAATACCGACGTCGTAGCCTTGAGCGATCAGGTCGCGGCCTGCGTCGGAGAGTGTGAGGTCGAGCAGCACATCCGGATATTGCTGCCGATACGCGTGCAGCACAGGGCCCAGATTGCGCTGGCCGAACACTACAGGCGCGACGACCCGTAACCTCCCGGACGGCACACTCGCAAACGAGGTCACGAACGTCTCCGCTTCCGAGAGTTGTCCCACGATGTTTCGAGTCCGTTCGAAGTAGGACTCGCCTGCTTCAGTCAACGAGAGCTTACGTGTGTCGCGGTTAATGAGTCGCGTCTTAAGACGGCTTTCGAGCGCTGCGATGTGGCGTGTGATCATTGAGCGCGAGAGGGCGAGACGATCCGCCGCCCGCGTGAAGCTTCCCTCGCGGGCGACCTCAACGAATACCCGAATGGTCAGCAATTGATCCAAAACAGCGTCCCCGCTCTATTTCAATGGTCGCCGCGGCCGCCACCCACCACGCCGAACGGCGGACGCGTGAGCCAGATCAGACCGATCAGCATGACAAACAGTAATGCAATACCCCAGAATACTTCCGAGGTGGCCAACATGGCCGCTTGCGACTGGATCACGTTTTGCACTTGCGCATAGGCCGCATCGGGCGTGCTGAAAAATGGTGCAAGGTCGCCCAGATAGGCCTGCGACGCGACGCCGTTCGGCGTAAAGTTCTCCGCGAGGCGCACGGCATGCATCCGCGTGCGGTGATCCCACAACGTCACCACGATCGCGGTGCCCATGCTACCCGAGAGCGTGCGAAAGAAGCTTGACAGCCCCGAGGCCGCAGCGAGGCGATCCGGCGAAATGCCGGACAGGATGATCTGATTGATCGGAATGAAAAAACACGCGACCGCGACGCCTTGCACGAGACGCGGCATCATGATCTGCCCGAGCGACACATCGAGCGGAAAAGTCGAATACCACCACGCGGTAATTGCGAACACCACGAACGAGATACTGGCGAGCAAGCGCAGATCGAGCCGCTGGATGTTGCGGCCCACGAGCGGCGAGAGAACCAGCGCGAGGAGACCCACCGGTGCCGTCGCGACGCCGGCCCAGGTCGCGGTGTACCCCATGACGGTTTGCAGCCATAGAGGCAACAGCACGGTCATCGCGAAAAAGGACATGTAGCCGAACGTCAGCGCGACCACGCCGAAACGGAAGTTTCGCCCTTTGAACAGCGACAGATCAATGATCGGATGCTCATCGGTCAATTCCCAGATGATGAGCAGCGTCAACGCCACGACCGCCACGATGGCTAGCGTGACGATGATGCTCGAACCGAACCAGTCTAGGTCGTTGCCATTGTCGAGCATCAACTGCAAGCTGCCCACGCCTAGCACCATCAAAACGAGCCCGACCACGTCGACCGGTTTGCGGCTCGTCGGCGTATCGCGCCCGCGCAATAGCGCGTACGTGACGCCCGCGGCAAACAGCCCGACCGGCCCGTTGATGTAGAAGATCCACGGCCATGACCAGTTGTCGGTAATGTAGCCCCCCAGAAGCGGCCCGAATATAGGCGCCACGACGACGGTCATCGACCAGAGTGCCATCGCCATGCCGCGCTTTTGCGGCGGATAGTTCGACAGCAGCAGCGTCTGCGACAGCGGCACCATCGGTCCCGACACGAGTCCTTGCAGAAAGCGCAAGCCCACGAGCATCGGCAGGCTGTTCGCCAGGCCGCACAGGGCGGACACGATCGTAAACAGCAGCACCGACCAGACGAACACCCGCACTTCGCCAAAGCGTCTGGCGATCCAGCCCGTCAGCGGGACGACGATCGCCGCCGCAAGGCCGTAGGACGAGATGACCCACGTCCCGTTGTTCGCGCTAACGGCAAGGTCTCCGGCGATCGTCGGCACCGCCACATTGGCGATCGACGTATCGAGTACTTCCATGAAAGTCGAGAACGCCACCGCCACGGTTAGAAGCGGCAACAGCTTCGCCGGCAGCGGCGCGTTGCCGGACGCGGCAGGTGCACTCATTGCTGGCCTCCGGCTTCAGTAGAGACGATCGCATCAGCTTCGGTTTCGGCCGCCTTCAGTTGGCCATCGAAAACGGGCGTGCTGAGCGTTGCGCCGGCGAGCGGCCGCGTTGTATCGACCGGTCCGCCGCGTTCGCTCGTATCGACGTTCACAGTCGTCGAGAGACCCACCCTCAAGGGATGCGCCGCCACTTCCGCAGGATCCAGCTGGACGCGCACGGGCACGCGCTGGACCACCTTGATCCAGTTGCCGGTGGCGTTTTGCGGCGGCAGCAGCGAGAACGCGCCGCCCGAGCCGGCGGAAATACTGGCCACATGCCCGTGATAATCCACATGGCCGCCATAGAGATCGACGCGCACGGTGGCCGGCTGTCCGACGCGAATATGGCGCAGCTGCGGCTCCTTGAAGTTCGCGTCGACCCAGGCGCCCTTCAGCGGCACGACGGCGAGCAGCATCGTGCCCGGCGTAACGTGCTGACCAACCTGGACCGAGCGGCGCGCGACGAAGCCGTCCGCAGGCGCGACGATCTCGTCGCGCTGCGCCGCAAGCCAAGCCTGCACGTAAGCCACACGAGCACGCAACACGCTGGGCTGGCGGCGCAGCGTCGTTCCCTCGACCGGCGCGCGCGCCTGTTCCAACTGCTTTTGCGCAACGTTCAACGCGTCCTTCGCCGCCGCGACGCTGTTGCGTGCGTGATCGAGTTCCTCAGCCGACTGTGAATCGCTGCCGGCCAGGCGCTGCCGCCGCGTCAGATCGTCCTGCGCCCGCGCAAGATCCGTCTGGCGTTGCGCGACAACAGCGCTCGCAGCGTCGACCGCGCGGAACTGCTGACGGATCTCGCGCACTGTTTCACCGAGATGCGCCGCCGCGTCGTCGAGCGCCACGGCCGCGTCGGCCTTATCCATGCGCACGAGCGGCTGGCCGGTCTTCACCTGCTGATTGTCGTCGGCGCCCAGCGCGATAACCGTGCCGTCCACGCGCGAATTAACGTAGATGAGATTGGCGCCGACATAAGCGTCGTCCGTCTCTTCGTGATACTGACCATGGAGCGCGTAGTAGCAGCCGTAGCCGATACCTACTGCCGCGAAGAGCGCGACGGCTGCCGCAATTTTCCTGAAACGCGAGCCGTTGCCCGCTGCACCTTGTGTCGGCGCCTGACCTTGTTCACTCATTTTTTTACCTGCATTTCTGATTCGCGCTATCTCAGCGCGAAGCTTTGTTCGTCTGTGCGACCGCGACCGCGTCGCCTGCTCTATACCCACCGCCCAACGCCTGGATCAGGTCGATTTGCGCGACGAGCGCGCGGCTATGGCGGTCCACCTCTTCGTTTTCCGAAGTGAGCAACGCCACCTGATCGCGCGTGACATCCATGCGATCGGCGAGACCCGCCTCGGCCCGCGCCGTGGCGCCGGCTACCCCACGACGGTGAGCATCGATCTCCTGACCGAGTACTTCGCGTTCGCGCTCGGCCCCGTCGAGGCGAACCACTGCGTCGTTGACCTCAGCGACCGCATTCACCACCGACTGGTTGTACTGCGCAACTGCGGCGTCGACGTCCGCGCGCCGGCTGTCGAGTGCCGTGCGTAGCCGTCCGGCATCGAACAGCGGCAGATCGATGGCGGGCGTCACGCCCATTTCCCGGCTCCCCGCGCGCAGCAGCGAGCCAATGTGCAGACTGTCCAGGCCGATGAACGCGGACAGGCTAATGTCCGGGTAGAACGCCGCGCGGGCGGAATCGACCTGCGCGAGCGAAGCCTCCACGCGATCGCGTGCTGCCGCCACGTCCGGACGGCGTGCGAGCAGGCCGAGGTGAAGATCGGCGGGCACGCCGCACGTGACATCCGGTAGCGGCCGGGCTTCGAGCGGCGGCAGCGAACCGCCGCCAAGGAGCGCACGAAGCTGCTCGGCGGTCTGATCGCGCTGCGTTTCAAGCTGTACAAGGTCGCGCGACGGCGTGGCCGCGTCGGCAACCAGCGGATGCAGGTCGTCACGCGCCTGAAGACCGGCTTCCACGCGTCCTGCGTTCAGCGTCACGAGCCGCTTGCGCTGTGCCTGCGTTTGCGCGATGTGCGCGATGTGCGCGTTCAGCGCCTGCCATTGCCAGTATGTTTTGGCGAGCGAAGCGGAAATCGAAGCCGCGGCGCCGTGCGCCTCGGCGATGGTTGCATCGCGCTCGCCAAGCGCCGCCTGCAATGCCTTGCGGTTGCGTCCCCAGAAGTCGAAGTCGTAGCTGAGATTCAGATCGCCCAAACCGCTCGTCGTGTACGAGCCGCCGAGCGGCGGCGGGTAATACGAATTCGCCGAATAGAGCTGACGCGAGGCCTGCGCGTCGGCCGTCAAATCGATCCCGGCGCTCGCCCGGACCTCGCCGGCCGCCGCCGCGGCCTGAGCGATCCGCGAGCGCGCCGTTGCCATGCTCGGGTTGTTCGCGAGTGCACGGCTTTCCAGCGCGTCCAACTGGGCGTCGCCAAACTGCTTCCACCAACCGTCCGCGGGCCATGATGCGGCCACCGACGGCCTAAGCTCTTCCCCGGTGAGCTGGGCTAGCTGCGGTGCGTGGTCTTTGGCGGGCAGCGGCGCGCAGGCGGCGACGAGGAAAACAACGCCCCCCGCCAGCCACGCAGCACTGCCTCGCCGCACGATGTGATAACACAATGAATATTTCATTTCGTAACTATATGCACAAAAAAGTAGCGCAACTCGCGCGCGACCAAGGACATCACCCCTTCGAAGGATGCCGTCATTTGATTACGGACGAGATAGTACCGAATTCAACTATTTCTCGCAAGACAATCTTTCACGCACTACCGTCAAGGCCGTGGCGCCGACATGCGCAACGTTCCGATGGGTCGCGACGCGATGTCGGTCAGAGACTCATGCGCGATGAGCGCCTGCTCAACGATGCCTTGGCAACGCTGAAAGTAGGCGCGACCCTCGCCTGTCAGTTCGACCCGCCGCGTCGTACGTTGCTGCAGGCGCAATCCAATTGTCTTTTCGAGAGCAGCGATCCGGCGCGAGAGCGTCGAACTGGGAATCCGCAGCGCCTCTGCCGCCCGCCGGAAACTCAAAGTGCGCGCCACTTCGACGAAGAGGTGCATGTCGCTCAGCAATTCCATTTACTGCTCCATAAATAGATTATTGAATTCAATACTAGTGCTTTGTCTTGTCGTCAGGACGATGCACGATCACGGCATGCTCGCCAGAGTGCGGGAATTCCCCTGCGAGGAGCACGCGACAATGAACCGCGCATTACGTATTCATGCTTACGGTGGTATGGACCAGGTGGTGACCGAGCGCGTCGCCATTTCGCCACCAGGTCCGGGCGACGTGTTGATCCGGGTAGGCGCGGCCGGCGTCAACCCGATCGACTGGAAGATGCGGGAGGGACTGCTCAAGGATGCGTTCCCATTCTCACCACCCTTCACACTAGGGATCGAGTTGGCCGGCGAGGTGTGCGAGACAGGCGCAGGCGTCGAAGCATTCAGGGTCGGCGACCGCGCGATGGCATACACCGTCGCCCCGGGCGCCTATGCGGACTATGTCGTCGTGCCGGCCGCCCTGCTGGCCCACGCGCCCGATGCCATTCCCGACGACGTCGGCGCCGCCTTACCCGTCGTCGCGCTGACCGCGTGGCAACTTCTATTCGAGGTGGGAGCACTCGAGCGCGGCGAAACCGTGCTGATTCACGGCGCCGCTGGCGGCGTGGGCAGCCTGGTGGTGACGCTGGCGCACGAAGCAGGTGGCGTAGCGATCTGCACGGCAAGGGCGGTTCATGCAGCGCGCCTGCGGACGCTCGGCGCCGATACAGTCATCGACTACCCGTCCATCGATTTCGCGCGGCAAGTGAAGGACGTCGACCTCGTGCTGGACCTGGTCGGGCCGGCCATGCTTGAACGCTCATGGGAGGTGCTGTCGGCGCGTGGACGTCTTCTCAGCACAGTCGCGCCGGATGTGGCGCGGCGTGCGCCGGCTGGCAAGCGCGGCCAATGGTTTCAAGTACATCCCGACGCCAAACGCCTTGCCGAGATTGCCGGCCGGGTGGCGTCCGGATCACTCTGCTTTCCGAGGCCCACTGTCGTTGACATTGCGGACGGTCCGGCCGCGATCGAACAGTGCAAACTCGGCCACGCCCCGACAAAAAGTGTGATTGCGTTCGCTGCGGACTGAACCAACGCGTAGCCAGCCGCCTGCCACGCCGCCGCCTCAGAGATTGGCGACAAAGGCCTGATTAAGCTTTGTCAGCAGGCCGACGAGCGTGCTCTTCTCTTCCTCAGTGAACGCCTTGTAGACACCCGCGATTTCCTTGCGCAGCTTTGGAACGATCTGTCGCAGCATTGCAATGCCCTCATCCGTCAAGGACAAGTCCACCCGGCGGCGGTCGTCGGCATTCGTGATCCGTTGGATCAGGCCCTTCTCGACCAGTTCGTCGCAGATACGCGTCATGTTCCCGCGCGTCTCCCCCGTGGCGCGGCACAGATCGGATGGATTGGCCAGATTGTCCGGCGTACTGTATAGCATCACCATCGTGAAGTAGCACACGTTGGTCACGCCGAACGGCGCCAGATGACGGTTGAGCCAATCCATCACGAAACCGTGATTCAACCTGATCAGGATGCCAATGTTCGTATCGCCCAGCGACATGCTGGCCGCGCGCCGGTGGGCCCGTGCGACGGCGTCGATAGTATCGATGCCTATTTGCGGGGTATTCTTCATTATGTGATAGTAACGAAAGAAATCATCTTCCGCAATCTGTCTGGCGCACCCCCGACTAGAGGAAAGACTTGCCCCGTAGCGCGGCGCGACCGGTTGTTGGTTTAATCGCGTCCCATCACGATGAACGGAATTCGCTCGTTTGCGCTGCCAGCGTTAGAGCACGCGCTGCTAGAATGGACCCCCCCATCGTGCGAACCAGAACAGTGAAGCGTAAAGCACAGCAGCAGCAGCCTCCCGCCGCGCAGCCCGACACCGGTCTGGTCGCACCTGCCGGCCGCCGCGAGCAGAACAAGGCGGACAAGCTGCGGCGCATCCGGGCGGCGGCTTACGACCTATTTACCACGGGCGGCTTCGATGACACGACGTTGCGGCAGATCGCCGTGCGAGCTGAGGTGGGTTTCGGCACGCTGTTTTCGTATGCATCCAACAAGCGCGATCTGCTCTTTCTCGTCGTCACGGACGACCTGCTGGAGATGAATCGCCGCGCGTTCGACAACGTGCCGACAGATATCCCGCTGCTCGATCAACTGCTTTACGTCTGGCAAATCTTCTATACGTTCTTTGACATGCAGCCGACACTCGCCCGGCTCACCCTTCGCGAACTTAACTTCTACTCGGAGGGTGAGCAGGCGCGCAAAATCTACCAGGGACGCGATGCGATGATGGCGCGGCTCACGGCGCTCGTGACGGCCGCGCGCGAGCGTGGGGAGATTCGCACGGCCACAGCCGATGCGCGAATCGCACGCGCGATTTTCGCCATTTATTCCGCGGAAGTGAGGCGGTGGATCGGCGATGATAATCGCGACATGGCCTCCGGCATGGTGGAATTGCGGCAGTTGCTGCGGCTTCTGATCACCGGTATCACCCATCCGGTGGGCAACCCGGACGGCGGGAGCACCGCCGCAGTTTAGCGAATGTGTGGATCGGTCGGCTCGTTTTCAGTAGGCGTCTCATCCGGCGCAGGACTCACGTGCGTCGCGACAATTTTCCAGCCGTCGTCGAAACGTACCCAAGTCTGGGTCCAGCGACCCAGTCCAGCCTCGACGTCGCTGCGGCGAAAGCTTGCGGTCATCGCCCCGAAACTGTCGCCGAACGTCGCAATACTCAGGTGTTCAATGCGCCCAGCAGCCGTCGGCCTGTGACGCGTACCACGAAACTGGCGAATCGCCGACTTACCCCAAACCGTCTCGCGCATGCCAAAGCGAATCGTCTGCTCACTGTCCCAGAACAGGTGATCGAGCGCCTCCAGATCCTGTTCAGCCTGCGCCTTCTGATACCGCTCGAAAGCGGCTCTCACCTGTTCGATGATGTCCGCGCGGTTGATATCGAGCGGTACGTGTTTGTCATCGGGAGTAATGTGTGTTTTCGTCATCCTCTTTCCTTTTTGGTTCCGAACGACACCGCGTGCACGCCGCCCGTCCTCTCTGCTTCAAAGCGTCCAATTCCGGCCTGGCGATTGCGCCGGGTGGCGCGACCCGCTTCCGATTCTCACGCCTATCAGCTCTTTGGTGCACCGGGCAAAATTGATCATAAGACCGATACGCAGGGGAAGGAAAATGCTTTATACGCATGAAATACAGAGACGGCGTCGATGACGCGTCGGCGTAAAGACGATAGGCCTCCGAGGCGTCAACTATTAGCATAGCGAAATACTGCCGCACGAATTAACCCCGGCAGAAAACATGCGCGGCAAGAGCACGCGTGGTATAAAAATAGTACCAACCTGAATTATTATTTGGGACGCAGCGCTCGGACACGCTCATGCACTAAAGGCTGGAAACGCCCACGAATGAAGAATATGCTTAACACCATGCTCTCCGGCCTTCGCCTGAGACAACTACAGCTTTTGATCGCGCTGGACGAGTACCGCTCGCTCCACAAGGCCGCCACCGCGCTTTCAATGACGCAATCGGCGGCAAGCAAAGCCTTGCACGAGCTCGAGTCAATTCTGGAGGAGCGGCTATTTGACCGTTCCCCACGCGGCGTCGTACCCAATCAGTTCGGTAGCCGCATGATCCGCTACGCGAGACTGATGGCTGCCGACTTAAGTACGCTTTGTGACGATCTGGTCGATCTGCGCAGCGGGCACGGCGTAAGGCTCGCTGTCGGCGCAATAATGGGAGCGATGTCCAACCTGGCGGTGCCGGCATTGTTGCGCTTGCGTGAGTTACAACCCGACATCGCAATCGAGATAGTCGAGGGAACCAGCGCGGAGTTGCTCAGGCATCTGGATGAAGGTCGCCTCGACATCGTCATCGGAAGATCTAGCGTGAGCGCCGATAAAGCCAAGTATCTCTATCTGCCGCTAGGCGAGGAGCCCCTTTCGGTCGTGGCCGGACCCGGCCACGCCGCGGCCTCGAAACCGGGTCTGACCTTGCGCGACCTGGCTGGCCAGAACTGGATCAGCTATCCCACGGGTATGCCGTTGCGCACGTTGCTGGAACGGGAATTCGACCTCGCCGGTATTCCGACGCCACCGCAGTGTATTGCAACCGCCTCGACCTACGCAACACTGGCTATGCTTCAGCAGCGCGACAAGCTTGTCGCGCTGCTGCCGACCCACACTGCGAATATTTTCTCAGCGCATGGCCTTATACGGATCTTACCCATCCCGCTTCGCTCGCCTGCTCAAACGCTTGGAATCGTCACACGCAGCGGCAGCTCGCTCCCCGAGCCGGCGGAACGGTTAATTGAATTGCTTCGCGAGTGTCAGACTGAGTGACGCACGTGCCGGGATCTCAGCACGTGCTCGATGGGCGAGGCGAAGTCAGCGTTGCAAACAACGAGTCGTACAGCTCTGCACGACTGCTTTACCTACACCGGCAACGACCACGCCACGGGACATCGCCATCGCAGGTTACTGCTACGCCTGCGTCTGGATCTCACTCGCCAGTTCAGGGACGACCGTGAACAGATCGCCCACCAGG
>NZ_JAQQDU010000124.1:0-21906 GCF_046027825.1 Paraburkholderia sediminicola
TATGAAAACGGGGAAGCCATTATGGCTTCCCCGTTTTCATGCGAGGCGGCAAGCTTCGTTGACGTCGTTACTTCTGCCTGCCGTTACTTCTGTGCGGGCAAAATTTCCCCGACACATGTGCCGAAGCCCACGCGGTACCCGTCTCCCTGGCACCAGCCGGCGAGCGTCAGTTCGTCGCCGTCTTCGATAAACCCGCGCGTGCCGCCTTCCTTCAATTCCAGCGGATTCTTGCCGTTCCATGTGGACTCGAGCAAGCTGCCGCACGAGTCGGCCGTCGGGCCGCTGATCGTGCCCGAACCCATCAGGTCGCCAACCCGCGTATTGCAGCCCGACACTGTGTGATGTGCGAGCTGTTGCGCCATCGTCCAGTACATGTGCTTGAAGTTGGTCCGCGAGATCGTGGTCGCCTGCTTCGCCGATTGCGGCCGCAATGTCACCTCAAGCGAGATGTCGAATGCGTGCTTGCCGTCGTGGCGCAAATAGGCCAACGGTTGCGGCTCCTGCGTCGGCTGCTCGACGCGGAACGGTTCGAGCGCGTCAAGCGTCACGATCCAGGGCGAGATCGTCGTCGCGAATGTCTTCGCGTTGAACGGACCAAGCGGTACGTATTCCCATTGCTGAATATCCCGCGCGCTCCAGTCGTTCAGCAGCACCATGCCAAAGATGTGCGCTTCGGCATCGGCACAGGCAATCGGCTCGCCGAGTGCATTGCCGCCGCCGATCACAAAACCCGTCTCCAGTTCGATATCCAGCTTGCGGCATGCGCCGAACACGGGACGCTCCTGATCCGGTAGTTTCAACTGGCCGTTAGGACGCCGCACCGGCGTGCCGCTCACCACTACCGACGAGGCGCGTCCGTTGTAACCGATCGGCATCTCCGACCAGTTCGGCAACAGCGCATTCTTCGGATCGCGGAACATCGAGCCAACGTTCGTCGCGTGCTCCTTCGACGAATAGAAATCGGTGTAGCCCGGAATCCGTACGGGCAGATGCAGTTGCGCATCGGCCTGACGCACCAGTGCTTTCGAACGCAAGGCAGCGTCGTCGCGCAAGGTCGCGGTGTCGCGTGCCAGCAGAGTGCTCAACTGGATGCGCACGCTGCGCCACGTATCGCGGCCAAGCGAGATGAAATCGTTGAGCGTGTCGCTCGCAAAAACAGCTTCCTTCGATACCTTCAGCACGCCCGCCGTTTGCAGCGCGGCGAGATCGACGATCTCATCGCCAATCGCTACGCCCACGCGGCGCGTTCCGTTGGTCTTATCGCTGAAAATACCGAACGGCAGGTTCTGGATCGAAAAATCGTTGGTCGAGTCGTTCGCCGACTCGACCCAGCTCTTGCGCGACGGATCGAGCGTCGCTTGAAGATCGCTCAAAGCGTTCATCGTTGCTCCGGGTTGAAGTGTTTCTTGAGACCTTGCCAGCACTCGTAGTAATCCGCCTGCAATTGCGCGGTTTCGAGCGCGAAACGGGTCGGCTTGATCAGCGTGCGCGTTTCAAACATGAAGGCCATCGTGTCGCCGACTTTCTTCGGCATCGACGTGTCGCTATGCGAAGCTTTTTCGAAGGTATCCGCGTCCGGCCCATGACCCGACATGCAGTTGTGCAGACTCGCGCCGCCCGGCACGAAGCCCTCGGCCTTTGCGTCGTACACGCCGTGCACAAGACCCATGAATTCGCTCGCGACGTTGCGATGGAACCAGGGCGGTCGGAACGTATCTTCGGCCGCGAGCCAGCGCGGCGGGAAAATCACGAAGTCGATCGTGTCGACACCCGGCGTATCGCTTTGCGATTGCAGCACCAGGAAAATCGACGGGTCCGGATGGTCGAAGCTGATCGAACCGATCGTGTTGAAACGGCGCAGGTCGTACTTGTACGGCGCGTAATTGCCGTGCCATGCCACGACGTCGAGCGGCGAATGGCCGATGTCCGCGCGCCACAGATTGCCGTTCATCTTGGCGACGAGTTCGAAGTCGCCTTCGCGATCTTCGTAAGCGGCATGCGGCGTGAGGAAGTCGCGCGGGTTGGCGAGGCCGTTCGAGCCGATCGGGCCGAGATCCGGCAGACGCAGCAGCGCGCCGAAGTTCTCACAGATATAGCCACGCGCCGTGCCATCCGGCAGGCTCACCGCGAAGCGCACGCCACGCGGGATCACCGCGATTTCGAACGGCTCGACATCGAGCCTACCCATTTCCGTGGCGATATGCAGGCGGCCTTCCTGCGGCACGATCAGCAATTCACCGTCGGCGCTGTAGAAGAAGCGATCCTTCATCGAGCGGTTCGCCGCGTACAGGTGGATCGCGCAGCCGTTCATCGCTTCGGCTGAACCGTTGCCCGCCATCGTCACCCAGCCGTCGACGAAATCGGTCGGCTCGGTAGGCATCGGCAACGCATCCCAGCGCAACTGGTTCGGCGGCGTCGGGGGCACCTCGGCGAAGTTGGCGACGAGCCGGTCCGAGGGCAGTTGGGTGAACGGCTTATGAACTGCCGCCGGACGAATCCGGTACAGCCACGAACGGCGGTTATGTCCGCGCGGCGCAGTGAATGCGGTACCCGACAGTTGCTCGGCGTACAAGCCATACGCCGCGCGTTGCGGCGAATTGCGGCCTTCGGGCAACGCGCCCGGCAAGGCCTCCGTTGCGAATTCGTTCGCGAAGCCCGACTGATAGCCCGGCTCGATTTCGAGCCGCGAACTGGCGGTATTCGGCGTGCGGGTTTGGGTGTCCATACAAGGTTCTCCGTTGATACTTGATCTGTCGACGTGCGCCATCTGTCTCACGCCGTTTGCGGCTCGGATGGGTTGCCGCGTTGCCGCGTCGCCGCGGCCAGCGCGATCACCAGCAACGCGGAGCACAGCACCGGCACAGCGGCCGCATGAAACAGCGATTCATTCGACCAGTTCAGCGCGATCAGTTGTCCGCCGACCAGCGGCCCGATCACCGACCCGATGCGCCCGATACCCAGGCTCCAGCCGATGCCGGTGGAGCGCAGCGTAGTCGGATAAAAATGGCCGGCCAGCGCGTTGACCGCCGGCTGTCCGCCAACCACGCAGAAGCCGCCCGCGAACACGACAAGCAACAGCCACGGCAGCGCATGCGCCACCGTACCGATAGTGCCGACCGCCAGCGCCGCGCCCGCGAAACACACGAACAGCACGCGCACAAAACCAAAACGCTCGATGAACCAGCCGAGCAACAAGGTGCCGACCACGCCACCGGTTTGCAGGACCGTGCCGACGATCACTGCCGTGCCCGGCGAATAACCGGCATCGCGCATCACCGTGGGCAGCCAGTTCGACAGGAAATAAAGATCGATCAGGTTCATGAAACTGATCGCCCACAAAATCAGTGTGACAGGGCCGCGGCCCGCACGGAACAGTTCGGCGACCGGTGCGCCGCCGTTGCCCTTTTCACGCACGACGACACGCGTGTTCGCATCGATCGGCAGCGTCGGATCGAACTTCGCGAGCCAGCGCAACGCGCGATCGCTGCGCCCTTTGAGGACGAGGAATTGCAGCGACTCCGGCAACGCTGCC
Source organism: Paraburkholderia sediminicola (assembly GCF_046027825.1). Lineage (GTDB taxonomy): Bacteria > Pseudomonadota > Gammaproteobacteria > Burkholderiales > Burkholderiaceae > Paraburkholderia > Paraburkholderia sediminicola_D. Next base: position 3,533 of record NZ_JAQQDU010000124.1, read on the forward strand.
AGCATCGCAAACGCAAGCAGCAAGGGCACCGTGCCGCCCACCCAGAACACCGCGCGCCAGCCGTACGCAGGAATCAGCGCGGCGCTGATGAAACCGCCTAACGCCGCGCCCAGGGTGAAGCCACACGACACCAGCATCATGCGCTTGACGCGATGCGCCGGGGTGGAGAACTCGCCGACCAGCGCCATCGCGTTCGGCATGATGCAGCCGAGACCAAGCCCGGTGATGAAGCGCAGTGTGATCAATGCGGGAATCGTCGTGACGAAGGGCGTGGCCAGCATCGACAACGCGAAGAAAAACGTCGTGCCGATCAACACCGGACGCCGGCCGATTCGGTCAGCCAGCACCGACAAGCCCAACGCGCCCAGCAACATGCCGAACAGACTGGCGCTGAACACAGGCCCGAGCGCCGCCTTCGAGACATGCCATTCACCGATCACGCTCGGCGCGACGTAGCCCATCGCTTGCGCGTCGAAGCCGTCGATCACGAGGCACAGCCCGCATAGCGCGAGCAACATCAACTGAAATGCCGGGTGATGCGTTTCGCCGAGCACGCGCTCGACTTCGATCACATTGGCGGCGGCCGCAGCCGGTTTGGCGCTCATTGGGTCGTCCCCTCATCCTGACTGGATTGTCTTGTACCGGCGCGGGCGTGGCCGGCGATCAGGAAACGCGCCCTTTCCCGCCAAGGAAACGACAACGCATACAAGACCGCCATCGCAGCCGCGCTGCAATTTACGTATGGTAAAACTAATTACGGATAGTGAAATTAACGTATACCCTGAAAGTGGGCCGCGAAAGCGCCAGCAGGCCGTGGCGACAAGCGTTCGGCCGATAACGTTATGAGCATTTTGTTCAAGTGCGCGCGGTCCGGACTGCTACCATCAGTGGATGAGGCAACCAGATCGCGTTGCCGAGCGCCTAGCGCTTACCTATCGCCATCCACACGCCTACATGATTCCTCCGACCATCCCTAACCTGATTGCACGCGCCGCCGATCACCCATTTCTCGGCGAACATCTGGCGATGGGAACCGGTGTGCATAGCGAGATCGCGCTAGCGCAGTTCGACGGCATCGAACTCGCCAGTAGTTATGAGCCGATCTTCGATATCAGCGTGCATGCGTTGGCGCAGTCGTTGTCGTCGGGTGCTGAGGGCGTGGACCGTTTTGGCGACGAGCTTGGGTTTCAGGCGGTCACGCATCGTCTCGACAGCGCACCCTTTGATATCTTCGATCCCTTCGAGCGAATCGCGGACGATCAGAAACTGGTCGCGCTCGACCGCATGTCACGCGCGCTGCATGCAATCAATTTCTTCGGTGCGCAGCGCCACGGGCTGCTGTTTCTGCGCGTGCACGAGCGGCTGCTCAAGAGCGTCAAGTACGACCATGGACGGCATTTCTCGACCATATTGGTGTCGTTCGGACTGAACCCGTCGCGGGTGGTGATCGAGTTGCCGGCGGCCGCGGTCGCGCACAAGACCTTCCTCGGCTATCTGACCACGAGCTATCAGCGCTACGGTTTCAAGGTGGCGGGCAATCTGTCGAACGCTGGGCAGATTCTGTCGGTGTCGGAAACGGCGCGGCTCGACTTCATCAAGATGGATGCGGCGATCGCTTTGCGCGATGCCATGGTGAAGCCGCTAGTCGGCTATGCGAGCCGGCTGCGGATTCCGCTGATCTTCAATCGGGTGGTGGATGAACCGCAATTCGTCGCGCTGCAGCAGTACGACGTGCGCTTCGTGCAAGGGCCGCTGTTCACGGCGCACTATCATGATCGGGCGGTGTGATTGGGGTAGCTGCCGGGCGCTTAACCCGCCCGCTTAAGCGGTATCACCCAGGCGACGCGCCAGCGCCTTCAGGCGCGGCGCCACAGTCTCCCGAAACACCTCCTCTCCCATCGACGACGCCGGCCCGCTGCAACTCAGCACCAGCCAGCGGCCTTCGCGCGGCTCGCGAAACGGTACCGCCACCGCATTGACGTCGTCATGCCACGCGCGGAACGAATAGCAGCAGCGTTCCTGCGCGAACGCTTCGATTTCCTTCTCGGCGTCCGCCAGCAACGCAGCGCCCTCTTTGCCCGCGGCCTTCTTAAGCTCCACCAGCAAGGCAGCACGCACATCCAACGGCTGTACCGCCAGATACGCGCGCCCCATTGAACTGGTCAGCATCGACAGTTTCGAACCGGAGGCGAGTCCGAGCGTCAGCGCGGTTTCGCTGCGGATTGTCTCCAGATAAATCATGTCCAGGCCGTCGCGGCATCCGAGCGACACCGCGGCGCCCACTTCGCGTGCGAAGGTACGCATATGCGGGCGCGCAAGTTCAAGCGTGTCGGTACCCGAGAGCAACGCGAAACCGAGCGACAGCACGCCGGCGTCGAGCGCATATTTACCCAGGGTTTCGTCGAGCCGCAGATAGCCGAGCACGGTCAGCGTGTAGGCCAAACGGTTGACCGTTGCCTTCGGCAAACCCGTGCGTTCGACGAAATCGCGATTGCCGAGCATCGTTTCGCCCGGCTTGAACGCGCGCAGCAAGTCCAGCCCACGTGCAAGGGCGACGACGAATTTGCGCTCGTCGAGCGGGTCGGAGAGAGTGGATGTGGGCGTCATGGGGTGATACACTCGGGCGTGGTTTGCAAAACATTGTTCCGCATAGCGGAACTCAAGTCAAGCTCAGATACGGTTTATTCAAGCAAGGAATCAGGAGATACGTCATGGCAGAGGCCGCGCAGTTTCACTGGGAAGACCCGCTGTTGCTGGATCAGCAGCTCACGGAAGACGAACGCATGGTGCGCGACGCCGCCGCCGCTTACTCGCAGGACAAGCTGCAGCCGCGCGTGCTCGAGGCCTTCCGTCACGAGAAGACCGACATCGAAATCTTCCGCGAGATGGGCGAACTCGGCCTGCTCGGCCCGACGATTCCCGAGCAATACGGCGGCCCCGGTCTGAACTACGTGGCGTATGGCCTGATCGCGCGTGAAGTGGAGCGCGTCGATTCCGGCTACCGGTCAATGATGTCGGTGCAGTCGTCGCTCGTCATGGTGCCGATCAACGAATTCGGCTCGGAAGCGCAAAAGCAGAAGTACCTGCCGAAGCTCGCCACCGGCGAATGGATCGGCTGCTTCGGGCTGACCGAACCGAACCACGGCTCCGATCCGGGCAGCATGATCACGCGGGCGAAGAAGGTCGACGGCGGCTATTCGCTATCGGGCGCCAAGATGTGGATCACCAATTCGCCGATTGCTGACGTGTTCGTCGTATGGGCAAAGCTCGAAGAGGACGGCAAGGATTCGATCCGCGGCTTTATTCTCGAGAAAGGCTGGAAGGGGCTGTCGACGCCGACCATCCATAGCAAGGTGGGTCTGCGTGCGTCGATCACCGGCGAGATTGTTCTCGACGAAGTGTTCGTGCCCGAAGAAAACCGCTTCCCCGAAGTCAGCGGCTTGCGCGGTCCGTTCACCTGCCTGAACTCGGCACGCTATGGTATTGCCTGGGGTGCGCTCGGCGCGGCTGAAGCGTGCTGGCACACGGCGCGTCAATACGTGCTGGATCGCAAGCAGTTCGGCCGGCCGCTCGCCGCGAACCAGTTGATCCAGAAGAAGCTCGCCGACATGCAAACCGAAATCACGCTCGGCCTGCAAGGCGTGCTGCGCCTCGGCCGGATGAAGGACGAAGGCACGGCCGCCGTCGAGATCACCTCGATCATGAAGCGCAATTCGTGCGGTAAGGCGCTGGACATCGCACGGCTCGCGCGCGACATGCTCGGCGGCAACGGTATCTCGGACGAGTTCGGCATCGCGCGGCATCTGGTCAATCTGGAAGTCGTGAACACGTATGAAGGTACGCACGACATTCACGCGCTGATTCTCGGGCGAGCACAGACGGGAATTCAGGCGTTTTTCTGATGCGCCAATGGCGGTGATGACGGAGTGTGATCCTGACCGCTGAATAGAAAATCGAAGCGTAGAAAAGGAAAAGGCCGGTTCATCTTTTGAACCGGCCTTTTTCCATTGCGGCACCGCCTTGACGCTAACGGCGCGCTTCGCGACTCATCAGCCGCTTACTTGTTCGGTTGCGGCGTCAGACGCAAGTACGGACGCAGCGCCTTGTAGCCCTTCGGGAATTTCTGGCGGATGACTTCTTCGTCCTTCAACGACGGCACAATCACCACGTCATCACCCTGCTTCCAGTTGCCGGGCGTGGCGACCGAGTGATTGTCGGTGAGTTGCAGCGAGTCGATCACGCGCAGCACTTCATCGAAGTTGCGCCCCGTGCTGGCCGGGTATGTAATGGTCAAACGCACCTTCTTCTTCGGATCGATCACGAACAGCGACCGGACCGTGAACGTTTCATTGGCGTTCGGGTGAATCATGTCATACAGCTCAGAGACCTTGCGGTCCCCGTCAGCGAGAATCGGGAAGCCGACATTGGCGGCTTGCGTCTCGTTGATGTCCTTGATCCACTCCTTGTGCGATTCAGCACTGTCGACCGACAAAGCGATCGTCTTGACATTGCGCTTCTCGAAATCGCCGGCCAGCTTCGCCGTCAGACCCAGCTCGGTCGTGCAGACCGGCGTAAAGTCGGCGGGGTGCGAGAACAGCACGCCCCAACTATCGCCCAGCCATTCGTGGAACTTGATGCGGCCGACACTCGACTCCTGTTCAAAATCCGGTGCGATATCGCCAAGACGTAGACTCATTAAGCAGCTCCTTGATTGTGTTCGGACATTCCGGGTAAGCATTCGCGCGCGACGCCCCGCTGTAGCGCGCCTGGCTAAGCGCCCCTAGCTAGGCGCCCTGGCAAAACTACAGCATACGGGAGTGACAGTACACAACGAACCAACATCGCGTCACTACCTTATGCGTTTTTGTAATTTTCACCAATTTAGTGGAAACTTTGCGGGACAGATCAACTCCATCTTAGACAAGCTTTGCTGCATGGTGCTGCAAAGGTGGAGTTTTTAAGACTTTGCTTCAACCAGGAACGGTTCGTGCGTTCGTTTTCATGAATCGAGCGCTGCGCTCGCCAGCGGCCGTATCTTTGGTTACGATTCACGCGTAGCGTGAGACGAAGGGAGCTGTCAATGTCGGAAGTCAACAAGGAGAGATTGATGTCGGATATCAAAACCGTCCTCGCGGACGCTGAAGATTTGCTGAAACAGGCCGCGAGCGCCACCGGCGAGCGCGCTTCGGAACTGCGTGAAACGGCGCTTTCGCGCCTGAAGCAGGCTAAGGAAAAGGCGGCTGACGTGCAGGTCGTGGTGGTCGAGAAAGGCAAGAAGGCCGCACGCGCCACCGACGATTACGTGCATGAGCATCCGTGGGCATCCATCGGCATCGCCGCGGGCGTCGGTGTACTGCTTGGGCTGTTGATCAACCGCAAGTAACACGGGTGACGCTGCCGGGCAAACCGCGTCCGGCACACCCGCGAATCGAGTTGACCGGCGCACGTCTGGCCGGTCCGCTTCTTTTGGCGCGCGCGTTTTCGCGCGCCGGTTAGGCCTTCACGCGCAACGCCCAAAGCCATGACGATCGAAACACAATCGCAGCACGGCGAACATAGTCCGTTGCGCCGTATCATCGGATCCGTGTTTGCCATGATGCAAACGCGGCTCGAGCTGGTCGGCATCGAACTCGCCGAAGAAAAAGACCGTCTGATCGGCGTGCTGTTCCTCGGCCTCGCGGCCATGATGCTCGCAACAATGGCCCTGATCGCATTGACGGCGCTTATTGCCATCGCGTTCTGGGACACCTATCGATGGCAAGCGCTCGCCTGCATCACGGTGGTTTATGCCATTGCAGGGATCGCCTGTGCGCTGAAAGCGCGCAGCGGTTTGCGCAATGCCCCAATGGTGTTCGAAGCCACCCTTGCCGAGTTCGAAAAAGACCGCGACCTGTTCCGCAAACCGTGATGCGGCAGACGTAACGGGCTCATGGGCGTGCCTCAACGCCCCGCGCCTTCGCAGATACTTCGTCAACACCTCGAGCGATTTGCAGCACAGTTTTACCGCCCCACTTCCACTGCCGCCGACACGCCATGAGCCAAAGCCATTCCGATACCGCCTTTCGCAACCGACGCCCCCAGGCCCGAGATCTGAGTGCGCCGCACCTGCGAGCGCTACGCAAGGAACTGCTCATGGTGCGCGCGGATGTCGAACGCATGGAACTCGCTCAGGCAACCATCCAGTTGCGACAGGCCGTCACGCACTTCAGCTGGCTCAAATTCATTGTGCCGGGCTTCGGTGGTCTGCGCACGGGCAGCGGATCGAAGACGAGCTTTCTCAACGCGAGCAGCATCGGCGCACTCCTCAAACAGTATCCGTTCATCAGTTCGATCGCTTCGCTGCTACTGGCCAAGCCGTTGCGCTCGACCATTGCAGCGGGTGCCAAGCCCGTGCTCAAATGGGGCAGCCTTGCGCTTGTCGGCTGGGAAGCGTATCGAATCTGGCAGCAGATAAAGAAGGATTCCGCCGCGTCCAACCGCGACAAGGAAAGTGCCGTCGATAGCGGGTACTGAAGCGCCGCGCAAGAACGGTTTTTTGGCCTTCCATTGAGTTTCGATTCCTTGGTCGGCTCGTTGCCCGGTACCCCGCCTTAGCTCGTATTCCAGCACTCGCCGCTTGCCGGTGCTGTACTGTTCGCACCGCTTCTATTGCCTCGCAGACCTGTGGCATCCAGGGTGAAGATGCCACAGGCATCGTCGCGCATAGGGCCGATTTCGGTCGGTGCTGCTTCTACCGAATAGCCACCGTTTGCGTCGTCCGCCGGCAGCACCTGCAACCGATAGATTGGCGTGCCGAATTGCGGCGCCTGATCCAGGCCCGGGGGCAACGTCGCGCCGCCATCACTTGCCGCTCCCTCGACGAACTGCACTGCCCGATAAAGGGCGGATGCCGCATCGACCCTATGTGTTCGCACGACATGACTCCGATACGAGGGCACGGCAAACACGACCAGCGTGGCAGCTATCGCCAGCGCGATCATCAGTTCCAACAGCGTGAACGCGGATGGTTGCGGCCTTGTCATGATCCTCCCGTCAAAATGGGCGTGCGGCGACGCGACGCCAATGGCGCTCGATCTGCTCATCTGTGATCACGAGTTCCATCTGCAACCAGACCTGCGACTCGTTGGTCCGGCCAAAACCACGCGAAGTCAGTAAATAGGCTCGGGCATCGGCGCGCGTGCTCAGACGCCACGCTTCGATCAAACATTGCGGCGCGTGCAGCGATCCGGGCCATTGCGCGACAGGCGCGACTGCGCCTGCCTCGAACGCGGCTTCGTGCTTCCATTGCGTGGGCTCACCGGATGTGGGAAACGCCACTGGCTGCGGCTCGAAGCCCGCCGCAGCAACCACGCTCCGGGCACATAGGTTCAGCGCCGAATCCGCAGCATGAAACGCCTGCAAATAGTCGCGCACGTTGTTGGCGCTGCGCGCCGCCGCAAGCGATGTTTCGAACCAGGCCACCGAGGTGGTCAACATCATCGCGGAAATCAGCAGGACGATCGGCAAAACGGTACCGCGATTGCGAACGCGTGATCACGGCGGGTACGGATCAGACGTGCCACATGTTTCGACCCCGCGCGGTGCGTTGCATTGCAAACTCCTCCTGTCACAGAGAATCCTCCGTGTGATTGCGTATCGCCACGCGCCGCCAGAAAGCCTGCCGCGCCCGCATGTCGGCACCAAGCGCGCTCACGCCGTCGCAATCGACATAGCGCACACGCCGCCCTTGCGGAGCGCCGCGGACGAGCACGCAGAGATCGACGGCGACGATCTTTGTCCATTGACCGGCCGTGACCGCCGCCGCATCTATTGCAATCGGCCCGCCGGCTAGCCAGTACTTCAGTCGCACGCGTTCGACGCCTTCGACCAGCGGTTGCGCGGACCCTGCCTTGCCATTGCCTTCGCAGTAAAGTTCCGGCTCGCCCGTCGAACCACTGACCCTGGCAAAGTATCGGTTGACCACCAACACGCCCGCCCCCCGAGTGCCGCACTGGTGCTCGTTACAACCTGACCGAGGCAGTCGGTCGACTGGCCGCTCGCTGACGGCCAGGTCGAAACGTTGTCCCCGACATAACGGACCACTACGCCATCCGAGCGGCTCGGCAACGCCTCGCAGGCCACGCTGTCATCCGCACCGGTCGGGCGGCCGCCCGAACAACCGAATAACGGCGGCGGACTATTGAACCTCGCGACGTCCGCGGGCACGAAGCCGGCCATTTGAAGTTGCTGGCCTATCAACGTCAGCGCGGTCAGGCCGGCTTCGCGGATCCGCATCGCATCGCCCGCGCGCTCGAACACGCTACGCTGAGTTGTATAGAGCGAGACAGCGCCGGCGGTCACCACCAGCCCCAGCGTAATGGCGATCACAAACTCGACCAGCGTATGGCCACGCGCGATAACCCTACGCTGCGTCATTTCGCGAACGCCAGCGCAACGCATGAAGAGCCCGCGGGCACATCCGCGCCACCGCACGACGCGGGCTTGTCGATGACATCGTCGGCGCGCGGCATATCACGCAGTGCCGCCCACGTGACACGCGCGACGGACACCCCGCTGCTTTCCTCTACCGACGCGTCGCCGTGCGGCAACAGTGCCGTTGCACGCGTACGCCATTGTCTGATCGCGGAATCCCCTGTTGAAGGTTCGTGCATCGCTTCGACGACGGAATCGGCTATCCATGCTGCGTGCTCGCGCATTGCCATCGCACGGGCTTCGCGCGCAGTCCACAATTGACCGGCGATCAACCCGAGCGCCGTCACTGCCATCAGGGCAACAGCCAGCATCACTTCAATCAGCGAGCTGCCTCTATGTCTTGTTGTGCGCCTTGCTGGATAGCTGCGCACCCATAGGTTCAACGGGTATAGATTCATGATGCGGCTCCACACGCACCCTCGACAATCCGCGGGCGCCCACCCGCTGCGATGCGAATGCAGCGCCGCCACTTGTCGCCCTGCGTTGCTTTCGACGGCGCGCGCGGCGCAATATCAAAGCTGCGAAAAGTGCCAATCAGCTGCCCTGCCGGCGGCGTAAACGTGAGATTTGTCTGCGTCCCCGAAATGCTGACGGCTGCGAGCAAAGGATGCGCACGCAGTAGCGAGAGCGTGCCACCGCGCTCGGCCAGTACGGCCCAGCCGCACGACCAGTCGGTGACGCCATTGCCGCATGCTTGCCCCGCGGCAAGACAATGGCGCGCCGCGTCGATCCGGCACACCGTGACGCGAGCCCCACGGCGCAACGCTTCGCTGCGCGCATACGCGAGCGTTGAAACAAGCGTTTTCGCGCGTGCGTCGACCTGGTCCCGCAGGTGCCACGCAACGAACGATGGTGTAGCCATCACCACAATCACCGCGAGAAGCGTGACAACGGCCAGTGTTTCGACAAGCGTGAAGCCGCGGTTTGGCTTCAAACGGACTGCATCCCATTTCATCTGCATCCCTGATCGTTTCAAAGAATGCAGCCAATCTAGCGATTCGCAAACGGGTCAACAATCGGCCGAATGGCCAGGTGGCATTCAGACGCTATCCCGCGCAAAAATGCACGCGTGACGAACCATAACGGGAGCGGAGATGCAGATGCGCGAACCTACGCAGCGGACAATAAAAACTGGCGCGCAATCTCAGGCGCGACAGCGATCAGCGCTTGCGGGACGGCTTGGGAGGAGAAGAGGCGCGGCGAAATTCTTCGATCACGTCCTCGAATTCGGAAACGTCTTCGAAGCGCCGGTAGACAGAGGCGAAACGAACATAGGCAATGGTATCGAGGGCACGCAACTCGTTCATCACGAGTTCGCCGAGGCGCTCGCTGCGCACCTCGCGCTCGCCGCTGCCGAGCAGTTGATACTCAATGCGGGCGACTGCCGCGTCGATCGCGTCCGCTGCGACCGGGCGCTTACGCAGCGCCAGTTGCATGCTTGCGACGATCTTGCGGCGATCGAATTCCGTGCGGCTGCCATCCTTCTTGACGACCGACGGCAACGCCAGCTCGACCCGTTCATACGTCGTGAAACGTTTGTCACAGGCCGGGCAACGGCGGCGCCGGCGAATCGTCGCGCCGTCTTCCGACACGCGGGAATCCACAACTTGCGTATCGGCGTGACGGCAGAAGGGACAGTGCATGGCGGCTTAGCGGTAAACCGGGAAGCGCTGGGTCAGCTCGGCGACTTGTGCACGCACACGTTCGATCGTGGCTGCGTCTTCCGGGTTGTCCAGCACGTCGGCGATCAGGTTACCCACCTGCTCCGCTTCCTTGACGCCGAAGCCGCGCGTAGTCATGGCCGGCGAGCCGAGACGCACGCCGCTCGTGACAAACGGCTTTTCCGGGTCGTTCGGAATCGCGTTCTTGTTGACCGTGATGTGTGCGGCGCCGAGCGCAGCTTCCGCGGCCTTGCCGGTGATCTTCTTCGCGCGCAGATCAACCAGCATCACATGGCTTTCGGTGCGGCCCGAGACGATGCGCAGACCACGCTTGACCAGCGTTTCGGCCAGCACGCGCGCGTTCTCGACGACTTGCTGCTGATACGTCTTGAACTCCGGCGACAGGGCTTCCTTGAACGCGACGGCCTTGCCGGCGATCACGTGCATCAGCGGACCACCCTGAATGCCCGGGAAAATTGCCGAATTGATCTGCTTTTCGAACTCGGCTTTCATCAGGATCACGCCGCCGCGCGGGCCGCGCAGGCTCTTGTGCGTCGTGGTGGTGACGAAATCGGCGTGCGGCACCGGATTCGGGTAGACACCCGCGGCGATCAGGCCGGCATAGTGCGCCATGTCGACCATGAAGTACGCGCCAACCGACTTGGCGATCTTCGACAGGCGTTCGAAATCGATACGCAGCGCGAATGCGGAGGCGCCGGCCACGATCAGCTTCGGCTTATGTTCCTGAGCGAGCTTCTCGGCAGCGTCGTAGTCGATGTCTTCGGCTTCGTTCAGACCGTAGCTCACCACATTGAACCACTTGCCCGACATGTTGACCGGCGAACCGTGCGTCAAGTGACCGCCGTGCGCGAGGCTCATGCCCATGATCGTGTCGCCCGGCTTGAGCATGGCGAAGAATACGCCCTGGTTCGCCTGCGAGCCGGAGTTCGGCTGCACGTTGGCGGCTTCAGCGCCGAACAGTTGTTTGACGCGGTCGATCGCCAGTTGCTCGGCGATGTCGACATATTCGCAACCGCCGTAGTAGCGCTTGCCCGGATACCCTTCGGCGTACTTGTTGGTGAGTTGCGAGCCCTGCGCAGCCATCACGGCCGGGCTCGTGTAGTTTTCCGACGCGATCAGCTCGATGTGCTCTTCCTGACGGCGGTTTTCCTGCTCGATGACCTTCCAGAGTTCAGGATCGACGTTGGCGATGGTGCTTTGGGCTCTGTCAAACATACGGATTCCGTTGAGTGTGTTCAGGTTGACCGGATCGTGCGCCGAATCTTGCGTAGAGGGTACGCAGCGCTGCTGGCGGCTGGGCCAGCCCTGACGTGGCGGATAGAGAGTCGCCGCACACGCGAGGCAGGACAGCCACCGCCAGCGCAGATCAATGCGCGCGGATCACGGCTGCCCAGGCGAACGGCAAAACGGCACCCTGCGCTTCACGGTGGGTTGTTCCACCTTGAACCCGATTGCTTGAACCGGTTCTATCGCCAGTCACGCAGGGATGAGCGCGTTAGTTTATTGGAAGAGCATCGAATAGGCAACCGGCTTCCTGCCGGCCCGGCGGGCGCTCACGAAGCCGGTTATGGCGCCGCCACGGCCGACTTGCAAAAGTCTGACAAAAGCTCGCCCGGAACCCGCTCCGCCTCCCTGCCACAACCGCTTGTACGGCTGGTTCATCCTTGCCGCAGCGCCGCATTGGAAGTAGGCTTGGGACCTTTCTCGTTTACCAACCAGGGAACTGCAATGATCGTGTTCGTCACCGGAGCGTCCGCGGGATTCGGCGCCGCTATCGCTCGCGCTTTCGTCAAGGGCGGCCATCGTGTCGTCGCCACCGCGCGCCGTAAGGACCGCCTGCAGGCACTCGCCGACGAACTCGGCGACGCCCTTCTGCCGTATGAGCTCGACGTGCGCGACCGCGCCGCCGTCGAAGCCGTGCCGGCCTCGCTACCCGCCGATTTCGCCGCGCTCGACGTGCTCATCAATAACGCCGGGCTCGCGCTCGGCGTCGAGCCGGCGCAAAAGGCGAATCTCGACGAATGGAACACCATGATCGAGACCAACTGCACGGGCCTCGTGCAGATCACGCACGCCCTCCTGCCCGGCATGGTGGAGCGCAACCGCGGCCACATTTTCAACCTGGGTTCGGCAGCCGGCAGCTGGCCGTATGCGGGCGGCAACGTCTATGGCGCCACCAAGGCGTTCGTGCACCAGTTCAGCCTGAATCTGCGCGCCGATCTGGCCGGTACGGCATTGCGCGTAACCAACGTCGAGCCGGGCCTGTGCGGCGGCACCGAGTTCTCGAACGTGCGTCTCCGCGGCAACGACGAAAAAGCGGCCAAAATGTACGAGAACGTACAACCTCTGACCCCCGAAGATATCGCCGACTCGATCTACTGGATCGCCACACGGCCTGCCCACGTCAACATCAACACGATCGAGCTGATGCCGGTGGCCCAATCGTTCTCCGCTTTGTCGGTTCATCGCGGCTGAAATTGCGGCTGAGGCCCGCCGGGCGGGGCGCACATCTTGAAACAGACCTCGGGGGGTGCGTTCCGGTAAAATGCGCCGCATGAATATGTCGACCCGCCAGCCCGGCACGGAAATCGGCTTCACGTGGCCAATCCGCGTGTACTACGAAGATACCGACGCCGGCGGCATCGTGTTTTACGCGAATTACCTGAAGTTTTTTGAGCGGGCGCGCACCGAATGGCTGCGCGCGTGCGGCGTCGACCAGAACCGGCTGGCCGACGAAGCAGACGCAATCTTCATCGTGCGCAGCACCGCAGTCGACTATCGGGCGCCGGCCCGGCTCGACGACGTCGTCAAAGTCGTCAGCCGAATCGAGCGTCTTGGCCGCGCATCCGTCGATTTTGCGCAGGAAGCGTGGCGGGACGGTACGCTGCTTGCCACCGGTTCCATCCGGGTCGGCTGCGTGGACCGCATTGCACTGCGGCCGGCCGCGATTCCACCACCGGTTCTCGCTGCTTTACGGCGCGGGCCGAGCGTGATCGACCGCGGTCTGTCAACGGACAACGACTGAACCCCGTTGTTACGGGGCCAGTGAACTCATATCGATCTAGCAACACAAAGCATGGTTCGGCTTGCAATATCGCCGATGCTTCCGTTTTGCTCACGGCAAGCTTCGAGTGACCTTGCAGCCGGACGCCCCCTTCCGGGACGTTAAAACGAACCTTTATGAACACTACACAAGATCTTTCGATCATTTCCCTCGTACTCAATGCGAGCCTGCTGGCGCAGGCCGTCATGGCGCTGCTGCTTCTGCTGTCGCTGTTGTCGTGGACTTTCATCTTCCGCAAGTGGTTTGCGATCCGCCGGGCGCGCGCGCAAACTGAACGCTTCGAACGCGATTTCTGGTCGGGCGGCGACCTGCAGGCGCTCTATCAGAGCGCCGCGAACAATCGCCACACGATCGGCGCACTGGAACGGATTTTCGAGTCCGGCATGCGCGAATTCCTGAAGGGCAAGGAAAAGCGCCTGAACGATTCAGGCGCGATTCTCGACGGCGCACGCCGTGCCATGCGCGCCGCATTCCAGCGTGAAATGGACGTGCTCGAGGCCAATCTGGCGTTTCTCGCGTCGGTCGGCTCGGTCAGCCCGTATATCGGTCTGTTCGGCACGGTTTGGGGGATCATGAATGCGTTCCGCGGCCTCGCCAACGTGCAGCAGGCTACGCTTGCGAACGTCGCGCCGGGTATTGCCGAAGCACTGACCGCCACCGCAATCGGCCTGTTCGCCGCGATTCCGGCTGTGGTCGCCTATAACCGCTACGCGCACGATATCGACCGTCTGGCGATCCGCTTCGAGACCTTCATCGAAGAATTCTCGAACATTTTGCAGCGTCAGGCACAGTAAGGAGTCCACGATGGCAGGCTCTTCCTCCAGCATGCGCGGCTCCCGTCAGCGCCGCGCGATGGCCGACATCAACGTCGTGCCGTACATCGACGTGATGCTCGTGCTACTCGTGATCTTCATGGTGACCGCGCCGCTCGTCGCCCCGTCGATCGTTAATCTGCCGACCGTCGGCGGCGCCGCGCCGCAGCAGCAGACTCCGCCGGTGATCGTCAATATTCGCGCCGACGGCAATATGAGCGTCAAATACAAGGACGACGCGGGCGCGCAGCAACAGGAAGACATGACGAAGGCCGACCTGCACGGCTTCATTGCCGACCGCGCGCAATCACATCCCGACCAGCCGGTCGTGATCGCGGCCGACAAGACCGTGCGGTACGAAGTCGTGATGAATGTGATGTCCGAGCTGAAAGCTCAGGGCGTCAAGCGCGTTGGACTGCTCGTCAAATCGCAATGATCCGCAAGAATTCCGAATACCCGCTCCAGCCACCGCGTGAACGCGGCACCGGGCGAGCCTTTGCGTTCGCGCTGGTGATGCATGCGCTGCTCGGATTCTTCCTGTACCACGGCATTCAGTGGCAGAACAGCACGCCGGCCGGCTCGGAAGCCGAACTATGGACCGAGGTGCCCGATACGGCCATCCCGCGCCAGCCTCCGCCGCCGCCCGTACCGGTAGCCCCTGCCCCGCCGTTGCCGGACGAACAGGCCGATATCGCGCTGCAGGAAAAGAAACGCCAGCAACAGGAAGCGGCCCGCCAGGCGCAACTGGCTGAGCAGCAGCGTCAGCAGAAGCTGCAAGCCCAGCAGGAAGCCGAAGCGAAGCGCCAGCAACAACTGGCGGCCGATCAGGCTGCGCAGCTCGCCGCACAAAAAGCAGCGGCGGCCAAGCAGAAGCAGTTGCAACAACAGCAACAGCAGCAGGCCGATAAGCTGAAGCAGCAGCAATTGGCCGAGCAGCAAAAGCAGCAGCAGTTGAAAGAACAACAGCAGCAGGAACAGCAGAAACAGGCCGAAGCTGACGCGCAGAAGAAGGCCGATGCGCAGAAAGCGGCGAAAGCCAAGGCCCAGGCCGATGCGGCGGCGCAGGCAAAGAAGCTGGATGCGGAACGTCGTGCGCGGCTTGCCCAGATGCAAGGTTCGGCGGGAGGCGAAGGCTCGACCGGCAATGGGCTTGCGAAGAGCGGCACGGGTAGCGGCTCGGGCGGTACGTCGACTTCGCCGGGTTACGCCGACAAGGTGCGTCGCGTGGTGCGCCCGAACATCTCGTGGGGCGGCGAAACGGAAGGCCTGGAGACTGTCATCTCCGTGCGCTGCTCGCCGACGGGCACGCTTCTGGACGCGCAGATCTCGCGCAGCAGCGGCAACCCGGCGTGGGACGATGCGGCACTGCGGGCTGTCCAGCGTTCGAATCCGATGCCTCAAGATATCGACGGGAAGACGCCGACCAGCTTCAAGATTACGTTGCGCCCGGCAGGGTGATTGCAGCAGTTTGACAGTCAGTTGACAGCAGACGCCGTGCCCCGCCCAGCGCGGCGCGCCCGGGAACGAATTAGTTGTTTTCGGGTCTCTCTGCTGTCATGAAGTGTTAGTAAAACCGTTTTTGGGGAAACCATTCAGCATGAGTTTGATGACCAAGCTAGGCCTGCGGACACTTGTAGCGTCGTGCCTGATCGCCGTTGGCGGCGCCGCCCACGCGCAACTCAACGTCCTCGTGACGGGCGTCGGGTCCACGCAGTTTCCGATCGCAACGGCGAATTTCGCCAATGAAGCGAACTCGCCGCAGCAGGTCAGCACGATCGTGCGTCAGGACCTGCAACGCAGCGGGAAATTCACAAATATCGACGCGGGCAGCACGCCGGTCTCCGAAACAGACTCCGTCGACCTCGGTAGCTGGAAGGCCAAGGGCGCTAACGCGTTCGTGTCGGGCAGCGTGAATCGCTTGCCGAATGGCCAGTATGAAGTGCGTTTTAAACTGTACGACACCGTCAAGGGCGAAAGCCTGGGTGGCCTCGTGCTGGTGAGCCCGGAAAGCGGGTTACGCATGAGTGCGCACAAAGTCGCGGACTACATCTACGCGAAGCTGATGGGCGGCCGCGGCGTGTTCGCCACGCGCCTCTCGTACGTCATCAAGACCGGCGGCCGTTATCAGTTGCAGATTTCCGATTCGGACGGCCAGGACGCGCACATCGCGCTGTCAAGCCCCGAGCCGATCATCTCGCCGGCATGGTCGCCTGACGGCACCAAGGTGGCCTACGTTTCGTTCGAAAAGAAGAAGCCGATCGTCTATATCCACGACCTGCCTACGGGCCGCCGCGTGATCGTATCGGACCAGAAGGGTAACAACAGTGCGCCGGCGTGGTCGCCGGATGGCCGCACACTGGCCGTCGCGCTTTCGCGCACCGGCAACACGCAGATTTTCGCCGTCAATGCCGACGGCAGCGGCCTGCGTCGCCTGACGCAAGGCACCTCGATCGACACTGAACCGTGCTTCTCTCCTGACGGCCAGTCGATCTATTTCACCAGCGACCGCGGCGGTCAACCGCAGATCTACAAGATGTCAGCACAAGGCGAAAACGCCGGCGCCGCGCAGCGCGTGACCTTCACGGGCAACTACAACACCAGCCCGCGCATCAGCCCGGACGGCAAGCAGCTCGCCTATATCTCGCGTGTCGGCGGCGGCTTCAAGCTGTATATCCAGGACCTGCAAGGCAATACGGCCACGGGCCTGACGGACACCACACATGACGAATCGCCGAGCTTCGCGGCGAACGGTCAGTACATTCTTTACGCCACACAGGTGAACGGCCGTGGCGTGTTGGCCGCAGTATCGACCGATGGTCGCACTCGGCAGGTCCTGTCCGTTCAGGGTGGCAGCGTACGCGAGCCGTCCTGGGGCCCGTTTATGCAGTAACTGTTGATGCAATAACACAAGGAGAGTAACAAAATGATGTCAAAACTTCGTTTCGCATTTGCCGTATTGATGGTCGGTGCGCTGGCTGCATGTCACTCGGGCGTCAAGCTCGACGAAAACGCTAACAAGGGTGGTGCAGTTTCGACGCAACCGAATCCGACTGATGTCACTCAGGTCAACGTCGATCCGCTGAACGACCCGAACAGCCCGCTCGCCAAGCGCAGCATCTACTTCGACTTTGACAGCTACTCGGTCAAGGACGACTACCAATCGCTTCTGCAACAACACGCGCAATACCTGAAGAGCCATCCGGAACGTCACGTCCTGATCCAGGGCAACACCGACGAACGCGGCACCAGCGAGTACAACCTGGCACTCGGCCAGAAGCGTGCTGAAGCTGTGCGCCGTTCGCTGGCGCTGATGGGCGTGGCGGACTCGCAAATGGAAGCCGTGAGCCTCGGCAAGGAAAAGCCGCAAGCGACCGGTCATGACGAATCGTCGTGGGCACAAAACCGCCGCGCCGACCTCGTGTACCAACAGTAAGTAACAGGTGATGAGCCGAATGACGCATCGTTTCTCCTGGCTGCGGTTTGCCGCAGCGGCCTGCGTCGCGGGCACGGCCTTCGCGGCTGTGCCCGCGCATGCGGGCATCTTCGACGACGATCAGGCCCGCCAGGCCATTCTCGATCTGCGTTCGAAGACCGATAGCCTGTCGAGCCAACTGTCGGCCGCACAGCGCACGATCCTCGATCAGTCCAACCGCCTCGATCAGCTGAATCAGCAGGTTGCGACGTTGCGTGGGCAGAACGAGGATATGGGCAACCAACTCTCCACGCTGCAAAAACAGCAGAAGGACTACTACACCGATCTGGACACACGGCTGAAGAAATTCGAGCCGCAGCAACAGACGGTGGACGGCGTCCAGGGCGAGGTGCAGCCGGGTGAAACCGATTCGTTCAACGCGGCTTCACAGTTGTTCCGCAACGGCGACTTCAAGAATGCGGCAACGGCGTTCCGCAGCTTCATCTCCAAGTATCCGAACAGCCCTTACCAGCCGACCGCGCAGTACTGGCTAGGCAACGCGCTGTATGCGCTGCGGGATTACAAGGGCTCGACGGCGACCTGGCAAGGTGTGGTGAAGAACTACCCGCAGCATCCGCGCGCACCGGAAGCGCTGCTCGCAATTGCGAATAATCAGCTCGAGCAAGGTCAGAAGGCTGCGGCCAAGAAGACGCTGGAGCAGATCGTCGCGCAGTACAGCGGCTCGGACGTCGCGCAGTCGGCTCAGAGCAAGCTGTCGCAGATCAAGTAGTCGTAGAAAGTTTAGCTGTTGACGTAACGCGCAGTGGCTGCGCAGTCTCCAAATCAATGGCCACGCGCGCCTCTCGCTGGAAAGCCCGGGGTAGTGATACCCCGGGCTTTTCACTATCTGAAGTACGGATAGCTCGACCAAC
>NZ_JAQQDU010000125.1:0-21422 GCF_046027825.1 Paraburkholderia sediminicola
CTGATTGGCTTTACGTGGTCTGCCAGTCTCATGTTGGATCCTCGATTCGTTGCTTGGTCAGACCAAATTCAGTTTCATGGAAAGCCCCCAATCTCACTCCTTTTATAGACTCGGGTTTGACATTTGTGGCGCGGGCGGTTTTTCGTAGACGGTTAGTTGCATATTTGAACGTGGCAAAGTTCTGCAAAGTTGAGGCCTTACGGAATACCGGGGATGTAGACCAGAGCAGCCGGCCGATCAGGGACCGCGGCTGCGAACTCTGGTGTCGGTTTTCGATAAACGCGATCAGCCGTTGGATCTGACGCAGTGACGTTGCGTCCTGCACACCTCGATTCGAGCAGGCTTTCGGCTCTGACTTGGGTGACTTTGAATCCGCCCCGCTCACGCGTCGTTATCGCGAACTGGGTTCTTTGCGCGGCCAAGCGCGCAAAGGCGTTCGTATCAAATCTGAAACCAGCCCCGTCGCTGCCTGCTGGGCAGAGGCGCATTTTATAGCATCAAACGATGCTATAATTCAAGCCTAAATTGCGGAGGCATTTATGCGTACTACGATCGCTCTGGACGACGACTTGATCGCCAAGGCGCAAGCCTACACGGGTCTTGACGAAAAGACCGCGCTGGTTCGGGAAGCCCTCAAAGCCCTTATTCAACGTGAGGCCGCACGTCGGCTGGCAAACCTTGGCGGCAGCCAGCCGGGGATTCAAGGGACACCGCGCCGTCGGCACGATGTCGAATGATCCTGGTCGACACGTCCGTGTGGATCGACCACA
This sequence comes from Paraburkholderia sediminicola, assembly GCF_046027825.1. Classification (GTDB taxonomy): domain Bacteria; phylum Pseudomonadota; class Gammaproteobacteria; order Burkholderiales; family Burkholderiaceae; genus Paraburkholderia; species Paraburkholderia sediminicola_D. The sequence continues at coordinate 771 of NZ_JAQQDU010000125.1, forward strand.
TTAATGCGTCTGATTCGATGTTGGTGACCCTGTTGTCAGAGGAACGCGTACTTGCCCACCCCTACGTGATTGGCGAGATATCTCTTGGCAGCTTGCGCAACCGCGATGTCGTCCTTGGCGCGCTGCTGGATCTTCCGCACGCCCCCATTGCCATGCCAGAGGAGGTTGCCTATCTCATCCAGAGCGAGCAACTCTTCAACCGCGGAATTGGATATGTCGATACTGCACTGCTTGCGTCGGTGCGGTTGCAGCCGGGCGTAACGGTCTGGACGCGCGATAAGCGACTAAAGAAGGTTGCCGACGAACTCGGGGTGAGTGCGATGCTGGGACACTAGTGGCCGGCTCAAACCGTACGGCATCGGGCGCGATACCCTGCCGGTCGTCTACCGGCGCCGCCTTGGCACGGATCGGACAGCCGATCGTGGAGCAAGTCTCCCCAGCTCCATGGATACATGCAGTTCCCTCGCTGGCGTCATCAAAGACATCCGGATGTCTTTACAACACCCAAATCTCAGCGCTGGCAATGCCGAGAGTGTCGAAGCCGGCCCGCGCACAGTCGGAGACTGACTGTCCGATAGATTCAAGAATTTTGCATAAAAGAAATTAGCAACGACAGCACGTGTAGTAGCTTTATAGAAATGTCGTGTTCTAGCCAGATAGAAATGTCGTGTTTGGGCCTGGATATGCTTGCAGTGCATTCACAGAAACTGTTACCGAAATTCGACGTAAACGGTTCAGAAATTTCGTCGTCGTCATTTCTAAATGATTTATGTCGAAAATGAAGGCCGACATGGCCACGTGGCATTTCTGCATGAGTTACGTCAATTCCTCTGAGGCGGGATTCCTTGATACTTTGAGTTCCCCAGGCTGGGATCCAGCGATACAGAGTCCCGGAGCATCAAAAATTCAACGGCGGAAACGCGTCGCGGCCGCAGAGGACATCGGCTTTCGTCGCAATCGAAAGGCTTGGGAAGATCGAATTTGCTGAGCATTAGAGGGTGCCGCATGTCCCGCCCTGACGATATAGTCGGGCTTAAGATTTGAGGCTAGATAATCGAAGCATTGGAGGCTGCGCGCACGTATTCGCAGTACGGGCAAGTGTCACCCCTCCAACGCATCGTGCCCGACTGTGACGAAGTGTCACCTGACTCTTAACCACCAAGACTTTCTATTAGAAAGCGGTCGAGCTCCCGGTACCGCTGCGCGAATTCCTGCGTCGAATAAATGCTGGTGGTCGCTAGGCCCTTGTGACCGAGAAAATTGCGCGCGGTGGCGAGTGCCATTCCGTTGGCCACGCCGTGCAAGCCGAACGTATGGCGCAACCAGTGCGTCGACGCCACAGTAAATGTAGCGCTCAGCTCGGGTGCTTCCACAGAGGCTGCTCTAGCGACGTTCACGAAAAATCGCTTGATTGTTTCGTAAAGCTTGTCCGGCGTGATTGGTTTTTCCTTTTTTGGTGCGTATTTCGGCGAAGCCGAACAGAGATTTCGGTTGAAGCCGAACAGGTTTTTCGCTGGAAGATGAACACGCGTTTCGGTTGAAGTCGAACAGAAGCGCGGGTGTTCCGTAACGGTTGTTCGATTTGCCGAAATGCCTGTTCGGGTTTCCGGAATCGATGTTCGGCAAACCGGAACGGATCATCGGTTTCGTGATGGCGGCGCTGCGTATGGGCCAATCCCCCGGCGTTAAGGTAGCTCCCTTTGGGAGTTACCAACGATGCCGGCACACCGGACAACCATGCGCAGAATCAAGGAAGTGCTCCGCCTGAAGTGGGCATGCAATCTCACGCATCGACAGGTACAGGGCGCGCTCGGCGTCGGCCTGGCGACGATCACGCAATACCTTCAGCTCGCCACTGCGGCCGGACTCGACTGGGCGACGGTCGAACCACTGGAAGAGGATGAACTTGAGCGGCGCGTCCTGTCGCCGGCTTCGCCGCCGGCGCCAGCGAAACGGATCGAGCCCGACTGCACCTTGATTCACCGCGAGTTGCGACGCAAGGGTGTGACGCTGCAACTGCTCTGGGAAGAATACGTCGCGCTCCATCCCGGCGAGCGCACATACCGCTATACGCAGTTCTGCCAGCGCTACAAGGACTGGGCGCAAACGCTCAAGCGCTCGATGCGCCAGCAGCACCGCGCCGGCGAGAAGTTGTTCGCCGACTTTGCCGGGCAGACCATGCCGGTCCTCGCGCGCGACGGCGGGGTTGACTTCCAGGCCCACATCTTTGTGGCCGTGCTTGGCGCCTCGAATTACACGTATGCCTGTGCGACGCCTTCGGAGACAACGCCGGACTGGATCGGCGGCCTGATCGAGGCGATGGAATTCTGCGGCGGCGTCCCCGAACTGCTCGTCCCGGATAACCCCAGAGCGCTGATTGCGAAGCCCGACCGGTACGAACCTGGTCTCGGTCGAACTACGCAGGACTTCGTGAACCACTACGCCACCGCGATGCTGCCGGCGCGGCCACGCAAGCCGCAGGACAAGGCCAAGGTCGAAGTCGGCGTGCAGATCGTCGAACGCTGGATTCTCGCCCGGCTGCGCAATCACCGCTTCTTCAGCCTCGCTGAACTGAACAGGGCGATTGGCAGGCTCATCACCGAGCTGAACCAGCGCCCGTTCAGGAAGCTCGAGGGCAATCGCCGGGAATGGTTCGAACGGCTCGACCAGCCAGCGCTGCGCGCGCTACCTGCGCGTCGGTACGAGATCGCCACGTTCCAGAAGTGTCGGGTGAACATCGATTACCACGTCGAGGTCGACCACCACTATTACAGCGTGCCGCACAGTCTGGTTCGTCAGGAAGTCTATGCTCGCGTCACCCGCCATGGCGTCGAGATCCTGCACAGCGGCAAGCGCGTCGCCGCACACGCGCGCAGCCGGCTCAAGGGCAAGCACACGACGCTGCCCGAACACATGCCAGCGGCGCATCGCGCACACATGGAGTGGACACCGGGTCGCCTGCTGAACTGGGGCGCCTCAATCGGCCCCGGCGCCGAGGCAATCGTCAACCATCTGCTGACCAACCGCCCGCATCCCGAGATGGGTTACCGGGCCTGCCTCGGCCTGCTGGGGCTCGCGCGCAAGTATGGCAAGGATCGGCTCGAAGCAGCCTGCCAGCGGGCCCTCGTCATCGGTTCGCCCACTCGCCGTTCGGTACTCTCGATTCTCGAGTCCGGCCTGGACCGGCAACCCGCACTCCCGTTGCAGCTCACCGAATGGCATTCACCCGAGCACGAGAACGTGCGCGGCCCCGACTATTACCACTGACCTCAGGAGGTCACGATGTTGATGCAGCAAACCCTCACCCAGCTCAAGGCCCTCAAGCTCGACGGCATGGCGCGTGCCTTCGAGGAGCAGGTCTCGCTCACCGCCAGTTCGAGCCTGTCGTTCGAAGAGCGCTTTGGCATCGTCGTCGATCGCGAACTGGCGTGGCGCGACACGCGGCGGCTCGAACGCCTGCTGAAGGCAGCGAAACTCAAGAACCCGCAGGCCTGCATCGAGGACATCGAATACCGGCAGAGCCGGGGTCTTGACCAGCGCGTCGTCGCCACGCTCGCCGGTTGCGACTGGATTCGCAACGCCCAGAACATCATCCTGAGCGGGCCGACCGGCGCGGGCAAGACATGGATTGCCTGCGCATTTGCCCAGCAGGCCTGCCGGCAAGGCTTCGCGGTACTTTATGTACGCGTCGCACGCCTGTTCGAGGAACTGAAGATCGCACACGGCGATGGCAGCTTCACCCGGCGTCTGGCGCAGCTTGCGAAGATAGATGTTCTGTTACTCGACGACTGGGGCCTGCAGGACCTCGATCAGGGCGCACGCAACGATCTGCTGGAAGTCCTCGACGATCGCGTCGGTACCCGCTCGACCATCATCACCAGCCAGTTGCCCCTCGAACACTGGCACGCGTGGCTGCAGGATCCAACGCTTGCAGACGCCATTCTCGATCGTCTCGTGCATCAGGCCCACAAGATCCCGCTCAAGGGCGATTCGATGCGCAAAAAGAACAACCCGGTAACTGCGTAGCCCACGGCAACGTTACGCAGTAACGCGCACGGGAAGCCGTTACGGAGTAACGAAATCAGATTGGAGAAGAACATGGCAAAAACAGCGGCGCAGCGGCAAGCCGCGTACAGGGCGCGGCGCCCTCATGCAGGCAGTGACGGCAACGGCGAGCGATGCCTGAACGTCTGGATCGACACTCGCGCCTCCCTGGCAATTGCAAGACTGGCGCGTCGTTACGCAGTAACGCAACGGGCGTTGATCGAGCGACTGGTCATCGCGGAAGATGAACGTACCCTCGCGGAGATTGAACCTGATTCGGTGCAGTGGCATGCATACTTCGCCGTCACGTCGTTACGCAGTAACGACGACGATCACATGCATGAAAAAGGAGGAAACATGACCCCGGCACAACCGGTCATGCTGCCTGAAACCACCTGATCCCGAACACTCACGCTACAATCCATACACTACGCAGCACCGCCCTCCAGCTTGTTCGACTTCACCGAAACGAGCGTTCACCTTCCCCGAAATCCGCATTTTTGGCGGGGGACGGCTCCTTTGCCTGATGCCCCTCCTTCATTAATGAGTGTCTTTGCTTCTGCCTTGCGCATCGCCTTATCGCGGTTGTCCTCAAGTGCGGGGATTAGGGGCGTATCAGGCGGGCACCGTTCGGGATTTCGACCTAAGCCCCTGAATTCGAGATAATCTTCAAGAACATTAAGCAGACTAGGACAAAGCGGGATCTGCCGTAGCTCGCCGCCTCTGCCTCGTATGTTTAGCGCGGTGATCATGCCGAGTTCTGCACCTGCGAACTTCTCAGAAATGTCGCCTATACAAGCCGATGCGAGCTCTGCTCGCCGCAGGCCAGTGCCGTAGGCGAAGTACACGATAAACCGTATGCGATGGGTCGCGGGTTTGTTATTTGGGAGTCTAAGCAGGCACCGCTGTACGAAACACCATTCATCCCAACTCAGGCTACGCTCGATCTGCACACGGTGAGTCCGCGTCTGGCTTGGTCCAATACTTTGAGTTTCCGTCATCTCCTGCTTGGCCTGTCGCACCTCGGCGAATGAATTGAATCCAAGGTAACCCACTTCTGTCAGGGACCTAAACAGGTTCTTCAGGGTCGTCAAAGCGATTTCCCGGCTCCTGTAGCTCAGCGGCCCCCTAAAAGGCCGCCAGTGGGGATCATCGCGTTTGAATGGCCGCTCCATCACCCAAATCCTTCGCGGCTGTGGATCTCGCAAAAACACATTAATGTATTCAAGACAATCCAAGACAGTAAGGCTTGAGAGTGCCTTTCTCTTGTGAAAATTTGCCCACATCAATAGACGTTCCGCCTCATTGCGATACTTGTAGGCCGCGGTCGGCTGCAGAGCATATTTTCGGAGCCAAAATAAGATCGCATCGTGGTCATTTGCGGCACCGGTTTTGTTACACGACTCCAAATCGCGATTCTCGCCAAGCACACCATTTTGGTCCGACACCGGCAAATATAGTTCGAATGGTCTCATGGCGATACCTTCGCGATGCACGCGCGTTTGCTCTTTGTCAGCATCAACACCCTCCTCGCTCGGAGGCCAAATGCTGAACTTTGCTCAAGCAACCGTAACAATGAATTGGCTACTCATTTCAATTCACATGCGCGCTGTTATGCCGCAGTCGCTGCGGATGCGACTGCTCGATAGTCGATTGCGAATCTCTCGCTGAGGACTCACCCAAGCGCTTGCGAAAGTGCAATTGCCCTTCTGTCGTCTTCATACGAGTGAAGCCAGCTTGATCCCTTTGAAACACCAACAATTTGTCGGCGCGCGCACTCCCACAGTGTCTGCCACCTATCATTGATCATTTGTGAAAGCGTCTTTGACTTGCCGCCTACCTGATGCCAACGATGACGCGATTGGTTTCGAGCCTTTACGTTCATGTGTAGAAATCCCTTTCTGTTCGTGTACGACGTTTCTGAATGGTTTATGTGATTGAATCTTTGACGACTCACGTATAGTGTTTGGGAAGCGTCGGTCGCGCATTGATGCGTTGGCGAAACGCAAATGACCTTCCCGGTGTTTCTCGTTATGCGAGGAAATGCAAATGAACTCCACTCCAAACAGTTTCCGTCAGGGTGATCACTTTATCAAGACTCGAGCGGTGCTCGATGAACTCCGCGCTGAGTTTGATGCAGCGTCCATCGCACTTGACACCGACGAGCGCTTAACAGTCCTGAGAAGAGGTGCAATCCGAGCCGGATTAGCATATCTGGACGCCGCTCTGGATCATCTGAAGTTCGAGGCTCGGCGCTGCATAGACGACCAAACATATGAAGAGGAATTGACAGAAGCTGAGTTCGAGGCACTCGACTCCGAGAAAAATCCTTGGGATCCCGCAACACTTAATCGATTTTCGCTGGAGTTCGACCTTGTTTTGCTGTTCCAGTTGGCCGCAAAAATTTGGCACCTCAACCCTTCAGAATTCTCCCCAACGCCTGAAAATAAAGAAGCCTTACGCAGGACCATCATCAGGCGGGAACTTCTTATGTACCCCCGAAGTGTGAGTGAGCTTGAGATCGACGACGTCGATTTGCGAACTTGTAATGTAGCGGTGGCTTGGGTTAGTACGAAACTTCACCGAGTCATTAGCGCAGCTTCGACTGAAGGCACGCAGCGGCGACACCCGGACGTCGCAGGACTTGACTGCACATATATTTGGAAAATGGCACACGGTTTTAACAATGCGAAAGAACGCCGGGAATAACCAACCTTCTCGAATCGTGATGCAATCGCCAACTCAGGAACCGCGTGCAATGCCTTCTCGTTAGAGTTCGATCATTGTTACTCGAGCAGCGCGATGCTTCATACAGAATTGTTCGTGCAGGACTGGTTTCCCGCCGCGTTTTCACCGCCTTGCCGAGCACTACGGCTTCCGGTTCTATGATTCGTGCCTCATCTCGTTCGCTTTGATTGAAAATTGCGAGGTACTGTACAGCGAAGACATGCAGCACGGCCAAGTCGGCTATGACCGGATGACACTGGTCAATCCATTCCGTTCGCCAAGCAGATATTGACGGATATCGTGCCCTGTGCAGGGTGAGCGCCTCTGCAAACGTCCGATAGCAGAGTAAGGGCGACGGTCATATCCGGAACGGCTTCCCAGCAAGCAGGCCTCTGCTTCAACATCTTCTGGGGCTCAACGTCGCACGTAAGCTACGGACTACGCCGCCAACTCACTTCTTCGCTCCTTCGACCTTTGGTTACCTTCCGGCGGAGCTTACTTTTTGGCATACGACCGTGGAAGCACGCTGCTTGCTATGGCACGCGTTCTATCCGGGACCATGTTGAAAATATCGACAACTTTGCTGATGTAAAATTAATAAGGATTACTTTTTTGTTGTAGCCGTCATGCAGTAACCAAGAGCGTTCGCGCGGATGCCCTTCAGCTCCAGAGTTCCTCGTTCCACCTAGCAGTCTCGTAGCCGTGCCGGGCCAATAGATCAAACACCGCTTCGTCTAGTCTGTCCAACGTTGTAGGTACCCACTGCTCATGAACGCAGTTGGCGTACGTCACAGCACTCTTCGTCGTCTCCGCAACGAAGAGCGGCTCGCGTTGTTGGACAGACTCGGTGGAAACACAACCGGATAGAGAGGTAAATGATGCAAGCAGGATGATTTTTCTCATAGTGTAAGGCGTTTGCTGATGATGATGAAGTTCATGCGCTTTTCCTATCGTGAGCGCGCGCCGCTGTCCGTCGCCAGATGAACGCGTTTCATCTTCGCCATCTGTTTCAAAGGCAGGCTCATGGCTTTTCCTACACTGTGATAACGAGGTCGGTGTACTTCGACAGATGGCCGTCCGAAGTCACCAACCGCAACGGCTCTGACATTGCCTGCGCAACCAGAAGCCGGTCAAACGGATCGCGGTGAATGTCGGGCAGATTGCGAACGAGCGCAGCATGAACGGCCCGCACTGGCAGTTCAATGAATCCGCTGGCCTCAATTTCTGAGACGAGCATATCGACGTCGGCCTCAAGTTTGCCGAGGCCGACCTTGATCGAAGCCTCCCAGACGCTCGCGCTGCTTACATACACTTCATCAGCTTCCAGAATCAGCTTGCGCGCCGCTTTGGTCAGCTTGCGGTCATCCATGACCGACCAGAGGAAAACGTGTGTATCGAGAAGCAGGCGCATCAACGACCCTCGAATGTTGCGATCACATCATCGGGGAGCGGTGCATCGAAGTCGTCCGCAATACGGACCTTGCCCTTGAGGCCGCCGAAACGCCGCGTGACCTTCGCCCGTTCCATCGGCACCAGTCGGGCGGCCGGCTTGCCAGCCTTGGCGATGACGATTTCCTCGCCGCTGGCTGCGGCATCGACCAGCCGTGAAAACTGGGTTTTCGCTTCATGAATATTGACGGTCTGCATAACTGCTCCTAGTGGACTAAGCCCATATTAGTCCACCAGGCTATACCGGTCAAGCGGCAATCTTCCGCCACAGGAATTAACGGCACAAACACACCAGGCTTGAGGCATACGGCGTCTCGGAATACGCGCGCATGCTCGGCTTGTTCAGAGGAAGTTTGAGGCCATCAGACCCAAAACACGCGTGTGCGGCCCGTGCTGGTTCGTGTCCTCGGAAAACCCGGTGGCACAGCGGCGGGCGCTGCATGGCATCGGTTGAGCGACGTAACGGGGCCGACACTGGAGTCAGGATGCTGATCGCTTCCTCGTCGCGACCTTGGGTGTAGCGCGGCGAGGCTTGCTGGTCTCGACGGAGGGTAGCGGGCGTTTCCGCGTCGCCGCCTGGTTCGCGACGGTGGTCGCGAGTTGCAATCTCAGCGCGTCGAGTTCCCTGACGTATGCCGCATTCGAGCTGCGAAGCGCTTCCAGATTCCCCTCCACGACGCCGGCGTGATGACGCGCGTCGCCAAGCTGAACCTGCAGCGCCTGGGTTTCCTGCCGGTGCCGGGCCTCGCCCTGCTCCGCCCTGCGCGCGGCCGCTTCAAGCTCCTTCTGGGACCGTGCGTTCATGCCACGCTCACGCTCGATCTCAAGGAGCGCCCGCTTCTCGGCTGCCCGCAAACGCTCTTCCGCGAGCTCAGCGCTGCTCCGCAGTTTGTCGAGTTCACCTGAAAAATCCGCCCTCGCCTGCACCAGTGCCCGGTCACGCGCACCGATCTCATCTTGCTGCCGCACGATTTCAGTCTCGAGCGCCTGACGCGTCGCCTCCCCCGCGGCCTGCGCCTGCTCAAGCTCCTGAATGCGCACCTGTGCCGCCAGCAACGCGCCGGTGCGCTGCTCAAGTGCCGTTTCGGTCCGCGCGAGTTCGGCCTGCAGCGACGCTACCTCGTTGCGCGCGCTGGCTTTCTCCGCCTCGGCATCTGTCCGCAGCGCTTCAAGCGCCGCCTGCGCTGATGCGGTGGCCTTCGTCCACAACGACGCGACCAGTTCCCCGGCGGCCGCCTGCAACTCCGCCGGCAGATCGGGATGATCGATCCGCACCCTGCTCTTCTCGCGCAACTCAACCCAGAATTCCCCGAGCACCTGAGTCGGCGTACTCATACTGCCACGCCTCACCAGCTGATACAGCCGGTTTGCGGTCGGCGTGATGCCGAAGCGGAAGAACAGCAGCGCGCAGACTTCGCGGTACAGCTCGCGGGTCTTCGGGAATGCGACCTTCAGGCGGTCGATTTCGGCGGCGAGGCGGGCTTCGTCGGGCAGGACGTTGGACATGGGAGCGGTTTCAGTGAATTTAGTAAATAATATAACGTAAACCGTTTTATATCCAATTCACACAAGTACTAATTTTGACATTATGGCTATAATGTCGAGATTCTGGATGGCTCCATCGCCAGCGAACGCACACCCCCATTCAACTTCAGAACACCCCATGACCGCCCAGCTGCTACCTCCGCAGCCCATCGGAAGCCTGACCATCCCGCCCGAGCTGGACGGCAGTGCGGGCAGGAATCGCGCGCGAAGCGGTATCGCCCAGATCGCGGCCGGCAACGATCTCGACGCAATCCGCGCATGGCTGGCCCGCTTTGTCGATACGAAAACCACTTTCGACAACTACCGCAAGGAAGCCGAACGGCTGCTACTCTGGGGCGTGCTCCAGATCGGCAAGCCGCTGTCGTCACTGACCCATGAGGACCTGCTGGTCTATCAGCACTTCCTGGCCGATCCGCAACCCCGCGCACGATGGACGGCCAGTGGTGGGCGCAAGCATCCACGTGGCGATCCGCGCTGGCGTCCGTTCTACGGTCCGCTCTCTTCCACCAGCCAGCGGCAGGCGATGGTGATTCTCAACGTCATGTTCGCGTGGCTGGTGCAGGCCGGGTATCTGGCGGGTAATCCGTTATCGCTGGCGCGTCAGCGCGCACGGCATGCCAAGCCGCGCGTCACGCGCTATCTGTCGCCTGAGCTATGGCTTGAAGTCAAAACCTTTATCCAGGAGATGCCCAAAGGGACGAGCCGTGAGCGCGAACATTACGCGCGCGTGCGCTGGCTGTTCACCCTGCTCTATCTGGGTGGCCTGCGGATCACCGAAGTGGGTGAAAACACCATGGGCCGATTCTTCCGCCGTCGCGACGCAAACGGCGAAGATCGCTGGTGGCTGGAGATACTGGGCAAAGGCGGTAAGGAGCGGCTGGTGCCGGCCACCTCGGAAATGATGGCGGAGCTCTCGGCCTACCGTCGCGAACGGGGACTGCCGGCCCTTCCGTCCCAGCACGAAGATACGCCGCTGGTACTGCCGATCGGCCAGTCGCTCAAACCGCTGACGCGCGCCGCGTTACATCGGATTGTGAAGGAGGTTTTCGGCGGCACGGCCGACGCGCTGCGAGCCCGCGGCGAATCACATGCGCCACGAGCCGATCAACTCGAGCAGGCGTCAGCGCACTGGCTGCGGCACAGCGCAGGGTCGCATATGGCTGACCAGCAGGTCGACTTGCGGCTCGTGCGTGACAATCTCGGGCATGCGTCGCTCACGACCACCAGTCAGTACCTTCACGTGGACGACGATCGTCGTCATCGTGAAACGGATGAAAAGCACCGCATTGGCTGGTAGCCTAGACGGCTGAAGTTCGGCCATAGCGGTCCAGATATGCCCGCTCGATGCTCGAGAACGGCCGTTCGTCGACGACAACGGCGACCGGGTGTTATCGACTTTTGACGAATGCGTACTTTCGACCCTGCAGAGACATTCTTCTTCCGACGACGAACGTCCGTCATCCCGCCGCAGACCAGACGTTCGTAGACATCGACCGACACTTCCAAAGCTTGGGGGTAGTGTACTTCTGCCTCGAGTCCACGGTTGCGTGGTTTATCTCGAATGGTCGCCGCAATCTTGCCGAGGCTCAGTCGTCAGTTCCAAGCGTGACAAAATTCGCGCTACTCCAGATTCCCAATCACATCGCAAGCGAGCATTTCCGAGGACTGATTGGTTATGGATCGAGTCCAGCGAACGTAGCCTAGCTACGTCGTGAGCTCGTGCAGCTTACGCATACCTTCGCGCAGCCAGTCGAATACTGTGTGTTCGCCGTCGGCCGTGGCTGGCGCCACGACATTTAGGCTGCGCAGCGCCTCCCGCCGTTGGGACAGAAGACGGCACATCTGCTGGCCGATTTCGGGGCGGCTCTTGAGCAACGGTGTCAAGTCAGTCTTGTCGAGCCGGTAGAGTACGGCTTTTGTTACCGCCGTGACCTGCGCGTCGAGCGGCAGTCCGGCGAGCACACCCGCTTCGCCGATTGAGTCGCCCGGTCCAAGATGCATCGATTCGGACGAACCGGAAGCACCGGCGACGACGAGGGAGATCACTCCCGATTCGACGATCAACAGATAGTCGGTCACTGCACCGGCGGATACCGCGACCTGGTCAGATTCGTATTCGTGACGCGAAAGTCGCCTCGAGAGTGCCTCAATCTCATCCTGTGGCAACGCCCGAAACAGTTCGACGCTCGACAGCACACGTTGCCGACGATCTACGTCCTGGCGGGGTGGCGGCGCCACGCCAAGCGGCCGCAGATCAATACCGGCTGCAGCGAGGTGCCGGTAGCACAGATCGTAGAGTTCGTTGACCACGGCTACCTTTCTCGCCATATCGTCGATATAGGCATTCACCTGGTATTCGATAGAATTGACCGATGCCTTCGCGATAACTGCATAGGGCGCCGGCGTCTTCATCACAGCCCCTGCAGGCTTTGTCACGTTGCCGAGGTGGTCGCGTAAAATCGGGAGATGAAAAAGACGAAATCTCTCTATCACGGCCATCGCTTCCCGGCGGTGGTGATCAGTTGTGCCGTTCGCTGGTATTTCCGGTTTCAGTTGAGCTTGCGCGACATTGAAGAGCTGCTCTTCGAGCGCGGCGTCGTGGTGAGTTACGAAACCGTTCGCCGCTGGTGCGATAAATTTGGCACGGGGTTCGCGTATCGCGCCAAGGCTGTGCGACGCAAACCGGGCAGTACCTGGCATCTCGATGAGTTGTTCGTGAGGCTGCGCGGTGAACCTTATGTGCTGTGGCGAGCCGTCGACGAGCACGGCGCCGAACTCGATATCCTGCTGCAGAAGCGGCGCGACACGGCCGCAGCCGAACGATTCTTCAGGCGCGTGCTTCGTTCGTGCCCGGTGCCGCGCAGGATCGTCACCGACCAGTTGCGCAGTTATCCGGCCGCGAAGTCCAGGATCCCCGAGCTGGCAAACGCCAGACACGTGTTCGTTAAGGCTGCAGCCCGCGTGAACAATCGGGCCGAGAATAGCCATCAACCTACGCGTGAACGTGAGCGGCGCTTGCGCGGGTTTCGCGACCCAAAGCGCACCCAGGTGTTTCTCTCGAGCTTCGGACCGATCCGGCAGCACTTCGCGCTCAAGCGACATTTGCTTCGCGCTTCTCTCTACCGCAAACAGCTCGCTCAGCGTTTTGACGCATGGCATCGTTTCACCGAACTCACCCAGAATCCGTCAGCCGTCTGAGCAGATACGCGTCCTCTGTAGATTTGCGCCGTCGATCAGCCAACGTGACAATGCCCACGGCTTCTCCAGCCTTCACCGCAGCCAGGCTGCCTTCCTCGTATTGCTTGCGCCACGCAAACACCTGGTTTGGGTTGACCCCGTGCCGTCGGGCAACCGCTGAAACCGTTGCTCTCGGCTCCAGGGTTTCCTGCACGATGGCCACTTTTTCCTGGACCGAACGTCGACGACGGCGCTCCGGCTCGGTCAGAACTTCAATGCTTTCCACGATTTGCCTAGGCTTGAAACTAGTCACAAGATTCCCTCTTATTTTAAGGGGTGTCTCGTGTCCTGAGAATCAAGGGGCTACTCCATCAAACGCATCCTGAAACTGGACCGTCTGCGACTGCGCGGTCCAAGCGGTGCCCATGATGAGTTTCTGATGGCAGCAACTGCGCAAAATCTGCGAAGAATGGCCAAGCGGCTTGTGCCAGGAAGCAAGCAGATGAACCAGGCAGTCGCATGACGGGCAACGGGGATCGTTGCCTCGGTCAAGTTGCCGCTTCGCCGATCGCCACAACTCGAAAACGTGCTGCTGACTCCAGCGCTTCGAGCCAAAACAAGACTTTTTCAACACAATCCTTCATTAAGGAGACATTCGCGGAGGTTAGCGTGGCAACGTTCGGCCGAAGCGGCCGCTCATGCCTTTCCAGTTGCGACCACTCGAAAATGTCCGCTTCGATGCAAATCTAATAGACGCTTTCAACCATCGCTGCCTTGGAAAACATACCTTAAAGCAGGCTTTCTGGCGACGGTTCTATTCTTCGTATGGGGGCGAGTCGCTTTCCTTTTTATTCTCACGCCAATACGCTTGGTTCGCCGCGCATTGATAAGGAAAACGAGGACTATGTGTGACGTTCAATCGCCGGGCATACCGTCTCACCACGATCGGGACATGAGGTTCTCGCTTCAAGGCTGAACTTCATACGGTGGACATGTGGACAGGCGCTGATCGTCTACCGCACGGCCGACGGTGAAGTGATACAGGCTTTGCCAGGTGTGATCCTTCACACCGAGCAGTGCGTGCATTTCATCATCGAAAAAGCAGCCAATCCCTGTCGCGCGCACGCCTGCGGCTTCGGCTTCGAGATAGAGCGCCTGGCCAAGAATGCCGCATTCCCAGAACAGATGGCGATAACGCCATGGCTGCTTCAACGCGATTCCGAATCCCGCGATCATCCCCAGCGCAAAGCAGGAGTCGGCGCCGATATCCTGGTGGCAGCAGATCGACTTTGCCGTGGCGCGCAAATCGTAAGGCAGCAGAAGATAGAGCGGCAGATGATCGGGGCCGGTCTTTTGCCACAGCCATTCTGGACGTAGAGACCGCTTGAGATCCGGCAGCGCGCCTGGATTTCTCACGAACATATACAGGCCCGGCTCCAGGTCGCCCACGCGGTGCACCATTAGCGCGGCATGCACTGCTGCAGGAGACCCCAGCGCATTCCACGGCGGCGTGTCATGACGTGGCAACAGGCACGCCAGCATGCTGAAAAACGCCGCATTGGCGATGTACGTCGTGCCGTCGAAATTCACCGCGCTGCGACGCTGCCGCGCGATCCGGGCAAAGCTGAGATCAAGGGCGGGCGCCGCGGGCGACGGATGCAGCTCCCGATCCGGCGAGGTTGGTTCGCGAGTACGGGCCTTATGCGTGGCGCGATGGATCGAATCGATATCCGGCCACTTCACATGTCCCGGACTGAGCAGATTCGCGCGTCCACGCCACTGTGCGCTATCCAAAGCGATCAGCATGCGCTCAGGATCAGGCCGCAATTCAGGGTTGCCGATCCAGAGCAACCCATCCGGCACCTCTGCTTCTGCCTCCCCGAAATCTTCTCCGCGGTTCAATCCAAGCAGGTTGGCCACTGCGTCGTCCGCAGCCGCCTCCACCAGCCGCGTCTGCCAGCCAAGTGCTGCCGCTGCGTAACTCACTGCGGCGATGACATGGCCGCAATCGTGCTGGCAGTAGCGCCAGGCGCGCATGCCGTATTTCCACGCCTCGCGCCAGGGGATCGAGCTTATGCCGACCAGGACGCCACTTTGCGGGAACGCCTCGCTCCATCGTTCGTCATCCACCGCAGCGCGACAGTCAAAGGAATGGTCCCGGCTCCGGTAATGGTAGACCCCACCGGACAAGCCGGGCAGAGTCGGACACAGAAGATAGCCCTCGGTCGGATGCAGATTTCCGCTCGAAGGGTTGCAGCGCAGTGCCCACCGCTGGGTGCCGTAGGATTTCCACGCCGACAGGCCGAGCGAAAGTTCGAACAGGATGGCCAGACTGGAAAGATCGAATCTGCGCGCGGGCGGCAAAGCGCCGCAGCGCAGTTCGTTGTAGCGTGTAGTCAGGCTATCCGCGGCTAACGGCAGACCAATGCGCGGTGCGCCGTGAAACACCCGGAACGGATCCGGTTGGGTTGCCCAGTCGAGTTTCCCGGGGCCAGGGGCGTAGCCGCTGACGCGATGCTTGCTGCGCTCGTGATAGTTAAGCATCGCATGCTTTAACCGGTCCATGTTCCCCTCAGACCAGGAATATCCGCACATGCGGCTGTACAAAACCGGCTGGCTGGACGTTGGGGCGCGGTCGTCATCAAGTCGTGGAATCGAACGCGCTTCGGCAAACTGCTATTGCGTTCGGCGCCTCCTGTGCGATGCCCCGGCAATCGGGTTGTCTTCACGAAAGCCGCGGGATGTTTCCAGCGCTTAGGTCACCCTTCAGGTGTCTTCGAAGGTATTCGGGACCGCCGACTTCAAAAACTCGTGGCCATCCCAGGTTAGCCGCCAGTCGCTACCCATCGGGCGGACGAGATTTGCGTCGGCCAGCAGGTTCAACTGATACCACACACCCCGGTTCGAAACATCGAACGCATCCTTGAGCGCGCTTTCAAGGTCAAATTCGTTGAGGTGCGGGGATTTGTTTTCCTCGAGAGTCCTCAATATTGCGAGTGCCAGATTCATATCGCGTTTCACGATCTCCTCCTGTCGCAGATAGGACATACTTCGGGTTCCAAACAGGCTCATGCCACGGTCCGAACGCGTAGGGTGAATTTCAACACCAGTCGCGAGCGCTGCCTGGGTTTCAACGCTTCGGTCCCCTCATACCCTCGGTTTCCATCGCAGCATGCCGCTCTTCGCAGGCTTCAATGGGTTCCATGGTCTCGTCGATGGAAGCTGTCGCGCGTTCTGTGGCCGCCTTCGTTTCGTCGACGGTGGAACCGAGTCCTCCGTCGTCGTCGCTCGGGGGCTCCAGCATGTCTCGAAGCATGGCCTCCAACTCCGGCGTGTCCCACGGCGTGCCATGCTGCTCTCTTTTCTTTATGTAGTGCCTGACTTCTGCGTCCTGCTCCGGCGTCAGGGGAAGACCTCGAAATGTGCTTTGGGGAGTAGCGTCGGTCATGGTATTGCTCCGGAATTTATCCCATTTTGAGTGTAGCCCTGTTGTGGCCAACGAGCCTCTGCTATCGGTCTGCGCATGGACTGATCCGTCCATTCGTATCGGCTCATCCAGCGAGCGGACGTTGCAATCGGCACAGATACGAGCCCGGGCGCTTTGCGCACCGATGCAAATTGCGACGGGTCATGAAGGATGGCAGGAACTATGACAAAACTGTTCGGACAGTTTTCCATCGAGGGCGTGCACAAAAGCTGTACGCTGATGATTCCCGACTGCGACAGGATCGGACCCGGATGAGCGGATGGCATTCGGCTTTCACAACCTCAGCCGCAGCTATGACGCACTCGGGCACTGCGTAACGTTCTGGGGTTATGACAACGTCGTGAAGGGGACCACGAATATCGGTGTCGGACAGACGGGAGGGCGGAAGATGCGACTGATCGAACCGGATGAACGCCAGGCTTTCCTGGCGACCTTGCAGCGCAAGGGACTGGCAGAAGGTGAATTCGAACTGCTGGAAACGGATACGACTGACCCCAAGGGCGACGAGAACGTCGGCCTGCAGGGATATGTCACCGTAACCAGACTATCAACACAAATTGCGAGGGAATACCCCATCGGCTTCGAAACAGTTTGGGTACAGCATTTCAAACAGGATCTCGAAACTGGCGTCTTCGATAAGCCGGAATGAGATCCCGCTGTTGCGGCAAACTCTCCGAGCGGGGCAAGCACGTATGGCGAAGTGGAAGCGGGATCAACGGGGGGGAGGGAGTGATGTGGCCTTGTCGATCCGGAGCGATGCGGGCGGCCTCGATCAGTAACCCCAGGCATCCCGGAGCCCAATGCGCCTACGCGGCGGTCTTGACTGGTGTCAGCGTGGCCCTGCCACGTCGCGCCCTGCAATCGCACAGGTGACCGTCCGCTTACGGGCGTCGAGTTCGAGCGTCCGAAACTGTGGCCGATAGTTACCGCCACCAAGCCAGATCATGATGTCCTCATACCATTCGCGGCGAACCTTTCCACAAGCTTTTGTGCGATGCCACAACGCTCGCCGCACCTTCACGCGGTATCAAATATAGACTGAACTTGGCCTGTATTCAGGTTGCCGCATCGAGTGTCCCGAACGTGTGCGGAACGCGTGATTCAGAATCAGCGGAGGCGCAAATGGCGACTGCGATTATTACCCCCCGGAATGATGGCCCGTACCACATCAAGGGCGACTTCAAGATTACCACTCAAGGCGGGAAAAATATTGAGGTGGATAAGGACGAGGTCTGGCTGTGTCGATGTGGCCACTCGCAGAACAAGCCATTCTGCGACGGTTCGCACAAGAAGTACGAGTTCAAGAGCAATCTTGACGAACAGCCGCAGGAAGGTGAAACACCCTGATGCATCAGGCGCTGTCGACAAGTTCGGCGCGGGCTTCGCACATGCGTCAAGGCTGTGCATCGTCCCAAGGAGACTGTGCGTGGTTTCACGCTGCCCGAGCGCGCGCAGGCACACAGCAAAAGCAGACGATGGGGGGCGCGAGTGTCGCGGACATCGCTAACCGGAAGGCGCGTTCTTGCAGTGCTCGTACTCTGCATAGGTGTTACGTGTCTGGCAATTGGCGCGCCGCTGCTGGTCGAGTTGTCAGTGATCAGCCGTGCCATGAGCGATTTTCGGCTGGGTGAGGCGGTCGAAAACGCCCGAATTTCCCGTGGCGAAAAGCCTGCTATCGAGGATCTCCTTAACCCGCCATACCTGAAGCGATACGGCCTGGACCTAAACGTGTACGCGGACAAGCACGGCCGTTTTTTGCCAACAGGCTCTGACTGGCAACAATGGGGACTTCGGACAAAGGCGGCGGCGACTGTGATGTGGCTGGGTCATGATCCGCCCGGGACATGGTGGACCTTCGGTCAGATAAGGTGCGTCGATCGCTTTTACGAAGCTTATGGCGACAGCGAGCCGATTGTCGATGTCGCTGATGCTTGCCTCGGCGAGCCACATTGAGCAACGTATGTGCAATCGGGGAGGCGCGGCCGAGCAAGAAGATCGGGACTTCACAAAATGAGCTGGATATCGCGCGCTTCCGGGACAAAACATGTCGCGGAACTCGCGCTGAAGATTGCCGGCTAGCGCCACCAACTCGACCGCGCACGTCTCGCCCGAAACCGATCGAACGTCACCCGCATCCGCAAGGCCCGCCCTCCCCCCTTTTCGTGTCCGCGGGATCCGTTCGTGGTTCTCGAAAGCAGACAGACCGCGCATCATGTAGGGTGGCACGCGGCCGCAATCGGCAGCCGGCCTGAATGGCCGATGACTTGCCGGCAGACACCAGGGGACGAATGGCTGTTTCACCTTTTGCAAGCGGTCACTGAGGTCGCGGTTGACTGAACGGCAGAAGAGGGGCGACAAGAGGCTGTCGTGCCTGCCCGACAGCGGCAGTTCACGAACCCGGCGATGTGATCATATGAGGCGAGACTGCGGTTACAGATTCGCTTGCTGACCTGCCCATTAAGCTAATATTCCTATCTTGATGGGTCGGTTTTCTGTCAGAACTGGCAGATGTGAAAACGCGTCACCCGTTCCACATGACGATGCGGTACCGGCTCGCGGCCTCGCCTCCGGATGACCGGAACCCTGCAGGGCGTCGGGACCAGACCTTACGCAGCCCCGGTACGCCGCTCCAGTTCCGCTGTCGTGCGCTCCAGCTCCTGTACGATCATCGCTTCATCGGGCAACACCGTCTGGTACTCCGCCGCGAGAATCTTGTTCGGCAGGTTGTCCAGCGCGTAGTGTGCTTCGGCTGCACCTTTTTCGGCGCACAGGATCAGGCCGACAGGTGGATTCTCCCCAGGCTTCATCCAGTGCTCGCGCGCGTAGTTCAGATAGAGATGCATCTGCCCGGCGTCGACATAGCTGAAGCGACCGACCTTGAGATCGATGATGACCAGGCATCTCAAACGTCGATGGAAAAACACCAGATCGACCCTGAACCACGTGTCGTCGATTCTCAGGCGGCGCTGCCGGCCGACGAAAGCGAAGTCGTCGCCGAGCTCCAGCAGGAAATCCGCCAGATGCTGGATCAGCGCCTCCTCAAGATCCGATTCCGAGTACTCGTCCCTGATGTCGAGAAACTCGAGGACGAACGGGTCGCGAATCGCCTCCTCTGGCGTGAGCAGATCACCCGGCTGGACATCGGCGGCTTTCCTGAGCAGGGTCGCCTTGTTGCGCGACAGCGCCAGCCGCTCGTAAAGCTGGCTACTGATCTGGCGGTCGAGCTGGCGCACCGACCAGCCTTCGCGCAACGCCTCTGTTTCATAGAAAGCGCGAGCGGCCGCCGTCTTCACGGAAAGCAGGCGCACATAGGCGGACCACGGCAACGTAAAACGGGTGGCGAGCGCCATGTAGTCGGGCGCCGTTGCCGTGGCGTCGACAACGTCTTTCGCTGGCAGCGATTTTCCAGACAGTGTCTGGACATTCTCGGGAGCTGCCGATTTTCCAGACACCGTCTGGAAAATCTCCGCCACCGGCCAGGCGGAATAAAACGCGCGCATGCTGGCCAGATTGGCCCTACCGAATCCGCGTCCGAAACGGCGGGTCAGGTCCTCCGCGAGCCGGGCGATCAGCGCCTGTCCGTAACCGGCGCGCGCCTGCCCGCCCTGCTCGCTGGCGACGATCCGCCGGCCGATCTCCCAGTAGGCGGCGGTCATCACGGCATTGACGTTGCGTGCCGCCGTGCGTCGCGCCGACTCGACGACACTGACCACTTCCTGGTGCAGCCCGGCGTAGTCGCCGGGCGCGATCGCCACCTTCGTCATGACGCGTTGACGGCATCCTTGAACGCCTTGCCCGCAGTGAACTTGACGGTCTTCGCCGCGGGGATCTGGATTTCGGCGCCGGTCGCCGGATTGCGGCCGACCCGTGCGGCGCGCGCACCCGTGGAAAACGAGCCGAAGCCGATCAGTTGCACGGCGTCACCGGCAATCAGCGTGCGCATGATCGCCGCGAGCACCGCATCGATGGCGTCTCCGGTGGCGGCCTTGGTGTCGCCGGTGCGACCGGCGACCGCGTCGATAAGTTCCTGTTTGTTCATGGACAGCCCTGATCTGTGAGTGAAACCCGCACCCTACCGCATCGCATGGCTCTGAGGCAAACCGGACGCTGGCCGACGTCAGCGCATCGCTGGCGCCCTGCCCTGCCTTCGCCCGAGGATCCCGCGTCGCCGGTGACGACCGGAAAGCGCCGCGCTGAAAAATCGCCACATCTGATAACTGGAG
>NZ_JAQQDU010000126.1:0-21353 GCF_046027825.1 Paraburkholderia sediminicola
GCCCTTTGCCGCACCACGCTTGACGCGGCCCAAATAATATGTTCCTATGGCGCACTATGTATCGCGCCCAGACCATCCTATCGCTACTACTAGCCCGCTCTACCGGGCTAGGTCTGCTGCTGCGCGCTTCCATCTGATACACCCGAAGCACCGCTCAATTCCCCAGTAACTGACCCAGCCCCGGTTTTCGACCGGCGGCCATGCTTTGTCTTTTCGTCGTCCGGTCCACAGCCCAGCTTGTCGAACCTTAAGGATGATGAAAATGTTGAAGAACCCCGCTACCAAGTACAGCTCGTTCAAGCCTATCAATTTGACGGACCGCCAGTGGCCGTCGCGCGTCATCACGCGCGCGCCGATCTGGATGAGCACCGACCTGCGCGACGGCAATCAGGCGTTGTTCGAGCCGATGAACGCCGAGCGCAAGATGCGCATGTTCAAGACGCTCGTGCAGATCGGCTTCAAGGAAATTGAAGTCGCATTCCCGTCTGCCTCGCAGACCGACTTCAATTTCGTACGTGAGCTGATCGAAGGCGGCCATATCCCGGACGACGTCACCATTGAAGTGTTGACGCAAGCTCGCGACGACCTGATCGAACGCACCTTCGAATCCTTGCGTGGCGTGCCGCGCGCGATTGTTCACCTGTACAACGCCACGGCGCCGGAATTCCGCCGCATCGTGTTCGGCCTCGAAAAGAGCGGTGTCAAAGAACTCGCGCAAAACGCCGCGCGCACGATGAAGCGTCTCGCCGACGCTGCCCCGGAAACTCACTTCACGCTGCAATACAGCCCGGAAGTGTTCAGCGGCACCGAACTCGAATTCGCCAAGGAAGTATGTGACGCCGTATTCGACATCTGGCAACCGACGCCCGAGCACAAAGCGATCGTCAACCTGCCCGCCACCGTCGAAATGGCGACGCCGAACGTCTACGCGGACCAGATCGAATGGATGCACCGCAATCTCGCGCGTCGCGAGTCGTTGATCGTCTCCGTGCACCCGCATAACGATCGGGGCACTGCCGTGGCCGCCGCGGAACTGGCGGTGATGGCGGGAGCGGATCGCGTCGAAGGGTGTCTGTTCGGCAATGGCGAGCGCACCGGCAATGTCGATCTCGTGACGCTCGCGTTGAATCTCTACACGCAGGGTGTCGATCCAGAACTCGACTTTTCGAATATCAATGAAGTCGCGCGTACCGCTGAGGAATGCACGCAGTTGCCGGTGCATCCGCGTCATCCGTATGTCGGCGATCTGGTCTTCACCGCTTTCTCGGGCTCGCATCAGGATGCGATCAAGAAGGGTCTTGCCGTGCAGAAACCGGATGCGCGCTGGGAAGTGCCTTATATGCCGATCGATCCGAGCGATCTCGGGCGCACTTACGATTCCGTGATCCGGGTGAATAGCCAGTCAGGCAAAGGCGGGATTGCTTATCTGCTTGAGCAAAGTTATGGCGTGGTGTTGCCGCGTCGCTTGCAGGTCGATTTCAGCTCGGCTGTGCAGCGTCATACCGATGATAGCGGGCAGGAAGTGACGCCTTCGCAGATCTGGGAATTGTTCCAGCAGGAGTATGTGCACAGTGCTGCGCCAATTCACTATGTTGGGCATAGTTTGTCCGAGAGCGACGGCCGCGAGCGTATCAAGCTGACTGTGGACATCATGGGTACGCGGCGCGTGCTGAACGGGGAAGGTAATGGGCCGCTTGATGCGTTGATGCACGCGATTGGTGTGCCGGTGCGGATTCAGCATTATGAAGAGCGGGCTTTGGCTCAAGGCGCCGACGCTCGCGCTGTGGCTGTGGCTGAGATGGCTGGGGCTGATGTGGCTGGAAGCGCGTTTGGGGTGGGTATCGATGCCAATCTGGTGACTGCGTCTATTCGGGCAGTTATTAGTGGGGTTAATCGGGCTTATGCACGGGCTAATGGTGATGCGCAAGCGCGGTTTTTTGAGGTTGCGATGAGTGATGATGTGGAGCGTGTGGCGGTTTGAGGTTGTTGTTTGGGCTTTTGTTGCTTTGTTAGGTTAGTGGTCTATTAGGGTCGCCCCTGTGCGGGGCGGCACTTATTTTCTTTGCCGCCGCAAAGAAAGATAAGCAAAGAAAGCGGCTCGCCCCCCTGCTAAGCGGGCCCCCGCGCAGCCACGGTAGTGGTGCATCTGGAATCTGTGCTCTCGCACATTCGGCGCAAGTGACAAGGCAGTCATTCTTCCGGCGGCGCTGCGCGCGCCGTTGCGGTTTAAATATTCGCGTCTCCTGGCGCACGCGTTTGTTGAGCTCTACAAACCATCACGCACTAACATCGTCCGCTGGCGCGGTTACCGTGACCGCCTCGCGCAAACACGCCACAAAAGCCTGGCAGGCCGCGCTCTGCTCCTTGTGCGAGCGCACTGAAAAACCCACCGTGCCAAACGCTCCGCTCTCGGGCAAATCCAGAATCCGTAACAACCCGGCATCTTCGAACTGCTGCGCGGCAACCCGCGGCATCAACGCAATGCGCGGTGTGTCGAGCAGCAATCCGATGTTCGTCAACAGGGACAACGATTCCACAATGTCCGTCGGTAACGGTAACCCCGCTGCCCGGAATAGGTGCTCCGCCGACAGCCGGGCTGGCGAATCAGGCGTCGGCAAAATCCATGGCGAGCCGACCAGGTCCGACAGATGTGTCACGCCGGCCGGCGCGGGTCCGTAGCCTTTGCCAACCACCACGCACATCGACTCGTCGAACAACGCTTCGTGCGTCAACGGGAAAGCACTCGCAATCGGTAGCTCACGCTCGGGCAAACGCCCTACGACGATATCGAGGTCCCCCGTTGCCAGCGCCGGGAACAGATGCGCTGTCGTGCCCTCACGTACCGTCACCAGAACGTTCGGCGTGCGTGCTTTCAACATCGCGATCGCGGTAGGCAACAGCCGCGCCGATGCCGAGATGAGCGTGCCGACGATCACATGGCCGCTGGTGCCGAGCCGGAAGTCGTTGAGCTCGTCGGTCATATAACGCAACTCCGCCATCAGCGACTTGACCCGCCGTCCGAGCAGCAAACCCAGCTCAGTCGGCACGACACCGCGATTCGAGCGCGCGAACAGCGCGCCGTCGAAACACGATTCGAGTTCGTGGATAACCTTGGTGACGGCCGGCTGCGTCAAGCGCATCTCGTTGGCCGCGCGCACGACGGAGCGCGTTTCCAGCACGCGTTCGAAGATCATCAGCTGATTGAGCTTCAGCTTGCGGATCAGGGAGATCTCGCTGAGCGGATTGGGTTGCATGGCAGGGGGGCCGGAAATCGATGATCCGCGATGGTAACAGCACAAAATCAGCTGGCCGATTAGGGGCACCACTTGTTCGCCCCCGTGGGCACACCGATTGCTGCATATCGCTCGCCGGCAGGAAACCCGTCAAAGCACGCAGTGCCTACAACGAGTCGCCGTGTTGAACTTCAATCCAGCAATCCATCGGTGGGAGGTCCCATGCTTCGATACGCTGCAATCTTCTTCATCATCGCGATCATCGCCGCGGTATTCGGCTTCGGCGGTATTGCCGCAGGCGCAGCGGAAATCGCCAAGGTCCTGTTCTTCATCTTCGTGGTGATCTTCCTCGTCACCTTGTTGATGGGCGTCATCCGACGCTGACCACCGCATCGACCAGGTAAGCGAAGAAACACCCGCATCGGCGCGAGGACCAGCGGCCAGTTGCAATACTTGCCACACGGTATTGCAAGAGTTGCTGCTCGCACCGGTGGTTTTACCGCTAGCCCGCCCCTTTCACGCGGCGCGCGCAATCCTCGTCGGCACAGTCAATCTATGCGACCAGTTCGCAAGCGTACGCGTCGCCACCGGCGGCTTGCTCAAGATCGCGCTGTCGTAATGCTTGCCGTCGAAGCGTACGAAATCGACAATGCGAAACCCCTGCCCTCGGTAAAACGCAATCAGGTGCGCAGCCGGTTGCGGCGTATCGAGCGCAAGCTCCGCATACCCGCGCGTGGCGGCCCAATGGTCGGCGAAAGCGATCAACAAGGTACCGATACCCCGCGCCTGCCACACGGGATCCACGCCGAACTGGCGCAAGCTGGCAATATCGTCGCACCGGTACAGCTCGCACGGCGACTCATGATCCGGTGCATACAGCGTCATCGTGCCGACAATGCGCCCCTCGCAGACCGCCACATAGCAATCGCCGCGCGTCGCGCGTGAACGTGTCGTCTCCACCGTTTGATCCACACAGGTGCAATTCAGCCCCATCGCACCGAGTCGTGTGAAAGCCCGATGCAGCAGCGCGGTCAACGCAACGTACGAATCGCGCGCCGGATCGAAGCGGCGCAGTTCGACACGGCCCATGCCGTGACACACGTAGTCGATACGGACGGATTGTTGCGTCGTTGCACGTCGCTTCACGTTGAACACCTCGCGCTATCAGGATGTGTCGAAGTGTAGGTTTCGCGACCAAGCGTCTCAAGAAAAAATGTCGTAAAAACTCACATGGGACACCGTGCCGACGCGCGGTCGCAGGTGTGCTGAGATGACTGCCAAAGAGCCGGGCGGCAAACGGCCCGCGCACTAGCTCACCGGCACCACGAGCGGCTCGCTTTCCCGCAAACCAAGATGCAATTCCTCGCAAAGGAACGTCTGCAATGTCTGCACGGCGGCCGCCTGCGCGCCGGGAACCGGGCGCATGAAGAGCCCGAAATCGGCGGTGGGCGCATCCGGCAATCCATCGGCCTGCCCGAGCACGCGCATCGACTCCGAACGGATATTGCCGTCGAGCAGGACCGATACACCGAGCCCCGCTTCCACGGCAGACTGCACCGCTGGCAAACTCGTGCTGGTGCACACAATGCGCCACGCAATCCCCGCGCGCCGAAGCGCCGTCAACACCTGTTGCTGCCACAGACACGCGCCGCCAAACGCGACCACCGGCAACGCCGCGTCACTGTCGCGGCTGAATCCGCGCGCGCCGACCCAGAACAGCGGCTGCGTCCAGGTCAGCAGCGGCACTGAGTCCACCAAAGCGGGGTCCGCGACGACCACGTCGAGGCCGCCATCCGCAAGCCGGCTCGACAACGCCGGGCTGGTATCGACGACGATCTCCAGCGCCACCTGCGGATACGCGATCGAAAAGCGCCGCAGCGCGCGCGGCAACCGGCCGACCGCGATGTCCTCCAGCATGCCGAGCCGCACGGTGCCGGACACCTGCCCCGCACTCAACGCCCGCCGTGCATCGGCGCCCGCGCCAAGGATCGTATGGGCGAACGGCAGCAGCCGATACCCCGCTTCGGTGAGTTGCACGCCACGCGGCGAGCGGTCGAGCAAACGCTGTCCCAGCTCTTCTTCGAGCCGGCGCAATTGCATGCTCACCGCCGCCTGGGTGCGCGCGAGGCGCGCCGCCGCCACACCCACGGCGCCGGCCTCCGCCACGGTAACGAACGCGCGCAGGAGACTGCTGTCGATATCCCGGGTCATCACGTTTTCTGAAGTGGCCATAAGAAATATCAACTTATCTTAATACCGCAAGCACCGATAAGATAGCGTCCAACGAATCCGCAGAACAACAACGAGGCCACGATGCAGGACACCACCATCAAGCCGGCACTGAATTCCGCGCCAACGCCGGCGAAACCCGCCAGCGCAGCGGCCGGCGCGGCGCTCCTGTGCGTGCTGTCGATGTCGAGCGTGCAGTTCGGCGCCGCGCTCTCCGCACCGACGATGGCAACGTACGGCTCGCTCAGCACCACCTGGTTGCGTCTGTGCTGGGCGGCCGTGGTGCTTGCCCTGGTGGTGCGCCCGCGTCTCCTCTCCTACTCGCGCTCGCATTGGCTTGCGGCAGGAGCACTAGGGGCGGCGATGGCCGGCATGACGCTGTGCTTCTTCGCGGCGGTTCAGCGGATTCCATTGGGGCTCGCCGTTGCGATCGATTTTCTTGGGCCACTCGCCGTCGCGACGTTCGCGGTGCGCCGCGCGCGCGCACTACTGTGGCCGGCATTGGCGATTGCCGGCGTGCTGCTGCTCTCGCGCGATCGCGCGGGCTGGGTCGGCGAACCGTTCGGTGTGCTGCTCGCGTTCGGAGCCGCGCTCGGCTGGGGCAGCTACATCGTGCTGATGAAAAAGACCGGTGCGGTGTTCGCGGGACTAGAAGGATTGTCGGTGTCGCTGATCGCAGCGGCGCTGGTCGCCACCCCATTCGGCTTGGCGCAAAGCGGCATACACATCGCCATGGGCCAGATCGCCGCAACTGCGGGCCTCGCATTGCTGGTTCCGTTGTTACCCTACGCGCTGGAAATGGTCGCGTTGCGGCACATGCCCGCCGCATCATTCGGCATCCTGATGAGTGTCGAGCCAGCGATCGGCGCGTTGGCCGGCTTCGTGGTGCTACATCAACCGATGGGGGTCTTGCAGATCGCAGGCATGCTGCTGGTGGTCGCAGCAAGTGTGGGCGCCGTGGTGGCGACGCGCTGAACTGCGTTGAACCGCTGCGTGTACGGCGCTCAGGCGATATTTTCCGCTTCGTAAAGGCGTCTGCCCGCGGCATCCTTCGCGCCGAGGGTCGGCTCGATGTCGAGCGGCCACTCGATGCCGATATCAGGATCGCACCACAAGATGCAGCGCTCGAGTTCGGGAAACCAGTATTCTGTGGTCTT
Source organism: Paraburkholderia sediminicola (assembly GCF_046027825.1). GTDB lineage: Bacteria > Pseudomonadota > Gammaproteobacteria > Burkholderiales > Burkholderiaceae > Paraburkholderia > Paraburkholderia sediminicola_D. The sequence continues at coordinate 6,620 of NZ_JAQQDU010000126.1, forward strand.
CCACTGGCACTCGGCGACGTCGGACAGCACCACGAAACCGTGCGCGAAGCCCGGTGGCACCCACACCTGTCGATAATTGTCCGCGCTCAGATGGGCGCCGCTCCACTTGCCGAAGTTCGGCGAATTGATCCGCACGTCGACGACGACGTCGAACACTTCCCCCACCACCACGCGCACGAGTCGCCCTTGCGGACGCTGAACCTGGTAGTGCAGCCCGCGCAACACACCACGCACGGCCCGCAAGTGACGATCCTGCACGAAATTGAAACCGTGCGAAACGTCGTCGGTAAACTCATCCGCGCTGAAGCTCTCGAAGCAGAAGCCGAATTCGTCGCAAAACACCTCGGGCTCGATGAGTTTCACCTCCGGCAATGCCGTCGCCATTACCCTGTTGCCCATCGCCACTGTGCTCGTAAGAAGCCTGCCAGGAGAAAACACGACCGCCGATGCGCGCCGCTACGCATGTACCCTCAATGCGGTGCGTCGTCCGTACGGCGGCGGCCCGCGCTTACGCCTCAGTCACCACCCGGCTGCGCGCGCGATATTCGGTGGGCGACAGCGCCATACGCTTGCGGAATATTTTCGCGAGACGATCGCCGTTGCCCGTGCCGCTGCGGCGCGCGATCTTGTCGACCGGTAATTCGGTTTCGGTCAGGAAGTTGCAGGCAATGCGCAGCCGCACCTGTAGCAGATAGTCAGAAGGCGTGACCTGCATTTCGTGCTTGAAGCGCCGCAGAAAATTTCGTTCGCTCATCGCCGCTACCTGGGCAGCGTCGGCAACCGACACAGGACGATCGCAATTCGCCTCCATCCAGCGCGCGGCGGCGCGGATTTTCTCGGCGACGCTGAGTGTGCCGCCTTCAGCCGGCAGCGGCACCCAGGTGGCGGCCATGCCCGGCATCACCCGCTCGGCGACACTGCGCGCGAGTTCCGCGCCGAGATCGCGCTTGATGAACATCAACGCGCTGCGTGCACAGTCGTTACGATCGTTAGCGGCGCTGCGCGCGGCATCGGTCGTGGCGCTGCCCAGATAGCGGTTCACCTGCAGGTCGTCATGCTCCGCGGGACCTGCCGCTTCCAGCACGAGCCGGCCTTCGCCGATCGTCTCGATCGCGCGGGTGCGCGTTTGCACCGATCGCAGCCAACCCAGCAGCCGTTCGTCGAGCGCAGCCTCATGTGCGCCGTAGCCGCCCGCAATGAACAACACGTCGAAACCGCTGCCATAGCGTGCGTCGATACGGTCCGTCCAGATCCGCGCCGAAGAAGAACTCGCCACGCTGCCGCCGTCCATCGACAAAAACTGAACTTCATAAGGCGGCTCTTCGCCGGCCCGCGAGCCCGAGAGTTCGTTGGCGGTCTGAAACATCTCGACCACCGTGCCAGGCCCGAGCAGCCAGAAGCCGTCGAACAACAACACGCCGATTCGCCGTGCTGCGCTACGCACGTTGAGCGTCGGCGTATATAACCAGGTAATCCTCGCAGTATCCAGATGCATGTGCGGCATGATCGTTCCCCAAACTGTCGTACGTTGTGGACCCCGCTGCCCCGTCGGCCGGCCGATATGGTCGAATTGAATTACGGCGGGTGAAAACCGCCGGCAACGCCTCTTAACGGATTATGCGTGATGTTAGCGGAATGCCCCGCTATAGTAAATTTGAAAAACAAATCGGTATCGAGAAACTCAATGTATGAAGAAAACCATTATTGTGTGTTCCATATGACAGACTGCATATGAACCGGCATTACGGCGTACCATACCGGACCGCTCGCCGTCATGAGGCCCCTAGACCTTATACAGACTAGCTTCCAAGCCTGTCAAATCGTTACGTGAACTGCCCGTTGATCGCCGGATTCACCGCACCGATTCGCCACAATAACATCCGAAAGTGTTTCAAACATGAACTCGAAACCTCGCAAATAATGAACATTCAATCGGGCCTTTATTCGCAAATCGGGAATTTATCCACGGTATCAATGTGGCGAACCGCACATTTATCGAAAGATTTCCGATTAAGCATTTCGGTAGGGAATCCACAATCGACTAAAAACGTTTCTATATTGAAACATCAGACCTCTTTTACATATGATCAAATGAATATTTCGCTTACCTTTCATGCGAAAGCATCAGACGATTGAACGCCGCTCCCGGAAACGTGCCAGACGGTTCCTTAAACAAAGTTTCATGCCAGGATCGTGCACTTTAAGACTTGGTTAAGAGAGCCCGCGCCATAATTTGTCTACCGTAAGCGCTGGAAGGAGCAAAGACATGACGCGTCCGATGAGCATCGAGAGAGTCAACGAGTACGGAGAGAACGCGGTTCGCATCGCCATCGAGGACCGTGCGGTCCTGCTGGAAGTGGCCGATCTGGACGCCGTGATCGAACACCTCAGCGCCCTGCGCGCTACGATGCGTCCGGAAGTACCTAAAGAGCCGTTACGCACGCATCAGTATGTGATTGAAATCGATCCATGCTGGCACACGGAAAAGCATCCGCTGCATGACGGTGCGGTGCTGTTCCTGCGGCATTCCGGCCTGGGCTGGGCAGGCTTCACGCTCCCCACCGAGAGCCTCGCCAGGTTGCATCACGCGTTGACACAGCAACTGGAAGCATCGCTCGAAGTGCACGGCATGCTCAACTGAATCTACTGAGCCGCGAACACACGCGGCTTGTTGCGTGCCTGTTTCACACTTGTTGCACGCTTGTTGCACTTTGCGCAGCACTGCGTTTCAGATGGCGCGTGCACCTCCCAGCGCTGCCCACCTATACTTCTCTCGCCGCGTCATAGCGGTTACTTTCATTCAGGTCTCTTTCCGAAGCGCGGCTCAGTCCGCGCTCTTTTTTTGCGCATCGTTTAGGCATGCATATGGTTACAGATCGGATCCGGGCGCAGGGCCGACCACGCAGTTCATGAACATTGCACAAAGTTAAAAAAGACTTAATCCACCTAGCAGTGTCGTTTTATCTGCGATCGCCGATGATGCACTCATCGTCCTTCTCTACTGTTCCAACATGAACCAGCTCCAAGCGATGCGTGTCTTCACACGGGTGGTCGATCTCGCCAGCTTCAATCTTGCGGCAAGACAGTTAGGTATGTCGGCAGCAGCGGTCACGCGCAGCGTCGGCACACTGGAAGCGCATCTGAACATGCGCTTGCTGAACCGCACCACGCGCAGTCTTTCGCTGACCGATGTGGGCCGCGAGTATCTCGACGGGTGCCGCACGATCATCGAGAAGCTCGACGAGATGGAATCGAATCTGCTTGAGACCACGCGCGATCCACAGGGCACGCTGCGCATCGCCACGCCGATGACCTTCGCGACCGCCGGGCTGGGTGCGTTGCTGGCCGCGTATCGCACGCTGCATCCCCGTGTGGACTTCGACGTGACGACGTTCGACACGCATATCGATCTGGTGGAAGGCGGGTTCGACGTGTGCTTCTCCGACGATCGACGGCTTGCCAACTCCTCGCTGGTCAGCCGCATGCTGACCAGCGTCGATGAGATCACAGTCGCCTCCCCTACCTACCTGGCACGTCACGGCACCCCTCGCGATCCGGCGGCATTGAACCGCCACGGCCTGCTGACGGTCTCCGACGGCTCATCGCGCGCCTGGGAGTTCGCGGACGCCGACGGCATTTACCGCGTCAACACCGGCAGCGCGCTCACTGCAACGAGCAGCGCAATGGTGCGTGTGGCCGCGCTTAATCATATGGGCATCGCCTTGCTGCCGATGCCAATCATTGCCGACGATCTCGCGCAAGGCTCGCTCGTGCCCGTGCTCGAACAGTTCGAAATCAACGGCGGACCGCGCCAGGTGTCGATTCTCTACTCCGGCCGCAATTACCTGTCGATGCGCGTGCGCAGTTTCATCGATTTCGCGGTCAGCCAGTATCGCGCGCCGGACCGCCCGGTTGCACTGCGGGCGGTGGCCTGAACCGGGCGCGCGCACTATGCCCAAAATACTAACGATCGAAGATGACGAGCTGATCGCACACGACATCGTCCGTACGCTCAGCGCGAGCGGCTTCTCCGTCGACGTGGCGCGCACCGGCCGCGAAGGCATGGCGAAAGTGATGGCGGGTGACTACGACGTCGTCACACTCGACCGCATGCTGCCCGATCTCGATGGCCTGACCATCGTGGCGACAATGCGTGGCGTCGGCATGGAAACACCCGTGCTCGTCATGAGCGCGATGTCTGATGTCGATCAGCGCATTCAAGGCCTGCGCGCCGGCGGCGACGACTATCTGACCAAGCCGTTCTCGCCCGAGGAAATGTTCGCACGCGTCGAGGTGTTGTTACGCCGGCGTCCACGTCATGCCAAAGCTGAAACGCTGCTGCGCAGCGGTGCGCTGGAGCTTGATCTGGTCCGCCGAAGAGTCACCCACCGGCAGCGCGAACTCGATCTGCAACCCACCGAGTTCCGCGTGCTCGAATTCATGATGCGTCACACCGGCCAGGTACTCACGCGAACGATGATCTTCGAAGCCGTGTGGGGCTGCCGCTTCGATCCCGGCACCAACCTGATCGATGTACACGTGGGCCGTTTGCGCAAGAAAGTGGAGACGCCTGGCGAGCGCCCGTTGATTCGCACCATTCGAGGCTCGGGCTATCTGTTCGGCTGACGCCGCTCTATTCGCAGGTTCTCTGACGGAGCTTTAGCGCTGCATGCAGCGCTAAAGCCGTTGCAACACGGCTATCGACGCCATCGCGCACACCGTCCCGGCTTCCTAAAACTAGTTTCATTTGTTTAGTCCACGACTGTTAGGACCCGCTCTCCAGAATGCCGTTACCGGGCCGCGCCATTGGCGCAAGCCCGAACCGCCACACGCCCGCGCAGATTCAAACGCGCCTCTGAACGGAGCAGCCTTCGATGTTAAAAATAGTCCGGTTAGCCTTGACCCGGCCCTACACGTTCATCGTGCTTGCGATGCTGATCCTGTTGATCGGCCCGCTTGCCGCGTTGCGCACGCCGACGGATATCTTTCCCGACATCCGCATTCCCGTGATCAGCGTGGTCTGGAACTATGCCGGCCTGCAACCGGACGACATGTCCGGACGCATCGTCACCTACTACGAACGCACGCTCGGCTCGACCGTCAACGACGTCGCGCATATCGAGTCACAATCGTTTCGCGGCTACGGCATCGTCAAGATCTTCTTTCAGCCGACCGTGGATATCCGCACCGCCACCGCCCAGGTGACCTCAGTTTCGCAGACGGTTCTCAAGCAGATGCCCCCCGGCACTACGCCACCGCAAATTCTCAACTACAACGCGTCCACGGTGCCGGTGCTGCAACTGGCGCTGACCAGCAATACACTCGACGAACAGAAACTCGCCGACTACGCGACCAACTTCATTCGTCCGCAATTGCTGAGCGTGCCCGGCGTGGCGATTCCGACGCCGTACGGCGGCAAGACCCGCGAAGTGCAGATCGACCTCGATCCGCAAGCCCTGCAGGCGAAAAAGCTGTCTGCCAACGACGTCGCCACCGCACTCGCCCAGCAGAATCAGATCATTCCGGCGGGCACCGAAAAAATCGGCCGCTTCGAATACAACATCAAGCTGAACAACAGCCCGCGCGCGCTCGACGAATTGAACGCGCTGCCGATCAAGACGGTAGACGGCGCAACGATCTATATCCGCGATGTCGCTCATGTACGCGACGGTTTTCCGCCGCAAAGCAACATCGTGCGCGTGGACGGTCATCGCGCAGTGCTGATGAGCATTCTGAAGAACGGCTCCGCGTCGACGCTCGACATCATTGCCGGCGTCAAGGCGCAATTGCCGCGCATCGAAGCGACGCTGCCACCCGGACTGAAGATCGTTACGATGGGCGACCAATCGACCTTCGTGAAAGGCGCCGTGAGCGGCGTGGCGCGCGAAGGCATCATCGCCGCGGCGCTCACTTCGCTGATGATTCTGCTGTTCCTCGGCAGCTGGCGCTCGACGCTGATCATCGCGGCATCGATTCCACTTGCCGTGCTGGCGGCCATTGCAGGTCTGGCCGCCATGGGCGAGACGCTCAATGTGATGACGCTCGGCGGCCTCGCGCTTGCGGTCGGGATTCTGGTCGACGATGCCACCGTCACGATCGAAAATATCAACTGGCATCTCGAACAGGGCAAGGACGTACGCAGTGCGATCATGGACGGCGCCGCGCAGATCGTCGGGCCCGCCTTCGTCTCACTGCTGTGCATCTGCATCGTTTTTGTGCCGATGCTGCTGCTCAACGGCATCGCGCGCTTCCTGTTCGTGCCGATGGCCGAAGCGGTGATCTTCGCGATGGTCGCCTCGTTCGTTCTGTCTCGCACCTTCGTGCCGATGATGGCGCAATACCTGTTGCGCCCGCATGCATCAGGCGGCCACGCCTCGGGCGAACTGGCCGCCGTGATGGATCCGCATGGCGGCCACTCACGTGCGGTACCGTCGCGCAATCCGCTGGTGCGCTTTCAGCGCGGCTTCGAGCATCGTTTCGAGCGCGTGCGCAGCGTGTACCGAATCGTGCTTGGCCTGGCGCTCACGCATCGCAAGCGCTTCGTGGCGGGCTTCCTGCTCGTAGTCGCCGCGTCCTTCCTGCTCACGCCGTGGCTCGGCCGCAATTTCTTCCCGAGTATCGATTCCGGCGAAATCGCGATTCACGTGCGCGCGCCGATCGGCACGCGAATCGAAGATACCGCCGCGGAATTCGACCGGATCGAAAATGCAGTGCGCGGCACCATTCCGCCGGACCAACTGCGCAGTATCATCGACAACATTGGCTTGCCCAATAGCGGTATCAACCTGACGTATAACAACAGCGGCACGATCGGACCACAAGACGGCGACATTCTGATCTCGCTGAACGAGGACCACCAACCCACCGCCAACTTCGTGCGCACGCTGCGTACAACGCTGCCGCGCCAGTTTCCGGGAACGACCTTCGCGTTCCTGCCGGCCGATATCGTCAGTCAGATTCTGAATTTCGGTGCACCCGCGCCAATCGACCTGCAGGTCGCAGGACCGAACCAGGTGGCCAATCATCGCTATGCCACCGAAGTCATGCGGCGCATGCGCCTGATTCCCGGCATTGCCGATACGCGCATTCAGCAAGATTCGACGTATCCGCAGTTCACCGTGTCGGTGGACCGCACACGCGCCGATCAACTCGGCATCACCGAACAGGATGTAACCAATTCCGTGGTGGCAAGTCTCTCGGGCACGAGCCAGGTATCGCCAACGTTCTGGCTGAATCCGAAGAACGGCGTGTCGTATCCGATCGTCGCGCAGACGCCGCAATACGACATGACATCCCTGTCGAACCTCAACAACCTCCCGGTGACCAGCAAGGGCGGCCAGGCACAGATTCTCGGCGGCATCGCGACCATTGTGCGTGGCGTCGGCGAGTCGGTCGTTTCGCACTACAACATCGAACCGCTCTACGACGTGTTCGCGACCACCCAGGGCCAGGATCTCGGCGCCGTTGCGGCGAAGATCCAGAACATCGTCCACGCGACCGCGAAAGATGTGCCGAAGGGCTCGATCGTCACGCTGCGCGGCCAGGTGCAGACGATGAATAGCGCGTTCATCGGTTTGTCGCTCGGTCTGGTCGGTGCGATCCTGCTGATCTATCTGCTGATCGTCGTGAACTTCCATTCGTGGAGCGACGCGTTCGTGATCGTCACGGCGTTGCCTGCGGCGTTGGCCGGCATCGTGTGGATGTTGTTCACCACCCATACACCGCTCTCGGTGCCCGCACTGACCGGCGCGATTCTCTGCATGGGCGTCGCGACCGCCAACAGCATTCTGGTGGTGAGCTTCGCCCGCGAACGGCTGGCGGTGACCGGCAATGCCCTCGTCGCGGCGATGGAAGCCGGCTTCACGCGTTTTCGCCCGGTGCTGATGACAGCGCTCGCGATGATTATCGGCATGGCGCCCATGGCACTCGGCCTCGGTGATGGCGGCGAACAGAACGCCCCACTCGGCCGCGCCGTCATCGGCGGGCTGATTTGCGCGACTTTCGCCACGCTGCTGTTCGTCCCGGTCGTGTTCAGCCTTGTGCATCGGCGCGATGCGGCGGCTCACGGCCCATCACACGGCCCGTCACATGGCCCATCGCCCAGCTCATCGAACGAACCCTCGCACGATCACACATCATCCGAACCCGGAGTCCATCATGTCCACTGAGATCGAGATCAATTCGCCGAAGCGGCTACGTCACCTGAAGCTAGTCGGTATCGTCGCGCTGCTGGCCGCAGCGGGCATCGTGACTAGCGGCATTGCCAGCCGCGTGCATGCGAAGCAGGAACTCACCACCTGGTCGGCCCAGCAAGCCGTGCCGACGGTGGTTGCGTACACACCCAAACACGACCTCGACGCCCAGGCGCTGGTGTTGCCCGGACAGTTGTCCGCCTTCATCAACGCGCCGATCTACGCACGCGTGTCGGGTTATCTGCATGCGTGGTATGCGGATATCGGCACTCATGTCAAAGCGGGACAACTGCTCGGGTTGATCGACACGCCCGACCTCGATCAGCAATTGCTGCAGGCCCGTGCCGATTTGCAGAATTCGGTGGCTAACGAAAAGCTCGCCGCCTCCACGGCGACCCGCTGGACGAAGATGCTGAAGCAGGATTCGGTTTCACAGCAGGATGCCGATGAAAAGACCAGCGATCTCGTTGCCAAACAGGCAACCGTAGCAGCAGCCGAAGCCAACGTGCGGCGTCTCGAAGCGCTCGAATCGTTCAAGCGCATCACCGCCCCGTTCGACGGCATCGTCACCGCGCGCACCACCGATGTCGGCGCACTCATCAATGCGGGCGGCGGCAACGGACCTGAACTGTTCAAGGTCTCCGACGCAAGCCAGCTGCGCGTCTATGTGAGCGTGCCGCAGGACGAGGCGGCCGCCATCAAACCCGGCATGACCGCCACGCTCACCGTGCCCGAACGCCCCGGCGTGAAGTTCAACGCCAAACTCGTCGACACCGACGACGCGATTAACCCCACCTCGGGCACGCTGCTGGTGCAACTCGCGGTCGACAATCAGAACGGCTCGCTGATTCCGGGCGAGTACACCGAGGTGCATTTCGCGATGCCGACCAACTCGACTGCCTTGTCGATCCCGGCCAGTTCGCTCATCTTCCGGCAGAACGGGTTGCAAGTCGCGGTCGTCGGCACCGACAACCGCGCGGTGCTCAAACCGGTTTCGATCGCCACCGATCTCGGCACCCACGTCGAGATCGCGTCGGGCCTGAATGCAACCGACCGTGTGATCGACAATCCACCCGACTCGCTCGCGTCGGGCGACGAAGTACGGCTTCAGGGCACTCCGGCCGGTGCGACGGACACGTCACTAGCCGATCGCCGGCCGGCGGAGAGTACTCGTGGATAAACGCCGTATCTGCATCGTGCTAGCGGCCGCGGCGCTGGTGAGCGGCTGCTCGTTCGCGCCGACCTACCAGGTGCCGCCCACGAGCATCCCCACGACGTTCAAGGAAGGCGGCGCGTGGCAGCTCGCCCGACCGGCCGACCGCGTGCCGCGCGACGCGTGGTGGAGCGTGTACCGCGATCCGGTACTCGATCACCTCGAAGTTCAGGTGGCTGCCGCCAATCCGGACGTGGCCGCAGCGATGGCGCGCCACGACGAAGCCACCGCCTATCTGCAGCAAGCCCGCTCGGGATTGTTTCCGACCATCGGCGCAGAGGCGTCGGTCGAACGTCAAAGGCAGTCCGATAACCGCCCGCTGCGCGGCGCCGGTCAGCCTTCGGTGTACGGCACGAATAACGTTGACGTCGGCATCGGCTATGACCTCGACCTCTGGGGCAAGATCCGCAACGAGGTTTCAGCGGGCCGTTCAGCGGCGCAAGCGAGCGAGGCCGATCTCCAGTCTGTGCGTTTGAGTTTGCAGTCGAATCTGGCGAGCGCGTACTTCCATCTGCGCGGACTCGACGAACAGCAGCAATTGCTCAACGACACGATCGACACTTACCAGCATGCGCTCAAGCTCACGGTAAGCCGCCACGCGGGCGGCATTGCATCCGACCTCGATGTGTCGCGCGCGCAGACGCAGCTCGACACCGCACGCGCTTCCGCTGATGACATCGCCGCGCGCCGCGCGCTGTACGAGCATGCGATCGCCACCCTGACCGGCACGCCCGCGTCGACATTTACTCTCGCGCCGGAGATCAAAACGGCCTACCTGCCGTCGATTCCTACGGGCGTGCCCGCCGCACTGCTGCAACGGCGCCCCGACATCGCGGCAGCCGAGCGGCGCGTCGCCGAGGCCAATGCAAAAATCGGCGTGGCCAAGGCGGCATTCTTCCCTGACATTTCGCTCGGCCTCGACGGCGGCTATCAAAGCGACACGCTTTCGCCCTGGCTGATGGCGCCCAACGAGATCTGGTCGGTCGGGCCGAGCCTGATGCTCACGCTGTTCGATGGCGGGCGCCGTGAGGCAATTACGGAGCAGGCGCGCGCCAAGCTCGCCGAGAACGGCGCGAAGTACAAGGCCACCGTCCTGCTTGCCTTCCAGCAGGTTGAAGACAACCTCGCGCAATTGCATCATCTCGGCGACGAGGCGACGCAGCAGAATGAGGCGCTTGTCGCGGCGCAACGCACGTTGCAGCTTTCGATGTCGCGCTATCGTGACGGCGTGGTCAGCTATCTTGACGTGGTGACCGCGCAGACCACCGAACTCACCACGCAGATCGACGCATTGAACCTCAAGACGCGGCGTCTGCTGGCCTCGGTGGGGTTGATCGAGGCTCTGGGAGGGGGCTGGTCGCCGGACGGCGCTACGGGCTCGCCTGCCGTCCAGGCGGCAAGCGCGCAAACGGGGCATCCGGAGGCGCTCGCGTCCGCCGATTGAACGTGCAAGCTGAATCTGCCGGCCGAGTATGCCCGTTGAACCCGCTGGTCGATTCCGCCAGCTGAGTCCGCCGGTCAAATCCGCCACTGCTGTAAATAAAAACGTCGCCGGTGTTGACCCGGCGACGTTTGTGTTTCAGGCGCGCTTATCACGCCTTGCGGTGCGCTCGCGGCGCTCAGAACCGATGCCGCATCCCCAAGGCCACAACCGCCTGGCGGTCGCTCGACGAAGCCGCCAGCGAATAGATCGACGCATTGCCGAGCACTGCGATGCCGTCCGCGCCCGACACGCGCTGATACACCCCTTCCAGATACAGATCGGTGCGGCGCGACAACGCGTAGTCCGCCTGCAGCATGAACTGATTCCACTTCGGCGCAACGCTCTTGCCAGCGTCGCTGAAGTGTCCGTCGGTGTACGTGTACGAGCCGCCCAGCGAGAAGGCCGGGGTAATCGCGTAGCGCGCGTTCAGTTCGTAGTTATTGAAGGTCAACAGATCGCCGTTGAGTGTGGAATACGCGCCGCCCTGAGTGATCTGATGCGGATCGTCGAGCATCGTGCGTGTGAAGACGAGGCCGACGGTCGCCGCGCCGAACGTGTAGCGTCCTGCGGCGCCGAGAATACGTTGGCGCGCGCCGGTGAGGGTCGCATCGCCGTCACTGCTGCTGACCGCGCCGCCGGTATTGTTGGGTTGATTTACGCCGCCCGGCTGATTCACCTGCAGATAGGCCACCGCCAGATTGAACGGGCCGCCCGCCCATTGCGCCCCGAGGCTGTAGGCGTTGTTGTTGCTGAATCCGCCCGCCGCATTGCTGAACGCGTAGGCGCCGCCCACCGTGAAGCCGTCATAAGTCGCGCTGCGGAACTTCAGCGCGTTGTTCATGCGCAGATCGTTGTTGAGATTGTCGTTATCGAACGGATGGTCGGCAATATTGCCACCGAAACCCGAGCCGGTCGCCGAAAGCGGCGCGACAAAATCGACCAGGAAATCGTATTGGCGGCCCATCGTCACGGTGCCCCACTGTTTGCTCGCGATACCCACCCATGCCTGCCGGCCGAACTCGTCGCCGCCATTGGAGAACTTGCCGCTGTCGATATTAAAACCGTTCTCCAGATCGAAGACCGCACTCAGCCCGCCGCCCAGATCCTCGTTACCGCGCAGGCCCCAGCGGTCGGTACTGACATTACCGCTTTCCATCATCCAGTTGCTCTTTCCGCCTGAAGCCGCTTTCTGATTGCTGATGTAGTCGATGCCCGTATCGATCGTGCCGTAGAGCGTGACGCTGCTTTGTGCCTGCGCCGCCGCGCTGAAGGTACCTGCCAGCGCGACGAGTGTGGTTGCCAATGCTTTATTCATGTTTGATTCCGGGTAAGAGAAGGCGCCGATCCGCGCATTGACGGACCGATCCCGCAAACCGTGCGGGTAGCCGCACTGTAGATTTGCGCGGTGACATATCCGTGATCAAAACAGGCCGATTCATGAAAGGTTTTTTATGTTCATGACATGTCGCCGGAGCGTCCATGAAACATGGCCGCAGAGAAATTTAAATGGATAAATATCTTTTCATGCGCACACCACCGATCCGCTAAAGCCAGGTGACTATCCTTCTCATCAACCGATCCACGAATGCATTGCGGTTCGCGCATCGGTCCCATCCAATTTGATTTGTGAGGATTACGAATATGAAATCTCTGACGCTCGCCATCGCTTTCATCGGTGCAACCGCAACGGCTTCCGCTTTCGCTCAATCGACCCCCGCGCCGACACAACAAACCGCCGCGCCGACAATGCAAGTCGCGGCGAACGGCACCTCCACCACGGGCAGCGTCGCTGGATCGTGGGTGGCGCCTTACGGCCAGGCGACTACTGGGAAGACGCGTGCGCAGGTCTATCAGGAACTGGTGCATGCGGAGAAGGACGGCCAGCTTAACTATCTGAACTCGACCGTCTACGCACACTGAGAGCCACGTGAAGAAAGACCACCGGGTGCGCGCCGCATTGGCGTGCTTCCCGCCTCCGGCTTTGCGGCCGCGGCCACGTCGGCCGTTGCTGTGTCGCCGGTGTGCGGGACCCTGAACCGGCTCTATCGTTAAACGCAACACGCTGCCTTTCTCGCCCTGACATCAATGACTCTTCGCACCGCGATCAAACGAACTGCCTCGTTTGCCGTTGCCGCTGTTACAGCCGGACTGCTGCTATCGGGCTGCGCGACAACCTCGACACCCACCAGCGCCGACAACTGTGTCGGCCCACCCAGTTACTGCAATATTTATTTTGGTTCATGAACAAAAAAGAGCGCGCTACCCTTTCGGGCAACGCGCTCTTTTACTTGCTGCTGATACTTTAGAACGAGTGTCGAATACCCACGCGGCCGACCACCTGCTTACCGTCCGACGACGGATCGAAGCCGGCGATCTGCGCGACGGCGCCGCCACTGGCCTTCTGTAGCGCTGCGAGCGCATAGAGCGCGGTGCGCTTCGACAATTCGTATTCAGCGCTCAGGTTGAGCTGCTGATACTTCGGCTCCTGATTGGTCGCGTGATTGCGGCCATCCGTGTAGGTGTAGCCCGCTGCGAGATTAAGCTGACTGGTTGCCGCGCAGGTGCCGGCAATTTCGTAGTTCTGGAACTTGACGTCTTGTCCCGCATCGCTCTGCTGGAAATTGACGTTGGTGAAGTTGCCCATCACCTTGAACTTACCGATCTGATACGACGCACCGGCGGCAAAGATGCCTTGACTGCGGGCGTTAGCCAGATAGTTGCCGTACACCGCATTGGTGTAGCCCGAGCCGTTCTGATAGCTCTGGACCGACTGTTCCGGATCGTTGACACGCAGATAGCCCGCGCCCATGGAGAACGGTCCATTCGTATACGACGCTGCCGCGCTATAGGCGGAGTTATTCGAGAACTGCCCGGCCTGACCGCCGAACGAATAGAGCGCTTCGCCGGTAAAGCCACCGATGGTGGGACTCGTGTACTTCACCGAATTGCTGACAGCGAAGCCGTTATCGAGGTTGTCCATGTCATTGGGGTGGGAGAAGTACCAACCGCCGTAGCTATCGTTGAGCGAGTACGGCTCGATGAGGTCGACGACCGGATCCCACTGCCGACCGAGCGTGACGGTACCGGCCGTCTGGCTTGCGAGTCCGACGTAGGCGTTACGGGAGAAGGCCAGACCGCTGCCCAGGCTACCGTCGGTCGAGTTGAAACCGCTTTCGAGGTCGAACACGGCTGACAGACCAGCGCCGAGATCTTCCTTGCCACGGAGGCCCCAGCGGCTACCTGCGCTGACGCCACTGGCCATTTGATAAAGATGGTTACCGTTGACGTTGCTGGCGAAGTCGATACCCGTATCGAGCAGCCCGTAGAGCGTGACGCTGCTTTGCGCGTGTGCGGAGGAAACGACGCCGACACACAGGAGTGCCCCGACCAAGTGCGTCAACTTCATCTTCTGATTCATGAATCACCTTTCATTTAATTAAGGATGCCTGATAGCAGTGGAGATTTTTTGATACTGTGTGACCACTTCACGAATATATCGAGGCCAGAAAGCGCCGCACCTGCAACACAGTCTTTCAGTTTTTTCGTTGGGTTTTCATGGATGGGTTGTTGACCCATCGCGCATGAAGGTGGGTTTGTTTGTCTTTGTGCCTATGGCGTTGGGGTTTGCTTTGGGTTGGTTGCCTGCGCGGCGCTCTTCGTCTGTTTGCCTACGGCGTTGGCCTTTCCTTGATATGTCTGCGCTGCGCCTGCTCATCCGTGTGCCTACGGCGTTGGCCTTTCCTTGATATGTCTGCACGTGCCTATGGCGTTGGCCTTTCCTTGAGTTGTTAGTGGTTTATTAGCGTCGCCCCTGTGCGGGGCGGCACTTACTTTCTTTGCCGCCGC
>NZ_JAQQDU010000127.1:0-20893 GCF_046027825.1 Paraburkholderia sediminicola
CTCGAGGCACTCTAGGCAGACGAGCTGACTGTCCATGTGGCGACAACTGATCGGGTCGGTGCCACAGGAGGGAATATACAAGTAGGCAAAAGAAAGCGGCTCGAACCCCCTGCTAAGCGGGTCTCTCGCACAGTAACAGTAGTGGTGCATCTGGAATCCGTGCCCTCGCACATTCGGCCCTGGTGACAAGGGAGTCATACTTCCGGCGGCGCTGCGCGCGCCGAACGGTACTTCTTAAAACCGCCTGCTGAGGTTTTGCTCTCGCATTTTGACCGGCACCATGGCCGCTTGCGGACCTCGCCTTCCAATTGCCTGGGCGCTTCGCCGCGGCGAGCCGATGGCACCCACCGTGCCCAACCGAAGCTCCAGGTTTCCCATGCAGACCCATCCGCGACGCACGCAGTGCGGAGTGGGAGCCGATGAACCCTTTGTCACTCACGCGGAGTGTGCGAGGGCACGGATTCCAGATGCACCACTACCGTGGCTGTGCGAGAGACCCGCTTAGTAGGGGGTTCGAGCCGCTTTCTTTGCTTATCTTTCTTTGCGGCGGCAAAGAAAGTAAGTGCCGCCCCGCACAGGGGCGACGCTAATAGACCACTAAGAAAACAAGGAAAGGCCAACGCCACAGGCGCACAGAAACAAGCGCCGCGCAGGCAAAAAAACCAAAAGCAAAGCCCAACGCCGTAGGCATACAGACAAGAAAGCGCCGCACAGGCAAACACATCAAGAAGAAAAGGCGCCAAAAGCCAGGCGCCCCGACGGCAAAGAACCCCCTGCCGGGCAGGCAAAAACCTATGATTAGGTGAAACCCCCAACCTTGACAACCCGCCCAAAGGGCAACCATAATCGCTTCAGCGTTCGCTAATCGAATCAGTGTTCACATATCGAACAAATCGACAACGAACAAACCCAAGGCGCCAGCCCGCATCCTCAACCGGCGAGCCGCCGCCAGCACCGGCCCGGAGACCGTTCCGCCAAAGCCCTTGCCTGCCAAGGCAAAAGCCCAGCGGCGCGTAGCGCCCCAAAAGGAAATTCGACATGATCAACAAGATTTTCGAGTCACTTCAATCGGCAGTCGCCGATGTCCAGGACGGCGCAACCGTCATGATCGGTGGCTTCGGCACGGCCGGCATGCCCTCCGAGCTGATCGACGCACTCATCGAACAAGGCGCGCGCGAACTCACCATCGTCAACAACAATGCCGGTAACGGCGACATCGGCCTCGCAGCGCTGCTCAAAGCCAAACGCGTGCGCAAGATCATCTGCTCGTTCCCCCGCCAAACCGATTCGTATGTGTTCGACGCGCTCTATCGCGCCGGCGAAATCGAACTCGAACTGGTGCCGCAAGGAAATCTCGCGGAGCGTATTCGCGCGGCAGGCGCGGGCATCGGCGGGTTCTTCACGCCCACCGCTTACGGCACCAAGCTCGCGGAAGGCAAGGAAACGCGCCTGATCGATGGCAAGCATTACGTGCTGGAGTCGCCGCTGCATGCGGATTTCGCGCTGATCAAGGCGTTCAAGGGTGACCGCTGGGGCAATCTGGTCTATCGCAAGACCGCGCGCAACTTCGGGCCGATCATGGCAAGCGCGGCGAAAACGGCCATCGTGCAGGTGTCGAAAGTGGTGCCGCTCGGTGAGCTCGACCCGGAAAATATCGTCACGCCAGGCATCTTCGTGCAACGTGTCATCGAAGTGCCGCAAGCTGTGCATCAAGCCGAGCTTGCATCCGCGACCGCCGCCTGAGGAGACCGACATGAAAAAACTGACCCGCGATGAAATGGCCAAGCGCGTTGCCCAGGATATCCCTGAAGGCGCTTATGTGAACCTCGGTATCGGCGTGCCCACGCTGGTGGCCAACCACCTCGCCGCCGACACGGAAATCTTCCTGCACAGCGAAAACGGCCTGCTCGGCATGGGCCCGGCACCCGCAAAGGGCGAGGAAGACGACGAACTGATCAATGCCGGCAAGCAGCATGTCACGTTGCTCACGGGCGGCGCCTACTTCCATCACGCGGATTCGTTCGCAATGATGCGCGGCGGCCATCTGGATTTCTGCGTGCTCGGCGCGTTCCAGGTGTCGGCGAAGGGCGATCTGGCGAACTGGCACACCGGTGCGCCCGACGCAATTCCGGCGGTCGGCGGCGCCATGGATCTGGCGATCGGCGCGAAGCAGGTCTACGTGATGATGGAACACCTGACCAAGCAGGGCGAAAGCAAGATCGCGGCGGAATGCACGTACCCGGTGACGGGCGTGGGCTGCGTCGACCGCATCTATACAGACCTGGCGATGATCGACGTCACCGACAAGGGCCTCGTCGTACGCGAGATCTTCTCGGACATCGACTTCGATGCGCTGCACAAACTGACCGGCGTGCCGCTGATCGACGGCACACAAGCGGCTCGCGCGGCCTAAGCACCGGCGCCGCGGGCGTTTGCGCGCTTGCCTTGCAGCGAAGCCGAAACACTCGCGAGGCAAGCGGAATGCGCGCGCGGCGCGAGCGTCCCGCTGCCACTGTCCAGAATGCGTATGACGCACGCTTCCTGCGCGTCATCCGACGTTGCGGCGCATGCGCATATAGGGCACATGCGGCGTATCAGGCACATACGACACGTCCGGCTCGCTGTCACGGCAATGTTCGGTGCACGTCGCGTCCGGCCCGCTGTCACGGCAATGTTTGGTGCGCGACACGTGCGGCCCGCTGTCGCGGCGATGTTCGGCGCATGACGCATCCCGCCCGCCATCGCGGCGATGTTGGGAACACAATGCGCCACAATGCCGTGTGCGGTACGCTCTCGTTAGATAGCGCCTGGGGGCGCGCCTCGCAGCGCGTCCAGATCGCCCCGGCGAAACCTTCACTTCCGATTTCCTCATCGACGCCACCATGCTCGACTCCAGCGCCCGTCTGACCGGCCTCCTTTGCGGCACGCATCCGATGAACGACATCTGGGCGCCGCGTGCCACGCTGCAACGGATGCTCGATGTCGAAGCGGCGCTTGCGCGCGCTTCGGCGGCACATAACGTGATTCCGCACACGGCAGTGGCCGCGATCGAGGCAGCCTGCCAGGCCGATCAGCTCGACGCCGACGCACTCGCGCGCGACGCGGCACTCGGCGGCAACCTCGCGATTCCCCTCGTCAAACAACTCACCGCGCGCGTCAAAGCGGCGGACGCCGAAGCGTCGAAGTACGTCCATTGGGGCGCGACGAGCCAGGACATCATCGATACGGCAACGGTGCTGCAATTGCGGGACACCTTCGATCTGCTCGACAGCGGTCTGCAAGCGACGTGCGATGCGTTGGCGACACTCGCGGCCACCCATCGCGCGACGCCGATGATCGGCCGCACCTGGTTGCAGCAGGCGTTACCCATCACACTCGGCCTGAAATTCGCGCAATGGCTCGACGCGTTGCTGCGTCATCGCGAGCGGCTCGATGCATTGCGCACTCGCGTGCTGGTGCTGCAATTCGGCGGCGCGGCGGGCACGCTGGCAAGCCTGCGCGACGCGGCGCCGCATGTCACGCAATCGCTGGCTCAAGAACTCGATCTCACTGTGCCGACTTTGCCGTGGCACACGCAGCGCGATCGCATCGCCGAAACGGCGTCGCTGTTCGGCATGCTGATCGGCACACTCGGCAAAATCGCGCGCGATATCTCGTTGCAGATGCAAACCGAAATCGACGAACTGGCCGAGCCCGCCGCAGCAGGCAAGGGCGGTTCGTCGACGATGCCGCACAAGCGCAACCCGGTCGGCTGCGCGGCGGTGCTAACGGCCGCGACACGCGCGCCGGGGCTGGTGGCCACCGTGTTCGCCGGCATGGTGCAGGAACACGAGCGCGCACTCGGCGGCTGGCAAGCCGAATGGGACGCGCTGCCGGATCTCGCGCGCCTTGCGGGCGGCGCGCTCGCGAACATCGAGCAGATCGCCGCGGGTCTCAACGTGAATGTGCCGCGCCTTGCCGCGAATCTCAATGTCACGCACGGATTGATTCTCGGCGAAGCGGTGATGCTCGCGCTTGGCGACAGCATCGGCCGACTCGATGCGCATCATTTGGTCGAGCGCGGCTCGAAAGCAGCAATCGCCGAGCGCAAGACGCTCTTCGACGTGCTCGCGGCGGACCCGGCTGTGACCGAACATCTTTCGATCGAGCGTCTGACGCAACTGCTCGATCCCGCTCAATACGTCGGCCAGGCACACGCTTATGTGGACGCCGCGCTGGCCCTTCATCACACGCGCGCCAAGCGCGCCACTTTCAAGGAGTAACCGGCATGCCCTACGCCGCAGTCAACGGTACCGAGCTTCATTATCGAATCGACGGTGACCGTCACGGCAATGCGCCGTGGATCGTCTTGTCGAATTCACTCGGCAGCGATCTGTCGATGTGGACGCCGCAAGTCGCGGCGCTGTCCAAACACTTCCGCGTGCTGCGCTACGACACGCGCGGTCATGGTCACTCGGAAGCGCCCAAGGGCCCATACACGATCGAGCAACTGACCGGCGACGTGCTCGGCCTGATGGATACGCTGAAGATCGCGCGCGCGAATTTCTGCGGGGTGTCGATGGGCGGCCTCACCGGCGTCGCGCTGGCCGCGCGTCACGCGAATCGCCTCGAGCGCGTCGTGCTGAGCAATACGGCGGCGCGCATCGGTTCGCCGGAAGTGTGGGTGCCGCGTGCCGCGAGAGCTCGCGCGGAAGGCATGCTCGCGCTGGCCGACGCGGTCCTGCCGCGCTGGTTCACCGCCGATTACATCGAACGGGAACCGGTGGTGCTTGCCATGATTCGCGATGTGTTCGTGCACACCGACAAGGAAGGCTATGCATCGAATTGCGACGCCATCGACGCCGCCGACCTGCGCCCTGAAGCCCCCGGCATCAAAGTGCCTGCGCTCGTGATCAGCGGCACGCACGATCTGGCCGCAACGCCGGCACAAGGCCGTGAACTGGCGCAAGCGATTCCGGGCGCGCGTTATGTCGAACTGGACGCCTCGCATATTTCCAACATCGAAAAGGCCGACGCCTTCACGAAGACCGTGCTCGACTTCCTGACGGAGCAGAAATGAACGACGAAGACCGCTATGAAGCCGGGCTCGATGTGCGCCGCGCGGTGCTGGGCAGCGCACACGTCGACCGGTCGCTCGCGAATCGCACTGAGTTGACTGAAGAGTTCCAGAATCTGATTACCCGCTATGCGTGGGGCGAAATCTGGACGCGCGAAGGTTTGCCGCGTCACACACGCAGCCTGCTGACCATCGCGATGATGGTCGCGCTCAATCGCAGCGAAGAACTCGCATTGCATTTGCGTGCCGCGAAGAACAACGGCGTGACGCGCGAACAGATCAAGGAAGTGCTGCTGCAAACCGCCATCTATTGCGGCGTGCCGGCGGCTAATTCCGCGTTCCACCTGGCCGATAAGCTGTTCCGCGAAGACGACGCCGCAGCGGCGAAGGCGTAACAATGCTGCAGCAGGGGCGCGGCGCGTGGTCGCGCTGACACTGGCCGGGTGCCGCGCTGTCACGGTGTTCAGTCTTCGCGACTGCCGTTGCGCCGTCGAATTTCCCCGCCGGAATGAAACGGCACAAAGCACGATGCGAAGCCTGAGGCCTGAGGCCTGAAGCGTGCGTCAAACGAAACGCGCTTCAGGCAATCTTGCTCTCATTCATCACTGCCGTTTCAGCCGGCAGTTGCAAGCGCACCGCGCGCAACACCGTATCCTTGATGACCTCGCGCCAATGCGCGAGTGCGGCCTTGTCCATCAGCGGTTCACCCAGAAACGCACCCAGCGTGTACTGATTGGCGTTATAGAAATAACCGAGCGACGCGATCATCAGGTACACATCACGCGCTTTGACGTCGTTACGAAAGACGTTTTGCGCTTTGCCCGCGTCCAGTAACTGTTGCACGACCGAAATCGCATAGCCCGAAATCTCCTTCAGCTTTAACGATTTCTTCGCGTGCTTGCCCTGATGCAGATTCTCGCTCGACAGCAGCGTGACGAACTCAGGATGATCGAGGTAGTACTGCCAAACGAATTCGACCATCTGCTCGAGGCCGTGCACGGGATCGTCCAGATCGAGATCGAGTTTGCTTTCGGCTTCGTTGAACTGCGTGTAGATCGTCTCCAGGACTTCGACAAACAATTGTTCCTTGCTGCCGAAGTAGTAGTAGATCATCCGGTCGTGCGAACGCGCGGCCTTCGAAATACTTTCGACCCGGCCGCTTGCATAGCCTTGCTTGGCAAAGACCTTGATTGCCGCTTTGAGAATCTTGGCGCGCGTGTCTTGCGCCTGTTTCGCTCGGATGCCGATAGCGCCGGGCTTGCGGGCGGCAGTGGGACTCATGGCAGTCTCGGATCTCCTGGTTGGCGTCAGGTTGAGCGGTATGCGACGCAGCCGCCAAGGCACACTTAGGCACACTTGAACACGGTGCGCCTTCATCATACAGCCCATATTGCGCGCGACGAAATGCCCTGCAGGATCACATGCTTCGGCGTAGATTGAAGCGTGATTCATGCGGCGATGCCGCGCCGCAGCATTCAGGTGTCCGCCGGGAAACTCGTTGCGCAGTCTATTTTGATCGAGTAGATTTCAAGCAAGTTTGGTGTAGCGGATACTACACGAACGGTAAGTGACCGCAACATGGAAGAAACGCGGATCATGCGAACGTCCCTTCAGGCAGGGGCTATTCGTCAGCCGGGCGGGACCGATTGTAGTGTCGTCGTATGGGAACCCCACCATGACAGAACATACGAAGGTCGATTTCGGTGCGGAAAGCGTCGACGGCGAAACCGCCTCGACGCCGGGTCCGACCGTGCTCGAGAAAGCGGCGCCGCGCAGCGAGCGGATGGCCTCGAACAAGATCGAATGCAATGCGTGCCCGGTGTTGTGCCAGATATCGGAGGGCCGCACCGGCGCGTGCGATCGTTATGCGAATGCGGATGGGCGGCTGATTCGCGTCGACCCCGTGGTGTTTCTGTCGCGCGCGGCGGGTTTGCCTCAAGCGATCACCAACAGTGCGGACACCACGGTCGAATTTGGTGCATCGTCTGAAGTGCACGATCCTGCCGCGGAACAGGCGCTGTTTGTCACCGGCATTGGTGCATCGTCTACGTATCCCGACTACAAGCCCGCACCTTTCATCGTTTCCTCGAAGCTCGACGACGTCGACATGATCACCGTCGTCACCGAGGGCATTTTCAGCTACTGCAGTTTCAAGGTGAAGATTGATACCGACCGCTTTCTCGGGCCGGAGCAATCGAACGTGCGTTGCCAGGGCGAGATCGTCGGCCATGTGACCACGGCGGAGTACGGCTCGCAGATGCTGAGCCTCGGCGGTGTGCATCACCTGACCGGCGGCAGCAAAAAAGAAGGCCGCGTGACGTGCGACATGATGCTCGCGCTCGGCAATAAGGAAGCAGTGGAATTGACCATCGACGGCGGTGCGAGTCTGGTGATCCGCGCGGGAGCGGCGCCAATTGTCGACGGCGTCGAAGAACAGCGTATGCGGGTGGGCTGCGGGTCGGCCACCATTGGCATCTTTGCGAAGCAATGGTTCGGTCACGCGGACGAAGTGGTCGTGGTCGACGATCACATTACCGGCGTGCTGACGGAACACCAGGCGGGCCGCTGCCTCGGCATGACGCGCTCAGGTCTGAAGATTCGCGGACGCAAATCGACCCCGGGCCGTTATTTTCAGGTGGCGAACCCCGGCACCGGTTGGGGTGGCACCGACATTCATGATCCGTTGGCGATTGTCGAAGGTTTCGATCCCGCCGTGGCGAAACCGGGCATGCGCTTGCTGATGGTCTCGACCACCGGCGAACACGCACAGTGGTACGAGCTCGACCAGGACCTCGTGCCGCGCATCGCAACCATGCCGGATGCTGTGCGCCGGACGGTCGAACGCATTGGCGAAAACTGCGAGCCGTCGCTTGCGACGGTGCTGTTTCTCGGCGGCGCAGGCGGCAGTTTGCGAGCTGGGGCAACGGAAAACCCGGTCCTGCTGACGCGCGCGATCAAACAGAAGCTGGTGAACGTAACATGTGGCGGTGCGCCAGCCTATGTGTGGCCGGGCGGCGGCATCACCGTGATGGTCGATGTCTCACGCATGCCCGATCGATCGTTCGGCACCGTGCCAACACCCGCGATTGTCGCGCCGATCGAATTCACCATGACGTATGACGCGTATCGCGATCTCGGTGGCCATCTCGACGCGGTGCGTTCGCTGGCAAGCGTACTGGCGAACGGACCGGAACATACGGAAGGGGCGCCGCTCGGGCGCAGGACCCTGGCGCGCAATCCGGACAACCCGTGGCCGCCCGCCATGCCGCCGATGCTCGGCTAACGGCGATACCATGACCGACACGACGAACGTCACAAACACGACGAGCGCGATGAACGCAACCCGCACCCAGCTCGACGCGGCCCGCTGGCATTGGCAGCATGGGCCCATCGATCTGATCCTCAGCGCGGACGGCGAAGCCTCTGCGGTGCAGGCCGCTTACGAGGCGTGCTGGGCGCGTTTTGTCGACGTGTTGCCTGAGTTGGTCGGCGAGTTGAAGCTGCTTCGGCGGCCTGTGCCGGGCAACGCGGCGCATAGCGACTGCGTGCTGAAAGGCCCGGTCGGCCGCCGCATGTGGAGCGCATGTCATCCTCACCGCGCGCGCTACATCACGCCGATGGCGGCCGTTGCGGGCAGCGTCGCCGACGAACTGATCGCGTCGTTCGCACGCGAAGGGATAGCGCGCGCCTTCATCAACAACGGCGGCGACATCGCACTCTATTTGACCGAAGGCCAGCAGTACCGCGTTGGCGTGTTTGCCGATCTGGCGGCATTCTCCGGTGCGAGGCTGTCAGCCGATCAAGCTTTAGACGCAAACCTGACGCTCGACGCCGCCATGCCAATTCGCGGCGTCGCGACCAGTGGCTGGCGTGGGCGCAGCTTCAGCCTGGGGATCGCCGACAGCGTGACGGTGCTCGCCCGCAACGCCGCCGCTGCCGATGCCGCCGCGACGGTAATCGCGAATGCCGTTAATCTGGAGCATGCGGGCATCGTGCGCAGGCCGGCTTCCTCGTTGAAGGACGACAGCGATCTCGGTGACATGCTGGTGACGGTCGACGTGCCGTCCTTGCCGCAAGCGCTGATCGATTTCGCGCTGGCGTGCGGTGTCGACGCCGCGCAACGCTTACAGGAACAAGGCTTGATCGAAGGCGCCGCGCTGTTCCTGCAAGGGCGGGCGCGCGTAGCGGGTACCCATCACCAAGGCGCGTTGTTCAGGAATCGCGCTGGAATAACAACGGAGGCTCCGTGTTCGAAATACGCCGCGTGCTGACGCACGTCGAAGACATTTTCCACGAGTTCGGCCCTGCGCCCGCGCAGCCGCTGCGGCGCGGCGCGATTGCCGCCGTCATGACGAATCCGTTCGCCGGCCGCTATGAAGCCAGAATCGAACACGCCATGGACGCGCTCAAGCCGATCGGCCTCGACATGGCACAACGGCTGCTGGCAGCGATGGCGGTGCCGCACGCGTCGATCGAAAGCTACGGCAAGGGAGCAATCGTCGGCTCGCGTGGCGAACTCGAGCATGGCGCGTTGTGGCATGTTCCCGGTGGCTATGCCATGCGCGAATTGCTGGAGAAGAACGGCGTGCCGACCAATGCTATCGTGCCGTCGACCAAGAAAGTCGGCGCACCTTCCACCGCGCTCGATGTGCCGCTGACTCATGTCAACGCGAGCTACGTGCGCAGCCATTTCGATGCGATCGAAGTGCGCGTGCCCGGCGCGCCCGCCGCGGACGAACTGGTGGTTATCCTTGTGATGAGTACGGGCCAGCGTGTGCACGCGCGTGTCGGCGGGCTGGCGAAAGAGGCGATCGTGGGCAAGGACGGCTTGCGCTGACCGGCGCTTGGACCACTTAATTCGCTGCAGCATTGAATTCAAGCACTGCGCTCAAGCAATAATCTGAAGCATTCAGGCAGAACACGCATCGATACCCGGAGATCGAAATGGCAATCAAGCTTCGCAAGCTGGTCGTGCAGGTCGATGAAACACACATTGAAATGGGGCAGACTATCGAGCCGCCGACGCGCCGTGCAGTCGCCATTGCGGTGATCGATAATCCCTATGCGGGTCGCTATGAGGCCAAGCTGGACGCACTGATCGAAGCCGGTGAGGAGCTGGGTGCGTTGCTCGGCAACAAGTGCGTCGAAGCGCTGGGCATCAAGCCGGGCGAAGCGCAAAGCTACGGTAAGGCGGCAATTGTCGGGGAAGCCGGCGAACTCGAACATGCAGCAGCGATTCTTCACCCGAAGCTCGGTGCCCCGCTGCGGGTCGCGGTCGAAAAGGGCGCGGCACTGGTGCCGTCGGCGAAAAAAATGGGTACGCTCGGCACCGCGATCGACGTGCCGCTTGGCCACAAGGACGCCGCCTTCGTGCGCAGTCATTTCGACGCAATCGAAGCGAGAGTGTCGGACGCGCCGCGCGCGAATGAAATCGTCGTAGCGGTCGCGGTGACGGCCTCGGGCCGGCCGCTGCCGCGCATCGGCGGCTTACAGGTGAGTGAGATCAAGGGCGAAGACGGTTTGCGCTGAGTTACTTCAAGGGTCGCGATGCTTTCGAATTTGCTGGTACAGCTGGTCAACGGACTCGCCGACGCGTCGACGCTGTTTCTCGTCGCCGCCGGTTTGTCGCTGATCTTCGGCGTGACGCGCATCGTCAACTTCGCGCACGGCTCGTTCTATATGTTCGGCATCTATGTCGCGTATAGCATCGCGAGTCGTTTCGGCCATACGGCGGGTGGGTTCTGGCTGTCGGTTCTGGCTGCCGCGCTGGTCGTCGCGGTGCTCGGCGCGCTGGTCGAAATGATCGTGTTACGGCGTATCTACCAGGCCCCTGAGCTGTTTCACCTGCTGGCGACATTCGCGCTGGTGCTAATTTTCCGCGACGCCGCGCTGTGGCTGTGGGGTCCGGAAGACCTCTTCGGACCCCGTGCGCCGCATCTGGCAGGCGCAGTCGATTTTCTTGGCCATCCGCTGCCGACTTACGATATCGCGCTGATCGTGATCGGGCCGGTGGTGTTGCTGCTGCTCTGGTATGCGTTGACGCGTACACGCTGGGGCACGTTAGTGCGCGCCGCGACGCAGGATCGCGAGATGCTCGGTGCGCTTGGCATCAATCAGGCGTGGCTGTTCACCGGCGTGTTTTTTGTCGGCGCGTTTCTCGCCGGCCTGGGCGGCGCGCTGCAAGGGCCGCGGATGTCGGCGAATCTGTCGCTGGATCTGGAGACCATCGGCAATGCCTTCGTCGTGGTGGTGGTCGGCGGGATGGGGTCGATTCCAGGCGCGTTTGTCGCGGCGTTGCTGATCGCGGAAATCAAGGCGCTGTGTATCGGCATCGGGCATGTGTCGGTGTTCGGTATCGATCTGTCGCTGAGCCGCTTTACGCTCGTCGCAGAATTTGTCGTGATGGCGGTGGTGCTGGTGGCGCGGCCTTGGGGCTTGCTAGGGAAGGCGAGCGCCGCGGTGCGTGGCATGGCCGCGCCAGAAGCGCCATTACGGCCTGCCGGCAAGCGCCTGAAGTGGTTGGCGGCAGTCACGTTGCTGGTGTTGGTACTCGCGCCGCTTGCGGCCAATGCGTTTCCCTACATGCCGGTACTGCTGGTTGAAATCCTGATCGCCGTGTTGTTCGCGACGAGTCTGCATTTCATCATGGGGCCCGGCGGCATGCATTCGTTCGGCCACGCAGCGTACTTCGGCCTGGGCGCCTACGGCGCCGCGCTGTTCCTCAAAGTTCTGAATTTGCCGATGGAAGCCGCGTTGCTGCTCGGGCCTTTGCTTGCAGTGGCCGGCGCGCTTGTGTTCGGCTGGTTTTGCGTGCGTCTCTCTGGCGTCTATCTTGCGATGCTGACACTTGCGTTCGCGCAGATCGTCTGGTCGGTTGTGTTCCAGTGGGACGACGTGACGGGTGGCAGTAACGGCATTCTCGGCCTATGGCCGTCGAACTGGCTGTCGTCGCCGGTCGCTTTCTATTATCTGACGCTTGCCTGCGCCGTGGTCGGTGTATGGCTGCTGCGCAAGATGCTGTTCTCGCCGCTTGGCTACGCGATGCGGGCGTCGCGCGATTCGGTGCTGCGCGCCGAGGCGATCGGCATCGACGTGAAACGCGTGCAGTGGGCGGCCTTCGTCGTCGCGTCGCTGTTTTGCGGGCTCGCCGGATCGCTTTATGCCTTCTCCAAAGGGACGATTTCACCTGAGGTGATCAGCGTGAGCCGCTCGGTGGATGGCCTCGTAATGGTGCTGCTTGGCGGCTTGCAGACGTTGACTGGCCCGATCGTCGGCGCGGCCGTGTTCACGTGGTTGCAGGACACCGTCGCGCGGCAAACCGATTACTGGCAGGCATTGCTGGGTTTCACGATCCTGCTGCTAGTGATTGCCTTTCCGCAGGGCATCGTCGGCTTCATTCGCGAGCGTTTTGGCGACGATACGGTGGATAAGGCTGAAGAGCGCGCCTCATCGCCATCGCAAGCTACGGCGATCAAGGAGGGGCTATGAGCTTGCTGCGCGTCTCCGGCCTCTCCAAATCGTTCGGCGGCCTGAAAGCGGTCGACGATGTGTCTTTCGATCTCGAAGCCGGTCAACTGCTGGCGCTGCTGGGTCCGAATGGTGCGGGCAAGTCGACCTGCTTCAACATGGTCAATGGGCAACTGCAGCCGTCGTCCGGTTCGATTCGTCTCGACGATCATGAACTGGTCGGCATGCGGCCGCGCGATATCTGGCGGCTGGGCGTCGGCCGTACGTTTCAGATTGCCGCGACCTTCAATTCGATGACCGTTCTCGAAAACGTGCAGATGGCCCTGGTCTCGCGTGAACGCAAGACCTTCGGCCTATGGAAACCCGCGGGCTCGCGCTACGCCGATGAGGCCATGACGCTGCTTGAACAGGTCGGCATGGGCGCCGACGCGAACCGCGCGTGCGGCGTGCTCGCCTACGGCGACGTCAAACGCGTTGAACTCGCTATCGCGCTGGCGAATCGCCCGAAGCTGTTGTTGATGGACGAGCCCACTGCCGGCATGGCGCCAAAGGAGCGCAACGAACTGATGGCGCTGACCAAGCGTCTCGTCACTGAACACAAAATCGGCGTGCTCTTTACCGAGCACAGCATGGACGTCGTATTCGCGTACGCCGATCGCATGATCGTGCTCGCGCGTGGCAAGCTGATTGCCGAGGGCGACGCCGAAACGATCCGCAACGACGCGCGTGTGCAGGAAGTCTATTTCGGCACCGGCAAGACTTTTCAGCCACACGCGCCGCTGCATGAAGCGGCAGGCGGTGCTCAAGGACAAGGAGCGCTGCAATGAGCGAGCCGATGCTGAAAGTCTCCGGCCTCAACGCGTTCTATGGCCGCGCGCATATTCTGTTCGACGTTGGTCTGGAGGTCGGCCGCGGCGAAGTCGTCGCACTGATGGGCCGCAACGGCGCTGGCAAATCGACGACGATGAAAGCGGTGATGGGTCTGCTGCCGCGTCGTCAAGGCGAGGTGCGGTTTCGCGGGCAGAACATTACGGCGTTGCAGCCGTATCGGATCGCACGCATGGGCATGGGTTTCGTCCCCGAAGACCGCCGCGTGTTCTCGGACCTGACGGTGATGGAAAACCTCGACGCAGGCCGTCAACCGCCACGCGAAGGCGCGCCGCAATGGACGCCGGAAAAGCTGTTCCGCCTGTTCCCCAATCTCGGCGAAATGCCGAAACGTCCCGGTGGCCAGATGAGCGGCGGTGAGCAGCAGATGCTCACCGTTTCACGCACGCTGATGGGCAATCCGTATCTGGTGCTGCTCGACGAACCGTCCGAGGGCGTCGCGCCCGTGATCGTCGAACAGATGGCAAACATGATTCTCGAACTCAAGCGCGAAGGGCTCTCGATTCTGTTGTCCGAACAGAACCTGCACTTCGCGGAGCTGGTCAGCGACCGCGCGTACGTCCTCGAAAAAGGACAGATCCGCTTCAGTGGCACGATCGGCGAACTCGCAAAGAACGAAACAGTGCGGCGCGCTTATCTGAGCGTGTGATTCCATCGGCGCACGAGGCGTGCAGGGTGTGCACGCAGGTGGCGCCGGGCAGTCGTTGCGAAAGGAGAAGCAGATGGCAGCAGAGACGTTGACAGGCTTGTCGGGCAAGGTCGTGATAACGAACATCGGTCTGCTGTTATCCGGCGATATCGATCAGCCGATTCTCGATGCGGACACGCTGGTGATTGACGACGGCGTGATCGTCGCGGTCGGCCGCGAGAAAGACTGCGATCTCGAAGGCGCGCGGACTACGGTCGATTGCAAAGGCACCACCGTGGCGCCAGGCCTGATCGACTCTCACGTGCATCCGGTGTTCGGTGACTGGACGCCGCGCCAGAATCAGATGGGCTGGATCGAATCGAATCTGAACGGCGGCGTGACGACGATGATCTCCGCCGGCGAAGTGCATTTACCCGGCCGTCCGAAAGACGTCATCGGCGTCAAGGCGCTGGCTATTACCGCGCAGCGCTCGTTTGAAGGCATGCGCGGCGCGGGTGTCGGCGGCGGCGTAAAAGTCATGGCGGGTGCGCCGGTGATCGAGAAGGGCATGGTCGAGGAGGACTTCAAGGAGCTCTCGGAAGCGGGCGTGAAGCTGCTCGGCGAAGTGGGTCTCGGTAGCGTGAAGGGCGGCGAGGAAGCGGGGCAGATGGTTGCGTGGGCACGCAAGTACGGCATTCAAAGCACGATTCACACGGGCGGTCCGTCGATTCCCGGCTCGGGTCTGATCGATAGAGACGTAGTGCTCGCTGCCGACGCGGACGTAATCGGTCACATCAATGGCGGTCATACGTCGCTGTCCTACCGGCACGTCTGCGATCTGTGCGAGCAATCGAGCCGCGCGCTGGAGATCGTTCACAACGGCAATGAACGGATCGCGCTGCTCACCGCACGCCATGCGATCGAATTGAAGTGTCCGCATCGAATCATCCTCGGCACCGATAGCCCGGCGGGTTCCGGCGTGCAACCGCTCGGCATTCTGCGGATGATTGCGCTGATCTCCAGCCTCGCCGACATCCCCGCTGAAATCGCCTTCTGCTTCGCGACCGGCAACACCGCGCGGCAACGCAATCTGCGCCAGGGTCTGATCGAAGTCGGCCGTCCCGCCGACCTTGTCTTCATGGACCGTGCGCAGCACACGGCCGCCGATACGCTGCTGGAAAGCGTGCAACTCGGCGATATTCCTGGCGTCGGCATGGTGATGATCGACGGTTTGATCCACTGCCGGCGCAGCCGCAATACACCACCGGCGACCGAAGTGCCGGTGGTGCTTTGACCGCGCGCCGCACGGCGTGGCCGGCATTGTCATGAACCGCCCGGCGCCACTCACGCTGCACGTCAACGGTGCGACGTATCGTGTCAATGCCGCTGCCGACACGCCGTTGCTTTATCTGCTGCGTAACGACCTCGCGTTGAACGGTCCGAAATTCGGCTGCGGCCTCGGCGAATGCGGCGCATGTACGGTGTTGCTCGACGGCATGCCGACACGTTCGTGCGTGACGACTGCCAAGGTTGCATTGGGGCGTGAGATCACCACGCTCGAAGGACTGGGCACGCGTGCCGCGCTGCATCCGGTGCAGCAGGCTTTTATCGAAGAACAGGCCGCGCAGTGCGGCTATTGCCTGAACGGCATGATCATGACCGCCAAAGCGTTGCTCGATCGCGATCCGCATCCGAGCGTCGAGACGATCCAGCGGGAGTTGTCGCGCAACCTCTGCCGTTGCGGTACGCATGTCGAGATCGTGCGTGCGGTGCAGCGCGCGGCTGAATTGCTTGCTGGACAGTCGACGTTGCCTAACGGAGTGCACGCATGACGGGGCCGGATTTCAGCGTCGATCGACGGGCCGCGCCGCTATCGCGGCAGCAACTCCATGACGCGCAGAATGTGCTCATCATCACGCGGCCGCCGCAGGCGCCCGTGAAACCGGCGATGGGTCAGCCGGGGTCGCGTTCGTCGTTCGTGCCTACCGATGCGGACATGTTTCTCGTGGTGCGTGGCGACGGCAGCGTGGTCGCGTTCAACGGTCACGTCGATCTCGGTACCGGCATCGGCACGGCACTCGCGCAGATCGTCGCCGAGGAACTGGATGTGCCGCTGACGCGCGTGTCGCTCGTGCTCGGTCACACCAGCGAAGCGCCGAATCAGGGGCCGACGATCGCAAGCGCGACGATCCAGATTTCGGCGGTGCCGTTACGGCATGCAGCGGCGCAAGCACGGCAATTTCTGCTGGCGGAAGCGGCGGCGCGTCTCAATCTAAGCGTCGAGCAACTCGACGTGCGAGACGGTGTGGTCGTTCCGCGCGACGACCACACTGCAAAAGGCCTGAGCTACGGCGAATTGATCGCCGAGCGGCGCATCGAATTGACGCTTTCCACCGATGCCCCTTTGAAATCGCCGGACGCGTACAAGATTGTCGGCAAGAGCACGCCGCGGGTCGATATTCCGGCGAAGGCAACCGGCGAATTGAGTTTCGTGCACGACGTACGTGTGCCGGGCATGTTGCACGGCCGCGTTGTGCGGCCGCCCTATGCGGGTATCGCACAGGGCGACTTCATGGGTAACAGTCTGCTGCATGTGGACGAAGCGTCGATCAGCGATTTGCCCGGTATCGTCAAGGTCGTGGTGATTCGCGATTTCATCGGCATCGTGGCTGAGCGGGAAGAGATCGCTCAGCAGGCGGTGAAACGATTGAATGTGAAGTGGAAAACCGTAGAGGGTTTGCCGCCGCTCGAAACCAGCGAGGAAGTGGAAGCAGCGTTACGAGCGAATCCGGCCAAACGACGCGATCTGGTGATCGAGGGCGATATCGACGCAGCGCTCGCGCAAGACCTTGCTCGAACGCTGGAACGCACCTACGTATGGCCGTTTCAGATGCATGCGTCGATTGGGCCGTCGTGCGCGGTGGCCGACTACCGGGATGAGAACCTGAAAGTCTGGTCGGGCACGCAGAATCCCCATTCGCTGCGCGCCGATCTCGCGTTGCTGATGGCACTGGACGAAGCGCACATCGAAATCGTGCGCATGGAGGCGGCAGGTTGCTATGGCCGCAATTGCGCGGACGATGTCGCCGCCGATGCCGCGTTGCTGTCGCGCGCGACCGGCAGTCCGGTGCGTGTGCAACTATCGCGCGAAGACGAGCATGCATGGGAACCCAAAGGTGCCGCGCAATTGATGGACGTGCGCGGCGCCTTAGATGCGGAAGGGGAGCTTGCGGCGTACGACTTCGCGACGCGCTATCCATCGAACGATGCCCCCACGTTAGCGCTGCTGCTCACCGGGACCCTCTCGGCGCAGCCACAGGTATTCGAAATGGGTGACCGCACGGCCGTGCCGCCGTACGACTACCGGACCATGCGTATTGTCTGTGACGACACGCCGCCGATCGTACGCGCGTCGTGGCTGCGGGGCGTGTCGGCTTTGCCGAACACCTTCGCGCATGAGTCTTTCATCGACGAACTCGCGGCCGAAGCGGGCGTCGATCCTGTCGAGTTTCGGCTCAAACATCTTACCGATCCGCGTGCGATCGATCTGGTCAAGGCAGTGGCCGAGAAAGCGGGCTGGGCACCTCGTAACGTTGCATTGCAAGAGGCTCAGGAAGATGGCGACATTGCGCGGGGCAGAGGCTTCGCTTACGCCCGTTACGTGCATAGCAAATTCCCCGGCTTCGGCGCGGCATGGTCCGCGTGGGTGGCCGACGTCGAGGTCAATCGCAAGAGCGGCGAACTCGTGGTGACGCGCGTGGTGGTCGGCCAGGACACCGGCACAATGGTGAATCCTGACGGCGTACGTCATCAGATACACGGCAATGTGATCCAGGCGACCAGCCGCGCGCTCAAAGAACGCGTGACGTTCGGTGAGAATGCCGTGACGAGCCAGGAGTGGGGCGCGTATCCGATCCTGACGTTCCGTGAGGTGCCGGTAATCGACGTGGTGATGATGCCGCGCCACGGCGAACCGCCGATGGGCACCGGCGAATCGGCTTCACTGCCTGGCGCCGCCGCGATAGCCAACGCGCTGTACGACGCGACAGGTGTGCGTTTTCGTAGACCGCCGTTCACGCCTGAGACAATTCGCGCCGCGCTCGCCGACGCGCAAGCAGAAGAAGCGGCGGCGCGCAGAAAGAAGCATTGGCGGCTCGGTTTCCTCGGCGCAATCGCTGCGGGCGCGGCCGGTTGGCTAGGCGCATTGGCTTTGACTCCGCAAGTCATTGCACCGATTACGCCGCCCCTCGCGAGCGCGTTTGCGCCCGAACTGGTGGCGCGCGGCAAACTGCTGGCGGCGTTGGGCAATTGCGCGGTTTGCCATACCGCGCACAACGGCGTGCCGAACGCGGGCGGCAAACCGCTCGACACGCCGTTTGGCACGGTCTACAGCACTAACATCACGCCCGATGGACAGACGGGTATCGGCACATGGTCGCTCGATGCATTCGTGCGGGCAATGCGCGAAGGTATCAGCCGCGACGGGCATCGTCTGTATCCTGTGTTCCCTTACACATCCTTCAGGAATACGTCCGACGACGATCTGAAAGCGCTCTATGCGTACCTGATGGCGCAAACGCCAGTGCGTTCCCGTCCGCCGGAAACGAAGCTGGCCTATCCGTTCAGCGTGCGTCCGTTGATGGCCGCATGGAACGGGCTGTTCATCCGGCGCAATACGTTGACTGCCAGCGCGACGCAAAGTGCGCAATGGAATCGCGGCGAGTATCTCGTGAACGGCCTCGGCCATTGCAGCGCATGCCATACCCCGCGCAATGCTTTTGGCGCCGAGAAAACCGGCGCGGAATTCATGGGCGGCGGCATGGCGGAAGGATGGGAAGCGCCCGCGCTGTCGTCGCTTTCCAACGCTCCCGTACCCTGGAACGAAGACGAACTGTTCAGCTATCTGCGCAATGGTCACGCGTCGCTGCATGGCGTCGCGGCCGGGCCGATGGCGCCGGTCGTCAGCGATCTGGCGGCGCTGCCTGACAGCGACATTCGCGCGATGGCCACGTATCTGGCATCTTTGAATCCTCTAGAGCCCAACGCCAATCCCGCGGCAATGGCGCGTCAGTACGAGCAGGCCAGCACGATTACAGGCACGACAACAGGCCTCGGTGCACGTCTCTTTGACGGCGCGTGTGCCGCTTGCCATCACACTGGCAGCGGGCCGCAATTGTTCGGTGCGCATCCGTCGCTGGCGCTTAACACGAATCTGCACAGCACGACGCCTGATAATCTGATTCGCGTGATTCTCGAAGGGATCGGCTCGCCTGCGCGCCCCGAACTCGGTACGATGCCGGCTTACCGGGACAGTTTCAACGATGCCCAGGTCGCCGAGCTCGTGTCATACCTGCGTCAGCAATTTGCGGGTGGCAAGCCGGCATGGCAGGACGTCACGGCGAGCGTCGCCAGAATCCGCGCGACGCCGCGGGCTGAGTGAATTCGCCAAACGCATTGCAGTACCCCTTGCAGCACAGTTCGCAACACGGCTCGTCGAACGAATCGCGAGACACTTGAACGCTTTATAAGAACGACCGCATTCCCGCAATCCTTTTGATAACGGAGAAACGCATGACCACGCGCGCAGGATGGATCTCTCGCCTTACGGTTTCAACGGTTCTATCGCTTGCTGCTGTCGGCGCGAGCGCCCAGCAGACCATCAAGATTGGCGAAATCAACAGCTACAAAGCTCAGCCTGCCTTTCTCGGGCCTTACAAGAACGGCTGGAATCTGGCGCTCGACCAGGTGAACGCGGCGGGCGGCGTACTCGGCAAACAACTCGAAGTGGTGTCGCGCGACGACAACGGCAATCCGGGCGACACGATCCGCGTCGCGCAGGAGTTGATTGCGCGTGAGCAGGTGCAATTGCTGTTCGGCGGTTTCCTGTCGAATACGGGCCTTGCGCTGACCGACTTCGCGAAGCAGAAGAAGATTTTCTTCCTCGCGGCCGAGCCGCTGACTGACAAGATCGTTTGGGCCGACGGCAACAAATACACGTACCGTCTGCGTCCTTCGACGTATATGCAGGTGGCGATGCTGGTGCCGGAGGCGTTGAAGCTGAAGAAGAAGCGCTGGGCGCTTGTGTATCCGAACTACGAGTACGGGCAATCCGCGGTGGCGACGTTCAAGAAGCTGATGACGGCGGCGCAGCCGGACGTGCAGTTTGTTGCCGAACAGGCGACGCCGCTGGGCAATGTCGACGCAGGTGCGGTCACGCAGGCGATTGCGGATGCGAAGCCGGATGCGATTTTCAACGTGCTGTTTGGTGCCGATCTCGGCAAGTTTGTGCGTGAGGGCAATACGCGCGGATTGTTCAAGGATATCAGCGTGGTTTCGTTGCTGACCGGCGAGCCGGACTATCTCGATCCGTTGGGTGCGGAGGCGCCGACGGGCTGGATCGTGACGGGCTACCCGTGGTATTCGATCGATACGGCGGCGAACAAGAAGTTTGTCGATGCGTATCAGGCGAAGTATCACGACTATCCGCGGCTGGGGTCGGTGGTGGGGTATTCGGCGTTGATGTCGATTGCGGCTGGGATCAAGAAGGCTGAGTCTACGGATCCGGATAAGCTCGCTGCTGCGTTTAAGGGGCTGGGGGTGGAGACGCCCTTTGGGCCGATTACTTATCGGGCGCAGGATAATCAGTCGACGATGGGGGCTTTTGTTGGGGTTACCGGTCTTAAGGATGGGAAGGGTGTGATGACTTCTTATCGGTATATTGACGGCGCTAGTGTGCAGCCGTCGGATGCTGAGGTTAAGAAGTTGAGGCCTGCTGAATAAGGTTATTTTTTGCCTGCGCGGCGCTTTGGTTGTTTTTTTTGCGGCGTTGGCCTTTTCTTGTTTTCTTAGTGGTC
>NZ_JAQQDU010000128.1:0-20855 GCF_046027825.1 Paraburkholderia sediminicola
GCGACGCTAATAGACCACTAAGAAAACAAGGAAAGGCCAACCCCACAGGCATACAGACGAAACAAGCACCCCGCAGGCAAACGCTCCACAAATAACCAAACCCCAGAAAAAACACAGACAAAAACCCAGCCCCCGGCAAGGCAAAAATCCCATTATATGAATCCAACACTCACATATTGGAGCTTTCTAGAAAACCGCCCTACAATCCAGTTCAACACGCACCGTGAGCTAGAAAAACCGGCCACGACCAGCGACAGCAAGAAAAAAACCGGAGACAAGCCAAACCATGCCTAAGACCCAAAGGCAGCAACCGCATGCTCGCGCCACTGGCAACACGCACTGCGCAGCGAGCAAATCAGGCCTCCTCTCCGGCCCCGCGCTGTAAGCGCAAAAAACCATCCAAGAGCCAATCGCCATGAACAAAGCGATGCCCACTCATACCGTAAGCGAGCCCGAAGCCGCTCTGGCGCCGCAGACCAATCACGCTTCCAGCGCAGTGCAGCAGCGGGCTGCCAACGCCGCTAAAGCACAGCGCGCCAGCGCCCAGCATCCCCCCGTGGCCGACGAAATCGCCTTGCCCAGCACGCTGCTCGACGTCACGCCGCAGCAAGCCGGCACGCAAACGCTGCTGCGCGGTCTCGCGATTCTGGAAGCCGCCGCCGCCGGCGTGCGCGATCTGCGCACCTTCGGCGCCGCGCTCGGCACGACCCGCAGCACCACGCATCGGCTGGTGAGCAGCCTCGTGCAGGCGCGCTATCTGCGGCAAGTGCAAGGCGGCTATCTGCTCGGCCCGAAGCTGATCGAACTGGGCACCATCGCGCTCGAACAGATGCCGCTCACTGCGGTCGCGCGTCAGCATCTCGAATCGCTCGCGGAGCAGACGCTCGACACGATCCACCTCGGCGTGCGCGACGGCGACGACGTGCTGTACATCGACAAGATCCCAGGCACCCGTGGTCTCGAAATGCGCTCGCGCGTCGGCCACCGGATGCCGCTGGCGTCGACGGGCATCGGCAAGGCCATGATGCTCGACCTCACACCGGACGTCTGGCAGTCGCTTTTCGAAGCCTCGCGGCGCGCGCTCGCCAGCGTCAGTTTCAAGCCGGATAACCGTCCCGACGCGCAGACCTTCATGCAACGCATGACTAACTACTCGGCCGGCGGCTACACCTTCGACCTCGAAGAGAACGAAGCGTCGATCCGTTGCGTCGCGGCGCCGGTGCGTGATGCATCGGGCGCGGTGGTGGCGGCGCTGTCGGTGGCGAGCACGATTCCGTATATGTCGCTCGAACGCATGGATGAACTGATTCCGGTCGTGCAGCGCGAAGCGCGCGCGATCTCGGAAGAACTCGGTTGGCGTGCCCCGCAACCGGCAACCCGCAGGATCAAGCGATGAAGCAAGCGGGTTCTCACACGCAAGCGGTCAATCCGGTGAACAACGCCTCGGCCGCCGATGCCAACTTCCAGCACGCAGCGCTCATTGCGCTCGACTGGGGCACGACGTCGCTACGCGCGTATCTGTACGACGCGGCCGGCGAAGTGCTGGCGACGCGGGCATCGACGGCCGGCATCATGAATTTGCCCCATAGCGCTGAGCAAGGCGGCTTCGACGCCGCATTCGACGACACGTGCGGTGCCTGGCTCGAACAGTCACCCACTGTGCCGGTCATCGCGGCCGGCATGGTCGGCAGCGCACAAGGTTGGGTCGAAGTACCGTATGTCGACGCGCCGGCGAATGCCGATGCGCTAGTGGCCGGCATCGTGCGCGTGAAAGCCGCGTGCGGCGCGACGCTGCACATCGTGCCGGGCGTCTTGCAGCGTGGTGAACTGCCTAATGTGATGCGCGGCGAAGAAACCCAGATCTTCGGCGCACTCGGTCAGGATACGGGCGCCGCGGACAACGGCAAGCGCGCACTGATCGGCTTGCCTGGCACCCACGCGAAATGGGCCGTTGTGCAGGCGGGCCGTATCGAACGTTTCCATACCTTCATGACCGGTGAAGTGTTCGCGGCGTTGCGCGAGCACACCATCCTAGGTCGCACGATGGTGACGCCTGACCGTCCGGATACCGATGCATTCCTGCATGGCGTGGACATCGCGCGCGACCGAGGTCAGGCGGGCATGCTGGCCACCGTATTCAGCGCACGCACGCTCGGTCTAACCGGACAACTCTCGCGCGAACAGCAGCCGGACTATTTGTCAGGCCTGCTGATCGGACACGAACTGGCCGGTCTCGAAGCCGTGCTCAAACAACAGCACACCTCGCTCGCCGGGCAGCACTTGCGCCTGATCGGAAATGAGGCGCTGTGCGAACGCTATCGCGTAGCACTGGCGCAATTCGGCTGCGTTCATGCGGAGTTGGTGAAGCACGCCACCGAGCGCGGCTTGTGGCGCGTCGCCACCCAGGCAGGGCTTGTTAATCCCACGCCCCAAGCGGCGCACGCCGGCTGACCGGCAGCGCCGCCGCCCACGAAACAAGGAATCGACATGCAACCTCACATCAATCTGCCCGCCCCGTACATGCCGCACGCGGGTCTGATCGCGGCGTTCGAGATCTGTCCGCTGATCGCGATCATGCGTGGCGTGACGCCCGCGGATGCCGCCGAGCACGCTCAGGCGCTGTACGAAGCCGGCTTTCGCATCGTCGAAGTGCCGTTGAATTCGCCGCAGCCGTTCGACAGCATCGCGGCGATCCGCAAAGCGTTGCCGGCCGATGCGATCGTTGGAGCGGGCACGGTGCTGCATTCGAGTTTTGTCAACGACGTGAAGTCGGCGGGCGGCGAACTGATCGTCATGCCGCATAGCGATCCGGAGGTCGTCGGTGCCGCGAAAGCGCAAGGCATGGCCTGCGCGCCGGGTGTGGCGACGCCGAACGAAGCCTTTATCGCACTGAAAAACGGTGCTGACGTGCTGAAGATGTTCCCTGCGGAACAACTCGGCTGCCACGTCGTGAAAGCCTGGCGCGCGGTGATCGCGGCGGAAGTGCCGCTGGTGCCGGTCGGTGGGATCACGCCGGACAACATGGGTCCATTCCTGAGTGCCGGCGCGAACGGTTTCGGCCTTGGCTCGGCGCTTTACAAGCCGGGGCAGAGCGTGGCGGTGACGGCCTCGCATGCGAAGGCGTTCATCAACGGGTTGCGCATCGCCCGCGCAGGTGCAAAGAAATGAAGCGGCTCGCCGACAAAGTCGCGTTGATCACCGGCGCCGGGCGCGGCATCGGGGCGGCGATCGCGTTCGCGTTTGCGCGCGAGGGTGCGGCGGTTGTGCTGGCGGAGTTGGATATCGAAATGGCCGAGCGAACCGCGCGCGAAATCCGTGCGGCGATCGGTGCAAGTGACACATGTGGACCGAGCGGAGCTAGCGAAGCAAAGGTGCTCGCGGTGCAGACCGACGTGACGCAATCGGCCTCGGTCCAGCATGCCGTGAGCGAGGCGGAACACGCGTTCGGCGCGCTCGACGTGCTGGTCAACAACGCCGGTATCAACGTGTTCTGCGACCCGCTGACGATGACAGACGACGACTGGCGCCGTTGCTTCGCGGTCGATCTCGACGGCGTCTGGAACGGCTGTCGCGCGGTGTTGCCGGGCATGGTCGAACGCGGCGCGGGCAGCATCGTGAATATCGCGTCAACGCACGCGTTCAAGATCATCCCGGGATGTTTTCCGTACCCGGTCGCGAAGCATGGCGTGCTCGGTTTGACGCGTGCGCTCGGCATCGAGTACGCACCGCGCAATGTGCGGGTCAACGCAATCGCGCCGGGGTACATCGAAACGCAATTGACGCATGACTGGTGGAACGAACAAGCCGATCCGGCCGCCGCGCAACAGGCGACGCTCGATCTGCAACCGATGAAGCGCATCGGCCGCCCGGAAGAGGTGGCGATGACGGCGGTGTTTCTGGCCTCGGATGAAGCGCCGTTCATCAACGCCACCTGCATCACCGTGGATGGCGGTCGCTCGGCGCTGTATCACGACTGAACGTAGCAGACCAGCTGGCAACAAGCAGCAGGAACAAGCAGCAGGAGCGAGCAGTAACTGGCACCCAGGTTTCACCGGACGACGCGCTGGCCGCGTGTGTCATCACCGGTACAAGAAGACGCGGCCGATACCTTCTCGTTATCAATTAGTCAGGAGACACGCATTATGAAACGAAGAATTTTCCTCACGCTGGCAGCAGCGGCGACGGGTGTGCTCTTCAACGCACCGGTGGCGCAAGCCGCGGATCCGGTCAAGATCGGCTTCCTCGTGAAGCAGCCCGAAGAACCGTGGTTCCAGGACGAATGGAAGTTCGCCGAAATCGCTGCCAAGGAAAAGGGCTTCACGCTGGTGAAGATCGGCGCGCCGTCGGGCGAGAAGGTGATGAGTGCAATCGACAATCTGGCGGCTCAGAAAGCACAAGGCTTTGTGATCTGCACGCCTGACGTCAAGCTCGGACCGGGCATCGTCGCCAAGGCGAAGGCCGACGGCCTGAAGATGATGACGGTGGACGACCGCCTCGTCGATGGCGCGGGCAAGCCGATCGCATCGGTACCGCATATGGGCATCTCGGCGTACAACATCGGCAAGCAGGTGGGCGATGGCCTCGCCGCGGAAATCAAGAAGCGCGGCTGGGACATGAAGGACGTCGGCGCGATCGACGTGACCTACAACCAGTTGCCCACCGCGGTTGACCGCACCACCGGTGCAACCGACGCGCTCGTCGCCGCCGGTTTCCCGAAGGCCAACGTGGTTGAAGCGCCGCAAGCGAAGACCGATACGGAAAACGCCTTCAACGCCGCCAACATCGCGCTGACGAAGAACCCGCAGTTCAAGCACTGGGTGGCTTATGCGCTGAACGACGAAGGCGTGCTCGGCGCGGTGCGCGCAGCGGAAGGCCGCGGCTTCAAGGCGGACAACATGATCGGTATCGGTATCGGCGGTTCGGAATCGGCCATGAACGAGTTCAAGAAGCCGTCGCCGACCGGTTTCTACGGCACGGTCATCATCAGCCCGAAGCGTCACGGCGAAGAAACCTCGACGCTGATGTACGACTGGATCACCCAAGGCAAGGAACCGCCGATGCTCACGCTGACGACCGGCATGCTGGCGACGCGTGACAACGTCGCTGATGTGCGCCAGAAGATGGGCCTCGCGGCAAATTAAGTGGCGGTAGCGTAGGTAAATGAAGTGAACTGCCGGTGCGTCGTTTCTCCAAGGATTGGGCGCACCGGCACCAGCAATACAAGAAGAGTAGTTGAGACAGACCACGCTTGGTGCCCATGCGGCACCCAAAGAAGCACGGTTCACACGAAGCAGCAACTAACTTGCATGGGGCCAGAGTAAGCACTGAAGCGCTAACTCTGGTCGACATAGGAGGCGAAGTGTCAGCGACGCTACGTTTTGACAATATCGGCAAGGTCTTTCCAGGCGTGCGCGCGCTCGACGGTGTGTCCTTCGACGTCAACGTCGGCCAGGTGCACGGCCTGATGGGCGAAAACGGCGCAGGAAAATCGACCCTGCTGAAGATTCTCGGCGGTGAATATCAGCCCGATTCGGGCCGCGTGATGATCGACGGCAACGAGGTGCGCTTCACGAGCGCGGCATCGTCGATCGGGGCGGGGATCGCGGTGATTCACCAGGAACTGCAATACGTGCCCGATCTGACGGTCGCGGAAAACCTGCTGCTCGGACAGTTGCCGAACTCGCTCGGCTGGGTCAACAAACGCGAAGCCAAGCGCTTCGTGCGTGAACGCCTCGAAGCGATGGGTGTGGCGCTGGATCCGAACGCGAAGCTGAGGAAGCTCTCGATCGCGCAACGGCAGATGGTCGAAATCTGCAAGGCGCTGCTGCGTAATGCACGCGTGATCGCACTGGATGAACCGACCAGCTCGCTGTCGCATCGCGAGACCGAAGTGCTGTTCAAGCTGGTGCGCGATCTGCGCGCCGACAACCGCGCGATGATCTACATCTCGCATCGCATGGACGAGATCTACGAGCTATGCGACGCCTGCACGATTTTCCGCGACGGCCGCAAGATCGCCTCGCATCCGACCCTGACAGGCGTGTCGCGCGACACCATCGTGAGCGAAATGGTCGGACGTGAAATCGCCGACATCTATAGTTATTCAGCGCGGCCGCTCGGCGACGTACGCTTCGCGGTGAAGGCGATCGAAGGTCATGCGCTTGCGCAACCGGCCAGCTTCGAGGTGCGGCGTGGCGAGATTGTCGGCTTCTTCGGCCTGGTGGGTGCGGGCCGCAGCGAACTGATGCATCTGGTGTACGGCGCCGATCACAAGAAGGCCGGCGAAATCGTGCTTGACGGCAAGCCGATCAAAGTGCGCAGTGCCGGCGAGGCGATCAGGCACGGCATCGTGCTGTGTCCGGAAGACCGCAAGGAAGAGGGCATTGTCGCAATGGCGACCGTGTCCGAGAACATCAATATCAGTTGCCGCCGCCACTACCTGCGCGCGGGGATGTTCCTCGATCGCAAGAAAGAAGCGGAAACCGCCGACCGTTTTATTAAGCTGCTGAAGATCAAGACGCCGAGCCGCCGCCAGAAGATTCGCTTCCTGTCGGGCGGCAACCAGCAAAAGGCGATTCTGTCGCGCTGGCTGGCCGAGCCTGATCTGAAGGTGGTGATTCTCGACGAACCGACGCGCGGGATTGACGTCGGCGCGAAGCATGAGATCTATAACGTGATCTATCAGCTTGCCGAACGTGGCTGCGCGATCGTGATGATTTCGTCGGAATTGCCGGAAGTGCTCGGCGTGTCCGACCGGATTGTCGTGATGCGTCAGGGACGGATTTCCGGTGAGCTGTCACGCAAGGAAGCCACGGAACAAACGGTGTTGAGCCTCGCGTTGCCGCAAAGCTCGACCGCGCTGCCAGGAACCGCAGCCACTGAGCAAGCGGCCTGAACATTATTTGGACGAAAGTCCGGCAACCCGTGGGGAACGGGAGGAGTCTTCAACATGCAAGCCAGAGAAAACCTCGCGCAACAAGCCGCCAAAGGCGCGGCCGAAGCGCTGATTCCGCAGTCGAACGACAAGGCGAAATGGTGGCAGCAGCTCACCGAGTACAGCCTGATTCTGATCTTCGTCGTGATGTTCATCACGATGTCGCTGACGGTCGATCACTTCTTCTCGATCGAGAACATGCTCGGTCTCGCACTATCGATCTCGCAGATCGGCATGGTCGCGTGCACGATGATGTTCTGTCTGGCCTCGCGCGATTTCGACTTGTCGGTGGGTTCGACGGTCGCGTTCGCCGGTGTGTTGTGCGCGATGGTGCTGAACGCCACGGGCAATACGTTCATCGCGATCATTGCCGCCGTGGCAGCGGGTGCGGTGATCGGCTTCGTCAACGGCGCGGTGATTGCGTATCTGCGCATCAACGCGCTGATCACGACGCTCGCGACGATGGAAATCGTCCGCGGTCTCGGCTTTATCGTGTCGCACGGTCAGGCAGTGGGCGTGTCGTCGGATACGTTTATCGCGCTGGGCGGCTTGAGCTTCTTCGGCGTGTCGCTGCCGATCTGGGTCACGCTGCTGTGCTTCATCGTGTTCGGCGTGATGCTCAATCAGACCGTGTACGGCCGTAATACGCTGGCTATCGGCGGTAATCCGGAAGCTTCGCGTCTTGCCGGTATCAATGTCGAACGCACGCGCGTTTATATCTTCCTGGTTCAAGGCGCTGTTACCGCGCTGGCCGGCGTGATTCTGGCTTCGCGGATTACGTCGGGTCAGCCGAATGCGGCGGAAGGCTTCGAACTGAACGTGATTTCGGCCTGCGTGTTGGGCGGCGTGTCGCTGCTCGGCGGTCGCGCGACGATCTCCGGTGTCGTGATCGGCGTGCTGATCATGGGTACGGTCGAGAACGTGATGAACCTGATGAACATCGACGCGTTCTACCAGTACCTCGTGCGCGGCGCGATTCTGCTCGCCGCTGTGTTGCTCGACCAGTTGAAGAACCGCGGCTCGCGCGACTAATCCCGCGACTCACTCACTTTGCTCTAAAAGGAATCGAACGATGTTGTCTCCGGCCAATGCAAACGACCGTCTCGCGGACAGCACGTTTGCCCGCTATCCGAGTCTCGTCGACCGAACGGTATTGATCACGGGCGGCGCGACCGGTATCGGCGCATCGTTCGTCGAGCATTTCGCGGCGCAGGGTGCGCGCGTCGCGTTCTTCGATATCGATGCGACTGCGGGTGAAGCGCTCGCCGATGAACTCGGCGATTCGAAACACAAGCCGCTGTTCCTGCCATGCGATCTGACCGACGTCGACGCGCTGCAGAGAGCGATCGCCGACGTGAAGACTGCCCTCGGCCCGATTCAGGTGCTGGTGAACAACGCGGCGAATGACAAACGCCACGCGATCGGCGAAGTGACGCGTGAGTTTTTCGACGCTGGCATCGCGGTGAATATCCGTCACCAGTTCTTCGCGGCACAAGCGGTGATGGAGGACATGAAAGCCGCCAACGCCGGGTCGATCATCAATCTCGGCTCGATCAGCTGGATGCTGAAGAACGGCGGCTATCCGGTGTACGTGATGTCGAAATCGGCGGTGCAGGGTTTGACGCGCGGTCTCGCGCGTGACCTCGGTCACTTCAACATCCGCGTCAATACGCTGGTGCCGGGCTGGGTGATGACGGAGAAGCAGAAGCGTTTGTGGCTCGACGATGCGGGCCGTCGTTCGATCAAGGAAGGCCAGTGCATCGACGCTGAACTGCAGCCCGCCGATCTCGCCCGCATGGCGCTGTTCCTCGCCGCCGACGACAGCAGGATGATCACCGCGCAGGACCTGGTGGTCGACGGAGGCTGGGCGTGAGTGCGGGTGTGCGTACAGGGCTGCCAGCGCCTCGCGCGGCGTTGCTGCTCGACACGCAATGCACGCTCGGGGAGGGCGCGACGTGGTGCGCAAGAACGGGCCGTTTCTACTGGACCGATATCGAAGGCGCGCGGCTGTGGCGCTATGACCCGAGCGACGGACAAAGCATGTCCTGGCTCATGTCCGAGCGTCTCGCCACCTTCGCGTTGTGCGCGGATCCGCGGTACCTGCTGC
This sequence comes from Paraburkholderia sediminicola, assembly GCF_046027825.1. Classification (GTDB taxonomy): domain Bacteria; phylum Pseudomonadota; class Gammaproteobacteria; order Burkholderiales; family Burkholderiaceae; genus Paraburkholderia; species Paraburkholderia sediminicola_D. Next base: position 9,042 of record NZ_JAQQDU010000128.1, read on the forward strand.
TCGGATTGGCGACGCATCTGGCGTTCTTCGATGTGGCAACTGGCGTGACGCAGCATGTCGTCGACGTCGAAGCGGGCTTGAACACACGCGTGAACGACGGCCGCTGCGACCGTCAGGGCCGCTTCGTATTCGGCACGAAAGACGAAGGCTCACCGCTGCAAGCGATCGGCGGGTTTTATCGGCTGAATCATGATTTGTCGCTGGAGCGTTTGCCGCTACCCGCACCGGCGATCTCGAACAGCATCGCGTTCAGTCCTGACGGCGGGACGATGTACTACTGCGATTCGCCGACGCGTGAAATCCGCGTCTGCGACTATCGCGCGGACGGCAGTATCGCCAACGACCGCATATTCACGACATTGACTGACGCGACCGGCGAGCCGGACGGCTCGACCGTCGATTGCGACGGCGGTTTGTGGAACGCGCAATGGGGCGGCAGGCGAGTGGTGCGATATGGTCCCGACGGGGTGGAAACTGAACGCGTCGACGTGCCGACCGCGCAGCCGAGTTGCGTCGCGTTCGGCGGTCCCTCAAGCGGTCTTCCTGCGGGGCCGGCGCAACTGGACACGCTGTACATCACGAGTGCGCGCATCGATCTCGACGCGGCTGCGCTCGCGAGCGATGCGCACGCGGGCGGTGTGTTTATCGCAACACCCGGACGACAGGGTTTGCCGGAACCGGTGTTCCAAGGCTCGCCCGCCTAGCGCAAAATGACGCAGCCTCAGTCTCGAGGCGGCAGCGGAGGATGGTAGTGCAGTGGCTTTGACCGTAAATCAGCAGTTGGGTGTTGCAAACCCAGTGCCAGCAGATCGGCAGCAAATCGGCAGCATGCAGTTCGGACCCAGAGGCGACCGGTGCAAAAAAATCGCCCAAGAGCATCCGTCAGCAATGACGGCAACGTCCCACGCCTCTCGATGGAGCCAGATATGACTGTTGCGAATCCTGTTTCCGCCTCTTCCCAGAGCCGGCGCGCGCGACTCAACGCGGCGGCCAACCCGGTGCTTCCGGGCCCCAGTACGTCGGCGGTTGCGGTCGGTGAGACGAGCGGCGGCGAGCTCGCGTGCATCACGCTCGCCAACGCGCATTTGCGCCTCGATGTCGCGCCGACGCTTGGCGGCGGCGTCACCCGTTTCGACTGGCGCAACGACGGCGCACTCACGCCGATTTTCCGGCGCTGCCGTCATGTTGCTACGGATACCCAGCCGAACGAGCTGGCCTGCTATCCGCTGTTGCCGTATTCGAACCGGATCGGCGGCGGTCATTTCAATGTGGCGGGGCGGCGAGTCGAGGTGCCGCAAAATCGCGCCGACGAACCCCTGCCGATTCACGGCGACGGCTGGCTCTCCGCCTGGCAGGTCGCGGAGTCTGACCGGGAAAACGTCCGTCTGACGCTCGATCGCCATGACGGCAAACCGTACGCATTCCGCGCGACGCAAACCTATAAGCTGGACGGCCCCACACTCGTCATCACGCTGGACATCGAGAATGCCGGCCGCGAGGCGCTGCCTTTCGGGCTGGGCGTGCATCCATTTTTCGTGCGTGACGCGGATACCGAACTGTCGGCCGCGGCCGGCGGCCTGTGGCTCTCCGGCGACGACTGGCTGCCGGTGCGTCACGTGCCGGCACCGCCCGCATGGCAATTCGGCGTGGCGTATCCGCTGCCGGAAATCATCGTCAATCACGCGTTCACGGGCTGGAGCGGGCAGGCGGCGGTGGTGTGGCCGAAGCGGCGCTTGTCGCTGAATATCGCCGCCGACACCGACTACTACGTCCTGTACACGCCGCCGGGCGAAGACTTCTTCTGCTTCGAACCGGTCGATCATCCGATCAACGCGATGAATCTGGCCGGCGGCGCGTGCGAGAACGGGATGACGCTGCTGGGACGCGGCGAGCGCCTGACGCGCACGTTCCGCTTCACCGTCGAGCGCACGGGTTTGCGCTCGATGCCGGGTGGGCGCGGATCGCGACGGCGGCAGTAGCCGGCGAGCAGGGGCGGAGCGCCACGGCGCACCCGCCATGCCCCGGCCCGAACTGGTGTGACGCGTGGCCGCGGCTTGTTGCTCAGGGCGGGTAAAATACGCGCCTCTTCCGTTATTGGCTCGCCGCGAGACTCAACATGTCCAATTTCATCCAGACACTCAACGACGCCTGGCAGCGCACGAACTCGCTGCTGTGCGTCGGCCTCGATCCCGAGCCCAGCAAGTTCCCGGGCGCGCTCGCGGGCCGTCCCGAGGCGATTTTCGACTTCTGCCGCACCATCGTCGATGCAACCGCGCCGTATGCGTCGTCGTTCAAGCCGCAGATCGCGTACTTCGCCGCCCATCGCGCGGAAGACCAACTCGAGCAGTTGATCGCGCACATTCACGCGAACCACCCGGGGCTGCCGGTGATTCTGGACGCGAAGCGCGGCGACATCGGCAGCACGGCCGAGCAGTACGCGCGCGAGGCGTTCGAGCGCTATCAGGCGGATGCGGTGACGGTGAATCCGTATATGGGTTTCGACTCGATCGAGCCGTATCTGGAGCACGAAGGCAAGGGCGTGATCGTCTTGTGCCGGACCTCGAACGCGGGCGGTTCGGATCTGCAGTTTCTGGAGACGGGCGGGCGACCGCTGTACCAGGTCGTTGCACAACTGGCGGCGGACAAGTGGAACGCGAGCGGCCAACTGGGTCTCGTGGTCGGCGCGACCTTCCCGAAGGAAATCGAAGTGGTGCGGGGAATCGTCGGTGACATGCCGCTGCTGATTCCGGGCATCGGTGCGCAAGGCGGCGATGTTCAGGCGACGGTCAATGCTGGCCGTACGGCGAACGGTACGGGCATGCTGATCAACTCGTCGCGGGCGATTATCTACGCCGGCAAGGACGACGATTTCGCTGAGGCCGCAGCGAAAGCCGCGATGGAAACGCGTGACCGGATCAATGCGTTCCGATGATGGCCGGCGGCCGTCGTGAGCGACGGCCCGTGATTTTGCTCGGGTGGGCCAACCTGGCCGAGCCTTCGCTTTTGTTGAGGCCGGTCAGGTAAACGGCGCCAGCCTTTGCGGTGTGCAGACCCTGGTGCTGCTGCTGACCGCGGCCTCCATGTCTGGTCGGGGCGGTCTGGCAAGCCGGCTTTAGCCTCTGCCTTTGTTGTGCGGGTGATTAGGCCGCCGATCTGAGGCTCTGCCGTTGTCGACGCTGCTTAAGCGGACGGCCCTAGTCGCTCGATAAACGCTGCGTGCTGCGGAAATCGCGCTTTCAGCGCATCGACATCCGCCAACTCAAACTCGCTAAATTCAAACCCCGGCGCGACCGTGCAGCCCACCAGCGCAAACGTCGCCGGGTCCGCGCATTCCGCGGCAAACCACAGGCCGGCTGGCACCACGGCCTGAAATACCGCATCCGAGTGCGTCAGCGCATTGCCCAATTTGTGCGTAATCAGCGCGCCCGTTTCGTCGAGTACGTGGACGTTCAAGGGCTCGCCGGCATAAAAATGCCAGACCTCGCCGGACTTGATCCGATGCCACGCCGAATGCGCGCCGTCACAGAGCAGGTAGTAAATCGCGGTGGACGCGGAGCGCGTCTGCGCTGAACCGTCATCGCGGCGTACGGACTCCGCGGACCGGTACGTCTCGCTGAAAAATCCACCTTCCGGATGCGGCTTCAGGTCGAAGCGGCGGATCAACTCATCTTCGGCTGCGTGCGAAGTCGACATGTTGGGCATCGTGGACGGCGGCTCAGGTTGTGAACCGGAAGTTAATGTTCGCGCTCGTCGAGCAGCGCCAGCATGCCGCGCAACGCGTGCGCGGCGGCCTGCACACGGATCTTCTCGCGGTCGCCCTTGAAGACCTTGGTTTCAACGGACGTATGCAGCCGATTGCTCCAGCCGAACGACACCATGCCGACCGGCTTGGTTTCAGTGCCGCCGCCGGGCCCGGCGACGCCGGTAATCGACAGCGACACCTGCGCGCGACTGTTGCGCAGCGCGCCCTCCGCCATGGCGCGCGCCACCTGTTCGCTGACCGCGCCGTGCTTGTCGATCAGCTCGGCGGGTACACCGATCATTTCTGATTTCGCCTGATTCGAATACGTGACGAAGCCGCGCTCGAACCAGCCGCTGCTGCCGGAAATATCGGTGATCGCGGTCGCCACCATGCCGCCTGTACAGGATTCGGCGGTGACGAGCATCAGGCGCTCGTCGCGCAGGCGGTTGCTCACGCGAATCGCGAGCTGGTGAACCACGGAATCGGTAGGCATGGCGTCAATCCGGAAAACGGGGAACGGCTGCGGGGGTACCGGTAGGCGGTGGCGGGTGGGCAAAAGCCAACCGGCACCGGCCAACGGGCAGCGGTTAAACCGACATGCGCCAGAGCGCAATCACGAGCAGCGTGAAAAACGCGGCGACCAGGTCATCGAACATGATGCCAAAGCCACCTTTCAGTCGGCGGTCGAAATAGCCGATTGGCGGCGGTTTCACCATGTCGAAAAAGCGGAACACAATGAACGCCCAGAGTTGCTCGGTCAGCGTGACCGGTGTGACCATCAGCAGCACCAGCCAGAACGCGATGATTTCGTCCCAGACGACTGGCGAGGGATCGTCGGTACCCAGCTTTTTCGCGGTAAAGCCGCAAATCGCAATGCCGCCGAAAAAGCCCGCGACAATCAGCACGCCCCACTCGAGCACGGTCAGGTAACGGCTCAAGACGGTGAACGATGCCCATGCGAACAGCGTGCCGATCGTGCCCGGCGCAATCGGCGACAAGCCGCTGCCAAAACCCAGCGACAGAATGTGCAGCGGATGCGACAACATGAAACGCGCGGTGGCGCGGCGCGGCTGAGGACGCGGCCCGCCCGGGCCGGATGCGTTGGGCTGCGGATTGCCGATCAGATCGTCGGCGGGGACCAGCGGGGGATCAGTCTGCATGGAAGTGATCAAAGCCTTGCAACGTCAGAGTGAGCGGCGCGCCGGCGGCATCGCGCCAGGCGATCGCCGGGCGGTCGGCCGCCGTTTGAAGTGCGCTTATTGTACCGATGCGGGTGACCGGTAGATTCACCTCGCTGCCGGCTGCTTCAACTGCGGCGCGTGCCGTAACCGGCGCCGTGAAGCACAGTTCGTAATCGTCGCCGCCGGCTAGTGTGCAACGCCGCTGGATCTCGGGGGGGAGGCGGCGCAGCGCGGCCGAACGGGGCACGGCGTCGACGTCGACGGTGGCCTGCACGTTCGAGCGTTCCAGGATGTGCAGCAGGTCGCCGGCGAGCCCGTCCGATAGATCGAGCGCCGCACGTGCAATGCCTCGCAACGCGAGACCGAGGGCGACGCGCGGCTCCGGACGCTCGAGGGCGCGACGAAACGTCGCAGTGTCGCTGGCATCGGCAGACCACTCGCCGCGCTGCACGCCGAGACCCGCGCGTGCGTCGCCGAGCGTGCCGGAGATCCAGATGTCGTCGCCTGGTTGCGCGGCGTCGCGGCGCAGCGCGGCTTGCGGCCGCACGCTGCCGAACACGGTGATGCACAGATTCAACGGTCCACTAGTCGTGTCGCCGCCGATCAGATCGCAGCCGTAGCGCTCAGCCAGCGCGAAGAGGCCATTGCTAAAGGCGGCGAGCCACGCCTCGTCGGCCTTTGGCAGGGAGAACGCCAGGGTGAACGCCAGCGGCTCCGCGCCCATCGCCGCCAGGTCCGACAGGTTCACCGCGAGCGCCTTGTGACCGAGCGCTTCAGGATCGATATCGGGAAAGAAATGGCGGCCTTCTACCAGCATATCCGTCGATATCGCCAGCATTTCCCCCGGGCGCGGCGCGAGCAGGGCGCAGTCGTCGCCGATGCCCAGCTCGCCTTCAGCAGCACGGGACGGCGCAGCGGCGGCGCGGCGGGCGAAGAAGCGATCGATTAGCGCAAACTCGGAGAGCATGGTGGCAATGGGGGAACGGGTAAGTGCAACGAAAAGCCGCGAACGGCGCGCATTGTACGGGGATGCTCGTGGGTAAACACGCTATTCGCACTCAACTCCGATTCGACGAGTAGTTGGCCCTAAGCACGCCACATCTGCCTTTCGCTATGTTTCAGTCGCGGCTGTTGTACCCGTATTGAAGGAATTGAGCCGCCAATTGGGGCTACAATGCCGTCGAACATCTATTCTAATCCGCCCTTAGAAGCCCGCCTTATGTCGACTCCCGTCAATACCAAACTCCGCGAAGCCGCCCTCGATTATCACGAGTTCCCGACCCCAGGGAAGATCGCGATCGCTCCGACCAAGCAGATGATCAACCAGCGCGACCTCGCGCTGGCGTACTCGCCGGGCGTCGCGTTCGCGTGCGAGGAAATCGTCGAAAACCCGCTGAACGCCGCCCGTTTCACCGCGCGCAGCAACCTGGTCGGCGTCGTCACGAACGGCACCGCGGTGCTGGGTCTGGGCAACATCGGTCCGCTCGCCTCGAAGCCGGTCATGGAAGGCAAGGCCGTCCTGTTCAAGAAGTTCGCCGGCATCGACGTGTTCGATATCGAGCTGAACGAGTCCGATCCGCACAAGCTGGTCGAGGTGATCGCCGCGCTGGAGCCGACCTTCGGCGGTATCAATCTCGAAGACATCAAAGCGCCGGACTGCTTCATCGTCGAACGCGAATGCCGCAAGCGCATGAAGATTCCGGTCTTCCACGACGACCAGCACGGCACGGCCATCGTAGTCGCGGCGGCTATCACCAACGGTTTGAAGGTGGTTGGCAAGGACATCAAGCAGGTCAAGCTGGTGTCGTCAGGCGCGGGCGCCGCAGCGCTGGCGTGTCTGGATCTGCTGGTCGACATCGGCCTGCCGCTCGAAAACATCACCGTCACCGACCTGGCCGGTGTGGTCTACAAGGGCCGCGTCGAACTGATGGACCCGGACAAGGAACGCTTCGCACGCGAAACCGACGCTCGCACGCTGGCCGAAGCGATCGGCGGCGCGGACATTTTCCTCGGCCTGTCGGCCGGTGGCGTGCTGAAGCAGGACATGGTCAAGCAGATGGCTGACAAGCCGCTGATCCTGGCGCTGGCCAACCCGACCCCGGAAATCCTGCCGGAACTGGCGCTCGAAGTGCGTCCGGACGCCGTGCTGTGCACGGGCCGTACCGACTACCCGAACCAGGTGAACAACGTGCTGGTGTTCCCGTTCCTGTTCCGTGGCGCATTGGATGCGGGCGCGACGACGGTGACGCGTGAAATGGAAATCGCGGCGGTCAACGCGATCGCCGAACTGGCACGCCAGGAGCAGAGCGATATCGTCGCGACGGCTTACGGCATCCAGGATCTCTCGTTTGGTCCGGCCTATCTGATTCCGAAGCCGTTCGACCCGCGCCTGATCGTCAAGGTCGCGCCGGCGGTGGCGAAGGCGGCAATGGATTCAGGCGTCGCCGAGCGTCCGATCGAGGACATGGAAGCCTACGAACAGCATCTGCAGCAGTTCGTGTATCACAGCGGCACGACCATGAAGCCGATTTTCCAACTGGCGCGTAGCGTCGAGCCGGAGAAGAAGCGCATTGTGTTCGCGGAAGGCGAAGAAGAGCGCGTGCTGCGTGCGATGCAGATCATCGTCGACGAAAAGCTCGCGAAGCCGATCCTGATCGGCCGCCCGGCGGTGATCGAACAGCGCATCGCGCGTTACGGCCTGCGTCTGGTCGCGGGTCAGGACTACATGGTCGTGAACACCGACCACGACGAGCGTTACCGCGATTTCTGGAAGCACTATCACAAGATGATGTCCCGCAAGGGCATCACCGAGCAGATGGCGAAGCTCGAAATGCGCCGCCGCACCACGCTGATCGGCGCGATGATGGTGGAACGGGGCGAGGCGGACGGCATGATCTGCGGCACGGTGTCCACTACGCATCGTCACCTGCACTTCATCGATCAGGTGATCGGCAAGAAAGCCGGCGCGAAGGTCTACGCGGCCATGAACGCGCTGGTGTTGCCGAACCGCCAGATTTTCCTGGTCGACACGCATGTGAACGTCGATCCGACGCCGGAGCAGCTGGCCGAGATCACGATCATGGCGGCCGAGGAAGTGCGTCGCTTCGGTATCGAACCGAAGGTCGCCCTGCTGTCGCACTCGAACTTCGGCTCGAGCAATGCGCCGACCGCGCAGAAAATGCGCGACACGCTGGCAATCCTGCGCGAGCGTGCGCCGGAAATGCAAGTGGACGGCGAAATGCACGGTGACCTCGCGCTCGACGCGAATCTGCGCCGCGAAGTGCTGCCCGATTCGACGCTGGAAGGCGACGCGAACCTGCTGGTGCTGCCGAACATCGACGCGGCCAACATCTCGTACAACCTGCTGAAGACCGCTGCGGGCAACAACATCGCGATTGGTCCGATGCTGCTCGGCGCGGCCAAGCCGGTGCACGTGCTGACGGCTTCGGCTACGGTTCGCCGCATCGTCAACATGACGGCGCTGCTGGTGGCGGACGTGATCGCGTCCCGTTAATTGCTGGGCGGGGAGACAGGCATGGCGCCGGCTGATTGAGCGCCATGCAAAAAAAGAAGGCGTGCCTGCAACGGGCACGCCTCTGGGCGAACTGGGGATAGCCACCCAAAAAAAGCTGAATGAGGCCATTCCGCCTTCGAGAGATGGCAGGAATCGTAAGGCTTTCACTACAGGGAATGGGCTGCGCAACGGGCGGCCAGTGGGTTTAGGCTCGCTCCATTTGCTCCACCAAGTCAATTTTAGCTCGCACAAGCTAAATATTCTGTCAAAAGTCGTCAAAGCCTGTTCTGTGGCTCTTTTCCGCGCGATTCGAAGCTTTTGCCTGTCCGGTGAACGTTGATTCTGTGGGGTTTTAGCGATACCCTTACGACTTTCATGGTCGTCAAACTCGTGATCTAACAGCGGGGAACCTTGATTCATGGCACGCAAGTGGCATCGCATTAAAGGCGTGCTGATCGGTGCTTTGACGCTCTGCGCTTTATCGGGCTCCGTGCCTGGCGCGTTTGCGCGCGACTACACGGCACCCGCCGAACCACAAGCACAGGTGCAGGGCACTATCGCGGCGGCGCAGTTGCCGCGCGAAGCGGTCAATACATTGAACTTGATTGCCGCGGGCGGGCCTTACCCGTATGAGAAGGACGGCATCGTATTCGGCAATCGCGAACGGTTGCTGCCGCCGCATCGGCGCGGCTACTACCACGAATACACCGTTCCGACGCCTCGCTCACGAAACCGCGGGGCGCGTCGCATCGTCTGCGGAGGTCCGCTACAGCGGATCGACAACTGTTATTACTCGGACGACCACTACACCAGTTTTAATCGTATTGTTGAATGACATCGGGATGAACGGCATGAGCGACAACGTCTACGCGCACGACTCCGGAGTCGCGACGGATCTTTTCGCGGCCGGCGACGGCAATTTGTTCCAGCGCGTCATGCGGATGCGCGCCGGCGACCAGGGCAGGGATACCCAGAGCGAAGCCGGCACTGTGCTTTCATCGAATGAGGAGCCCATGAGTCTTTTCAAGACCGTACGACCGAACATCGTACAGTCGATCCGCGCGTTTCGCGTGCAGGATCTCGCTGACGAAGCCAATCAACTCGGCCAGCATTTTCTGTACGCGTACTGCGCGAACGCTCAGTCCAAACAGGAAGTGCTGGAGACCATTGCTACGTCGTTCCTGTTTCCGAAGCATTTCGGCAAGAATTACGACGCGCTCTACGATTGCCTAACCGATCTGGTCCAGAAGGCAGGTGCGCAGCCCGGATTCGTGATCGTGCTCGAGCAGTTGCCGGTCGCACAGAAATTCGACAAGGAGGGGCGCGAGACGCTGCTGGACGTGTTCCGCGAAGCGGCCGAGTTCTGGGCCGAGCGCAAGGTCGCGTTCCGGGTGTTTTATTCGTTTGCGTGAGGTAGGCCCGAATAGGGTGACCGAGCGGCTTGCCTGAACACTGTCCGCTGTAGCAAAACAAAGAGAAAGGCCCGCCAATTGGCGGGCCTTTGCTTTGGGTGCTTGAAAGTCGACTTACCAGGCGCCCCAGCGAGCTGCCAGCGCCGAGAGCACGGCGATGCCGGCGGTTTCCGTGCGCAACACACGCGGACCGAGACCCACGGCGGTAAATCCGTGATCGGTCGCAGCGGCTTCTTCCGCCGCCGAAAAGCCGCCTTCCGGCCCGACCAGCACGGTCACCCGCCCGAACGGCGGATTGACCGGCAGCGCCGAAAAACTGATGCTGGCGCGCGGCGACAGCAGAATGCGCATTTCGCCTTCTTCGGGCGTGCGAGGCAGCGCACCCTGCCATGTGGCGATTTCACGCACGGGCATCACTTCCGGTAAGCGATTGCGCCCGCATTGTTCGCACGACGCCCGCACGATGCCCTGCCAGTGCGCATGCCGCCGCTGCGCGCGATCGCCGGAAAGGCGCACGACGCTGCGCGTGGTGGTCAGCGGCACGAAACACGACGCCCCAAGTTCGACCGCCTTCTCGATGAGCCAGTCCATCTTGTCACCGCCGGCAATGCCCTGCGCGAGGGTGAGATGATACGGCGCTTCCACTTCGATATTGCGGAATTCGTGAATTCTCACCTTGGCTGAGCGGCGCTCGACCTCGACGAGTTCGGCGCTGTATTCGCCGCCTTCACCGTTGAAAAGCACGATCGAATCACCGGGCTGCAAACGCAGCACGAGGATGTGGCGCGTGACGTCATCGGGCAACTGCATGATGTCGTCGGGCTTGAGAGGCGTACCGACGAAGAAGCGAGGCATCAGAAAAATACTCATTAGTTCACGAAAGGTGGCGAGCGAGCGCCCAACGGTAGCCGTCCAGATCTTCGACCTGGGCAAACCGGTCGCCCCAGAATTGATCCTGTGGCTCGCTCAGCGATTTTGCGCCGGCGGCTAGCGCCCGCGTGTAAACCGCGTCGACATCGTCGACATAGACATAGAACGATTGCGGCGCAATCGCGCCCGCTCTTTTGGGTGTTTTCGCCGCCGAGCCGAACGCGCCTTCCGGCGCGAACATCACGATCAGCTGGCCTTGGTAGGTCATCTCGACATGCATGACGACACCGTCGTCCTGGACGCTATCACGTACCTCGAAGCCGAATGCCGCTTCGAAGAACGCGGTCGCGGCACGCGCGTCGCGCACCGTCAGATAGGGGGTCAACCAGGGCACACCGGCTGGGCGGGAGGCGGTCATGGGGTTCTCCGGATCTATTGGGTTTGCGGGATGCATGCTGCGAGGCCAGGCGGGCAGTCGCATATCAATAAACCGATAGCGCGTACCGACCGAACCGTGCATTTTGCCCACGCGTTAGCTTGATGGCTTTAAGAATTGACTTAGTTTATCGCGCACGGACCGGGATGCCGAGAACAGTCCGGCGTTCAAGGCCGGGTCGTAGTGCTTCAGCGCGCCGATTCGACGCGCGGCTAGGCGCTCGGCGAGCGCTTCGACGGTGAGGGCGGCAGGGTCGAGCGTGTCGCTGGCGGTCGCCATCATCCAGAGCGAGCCGTAGAACGGAATGAAGGTGCTCATTGTGCGCACGATGGCGAAGGTGTTGCGCAGATCGTCGAGGAGGCAGGCGACGCGCTCCGCATGGAAGTACGGCGAGCCGAGATGCAGCGAGAGCATGGCGGTCGGGCTCATGACGCGCTTGAGTTGCCTGCAGAAGTCCGGTGTGTATAGGCCCGCGGCGGGCGAGTCAGGCGGCGTCAGGTCGAAGACGACCAGGTCGAACTGCGCTGGGGCCGAAGGAGCATCTGCTGCCCCGGCTCCGGCCCCAACCGCAGCCTCAGCTCCAGCTCCAGCCTCAGCTCCAGCTCCAGCTCCAGCTCCAGCTCCAGCTCCAGCTCCAGCTCCAGCTCCAGCTCCAGCTC
>NZ_JAQQDU010000129.1:0-20488 GCF_046027825.1 Paraburkholderia sediminicola
GGCGCGCTCGTTGGCCGGAATCTTGCGCCAGGCTTCGAAACCGCGCTGCGCGGCGGCCAGCGCCCGGTCCAGATCGGCAATGCCAGCGTGAGCCACCTTGCCGATGGCCTTGCCGGTGGCGGGATTGATGACGTCGAGGGTTTTGCCGCTGGCGGCGTCGCACCACTCGCCGTTAATCAGAAGTCGGGTATCGGTATAGCCTGATGAAACCATCTTGTGTTCCTGTTAGTTGAAGATCAGGCGTCACGCAACGCCAATTCGACGTGCCGCAGGCGCCGCACGATACGTTCGACGAACTCCAGCGTCACGTGAGGCAGCGCACGCTGGTTGGGCGTGATGATGCCGACGGTGAGTGCGTTGACGTTCACGTCGTCAAGCGGTCTCCATACCACGTCGCCGCGCGCCAGTTCGTCGAGGAAAGCCAGTTTGGAAAAAAATGAAATACCGCGTCCTGACGCAATCAGCCGCTTGAGCAGCGTCGTCGAGTTACAGATCACACTCGGCTGCAGCGATTCCCAGTACTCGGGAAAATCGGTCGCGACGACGCCCTGGATCGGCGATCGTCCTTCGAGCCGCAGAAACGCGTGATTGCGGCATTCGTCGAAGCTGATGCGCTCCGTCTTCGCAAGCGGATGCGACGATGCCATGACCACGCCCGGCGGCAGCGAGACCTCGGTCACGACATCGAGCCCGGCGGGCAGCTTCGTAATGTACGTAATGCCGACGTCATACTCGCCACTCACGAGTCGCGTCGGTACGTCGTGCGGCGGCACCGCGGCGATCGAATACGTGACAGCCGGATACGCATCCGAGAACTCCTCGACAGTCGCCGGCAGAAAGTCGACGAAAAGCGAATCCATGGCCACCACCGAGACGTGCCCCTTGCGCTCGCCCTTGAGGTCGTCAAGCTCGCTGCGCATCAGGTGGAAGTCGTTCAGCGTCGCGCGAATGTGTTGCAGCATGCGCTCACCGGCCGCGTTCAGGCGGATGCCGTTCGGCAGCCGGTCAAACAGTTCGGTCCCCATCTCCGCTTCGAGCTTGAGGATCTGCCGGTTGACCGCGCTCGACGCGACATAGAGGTTCTGCGCGGCCTTGCGGATCGAACTGCACCGAGCCACTTCGACAAAATACTTCAGTACATTCGCATGCATCGTGTTTTCTCAGTTCATCGGCCGCACCGTCCATGCTGCGACCACGGGATGATCGCAGGCTACCTTGCCCACGTCGCATGCGCCACCCGGGGAACCGAGCGCACTCGCATCCGGCCCGAAAAAATCACGGTTCACGGCGGCGAAGATAGCCTCCGATTGCGGGAGTTCTTCGTCGTGAAAGATCGCTTCGGTCGGGCACACCGATACACACACCCCGCAGTTGATGCATTCCTCGGGGTGGATGTAGAGCGTGCGCCCGCCTTCGTAGATACAGTCGACCGGGCAGCATTGCACGCACGCCCCATCCTTGACGTCGATGCAGGGAGACGTGATGACGTAGGCCATCAGCGTCCACTCCAGACGGGTTTGCGCTTTTCCTGAAACGCGCGCACACCTTCATTCGCGTCCTCGGATTGCAACGCGGCGACCAATGCGGGCAAGCGCAGCGCCTGAGCGTCCGCCGGCGAGAGTGTGGAGGTCCGTTTGACCACCTGCTTGATCGCCTGCAGCGACAGCGGAGCGCACGCGAGCAGCGCCTTGACCCAGCGCTCGACAGCGGCATCCAGTTCGCCACGCGGCACGACTTCGTTGACGAGGCCCATGTCGAGTGCTTCGCGCGCCGAGACGCGGCGGCCGGTCATCAGCATCGCCATCGCCTGACGGTACGGGATCTGGCGTTGCAGCAGAGTCATGCCGCCGTCGAGCGGCATGCGCCCGACGAGCGCCTCCGGCAGCCCGAAGCTCGCCTCGTCACAGGCGACCACCAGATCGCACCCCAGCACCATTTCGAAGCCGCCACCCAGCGCATAGCCATTGACCCGCGCGATCACCGGCACGTTCAGCGTCTCGCGCAGCGCAATGCCGCCAAAGCCGCCTGGGCGCGGCGCCGCCCAGTAGTCAACGCCGCTCACCGACGGATTCTTCAGGTCCGCGCCGACGCAGAACGCGCGCTCGCCCTCGCCGGTCAGGACCACGACCCGCACGTCGCGGTTATGCTCGAGCTCGGTCCACACGCGTTGCAGTTCCGCTTCGGTGGCCAGGTCCACGGCGTTGAGCGCTTCTGGCCGCGCCAGCGTCACCGTGGCAACGTGCTGGTCGATGACAAGACGTACGCTCATACAGCCTCCGTGGCAACCTTGCCGCGCAATTGTTGCAAGACCTCGTCGGTATGCTGGCCGAGGCGCGGCGGCCCACGCCGCAAGCCCACCGGCGCGAGCGAAAGCTCGATCGGGCTGCCGATGAAACGCACCGGCTGGCCTTCGCCCTCGCCTTCCAGAATCAGCTGGTTATGCAGCGTCTGAGGATCGACCAGCGCTTCACGCAGATCACGCACCGGCGCACACAGCAGGTCCTGCTCCTCGAGCCGGGCGAGCCAGAAATCGCGGGTGTTGCTCGCAAAGCGCTCCCGGAAAATGCGCTGCAGTTCCGTCTTGTGAACGAACTGCTGGTTGAGATTGCAAAAGCGCGCGTCAAGCGAGAGGTCTTCGATCTGCAGCGCGGTACAGATGTCGCGCAGCGGATTCGCCTTGAACGCACCCACCAGTACCAGCGCACCATCCTGGGTATCGAAGACACCCGAGAGCGGCATCGCGGCCCAGTTCACTTCCGAGTCGGCCATCATGATCATGGCGGCTTCCTGCATCTGCATCGCGAGCATCGAGTTGTACAGCGACACGTTGACCTTCTGCCCTTCCCCCGTGCGTTCACGATGCAGCAACGCGAGCAGGATGCCCTGCACCATGTGCATGCCAGCCGAATAGTCGGCGAGCGCCGTCGGGTACACGGAAATCGGCAGCGACTCATCGGCGCGGCGCGCCATCACACCGCTCATCGCCTGGGCGAGCACGTCCTGGCCACCCTTGTGCGCATAGGGTCCGGTTTCGCCGAAGCCCGTGCCCACCGCGTAGATGATCCGCGGATTCAAGCGGCGGCAATCTTCATAGCCGACGCCCATACGGTCCATCACGCCCGCGCGAAAATTGCTGACGACCACATCCGCGTCCGCGATCAGCGCCTTCAGATCAGCCAGTTGCTGCGCGTCGCGCAGGTCGAGTGCGACGCTGCGCTTGTTGCGATTCAGACTGCAGAAAATCGGATTGTCCGCGCCGGCCACCGGCTCGAACGTCGAGCGGCTCAAGTCGCCCGCGCCCTTTCGCTCGACCTTGATCACGTCGGCGCCGTAATCGGCGAGCATCTGCGTGCAGACCGGGCCCATCATGACCTGCGTGAGATCGACGACGCGCACGCCAGCCAGCGGCAGGTCAGATGTCTTTGCAACGTTGTCGGCGACGCTCATGCGGCCTCCTGCTTCTGGATGTGTGCGGCAAGCGATGGGACGTCGGCGTTGCGGCCGGTCTGGTCGCCCGGATCGGCGCCTTGCGCTCGCAAGGTCTTCTGCAGCGCGTGCACATCGACGTTGCGCACTCGCACGCCCGCATCGAGCGCGAGCGCGGCAGCCACACCGGCAGCTTCGCCCATTGCCATGCAAGGCGGAATTTCACGCGACATCTTCTGCGCCTGCGAGGTCGCCGAATAGTGGCGGCCGGCGACCAGCAGGTTGTCGATCTGCTTCGGCAGCAACACGCGATACGGCATGTAGTAGTCACGGCCACGCGCGATGCTGTCGTCGAAACGGGTACGCTGCGCGAGGTCATCCTTCGTCATCACATACTCGCCTTCGAGCAGACGCGTCTGGCGCACGCCGGTTTGCGGCGCGACATCGATCACGTAACACTGTTCGAAACCAGGCAGCTTCTCGCGCACAAAATCGACCACCGCGTGAATGTGCTTGCGGCCCTGTACTTCCGCACGTGTCAGGTCTTCGGGCTTGAGACCGTCGAGACCGGCCATGTGCGGGCAGTTGCACCACACCACGCCGGGCAACGGTGTCTTCAGCCACCAGTAGCCCCATGAGCCACCGAGAATGCGCTTGATCTGACGATCCAGTGCCGCAAACGCCTCGGGTTCTTCGGCTTCGAAACGCTCGGCCGCCTCCGTATCCACGCCGCCGAGTCGAAATACCGTCGTGGTGATATAGGTGCCGCCGGCATGCGGCACACCCGCCGATGCCGCCACATCCAGGTCTCCCGTCGCGTCGATCACCACGTCGGCGAGGATCGCTTCACGGCCGCTCTTCGTCTCGCAGATCACGCCCTTTACCTGACCGTCTTCGACCAGCGTGCGCGAGAACCATGAATGCAGACGCAACTTGATGCCGAGCGATTCCACCATCTCCAGCGCGACGCGCTTCATCGCATCCGGATCGAACGCTGCGGCGAAACATACCGGGTGAGGTGTCTTCTGGCTGTGAAAGTCGAAGGTGCCCCAACGCCCCCACTTGCGATACGCAGCGGGATCCTCGCCCCACTCGTCCGAGCGCGGGAACATTGCCAGTTTGCGCGCCGCCATCCGTTCAATGAAGGTCAGGCAGACACCGCGCACCGAAATTTCCTGCAGGTGGTTGTCCCACATGTCGTCGAGTACCAGCACCATGCCGCCGGATGCAAGGCCGCCCAGGTGGTTGTAACGCTCCAGCAGAATCACCTCAGCGCCGTTGCGCGCCGCCCCGATCGCTGCCGACAGGCCTGCGGGACCGCCGCCCACCACCACCACGTTTGCCTTCGCCGCAACGCGCACATCGCGCACGCTTTCCTGAATCAAATCGCTGATCATGTTCACTTGTCTCCTGTGAGAATTCGGGTGTTTCGTGTTCGGTTCAATGCGTGCTTTCGGGCTGCCATCTCACCACCAGGCGCTCGATAATCGCGATCACCAGGAAGAACATGCCGGACAGCACCGCGCTCATGATGATTGCCGTGTACAGCAAGGCCGAATCGAAGCTGTAGGTGGCCTGAATGATCATTGCGCCGATCCCTTGCGTGGCGCCGATCCATTCGCCGACCACCGCGCCAATCACCGACATCGACGCGGCAATGCGCAATGCGGAGAAGAGATAAGGCAGCGAAGCGTAGAGACGCAGCTTGAAGAAGATTTCGCGCTTGCTGGCCGACAGGATCTGCATCAGTTCCATCGCCTGCGGGTTCACCGCCTGTAGCCCGCGGACCATGTTCACGAGCGTCGGGAAGAAGCAGACAATCGCCGCGATCGTGATCTTCGGCTCAAGACCGTTACCCATGATGAGCACGAGAATCGGCGCCTTCGCAACCACCGGAATCGAGTTGATCATCACCGCGACCGGATAGAAGATGTCCTGCAGCGTCTTGTTGTGCACGAAGACCGTGGCGATCAGAATCGCCGCCAGGTTGCCAAGCAGGAAACCGCCCACTGCCTCAATCGCCGTCGGCACCAGGTTCTGCAGCAGCACATCGCTCTTGTTGAAAAGCGTCTCCAGAACCAGCAGCGGCGACGGCGCGATAAACGGCTTCACATGAAAGCCCGCCACCACCGCCCACCACGCGAACAGCAAGCCCGCGACGCCAAGTACCGGCAGGAGGCGCGCGCGCCACAGGCGCTGGCGGCGTTGCGCAAGCCATGCTTGCGCTTCAGGGTCCGTCGCTTGAGACGACAGGTTCAATTGCATTTCGGACGTGGTCATCAGCAGGTCTCCAGTACGCGCCGCAGGTAGGCTGCGAGTTCGACGAATTCACGGGTCTCGCGGATATCGAGCGTCCGGTCTTCCGGCAATCCAACCGGGACGATCTCTTTCACCCGCCCAGGGTTGGCGGCCAGCATCAGCACGCGCTGGCCGAGAAACGCCGCTTCGTAAATGCTGTGGGTGACGAAAAGTGTCGTGAGGCCCATCTCTTTCCAGACGCGGCGCAGTTCTTCGTTCAGACGGTCACGGGTGATTTCATCGAGCGCGCCAAAAGGCTCGTCCATCAGCAGGACTTTCGGGTCGCTGACGAGCGCACGCGCAATCGCGACACGCTGGCGCATTCCGCCCGACATCTCGTGCGGGTAGGCGTCCTCGCGCCCCTTGAGGCCGACGAGTTCGAGCAGTTCACGCGGTGTCGCCCGGCCTGCACGCGCCTTGCCGCCCGCGACTTCAAGCGGCAACTGCACGTTCTGGATTGCCGTGCGCCACGGCAGCAGCGCCGCGTCCTGAAACACGAAGCCGATGTCCCGATGCTCACGCGCGACACGGGGCGCCGCGCCGAGCACGCTGATCTCGCCGCGGCTCGGTTTGATGAGGTCCGCGACGACGCGCAGGAACGTCGACTTCCCGCAGCCCGAGGGACCGAGGAGCGTGAGGAATTCACCGGCTGCGACGTCAAGGCTCAAGCCTTCGATCGCGGTGACGCTGCGCCGGTCGGTGAAGAAACGCACGTTGATATTGCGGCAACTGATAGACAGATTGCTGTCTTGCAGTGCGCCGACAGACGAGCCGGACCCTTCCGCGCGCGGCGGATTCATAGTGGCAGCATGCATGGATTACACCTTGAGGCGAGAGGAACGGGTAGCGTTGAGAACGTCCATCGTCATCACGTCATCGACTTTTGGCTGAGCTTTCTGGAACTGACCCAGTTGACCGTACATCGCGATCTGCTCTTCCCAGACCTTCGCGTCCATCGTGCCCCAGCCCTGGGTCTGCGTGGTCTGATCGAACGCGTAGCCCATCAGCGAATCGATCGCGACACGCTCATCGGCGCGGTTCAGATTCGGATATTCCTTGATGAGCAGGTCGACAGCCTGGTCACGATGCGCATTCGCATAGAGCCAGCCACGCGCGGTTGCGCGCAGGAAACGCGCAACGGTATCGGGATGGTCCTTGAGTGTGGCGGTGTTCGCGTAGTACGGCAGCGCGTAGAGGCGCACGCCGGTGTCCCACAGGCGCAGGTCGACACGATCTGCGCCGAGCGGCTTGAGCGCCGTGGTGTTGGTTTGCCAACCGGTCACTGCATCGACCTGACCACTCAGAAGCGGCATCATGTCCGCGCCGATCGGCACGATGTTGACCTGGCTTTCCGGAATTTTGTTCTTCGCGAGCAGCGCCTTGAGCAGCACCATGCCCGTGGACTGGATACCAATACGCTTGCCGATCATGTCGTGCGGTGTGCGTATGGGATTCTTCTTGAGCGAAAAGAAGCTGTAAGGATGCTGCTGCAGACCGGTCGCAATGCACTTGATCGGCAAGCCTTCCGAGACCGCAAGCATGATCGACGGGCTCGACGAAATCTCACCGGCGTCAGACCGGCCCGAGGCGACAATCGCGACGCCGTCAATATTCGGGCCGCCCGGCTGGATGTGAAAATCGATTCCTTCCTGATCGTAATAGCCGAGCCGCTTCGCCGTCACTTCACCGACCTGATTGCCGCCCGGAATCCAGCCCAGTTGCATGTTGACGGTTGCCCTGTCGCCCGCAAAGGCACGCACGGAAAGCAGCGCGCCCGTTGCAGCCATGCCGCCCGCCGCGAGTGTCATCCGCAGCAAACGCCGACGTCCGGCATTTTCGATTACTGACATCATCTCCTCCGTTGGTCCTTCCTGGATACAAGGGGCCGGTCGTCTAACGCTCAGTGCTGCCGGTCCAAACGATTATTAAGAGCCAAAAGTGTCCCCGCAAGCATCAATTTTGAAGATGAGTGATGCCGAAATTAGCGCACCCCGCCTGTGCAGGTTTTCTGACAATGTCCCCACAAGCGTGCGTGATTCGTGCACCAGTTCGGCCTTGGCGCGCTAAAAATTCGATCACTGGTAGTCAAATTCAGTGCTAGCCGTCGCGAATTTTGTTCCGCAAGAATCGGCAGCAATCGCATCAGATTCGCCTCGCCGTACGGGTCGATCATCGAAAGGCCGTTGTAGTGACAGACCGTCGAGGCGCGGGAACGCCTTGTCGAGCTGTCCACTCACCCCGGAAAGCTGAGACGGTTATCGGAGACACAAAGCCTTCGCTGCGGCGCAATGTCTTTGCTTCGTCATCCTAAAAATAATTCAGATTCAAGTAGTGGCTTTCACTTTCCCAAAACAAGCACTCAAAGGAAATCATGAATCGACGCATCTTTGTTCTCGCTTCAATGGCCTTGTTCTGCCAGACGGCATCCGCCCAAAGCAGCGTGACGCTGTACGGGCTGATCTCGACCGGCATCGTCTATGCGAACAATCAGAAAGGGGCCGACAAGCAAGGTCACGCGACGTGGCAATTCGCGAGCGGGCCGATGCAGACGCCGCGCTGGGGGATAAAGGGCATCGAGGATCTGGGTGGGGGGCTGAGGGCCATCTTCACGCTGGAAGGCGGCTACAGCGTGGCGACGGGCGCGCTGTCGCAAGGCGGCCGTGAGTTCGGCCGGCAGGCGTTTGTCGGTTTGTCATCGGATACGCTCGGGACGGTGACGCTAGGCCGTCAATACGACGAGGCAGTAACGCTGTGCACATTCTCGTCGGCCTGTCAGTTCGCGGCGTACGGTGCGCACATTGGCGACAGCGACAATGTGTTCGACACGTTCCGGATCAACAACGCGGTCCAGTACAAGAGCATCGACTACAAAGGTCTTCAGTTTGAAGGGCTTTACGGCTTCTCGAACAAGGCAGGCGGCTTCTCCGACAACAACGCCTATAGCGCCGGGGTGCAATATCGGAACGGGCCGCTATCAGCCGGCCTCGCGTACCTTCAGGTCAATACACCGAATGACGTCAATAATACGAACGGCGCCGTGGTTAACGACTATGGATTCACGTCGCCGTTCATCACGAATCCGGCGACCAATGCGGGTGTCAGCAAGCAGAGAATGTATGGAGCGGGCGGCGCCTACGCGTTCGGCCCGGCGAGCCTATCGCTGCTTTATACCAATGCGCGGTTCGACTATGTCGACACGTCGCGCCTGACGCTTCAGAATTTTGAGGTTTCGCTGACCGACTACGTGACGCCGCAGCTCATTCTGGGCGCCGCGTATATCTTCACCACCGGGCAATATCATCCGCAGGACAATAGTCCAAAGTGGCATCAGGTGAATACCGGCGTGGATTACCTGCTCAGCAAGCGCACCGATGTCTTCCTCGTCGGCATCTATCAGAGAGCGGCGGGTGACGCGCAGTATGCGCAGATCTATTCGCTTTCCCCATCCACCACCAAGTCGCAAGTCTCAGCGGTGATCGGACTTCGGCATAAGTGGTAAGTGGTATGACTTGCCTGCACGACGACAGCGCAGACGCCGGATCAAAAGATCCGGCGGGCTTCGGTGGTCTGGGCGGTAGTATCGATGGCCAGCAGAGAGTCAACGCTCCACTTTCGACATAACCGCCGTCGTCGGGTCATACCGATAGCCCTTCTGGGCAAGCCGTTCAGCCATCGAAGCGCTGATCAGCTTTTGCTGCGTGTCCCGGGATATCAACTCACTATCTGGCTTAAGCCGCTCAAGTTCCGACGAGAGCTTCCGAATAAGCGCCACCTCACCAGTACTGCGTGAGTCAATAAACAACAGCTTCTCGTTCGCCGAGCCCAGCCGTTCCTTCAGATCCTTGGCATGCTCCACCCACTGTTCAGCAATCGTGCGAAGCTCGGTAAAGGCCTTCTCATGCGCTTTGGTCTGCGCCGCTATCTGACGTTGTAACTCGGCGATTTCCTCGGCCTTCGCGGATTCGCCCGCCTGAATGGCAAGCTGCTGGGCGCGTCGCGCTTCTTCCGCGCGAGCCTTCTCGACTTCCGCGACGCGCTGGGTCAACATCGCCGCACGCTGTTCCGCGGCCTCTGCCCGCTCCTTCGCGGCAGACGCGTCCTGCGCAACCTGGGCCAGTTCAGCGCTCGCGGCCGCTTTCGCCTTGGTCATGGCGCTGACCTGCTCCCGCGCCGCCTCGAGTTCCTGGGTGACGCCTTGCAGTTCGTCGCGCTGAGCCGACGCTTCCCCGCTCCGCTCAGCGCTTGTCTGGCGTTCTGCTTCGAGCGCGACTCGCGCCTCCTCAAGTTCCCGGGCGACGCGCTTCAGTTTGTTGAGCTGGGCCGCCGCGTCCTCGCTCCGCACTGCGCTTGCCTGGCGCTCTGCAGCGAGCGCCGTGCGAGCCTCATCGCGTTCCGCCTCAATCGCAGCGATCCGCGCGAGGCTCTCACTCGCCTGTACCGTGGCAGCTTCTGCGCGCGATGAGGCCGCGCTGGATTCCTGCGCCCATCGTTCCGCTTCGGCCGACTTCGCCTGCTCGACCTCTGCAACGCGTTGCTGCAACGTCGTCTCACGCTGTTCGGCAGCCTCTGCCCGCTCCTTCGCGGCAGACGCATCCTGCGAGACCTGGGCAAGTTCAGCGCTCACGGCAGACGCGTTCTGCGAAACCTCAGCCAGTTCAGCGATCGCGGCTGTGTTCGCCGCACTCATGGAATTGATCTGCTCCCTCGCCGCCTCAAGTTCCCGACCGACACGCTGCAGCTCGTTAAGCTGAACCGCCGCTTCCTCGCTCCGTGTCGCGCTCGCCTGACGCTCAGCTTCGAGCGCGGTACGCGTCTCCTCGAGCTCGCGCGCGACGCGCTGCAATTCGTTGAGCTGAACCGACGCTTCCTCGCTCCGTGCTGCGCTTGTCTGACGCTCTGCTTCGAGCGCGACGCGCGTCTCTTCGAGCTCCCGACCAACACGCTGCAGTTCGTTAAGCTGAACCGACGCTTCTTCGCTCCGCGCTGCACTTGTCTGGCGCTCTGCGGCCAGCGCAGTGCGCGACTCATCCAGTTCAGCCTCCAGCGCAGTAACCCGAGCAAGACTCTCGCTCGCCTGTGCCGCGGCGGCTTCCGCGCGCGATGAAGCCGCGCTGGATTCCTGCGCCCATCGCTCCGCTTCGGCCAACTTCGCCTGCTCGACCTCCACGACACGCTGCTCCAACGTCGTCGCACGCTGTTCGGCGGCCTCAGCCCGCTCCTTCGCGGCAGCCGCCTCTTGCGAGACCTGGGCCAGTTCAGCGCTCGTGACAGACGCGTCCTGCGAAACCTGAGCCAGCTCGGCGCTCACCGCCGCTTTCGCCTCCGTTATAGCGCTGACCTGCTCCCGCGCCGCCTCCAGTTCCCGTCCAACGCGCTGCAATTCGTCGAACTGAATCAACGCTTCCTCGCTCCGCGCCGCGCTTGTCTGGCGCTCGGCTTCCAGCGAAAAGCGCGCTTCATCCCGCTCAGCCTCCAACGCGGCAACCCGCGCGTGGCTCTCGTTCGCCTGCGCTGTGGCAGCTTCCGCGCGCGACGAAGCCTCGCTGGCCTCCTGCAACGCTCTATCCGCTTCGGCCGATTTCGCCTGACAGTCGTAGCCCAACGCGGTGACCTCCTGCCGCGCCTCGTCGAGCTCCTGCTTCATCCGTGCTATTTCGTCGTTCTGGCTGGAAACAGCAGCGGCCAACTCGCCACGCGCGTGACGTTCCGCATCAAGTTCGGCCTTCGTGTGCTCCAGCGCGGCCTCTTCCACCGACACACGCTGCGCCAGTTCTTCCGCCCGAGCCTCGCCAGCCTCAGCGCGACCCGTCGCCGCCGCGAGTTCCGCCGCGAGACGCGTGGCCGTATCCTCGGCGGTGCTCAGCGCATTCGTCAGCACACGATGCCGCTCACGCCCGGTTTCGACTTCCGCCACCGTCTTCTGATACTCGGCAAGCGCCTCATCCCGTTCCGTGCGGGCGGTATCGAGGTGCTGGTTCAGGGCACTCAGGTGCTGACTGACCGCCTTGTCGGCTTCGCCTTGGGCGGCCATCCAGAGCCGATCCGCGGTGCTCATCATGGTTTCGACAATCTGCTCCGGCACCCGGGCCTGAACCTGCACGTGGGGCGTGACAGGCTGCCGCGCGTCGCGCCAGCGTTGCAAAGCGGCCGCAATGGCAACGATCGAACCGCCAGGAATCTCCGGCCAAATGGTCATTGGGGACACTTTCCGGCCTTCATCGACCATGCGATCCGCGATTCCGGCGACGAGTTCGTCCGTGATTGTGTCTGTGTCCGTAGACATAAGCGCCTCAAAGCTCATTTTGACCTGACCAAAAATTGAGTCCCAATACGTTACCCCACCCGGCAACCTTCCCGATGAAAGGATTGCGGGTTGGCTCATACCGCGCAACTCGCCGTTCACTGAAAAACCCGGCAGCCCGATGACCGACATCATCCACGCGGCACAACCTGTGCCCGATATTATCGGCGATATCCCGGTAGCGTCGAACGAGCAGGTGCGAGGCGCCCTGGCTTACAACTCCCGGGCTGCGCTGCGCAAAATTTCCTGAGCGCGTTGCGCGATCGGGGACAGGTAGCCGGCCCTTCGTATCAGTCCGACCTGGCGCAGCAGACCGTCGAACTGGATCGGGCGCACAGCAATGTCGGGCGGCAATGAGCCGGGGGCGATGCTGCGCGCGTTGATAAAGCTGACCAGTTGCGTAGTGGATACGATCAGAATCAATGCGGCCAAACTATTGGCCTCGACCACAACGCGCATACGCCGAGGGTAGCCCTGTTTTGCAAAGGCTTGCTCAATTTGCACACGGGCAGATTCCTGTCGAGTGGACGCGGCCCATTCGCAGTCCACCAGATCGTCTACCGTGACCAATTCGCGCTTGGCCAGCGGGTGCCGGGTGCTAACCATCAAGCTGTAGTGATCGTCATACAGCATCTCCTTGACCATGGATGCGTCCAATGTCTCGGGCAACGGGCAGACAGCCAGCTCCACTTCACGCTTGTCGATGGCGTCCAGTAGCGTGTCGCTAAACGCTGTCGTCACATTGACGCGTGCGGCGGGCCGCTCCACCAGCAGCGTGGGGAACAGCGAGCGCAGCGCGAAACTCGTGGTGGCCGGCGTCGCACCGATGCGCAGCAGGCCCGCGTGTCCGCCACCCACATCGCGCGCTTCCTCCACCGCACTATCGAGCTGCATGGACACGCCCGATACCCGTGTATGGAATATCTTGCCCGCCTCGGTCAATACCGAGCCGCGTGCGGTGCGCTCGACCAGCGTGACCCCCACCTTGCGCTCCAGCCGCTGGATGGCCTTGGTCACGGCCGGCTGAGAAATGCCCAGCTGTTCAGCGGCGCGTGCCAGCGTACCGGTACTCGCAATGGTCAGGAAATAGGTCAGGTCGACATCAATCATGCCATTCCCTGGAGTTATGGATATGGACTTCCCGGTTATTGGATTTTATATCCCCCTCGCTCAAATAATGAAGCTCCAATCACACAGAGAGAAGGAGTCGTTCCATGGAACACAATGAACAGTGCGCCACGTTCCGCCATATGCGCGAGGGTACGCTGCAGGACTGGGCAATCATCGGTAGTGAGGTCGGCCCGTTCGCCAAAGGACTGCCTGGCCGCCTGCTGGACCACCTGCGCTTGCTGAATGGCGACTTTGGCGGCTTTCCTGTCGATCGTCTGACACATAGCTTGCAAACTGCCACGCTGGCGCATCGCGACAACCAGGACGAGGAATACGTGGTCTGCGCGCTGCTGCACGACATTGGCGATACGCTGGGCAGTTACAACCATGCCGACGTTGCAGCGGTGCTGCTGGAGCCATTCGTCAGCGCGGAAAATCACTGGATGGTCAAGCATCACGGGATCTTCCAGGGCTATTACTTCTTCCACCATATGGGCATGGACCGCAATCTGCGCGATCAGTACCGCGACGTGCCGGAGTTGTTCAAACGTACCGCGCTTTTCTGCGAGAAATATGACGCGGCGGCCTTCG
The DNA here is from genome assembly GCF_046027825.1 of Paraburkholderia sediminicola. Taxonomy (GTDB): domain Bacteria; phylum Pseudomonadota; class Gammaproteobacteria; order Burkholderiales; family Burkholderiaceae; genus Paraburkholderia; species Paraburkholderia sediminicola_D. Next base: position 13,727 of record NZ_JAQQDU010000129.1, read on the forward strand.
ATCCGGATGCGGAAACGCTGCCGCTCGAGTTCTTCGAACCGATGGTGCAGCGCGTGTTTGCCGAGCCGAAGCGATCGCTGTACAAAGCCGCCTTCGACAAAATCGGCTGAGTTGGGTCGACACCTGGTCCGGCGCCGCGTGCCGAGGTCCAATGCGGTTCCATGGCATCATCGTGTGCACTTTCACACCACCGCAGGAGCGTACGTCATGGCGACTTATATTGTCTTCACGAAGGAAAGCACGCAGGATCAGGGTGAACTCGACATCTACCAAAGCAAGGTGGGCGCGACCTTTAAAGGTCATCCCGTCAAGGTTCACGCTGCCTATGGACCTCAGCAGATCCTTGAGGGCGACGGGCCAGAGGGCGTCGTGATCGTTGAGTTTCCGTCGACGGCGGAAGCGCGCGCGTGGTACGACAGCCCGGCGTATCAGGAGGTCGCGCAGCACCGGTTCAAGGGCGCGCGCTATCGCGCCGTTCTCGTCGAAGGCATCTGACATCAGTTGTTAGGCCCTCCAACCAGAGGTAGTCGTGAACAGCGTGTCAACTGAGACCGTTGCACCGGGCGATGCCGACGTGTTTGTGGCACGTCAACCCGTCATGGATCGGGCGGGTCGCGTGGTCGCCTACGAGCTTCTTTTCAGGGACGGCCCCGCCTGGGGCGCGCGGATCGGGGACGAACTGCGGTGTACGACCGCGGTGATAGAACGCGCAGTGGGCTCGATCGGTCTCGAACGACTTGCCGCGAACAAGGCCTGCTTCCTGAAGTGCCCACATGATTTTCTGTTTTCGGACTACCCGTATGTGCTACCGGCGTCACGTTTCGTTCTTGAGATTCCGGAGTCTGTCGAGCTGACATCGAGTCTTTCGCGACGGTGCAGCGAGTTGCGAGGGGCGGGCTTCCAGATTGCGCTGGACAACTTCAGGAGCATGACTGACGAGATCCGGTGGTTTCTTCCTTCCGTCGACATCGTCAAGATCGACTGGCCGTTCGTGGAAGGTGCGGAGTTACCGGGGCTGGTCAGTCAGTTCAAACGTGCGGGAAAGGTCGTGCTCGCCGAGAAAATCGATCGTGCAGAAGATGCGGAGCTTGCCCGGCAACTGGGTTGTGATCTGCTGCAGGGCTTTTATTTCGCCAAACCGCAGATTCTTTCAGGCAAGCGCGCGATGCCGCCAATCAAGGCGATTCTTCACGTGTTCGATCTGGTCGGCAGCGATGCCCCGTTGGGGAGTATTGCGCTCGCGCTAAGAGAGACGCCAATGCTGGTTGCCCAACTGTTACGGCTTGCAAACACCAGCGAGCACCACAACGGCAAAACGGAGCGCATTTCATCGCTCATGCAGGCACTCTCGATCGCCGGTAGTCGCAGACTTCTGCATTGGTGCGGACTTCTGCTTTACGTTGACCGGGACGGGCTTCCCGTCGAGGACGATCCACTTGTGCTGCTTGCGCAACGACGCGCACATTTCATGGAAGAGGCGATCGACGCGATGCCGGACGGATCGCGCGCGCTGGCAGCCGCGGCCCATCTGGCAGGCATGCTGTCGCTCCTGCATGTCGCGTATCACATGGAGCTGCGCAGCTTCGTCGAGGAGCTACCCGTTTCTGATTCCATCCGCCTGGCCATCCTTGACGGCGGCGGCGTACTCGGCGAATTGCTGTCGGTCGCGGCGCTGCTTGAGCGCGGCGATGTGGACGCGGCGGCGGTGAGACTGCAAGGGCTGGCGGTTTCTCCCGCAGGGGTTCGGAAGATCGTCGCGTGCTACTGATTGCTGAAGAAGTCAACCAGGCTCTGAGGCGTTTGGGGGCCGAGACAAATGTTAAGGATGACTTCTGACTCTTTAGCTTCAGACGCGCTGCGGGGAAACAGGTCATTTTCATACGCGGTCAGCGCGGCCTCAACGTCACCGGGGTTGGCGGCGATGGCCTTCCCAAGTTCGGCGCCGTCGAACATGGCGAGATTGGCCCCTTCGCCAGACGGAATCATCAGGTGTGCCGCATCGCCGAGCAGGGTCACCCCCGGCACGCGAGCCCATCGGTGCTCGACCGGGAGCGCATGAATCGGGCGAGGCACAGGGTCAGTCTCACTGTCGGTGATGAGCGCTGTCAGCGCCGGAGCCCAGCCTTCGAATTCCTCGGCGACACGGGCCCGCGCAGTCACCGGGTCGGAGAAGTCAATGCTGTCAATCCAGTCCTGTGGCTTGTTCAACTCCACGTATGTGTGTAGCACGCCATTGGGCTCACGGTGCGCGGCGATGCCTTTTCCCGGCGCGAGTGCAAACAGCGCGCCACCGCCAACCGCTTCCGCGCTCGCCTTGTGACGGGTGTCGCTGTCAAACAGGTAGGTTTCGACGAACGACGTGCCGACATACGCCGGCTTCGCCTCGGAAAGAAGTGGACGGACTTTCGACCAGGCACCGTCGGCCCCAACGAGGAGGTCGGTCGTCACCGCTGCGCCGTTAGCAAAGGTCAGCACGTGCCGTCCGCCGCCGAGCGCAGACACTTCCGTGACTTTGTGTCCCCAGCGAACCGTGCCGGCAGGCAGTGAATCCAGCAGAATCCGGCGAAGCGCTCCCCGGGGTACCTCAGGTCGACCGCCGGTGCCGTCGTCGTGATCTTCAAACAGGACATTACCGTCCTTGTCGAGTACCCGCGATGCCTGACCGCCGGCATGGATGATCTCGACGAATTGATCGAAGAGCCCCGCGGCCTTAAGCGCGAGCTGCCCGTTGTTTTCGTGGATATCCAGCATGCCCCCCTGCGCTCGCGCGTTTGCCGAGGCGTCCGCTTCGTAGACCGTCGCAGCGATGCCATGGACGTGAAGTACCCGGGCAAGCGTCAAGCCACCGAGCCCTGCACCGACGATCGCAACTGAAGTATTCATTCTGTTTCCCTGATGATCGGAGGTCGCCATCAGATTGACTGCGAGCACCTTATGGAACGTCATTCCAGAGTAATATTGGAACAACATTCCATAAGTGTCAAGACAGGGCATGGCAAAGAAAGCACGTAGCACTCAACGCCGGGAGGAATCGCTTTCTCCCGATCAAATCATTGAGGCATCGATCGAGCTTCTCGATAGCAGCGGAGAGAAGGGTCTGACGTTCCGCGCCCTGTCCGGGCGGCTCGCTACCGGTCCTGGTGCTATTTACTGGCACATCGCCAGCAAGAGCGATCTGCTGACCGCCGCGTGCGACGCCATCGTCGCTCGCACGATGAACGCGCCCGTGGAGGGTTCGACGCCGAAAGCGATCATTCGCGCGCTCGCGCTGGCCATGTTCGACGCAATCGACGAACATCCATGGGTTGGCTCAGCGCTGACACGTGCCCCCGGGCAGTTGCCGATGGTGCGCGTTCTCGAACGCATCGGCCAGCAACTGCGCGCGCTTGGTGTGCCGGCCGACGAAGAGTGGGCAACGGTGTCCGCGTTGCTGAGCTACATCCTTGGCGTCGGCGGACAGAACGCGGCGAACGCGCATTTCGCTCGGGAGCAACGCCTTGATCGATCCAACTTTTTAGACGAGGTGTCGACCGTGTGGTCCGAGCTTGATCCGGATGAGTACCCGTTCACCCGCAGCGTAGCCGCACAGTTGCGCGTTCACGACGACCGCGTCGACTTTCTCGCCGGAATCGATCTTATGCTTCGCGGGATCAAGTCAGCGCGCGGTCGCTGATCGGCGACAATCTGCCTCGTCCATTACCGATCCGCACACGGAGAAACAGCGCTTGCCGACACCATCGAAACTTCTTTTCCTGCCGGGCGCCTCAGGTAGTACCGGGTTTTGGGCGCCATTAGCGAATCAGCTAGTGAGTCCCGCCGACAAAGTCATCATCGGATATCCGGGATTCGGTGCCGAACCCGCTACGCCGGACGTCAACAACTTCAATGATCTCGTTCGGTTCGTGGTATCCCATATCGATCAGCCGACCGCGTTGATTGCTCAGTCAATGGGGGGCGTCCTGGCAATCTGCGCAGCCCTGGAAAAGCCTGATCTGGTAACCCATCTCGTGTTGTCCGTCACATCTGGGGGGATCAACACGGAAGGACTCGGCATGCGGGACTGGCGCGACGGATTCCTTGAGGCCAACCGGTCTATTCCGGATTGGTTTGTTTCTTTTGAATCGGACTTGACCAGTGAACTGGGGCGAATTTCTCAACCTGTCCTGCTGCTTTGGGGTGATGCGGACCCTTTCAGTCCGGTTGCTGTGGGCCATCGAATTCTTGACGTGCTTCCGGATGCGCGCTTGCATGTGGTCGCAGGCGGCGGCCACGATCTTGCAAATGTTCATGCGCGCGATCTGGCACCCATCGTGGACGCACATCTCTCACAGATTTAAAGGGAACGAGCTTCGCAAGTCGGCCATTTGCGGTGCGTGGCGCATCCCGCGAATTTGACGGTGTTCTCGCAATTGGCATGGCAACATACCCTGCCTTCGACAGGCGGGTACATTTAGGCGAACTACTCCAGGAGGGAATATGTCTGAGCGCGACACCAGGCTCCACGGTTGCTGGCGGTTAGTTTCTTTTGATACCGAGCTTCAGGATTCAAAGGAGCGCACTCAACCGTGGGGCGCCGACCCCAATGGGTACCTTATTTTCGACGCTGATGGGCGAATGATGGTACTCGTTACCGCACAGGCGCGGGAGCCAGGGACTACAGATGAGAAACTGCTGGCGCTTTTCCGTACCGTGATGGCCTATACAGGCCGGTACCGGATAGATGGGGATAGGTTCGTCGTAAAGATTGACTCGTCTTGGAATGAAGCCTGGAACGGCACCGAGCAGGAACGATTCTACAAGCTTGATGGAGACACGCTCGACGTCAGTACGGCCTGGATGCCGAATCCGTTAGTACCAGGAAATCCAATAGGAAGGGCTACGCTCAGTTTTAGACGCGAGTAACTTTCCCAACGCTGAGTTCGCCAGTAGTCGCTAGTTTGCAGGTCATCAACTCGACGGTGAGTCTGGCAGCCACCCTTGAATGACCGCATCGCGGCGGCCAGGCCGATTGATCCGCCGAGGAGCGTCTCCCAGGCGAGTACGCCAGGCCAACCACTGAGCCAGGATACTCGCGGCATTTACCGCACCACGCAATCCACTGGGCTCGTCGCGCTGGAACGCGGCGCCGCCGGCGCATTCTGACCGATCGACAGCTGCATCGTTACCGGTACGCCCTGCGTCGGCGGTATCACGGACCGGCGGGCTATTCAGGTTGGCGACAAAGCCGAACTGGCCGGCTTGATAGGCCTGTTGGCCGGCCGGATTGCTGAGCACTACCGCACCCTGCGTCACTTCGACATACAGACCATTCTGCGGCGTGCTCCCGTTTGGCGACGGTACGCCGCCGCAATCGTGCTGGCAGAACAGCGCACCGAAGTTGGTGCCGCGTACGGCGATGGTGCCCGTCGGCGTCTCAAAGCTGACCGCATCATGGTTGCGCTTTCCGATCAGGCCGGTTACCGAGCGCAGGCCGCCGTTGACCAGACGGATGGCGATCTGATTGCCTGCAAGGGTCAGGGTCGTGCCATTGGCCGACGACGTGCTCAACTGTTGCGTGACGTGCAGTGGCGAGAACTGCTGGGATCGCCCCGCTTGCCGCGGCCAGCGTGAGGTTACGCGCGGTGATACGCGCGTAACGCCTACTCACCCTTGTTATCGGCAATGCAAAACGCAACTTGATAGCGGCTGATCCAAAAAAACCGTCCATACCGTGCTAATCCGCTAGCCGGTCGTGCGATTTCGAAAGCGTTAGCAGGTGAGGCACGGCACTATGACCTCACGCGCGGCACGCCGGATCGCGCGCTACGGCGGATCGCATCCTGGCCGCGCGTGGTGTCCTCGAAAGGTTCGCGTCAGGTGATACACCGCGCGCCCAAGGAAAGTAAGGACTCCATGTGTAGCGCCTTCCCGTCGCCCTGATCAAGGAGGACAAGAGATGCCTACAGCGTTTTCAGTTCCCATTACTCCGCAAGGAAAGTCCGCACTGGCGACACAGCCGCCGTGGCACTATTCCAGCGACTGTCTCGCCATCGAATTCTGGGCTGACCAGAAAGCGATCGCGGCGCTCCTCCCGCCAGACGTCACGGTGGACGAGAAATCAGACGGGCGCGCCTTCTTCTGGTTTCTGGACTGGCAGTTCACGGGTTCCAACGACGAAGTGACGGACCCCGCCCGGTATCAGTACCGCGAGGCATTCGTTCTGGTCGAGGCAGTCTTCGAGGGCACTCCGGTCAACTATTGCCCGTACATCTTCGTGGATAACGATGCCGCGATAGCCCGCGGATGGGCACAGGGGTTTCCGAAGAAACTCGCCAGCGTCTATCAGACTCGCAGCTTCTCCGCGCCCAGCCTGGCCGCAGCGCCGCTTGCCAAAGGCAGTCGCTTCGGCGCCAGTGTGGCCGCACACGGGGAAAGGCTGGCGACCGCCCGGATCCAGCTCGCGGAACCTGTCCCTAACCCGGCGACCGTTTTCAACCGGCCGACCACGATGCGCCGCTACTTTCCCCAACTGGCGGCCGGACAGTGGAACAAGCCACCGGTCGACGAACTCACCATGTCGCTAACGGACAATCTCGCGATCGTGGATGTCTGGACCGGATCGGCTGAACTGAAGATTCCTGAAGTCGACGGCGAGGACATGCACCTGATTGCTCCACTGCGGGTCGGCCAGGGTTATCGGCTGGGTATGTCGTACTCCGTGACGGACCTGCGCATTCTGAAGAACTACGTCGCATGATTGTCTCGAAGGCCCCCTGAGTTAGC
>NZ_JAQQDU010000013.1:0-136054 GCF_046027825.1 Paraburkholderia sediminicola
TAAGTTGAGAGCGTTGGGGCAACACTAATAATCCAATATCAATTCAAGGAGAGGCCAAAAAGCCAGATCAAGGAAAGGCCAACACCGCGGGTAAGAAGGCGCAGAGTAAGCGCTAATAAACCAATAAGAAAATTAATACATAAATCGAATAAATACAGGAAACAAAAACACAAAAAACAGAAATGAGAAAGAAGAAACAGCAAACAAAAAACCCTCACAAATCCAAGCCCCGCAGGGCGCCAATTGCGCGCAGCAATCACACTTCTCCACATAACGCCAAAAAAATCCAACCCCAAACCGCACTGCATAAAATGCAAAAAACAACACATTTCACCACTTAACAACAACATCAAAAAAGCCAATCCCCACTCAGACGCCCAATAAAATCTATTTCAGCTATAGTCGCCATTTTCCAGCCGCCCGCCGGGCAAAAAAGAGCCCTAATAAGCCCGCCACCAGGAGTCAGTAAAATGAACGCCCGCGAACCCGCTTTCATCTCCGCTTCGCGCAGCGCACGCCTGCGCCAGATGCTCGTCAGCAACGAACTCGAATTCATGATGGAGGCCCACAACGGTCTCTCCGCCCGTATCGTCCGCGAAGCCGGCTTCAAGGCGATCTGGGGTTCGGGTCTCGCCATCTCCGCCCAATTCGGCGTGCGCGACAACAACGAAGCCAGCTGGACGCAAGTCGTCGACAACCTCGAATTCATGGCCGACGCCAGCGATCTGCCCATCCTCCTCGATGGCGATACCGGCTACGGTAACTTCAACAACGTGCGCCGCCTCGTGCGCAAACTCGAACAACGCGGCATCGCCGGCGTCTGTATCGAAGACAAGCAATTCCCGAAAACGAACAGCTTCATCAACGGCGAAGCCCAGCCGCTCGCCGATATGGACGAGTTCTGCGGCAAAATCAAAGCCGGTAAAGACTCGCAGTCGGATGAAAATTTCTCGATCGTCGCCCGCGTCGAAGCACTCATCGCCGGCTGGGGGATGGACGAAGCCCTGCGCCGCGCGGAAGCCTATCGGCAAGCCGGTGCGGACGCGATCCTGATTCACAGCAAGCTCTCGCGCCCCGACGAAATCCTCGAATTCGCGCGCGAATGGGCCGGCCGCGGGCCGCTCGTCATCGTGCCGACCAAGTACTACAGCACGCCCACCGAAGTGTTCCGCGAGGCCGGCATCAGCACGGTCATCTGGGCGAATCATCTGGTCCGCGCAGCAACCTCGGCCATGCAGGCCGTCGCCAAGGAAATTCACTCGAGCGAAACGCTCGTGAACGTCGAAGACAGCATCGCCGCAGTCAACGAAATCTTCCGTCTGCAAGACGCCGACGAATACTCGGAAGCTGAAGATCGCTATCTGTCGAGCGGTCGTGCAGCCGGCGCGGCCGTCGTGCTCGCGGCCAGCCGCGGCAAGGGGCTCGAAGCGGTCACCGAAGATCGTCCGAAAGTCATGCTGCCGATCGCAGGCAAGCCGCTCCTGCGCTGGCTCGTCGATGCGTTCAAGAAGCAGAGCGTCAACGACATCACCGTGGTCGGCGGTTATCGCGCCGATGCAATCGATGCGGCCGGGATCAAGCTGGTCGTCAACGAACGTCACGCGCAAACCGGCGAACTGGCGTCGCTGGCCTGTGCCGTCGACAAGCTCGCGGGCGACACGGTCATCTCGTACGGTGATCTGCTGTTCCGCAGCTACATCCTGCGCGATCTGGTCGAGAGCGAAGCCGCGTTCAGCGTGGTGGTGGATTCGTCGTTGACCGATACGGAAAACGCCAGCGTGCGCGACTTCGCGTGGTGCTCGGCGGGCGACGATCGTGGTCTGTTCGGCAACAAGGTCACGCTGCGTCACGTGTCGAGCGGGCAGGAGGCAACGTCCGCCATCGCTTCGCAAACACCGCATGGTCGCTGGGTCGGTCTGCTGAATGTGCGCGGCGAGGGCCTTGAACGTCTGCAAGCGGTCCTCGCCACGTTGCAAGCGCGCCCGGATTTCGATTCGCTCGATATGCCCGCGCTGCTGAATGCGCTGATCGAAGCGGGTGAAGCGATCGAAGTGCAATACGTGCACGGCCACTGGCGCGGTGTGAACGATCTGGAAGACTTCCGTCGTGCCGGCGATTTCGCGCATGCGCAAGCGCCGTTCGCGGCAGCGGCCGGCAACCAGACGGGCGCTGCCAGCGGAGCCGCGCAATGATTGAGGCAGCCCAATTCGTCGAGGCGGCGCGCGAACGTGGCTTCGACTGGTATGCCGGCGTGCCGTGCTCGTATCTGACGCCGTTCATCAACTATGTGTTGCAGGACGAATCGCTGCATTACGTCTCGGCGGCCAATGAAGGCGATGCGGTCGCGTTGATCGCGGGCGTCACGCTCGGCGCACAGAACGGCCGGCGCGGCATCACGATGATGCAGAACTCCGGTCTCGGCAATGCGGTGAGCCCGTTGACCTCGCTCACATGGACCTTCCGTCTGCCGCAATTGCTGATCGTGACGTGGCGTGGGCAACCCGGTGTTGCGGACGAACCGCAGCACGCGTTGATGGGCCCGGTCACGCCCGCGATGCTCGATACGATGGAAATTCCGTGGGAGACCTTCCCGACGGAAGCCGACGCGATCGGCCCGGCGCTGGATCGCGCCATCGCTCACATGGATGAAACCGGCCGTCCGTATGCGCTCGTGATGCAAAAGGGCAGCGTGGCGCCGTACGAGTTGAAAGAGGGGCCGGCAGGCGCGCGTCGTGTGCCGGTGGCGCCGCGTTCGCAATTCAGGAACGCCGCAGCGAATGAGTTGGCATCACGTCACGACGCGTTGCAGAACGTCATCGCGCACACACCGCTCGAATCGACGGTGGTGCTTGCGTCGACCGGATTTTGCGGCCGCGAACTCTATGCAATCGACGACCGTCCGAACCAGTTGTACATGGTCGGCTCGATGGGTTGCGTGACGCCGTTCGCGTTGGGGCTTGCCTTGGCGCGTCCCGATCTGCACGTGGTCGCGCTCGACGGCGACGGCGCCGCGCTGATGCGCATGGGCGCATTCGCGACGCTCGGCGCGTACGGTCCGTCGAATCTCACGCATGTGCTGCTCGATAACGGCGCACATGACTCGACCGGCGGTCAGGCGACCGTGTCGTCGCAGGTGTCGTTTGCGGGTGTCGCCGCGGCTTGCGGTTATGCGTCGGCGCTTGAAAGCGACGACATCGGCGTGATTGACGAGCTGTTCGAAACAGCGCCGTCACCCCATGGTCCGCGCTTCGCGCGACTGGCGATTCGCCGCGGCACGCCCGATGGCCTGCCGCGTCCCACTATCACCCCGCCCGATGTGAAAACGCGCCTGATGCGCCACATCGGCGCCGCTTAAGGAGTGTACTGATGCTGCTGCTCAATCCCGGCCCGGTGACGCTCACCGAACGCGTCCGCAACAGCCTGTTGCAAACGGATCTGTGCCACCGCGAAAGCGAGTTTTTCGATTTGCAGGAAGAGGCGCGTACGCGTCTGGTCGATCTTTACGGCCTCGACGCCAGCGAATGGCAAGCAGTTTTGATGACCGGTTCGGGCACGGCTGCGGTTGAAAGCATGACCGCCGCGCTGGTGCCGCAAAACGGCAAGCTGCTGGTCGTGGAAAACGGTGTGTACGGTGAGCGTATTTCGCAGATCGCCACGCAATACGGCATCGCGCACGAGTCGCTGAAGCACGACTGGATGCATGCGCCGGATCTCGCGAAGATCACCGAACGCCTCGACGCGGACAAAGCGTTCACTCACGTCGCCGTGATTCATCACGAAACGACGACGGGGCGCCTGAACGATCTGCAGGCGCTTGGCGCGCTGTGCCGCGAACGCGGCCTGCGCCTGCTGGTGGATGGTGTCAGCAGCTTCGGCGCGGAAGCGATCGATTTCGCCGACGCCAGTCTCGATGCCGTCGCGGCGACCGCGAACAAGTGTCTGCATGGCGTGCCGGGCGCGTCGTTCGTGCTGGTGCGGCGCGCGGCGCTTGCGCAGGCGGCGAGCCGCACGTATTACCTGGACCTCGGGCGCCTCGCGCGTTTGCAGGATCAGCGCAATACGCCGTTCACGCCGTCTGTCCATGCGTACTACGCGCTGGTCGAAGCGCTGCGCGAACTCGCCGACGAAGGCGGCTGGCAAGCGCGCCACGCGCGTTATGCAGCGCTCGCCGAGCAGGCTCGCGCGGGTCTGGCTGAGCGGGGCATTGGCAGTGTGTTGCCGCCGGAGCAATCGTCGGTGGTGCTGCGCGCGTATCGCTTGCCGGACGGCGTAGCGTATCCGCAACTGCACGACGCGCTGAAGGCGCGCGGTTTCGTCATTTATGCGGGTCAGGGCGGCTTGTCGGCCGAACTGTTCCGTATCTCGACGATGGGCAACATCCACGCCGCCGACATCGACCGTCTCCTGCAAGGCTTTACCGAGCTGACACGCTAAAGCGCGCGCTCATTCAGACGCTCACTTAGACGCTCACGCACGCGTCCGGTGACAACCGCACGGGCGTCACACCGGGTCTTTGTCCGGCGGCCCATCGGGCCGCTGCGGCTCCTCGGTGTGATGACCGGGCGACGGCGGCACTAGCGGGTCGGCTTCCGGGTCCCGGTTCGGATCGGCGTTCGGGTCGGGAATCGGGCTGGTATGCATGTCGTAGCTCATTGCATCACCTCTTTGAGTCAGGAATAGGGCTCAAAAGCGGGCTAAAAAGCGGGCCTGAAAAGTGGGTCGAGGCGCGGGCGGTACGCCCGGTCGAATGGGCATCAACGCCGTCCGTTTCCTTCTAGCGTAGACGATCCAGCACGCGGCGCGACCCTTACTTCTTCGCGCGGCGGCCCACGCTCAATTGCCAGTAACGTTCGGCAGCGAAAACATCGTCGTAATCGCCGGCGCCGAACGCGCGTAACTGGCTTTCGTAGGCGTTGACTGCTTCGCGTTTGAGTTGCGTGCGACGCTGGAGATCAATCACATGGCCTATGCTCGGATAGGCCGGCGTCGCGACGATGCCACGCTGCGCGAGGTCGGCGAGCCGTGCTTCTACGACACCCGGCATGCGGCGGTGAATCGCGTCCTCATAAGCGAACCACGTGAGATGCGACAGGCGCGGCAGGATTTCGCAGCAGGCTTCGAACACGCGTACGTGATCTTCGTGATGCAATCCGAGCGGCATCAGCAGTGTGTTCGCGGTTGTGCGGTAGATGGTCTCTTCGAGTTCCGCCGCCAATCTGCTGATCGACGGCGAGTCCAGGTATTGGTCGTCGCGAAACGGCATGCGCAGTGGAATTGCGTCGAGCACCTCGAGCGCGAGGTTGTCTTCGCGCGTGCGGGCGTGGATGGCCTGATGGGCGCTCGTGAAACCCGACTTTTTATCCCACTCGGTATGCATCTCCTGCTCAGGCGGCGCGGCAAATACCGTGCAGACCGCGGCGTCAGGATGGGCGGCGAGTAATGCGCCGCAACTGAAGACGGCGTCGTCGAAATGGGGCGAGACGATGAAAAGGCGTGGGCTGGTTTCGCTCATGGGACGTGGGGTGGTGTCGAGACGCTCGGGGCCGCCTTCGAAGCTTCAATATCGCGCGAGACAACCTTGCTGGATTGGCGGCGTCACATCAGCTTAGGCGGAATTGGCGCGGCTTGTGTAACCGTTTTGATCGACGCAAACCGCATGCCTGGGTGGGCTGATGCTGCCGTGGCTTCCCGCAGAAGCTCACCGTGACGCATTGGGCATATCCCGAACCTTCTCACCTTTGGCCGGCGTGCTGTCGGGGGTGCATCGCGCTCTCCTCACCGCTCGGGTATGAGCGGTGAGCCTGATTAATCGCTCACCTGTGAGCAGTGACGTTTTTACTCCTGCTGGCTACGTGCCGCCGGCCGCCAGCGCCGCCGCGCGACTGAACGCCGTCGTCATGGTCGACACGATGTCGTCGCGCAACCTGGCGTCGGCCGTACTTAGCGCATACGACGGATGCCAGGCCGGCACGATCAGGCGCCCGTCGTGGGCGATGGTTTGACCGAGGTATTCCGACAGATTGACGTGCGCGCCGACCAGCGCTTTCAGCGCGGTTGCGCCCAGTGTGACGACCACGCGTGGCGCAATGTGAGCCAGTTCTTTCTCCAGCCAGTACTGGCAAGCCTCGACTTCGCGCCGCACGGGCGTGCGGTGCACGCGCTGCTGGTCGAGGGTTTCCCATTTGTAATGCTTGACGGCATAAGTCAGATAAAGCGTCTCCCGCTTCAGACCGGCGCGCGTAAGTATGGCGTCCAGCAGTTGGCCGGCAGGGCCGGTGAAGGGTTCGCCGTGCTGGTTCTCGTACTCGCCCGGCTGTTCGCCGACCACCATGATCGCCGCATGGGCGGACCCGGCGCCCGCAACCGCCTGTTTCGCGTTGCGCCATAACGCGCAGCGCCGGCAGGTGGCGAGCGGGCCGGTGGGTTCCTGCAAGGGCGGTGTCATTGCCGAATATTCGACTGGCGGCGTGGGCGGGACGGTGACGGCGGCACTTTGCGCGCCGAGACGGCTGCGCTCACGTGCGAGCCGCGCGGGTAACGGTGGACCCGCGGGCGGCATTCTCCAGTAGCGCAACGGCACGGGCGACGGCTCGCCATTGAAAGCGCTGGCGTAATACGCGAGCCAAAGCGCTTCGGTGGACGTGCTGGTGATCGCTTCGCCGGTCATGGCGCTTTCCGGTAAATCGTGCGCGACTTGCTCGTCTTCCTCGGTTGCCGGCCGACCGATGCGCAGCAGCATGCCGTTCCAGAATGCCGCGCCGTACGGCGTGGCCAGCATCCAGGTGGAATCGCCCATGCGAGAGGCGAAGCGCGCGGCGGTGCGCTCCAGCAGGTCATGATGCGGTTCGTACCAGCCGACGAATTCCGGCCAACCCATCGACGGATCACGCCGCCTGAACAGCGTGAGTGTCAGCAGATCCTCAGTTTCGTGCTCGACCGCCTGGAAGCGTTGATCGAGCAACGCGCCGTCGGGGTCGTTCAGATCGAGGGCGTGGCGTTCGCCGTGGGTCCAGCGCCACAGGATGCGGTATAGCAGCGCCCAGCGATCCGGCGCGCGAAAGCAGGCAGCCGATTTCAGCCGGAAGAGGAGTTCACGGGGAATCGCGGGCGCGGCGAGGGCGGCAGTGGCGCCTATCTCGGGGGCACTTGCAGGCGCGGAATCGGACTCGCTATCGGACGCGCCTCGCGCAGCCACGCTAGAAATGCCCGCAGTGCCTGATGCTGTCGAAAACCGCGCATCTTGCCCGACGGCCGCACCGGTGTCGTTGCCATCGCAGACTGACGCTGCGTCATCACCCCCGGACTCAACCCACTCGATCTGCGACGGCTCGACACCCTGCCGCAGCATCGCCCGTGCGGCGCGCCGCCAGACGGCGAAAGACGGTTCGATTGGAATGCGTTTCATGCTGACGCGCTGTGGATGCGCGCAGCGTCATGTTGTCATGCGCCAATCCAAGCGTTCAAAATACTGTATGGATATACAGTATGCGCCCAAACGCCGGCCTGGATCAACCCCGCCGGCTCGCAGACTGCGCCGACGGCGCAGTCGCGCTAAAGCTACACATTGCGCAGATCCTCCGGCGTATCCACGTCGCGCAGTATTCCGGGGTCGTCGACGTCCAGCCGCATCACCCGCTGCGACATCAACAGCGCGCGCGCGCCGGTGTCGCCGTCGAGGGTCATCAGTGCGTCCCGATGCTCGATGCCGAAGCCGACCGGATGGCCGCGCTGCCCTTGGTAAAACGGCGCGACGATCGACGCGCCGCCGTCGAGCGCGCGCGCCACCGCTTCGATCGTCGTGGTGGCGATGCGCGGCATGTCGGCGAGCGCGACGATCCAGCCTTCAGCGTCTTCGCTGGCTTCGATGCCGGCGGCGAGGCTGGCGCCCATGCCCCGTTCGGCGGCCGGGGCGAACATGACTTCACAACCGGCGTCGTTCAGGAGGCGCGCAAGGGCGTCCGAGCCGGGCCGCACCACGGCCAGCAAATGCGAGACGACCCTCAGCAACCGGTGCGCGGCTTCGTGCGCGACCGGCGTGCCGTCGGGCATGCGCGCCAGGAGTTTGTTGTGCACGCCGTCCGGGTCGAAGCGTGAGCCAAAGCCGGCGGCGAGCAACACGCCAGTGGCGAGCGAGGCGTAGGCCATGGGCGGGCACCGGTAGAAAGAATGAGACCGATTGTGCGATGCAACGCACCAGCAGGCAAGCGGCAATGCATCAGCCGACGTGTGCCGTCATGGGCGGCCGTGCCCGTACAATGAGTCGCTTACCTCACATCAAAGCGGATCTTCATCGCCATGAAGCGCCTCGACGACAATGCCGCGCTGATCCTGATCGACCTGCAAAAGGGCATTCAGTTTCCAAAGCTTGGTCGCCGCAACAATCCTGACGCCGAACACCATCTCGCGGGCTTGCTCGCCCATTGGCGCGACACCGCACGGCCTGTCGCACACGTGCGCCACATTTCGCGTGATCCGGACTCGGTATTCTGGCCGGGGCAAAGCGGCGTCGAGTTTCAGGCGGCGTTCGAGCCGCACGATAGTGAGCATGTCGTCGAAAAGAATGTGCCGGATGCGTTCATCGCGAGCGGACTCGAACGCTGGTTGCGCACACGGCAGATCGATCAAGTGGTGATCGCGGGCGTGATTACGAACAACTCGGTCGAAGCCACCGCGCGTACGGCCGGTAACCTTGGCTTCACCACCCTGGTGGCGAGCGACGCAGCCTTCACGTTCGACATGCGCGATCTGAACGGCCGCGTGTGGGCGGCCGAGGATATTCACGCGCTGTCGCTCGCGAACCTCGCGATGGATTATGCGGAGATCGCGACCACCGCCGAGATCGTCGGCCGCGCGTCGCGCGCTTAGCGCCCTCGGCGGACCCACGCATCAAGTACGACCGCATGCGTGGGGCGCCGAACGCGCATCACACCTGCATCACCCCCATCACCTTATCGAGCGTCACCGGCAGATCGCGCACGCGCACGCCAGTCGCGTGATACACCGCATTCGCAATCGCCGCCGGCACGCCCGTGATGCCGATCTCGCCGATGCCGCGCACGCCGAGCGAGTTGATGTAGGGATCAGGCTTATCGATGAACGTAATGTCGAGCGAACCGATGTCGGCATTCACCGGCACGTGATATTCGGCGAGATTCGCGTTGGTGAAGCGCCCATAGCGGGTATCGAGCGAGGTCTCTTCCTGCAACGCCGCCCCCACACCCCACACGATGCCGCCCATCAACTGGCTGCGCGCCGTTTTCTCGTTCAGCACGCGCCCCACGTCATACACACCGACTACGCGCGGCACGCGAATCGTGCCGAGGTCGGCATCGACATGGACTTCGACAAACACCGCACCGAACGAATGAAGCGAATACTTCTGCCGCTCGTCGCCGGGTTTGACCGTCGCGGTGGCTTCGATCGGTTTGCCACCTGAACGCGCGATGATTGCCGCGGCCGGATCGCGCTTCGCCGGTTGCGAGCGGCTGATGACCCAGCCGTTTTCCACCGTGATGTCGTCGAGCGCGATGCCGTGCACCGGCGAGGCCTCGTCGGCGAGCGCCAACGCGATCAACTGGCTGCGCACCTGGGTCGCGGCATCGCGCACGGCCGGCGAGACGCTCGCCGCCGATTGCGAGCCGCCCGACCCCGGGGCTTTCGGCAGCGAAGAATCGCCCAGCGCGAAGTGGATGTTTTCCGGCGCGAAGCCGAGTGCATCGGCGGCAACCTGGGTCATCACTGTATAGGTGCCGGTGCCAAGATCCTGGGTGCCGGAGGCGACCATGGCGCTGCCGTCCGGCAGAATCCGCGCGATGGCCGAGGCTTCGTTGCGGTTGGCCGGGTAGGTGGCCGTGGCCATGCCCATGCCGATCAGCGTGGTGCCGTTGCGCATGGAGCGCGGCGCGCTCGACCGACGCGACCAGCCGAATTTCTCCGCGCCGATCTGATAGCACTCGCGCAAGGACTTGCTCGACCACGGCCTGTTTTCCTGCGGATCGGCATCGGCGTAATTCTTCAGACGCAGCGCGAGCGGGTCCATTTTCAACGCCGCCGCGAGTTCGTCCATTGCCGATTCGAGCGCGAACGAGCCGGTTGTTTCGCCGGGCGCGCGCATGAAGGTCGGTGTGCCGAGATTCATCGGCACGATCCGGTGCGTCGTGATCTGGTTCGGCACGGTGTACAACATGCGCGTGACCATGCAGCAGGTCTCGGTCCAGTCTTCGAACATCGACGTATTCGACGTACTGTCGTGACGCATCGCGGTCAACGTGCCGTCGTGCCGCGCGGCAAGCGTGAAATGTTGCTCAGTATGCGGACGCGCGCCGACGGGCCCGAACATCTGTGGTCGTTCGAGCACGAGGCGCACCGGACGCCCGGTCTGTTTCGCGGCCATCGCGCAGAGCGACACGTGTGACCACGACGATCCCTTACAACCGAAGCCGCCGCCGATAAACGGCGAAATCACGCGTACGTCGCCAGGTGCCATGCCGAAGGTTTTGGCGACCGCCTGAGCCGCACCGCTAACGCCTTGCGTCGAGTCGTAGAGCGTGAGTTGCGGGCCGTCCCAGCGCGCCATTGTGGCGTGCGGCTCCATCGGGTTGTGATGCTCGATCGGTGTCGTGTAAACGGCGTCGACGTGGACCGTGCCGCTGCGCATGCCGTCCTCGAAGCTGCCGCGTTGCGTGTCGGTTGTGCGGCCCTGCGGCTTGTCAGGCGCATGGCCGTTCGGCTTCGCCTGGGCGAAATCGAGTGTCGCGGCGCTGCTCTGGTAGGTGATGCGCAACTGACGCGCGGCATCGGTGGCATGTTCGAGTGTATCGGCGACCACCACCGCGACCGGCTCGTTGTTGTATTGAATGTGATTGTCCTGCAGCAGCGACAGATGCCTGCCGGCCGGCGGCGTCAACGCAGGCCTGCCTCCGTTCGGCAGGCGCGGCGCGTTCTGATATGTCATCACCAGTAGCACGCCTGGCAAGGCCTGCGCGCGGCTTGCATCGATCGACGTAATCGTGCCGCGCGCAATCGTGCTGGTGACGAGCACCGCATGCGCGAGCCGTGCCTCGGGGAACTCGGCAGCGTAGCGCGCTTCGCCGGTGACTTTCAGCAGACCGTCGATGCGGTCCATGGGTTGACCGATCAGGTTCACGCGACACCTCCAGTGCGGCCTGCGGCCTGGTTCACTGCGCGCACGATCGCGCGTTGCGCGAGTTGCACCTTGAAACGATTGTCGTGCAGCGGTCTGGCATCGCGTAACGCGGCGGCCGCGGCATTGTGCAGCGTCGCTTGCATGAGTGGCTGGCCGTTGAGCATCTGCTCGGCGGCGTTCGCCCGCCACGGTTTGTGCGCGACGCCACCTAACGCGATGCGCGCGGTTTTCACGTGGTTGCCGTCCATCTGCAATGCGGCGGCCACTGAAACCAGCGCAAATGCGTAACTGGCGCGGTCACGCACTTTCAGGTAGTGGGAGTGTGCGCTGAACAAAGGTGGCGGCAGATCGACGGCCGTAATTAACTCACCCGCCTGCAATGTCGTATCGACATCGGGCCGCTCGCCGGGAAGCCGATGAAAGTCAGCAAACGGAATCGCCCGCTCGCCCGCGGGGCCCGTGACGCGCACGACGGCGTCGAGCGCTGCGAGCGCCACGCTCATGTCCGACGGGTTCACCGCGATGCATTGCGGACTCGCACCGAAAATCGCTTGCGTGCGGTTGTGGCCTTCAAGCGCCGCGCAGCCGCTGCCTGGCGTGCGCTTGTTGCACTGCGTGAAGGCGGGATCGTAGAAGTAGCCGCAGCGGGTGCGCTGCATCAGATTGCCGCCCACGGTGGCCATATTGCGCAGTTGCGGCGAGGCGCCGGCCAACAGGGCTTGCGACAGCAATGGGTATTGTTCGCGCACGAGCGCGTGATTGGCCGCATCGCTATTTCGCACCAGGGCGCCGATGCGGAGGCCGCCATCCGGCAACGTGGTGACCGTATCGAGTCCGCTGATGTGCGTGATGTCGATGAGCCGCATCGGCCGCGCCACGCCGCCTTTCATCAGGTCGAGCAGGTTAGTGCCGCCGCCGATGAACACCGCACCCGGTTGCTGCACCGCGCGCACGGCGCCGGCGACATCGCCGGCGCGTTCGTAATAGATCGCATCCATGCTGGTCGCTCCGTCAGGCGTTGCCGCTGCTATCGCTGCCGTTGCGGCTGGCGCTATTCTGCCCACCGCCTTCATGCACGTCGCGCACCGCCGCGACGATGTTCGCGTACGCGCCGCAGCGGCAGATATTGCCGCTCATGCGTTCGCGGATTTCGTCGTCGGAAAGTTGCGGCGGAGGGCTGCGGACATCGGCGGTCACGGTGCTGGCCGTGCCGTTACGGAATTCGTTGAGCAGGGCAGTCGCGGAACACAACTGCCCGGGCGTACAGTAGCCGCACTGGAACGCATCGTGTTCGATGAAGGCCCGTTGCATCGGACTCAGCACGTCGTTGCTGGCGAGTCCTTCAACTGTCGTGATGTGGCTGCCTTCATGCATCACGGCAAGCGTCAGGCAGGAATTGATGCGGCGGCCGTCGACCATCACCGTGCAGGCGCCGCATTGTCCGCGGTCGCAGCCCTTCTTCGTGCCCATCAGGCCCGCGTATTCGCGCAACGCATCGAGCAAGGTCACGCGTGGTTCGAGTTGCAGCGTGTAAGCGCGGCCGTTGACGGTTAGTGTGACCGGGCGCGGCGGCACCGGTGCATGTACTTCGGCGGGCGGCGGTGCGGCCGGGGTTTGTGCTTGTGCGCGCAGATGCGGCGCCGCGCCGACGGCGGCGGCAGCCGCAGCCGATTGCAGAAAGCGGCGGCGCGACGGTTGGGGTGGGGCGGCGTCGGGTTCGTCGCCCGAATCGTGAGGTTTGTTTCTCATGGACATGACGGTCTGCTGGCTCCATTGAAAGGTCAATGCAGGCTGGCGACGCGTGGGTATTCGACGTACGGATACCCGACATGCGGGTATCCGACATGCGGGTTCCCGATGCGTCGACATCCGAAGCGGCTCGGTCTAATTCATCACTCAGCAATTTCGGTGCCGTTGCGAATGCAACAGTGGGTCGACGCGGCGCAACTGGGTCCGCCGTGAGCCGGTAGTGAGTCACGATAAATCGGATCGAATCGTGGACAGCGCAACCAAAAATTCAGCCGCACGCATCAACTACTAACGTTGCGCTTAACGAACGGGAAAGTAAATACGCGCAAGCGCCTTCTTTCTGGATACAAAAAGAAAGACAGTTTTGCGTGGGACGAGGAGTCCGCTCAACCAGGCTCAGGCGTCGGCCCAGCGGCGCAGCAGATTGTGATAAATGCCGGTGAGGCTGACCACGGTTGCATCGTTCGAACCTTTTTCGGCAGCCAAACGTTGCACGTCGTTGTCGAGTTGAAACAGCATGGCGCGTTCGCCGTCGTCGCGCACCATGCTCTGAATCCAGAAGAACGACGCGACCCGCACGCCACGCGTTACCGGGCTCACGTGATGCAGGCTCGAAGCAGGGTAGAGCACCATGTCGCCGGCCGGCAACTTCGAGCGATGCACGCCATAGGTGTCTTCGATGCAGAGTTCGCCGCCGTCGTAGGACTCCGGCTCAGCGAGAAAGAGCGTGGCCGACAGATCGCTGCGGATGCGGAAGTCGGTGCCGCGCAACTGGCGAATCGCATTGTCCACATGCGTGCCGAAACCATCGCCGCCTGCGTAGCGGTTAAAGAGCGGCGGAAAGACTTTCAGCGGCAATGCCGCGGAAAAGAAGCGAGGATTGCGGCCGAGCGCATCCTGAATCGCATCGCCCACCGCACGCGCCGCGGGGGATCCTTCTTGCAATTGCTGGTTGCGCTTGGCCCGCGCCGACTGTTCGCCGGAAGTCGTATTGCCGTCGATCCATGGCGCCGCGTCGAGGACTTCGCGGCATTGCGCGACCTGTTGTTTGCTGAGTACACCTTGCAGATGCAGCATCATGCGCGCGACTCCTGCGCGTGGAGTATCCGCGCGCTTGCCGCCGTGCTTGGGTCCATGCGCGGACCCGCGCTTCCATTCGTGTCAGGGTCCATGCCCGGCCCTGCGCTTCCATTCGTACCCGTATCCGCGCTCAATTTCGCCGCTATGTGCGCACGTATGTCCGCATTCAGGTGTTCAGCCAGCGCACGAAATGCGCTAACCGGCGAAGCGGCCAGCCACGCCTGCATCTTCGCGACGAACGCTGTTGTTGCCGAATGCGGCACACGTTGCAACCACTCAAGCGCGGCGTCGATCTCGCCGCGCGCGGCCAATAGCCGTGCATAGTTGAACTGGCCGCGAAAATCGCCGCCTTCCGCAGCGCGCCGGTAATAGTCGAGCGCGATGTTTGCGTCCGCATCGACTTCCCAGCCGTCCTCGTAAAAGCTGCCGACAAAATTAATCGACTTCACGTGACCCATGTCGGCGGCGCGCCGGAACCATTGCAGCGCCTGCGCACGATCGCATTCCACGCCATTGCCGAGCGCCAATGCCGAGGCATAGTTATACATGCCCCAGTCGAGTCCCGTCTGCGCGGCAAGCCGGTACCAGTAGACCGCTACCGGCGCGCACGCGGTGGTTCCCCAACCGTGTTCGTAGCACCGGCCCAGCATGTTCATCGCCATCGGATGATCCTGCCGGGCCGCATGCTTGAACCACGTCAACGCTTCTTCGGCATTGCGCGCTACGCCGTGACCGTCGAGCAGGTACTGGCCGTACACCGCCTGCGCTTCGACGATGCCGTTGTGCGCGGCTGCCGCCACCCATGCGGCGGCTTTAGCGGGTGGCCCGGCGAGAATCGCGGCGAGTTCGTCGTGTGAGACGCTCGCCAGCGCCTTCAGCGTCACCTGTTCCATCATGCCGTGCTTAGTAGTGCGCGTTGAGCGTCAGGAAGGCGGAGCGGCCCGCCGCGATCGACGCGTAGTGCGCCGGATAGGCCTGGTCGTAATACGTCCGGTTGAAGATGTTCTGCACATTCAGTTGCAGGTCGACCTTCTTGTTGATCCGGTACGCCGCCATGCCGTCGAAGCGCCAGTACGACGGCACCGCGCGCAGGTTCGCCGTGTCGCCGTACACCTGCGACATGTAGAACGCGCCGCCGCCAATCGTGAACTTCGGCAGGACGTCGTAGTTGGTCCACAGGCTGATGCTGTTCTTCGGCGTGTTCGGGAACTGGTGACCGTTATCCGACGTGGTCTTGCCGTTGTCGCGCAACTGGCTCTTCATGTACGTGTAGCCGCCGAACACCTGCCACTTGTTCGTCAATTGCCCGGCCACGCCGAATTCGAAACCTTGCACGCGCTTGTTGCCGACCATCGCGTATTCGTTGTTCGGCAGCGTGACGCGTGCGTTGGTTGTGTCGATCTGGAACAGCGCGCCCGTCAGCGAAAGCTGGTTGTTCAGCACATTCCACTTGGTGCCGAGTTCGATGCTGCGGTTCTTTTCCGGGGCGAGTTGATCCGCGTTCGCACCGACACCGCCACGGCCCGGTGTCAGCGATTGCGTTTCGCTGCCCTGGCCGAGCATGGCGCCGGCCGGCGTCGACGAGGTCGCGATCGACGCATACACACTGCCGTTCGAAGCCGGCTTGAAAACGAGCCCGAACTGGTAGTTGAACAGCGTGTCGTCGCGCGAGACGTGCTTGCCGCCGTTGGCAACCGTGTTGCGGAAATCAGTCGAGTAATCGTCGACGCGCAAGCCGACGTTGGCCTGCCAGCGCTTCGTGAGTTCGATCGTATCGAACGCATACAGCGATTTGGTGACGGTGCGCTGCTCGTTCGGATCGTTCGTTTGCTTGACCGACCCGGCCCATGGGTCGTTCGGATTCGGCGACCACAGGCTCGTGCAGTTATAGCCCGAGGCCGCGCCGATGCCCTTGGTTTTGCAGATCGCGCCGGTGGCTGCAGCCACGGTGTACGAATCGTTCACGCTGGTTTCGCGCGACAGTTCGAGGCCGGTGGTGAAGCTGTGTTTCAGGAACCCGGTCTTGAACTCGCCGAACAGTTCGGTCTGGTTCGCGAGGCTGTAGACGTCACTGGCACGCGTATTCGCACGGCGCCACACCATGCCGTTGACGACGTTGCCCTGGCTGTCGTCCGGTTGCGTCCAGATGTAGTCCTGGGTGGACTTCGTATAACGCGTGGTGTTGCGGATCGTCAGGTTGCTGTTGATGTCGTGCTCGATGCGCACGGTGCCGACGTCCGAGGTCGTCTTGCGGAAATCGCGGTCGATCAGGCCGTAAAAGTTGTGGCGGTCCACATTGGCCGGATAGATCGTGTCGACGTTGGCCGGCTTGTTGGTGGTCGTGTAGAAGTAGGGAATACCGCTGTCGGGCAGGTCGTCGGTCGAGAGATGGTAGTAGCTCGCCGTGACGCGAGTCGGCGTGCCGAGACCGTAGGTGAACGACGGCGCGATGCCCCAGCGCTCGTTGTTGACCGCGTCGCGACCGGGCACGTCGTTGTTGTGGCTCATCACATTCAGGCGGAAAGCGGCGTGGTCAGCCATTTGCCAGTTGCCGTCGGCGGTGAAGCGGCGATAACGGTCGGTGCCGAGACCCGCGCTACCGTCGGCGGAATTGCCCAGATGCGGGGTCTTGGTGATCAGGTTGATGCTGCCGCCCGCGCCGCCGCGGCCGCCGTAGGCGCCGTCCGAGCCCTTGGTGACTTCGACGCTTTCGATATTGAACACTTCACGGGTGGTCGCGCCGATGTCGCGCATGCCGTCGACGAAGGTGCTGCCCTGGGCGTCGTAGCCGCGAATGAACGGCCGGTCGCCGAGGGGATTACCGCCTTCGCCGGCACCGAAGGTGATCCCCGGCACCGTGCGCAGCGCTTCCGTCAGCGTCGAGGCGCCCGTGCTCCTGATCAACTCCTGCGCAATCACAGTCACGGACTTCGGCGTATCGACCAGCGGTGCGGTGAATTTGACCGAGGCTGAGTGGTCGGTCTTGAAGCCGTCGTCCGCCTGGCCTTGTACGGCGATCGGCGCGAGCTGGCTTTCCTTGTTGGGCGGCGCCGTGTCGGCCGTGCCCTGTGCGAGGGCGGGGCCGGCCGCCAGCATGCTGCACAACGTCGTGCTGATTTTGCCGAGCTTCGGTTCGTCGGACCGCAACTTCATTTTTATCCCCGTCCTTGAGTGCTGGTGACCGGGCGGGCAACGCATTCCTTACCCGGACATTCCATGTTTATTACAAAGTGTTTTCGGCGTGCATTCTATGCAATCTGACTGTAATTGAGAAGCGTTCGCATCAAAAATCTCGGAATGTGACATTTCGATGAAGGTGTCGTTGAGTTTTGTTGGCGTCTGAATCGACGAAGATGGACTGGGTAAGGGTGGAGTTGGCGACTTCTGAAGGTGTGGAGGTGACTGTGTGTTTGTTGCTCGACTGGTTTTTGTAGCGCGTAATTCGCCATTTCCGATCGAAGGGCGGGCCCGCCCCATTTCTTACTGTGCCGCCAACTCGGCCAGCGTCTCCCGCAGCCACACGAGTGCCGGATCGGCCTGGTTGCGCGGATGCCATCCCGCGTACAGCGTGAAGCCGCGCGCGTCGAACGGCAGCGCAAAGATATCGAGCTGATCGACGTAACGTGCCGCGAAGCGCGACGGCAGTGTCGACACATAGTCGGTTTTCGACAGCAACTCCGGCACCAGGGTGAAGTGCTGGACCGATAGCGCGACGCGCCGCTCGCGGCCGAGCTCGTCGAGATGCTCGTCCATGAAGCCGTGAAAGCTGCCGCCGCTGGTCGACACCAGGACGTGATCGAGCGCGCAGTAGCCGTCGAGGTCGAGTGGCGCCATGCCGCGCGGATGGCCCTTGCGCTGCACGAACACGAAGTGCTCGTCATAGAGCTTGCGGGCTTTCATCGACGGCGGAATCATCCGGTCGGAACCCAGCAGCAGGTCGATCTCGCCGCTTTCGAGCCGCGAGGCGGCGGTGGGCTGGTCGCCGATCACGAAAGCCACGCGCACACCCGGCCCCGCAGAAGTCGGCAAGCGCTCCATCAGGCGCATGCCGAGCACGACCGTGGCGTTGTCGTGCGCGGCGATCACGAAGCGCCGCGCGTCGGTCAGTGGATCGAAGGCAGGCTGGTGGCGCACCACCGCTTCGAGATTCTTCAACGCTGCATGCAGCGGCGCCATCAACTCCAGCGCCCGGGCCGTGCGCGTCATGCCGCGGCCGGTTTCGGCGGGCAGCAGCAGTGGATCGCCGAAGATTTGCCGCAAGCGCGCGAGTTGCGTGGAAACAGCGGGTTGCGTGAGATGCAATCGCCCGGCCGCACGCGTGACGTTCGACTCGGCGAGCAGTGCGTCGAGCGAAACCAGCAGATTCAGGTCGATGCCGCGGAGATCAATCATGTTGATGGGTCACATACGAGTAATTGATTTCTAGAATACGTGCCGCGTTCCTATAGTTCAACCACCGAAACGAACTGAGGAGTATCAACATGAAAGCCTGGATGCTCGATGAACCCGGCCAGCCGCTGGCCTTGCGCGACGTGACCCAACCGCAGCCGCGCCGGAACGCCGTGCTGGTACGGATGGAGGCGGTGCCGTTGTTGAGTTACACGCGTGACTATGTCGAAGGGAAGTTGCGGTATGCCTGCCCGCCGGGACCGTTTTCGCCAGGTACCAATGGGGTTGGCCGGATTGTCGCGGTCGGCGAGGGCGTGGTGGCGTTTCGCGCCGGTCAACGGGTCGCCGTGAATCCGTACTGGATTGCCGACGAAACGGTGCGTGAGCCAGCGCAAGCGTTGCTTGGGCTGACCGCCATCAGTGCCGACAGCGGTGCGCTGCTGGCTGAGTTTCCGCATGGCACATTGCGCGAAATGGCCGAATTCCCGGCCTCGACACTGATTGCGCTGGACGGTCTGGAGGACGTCGATGCCGCCCGGCTCGCGGTGCTGGGCAAATTCTCGGTGCCGTTCGGTGGTTTGCGACGCGGTCGTCTGTCAGCGGGCGAAACGGTGGTCGTCAATGGCGCGAGCGGTTACTTCGGCTCGGCAGCAGTGATCGCAGCGCTGGCGCTCGGCGCGAGCAGGGTTGTCGCGCTTGGCCGGCGCCCGGAACCGCTGCAAGCGCTGGTCGAGCAAGGCCGTGGGCGGGTGGTGCCGGTCGTGTTGACGGGCGACGTCGCGCAAGACACAGCGGCGATTCGTGCCGCAAGCGGTGGCGGCGTGGACCTCGGGTTCGACATGGTCGGCCACGCCACCGACGCGAACGCGACGCTGGCCGCATTGCGCAGCCTGCGCCGAGGCGGGCGGCTCGTGCTGATGGGCAGCATGCAAGTGGACTTGCCGATTACGTACCAGGAGATGTTGCTGAACAACTGGGAATTGATCGGCCACTTCATGTACACGCGCGCTGACTATCTCGCGCTGGTTTCGATGGTGGCATCGGGGCAGATCGCGCTCGATGCCGTCGAGTTGAAGTCGTATCCATTTGCTGAACTGGAGGCGGCAATCAACGCGGCCGGCCGCATGTCGGGTCTGCAATGCACGGTCGTGGAGGGCAAGTCGCCGCAAGCATGGGGCTGAGCACGACCGCGCGATGAGGGTGTCAGTCGGGCGCGCGCTCCGGATGGCGAAGTCGCGAATGATTGCGACCGTAGATCCCATAGATGATGAGTCCGATCACGAGCCAGACGAAGAGCCGTAACCACGTGATGAGCGGCAGCCCGACCATCAGCAGCAGGCAAAACAGAATCCCGAGGATCGGGATGACCGGCACGCCCGGCGCGCGGAACGGCCTCGAGGCGTCCGCGTCGCTGCGGCGTAGATAGATCACGGCGCCGCAGACGAGCACGAAGGCGAACAGGGTGCCAATGCTGACCATCTCGCCTAACACGTTGATCGGTGTGAACGCTGCCACAACCGCGACGATGGCGCCGATCATCATCTGGCTCAGATGGGGCGTTTGCAGACGCGGGTGGACGCGCGCGAACAGGTGCGGCAGGAGGCCGTCCTGTGACATCGTGAAGAAGATGCGGCTCTGGCCATACAGCAGCACGAGTATCACGGTCGTCAAGCCGGTCAGCGCGCCGATCTTGATGAGCACGGAAAACCAGGTGACGCCGATCACATCGACGCCTTTCGCGATCGGATCCGGGACGTTGAGCTCGGCATAGGGAACGAGTCCGGTCAGCACGCCCGCGACTGCAATGTAGAGCACCGTGCAGATCACCAGCGAACCAAGAATGCCGATCGGCATGTCGACTTGCGGCTTGCGTGCCTCCTGGGCCGCGGTGGATACCGCATCGAAGCCAATGAAAGCGAAGAACACGACGGCCGATCCGCGCAGAATACCGCTCGCGCCGAAATTGCCGAATTGGCCGGTATTCTGCGGAATGAACGGATGCCAGTTAGCCGGATGGACAAAGAAGGCGCCGATCACGATGAATGCCAGCACCACGGTCAGTTTGATCGCCACCATGATGTTATTGAGCCGTGCCGACTCCTTGGTGCCGAGCACGAGCAGGGTGGTCAGCACGGCGATAATGAAGACCGCCGGCAAATTGACGATACCGGCCACGGTGCTGCCGTCGGCGAGCGTGACCGTGGTGCCGGGCGCCGCCGCCAGGGTGGGCGGAATGCTGATCCCGATGTTGTGCAACAGGCTCACGATGTAGCCAGACCAGCCGACCGCAACGGTCGCCGCACCCATCGCATACTCGAGGATCAAATCCCAGCCGATGATCCATGCGAATACTTCGCCGAGCGTGGCATAGGTGTAGGTATAACTGCTGCCGCAGACCGGCAGCATGGCAGCCAGTTCGGAGTAGCAAAGTCCGACAAAGGCGCAGGCAATCCCGCCGAGGATAAACGAAAGAATGATGCCCGGCCCCGCAAATTGGGCTGCGGCCGTGCCCGTCAGAACAAAGATGCCGGCGCCGATGATCGCGCCGATACCCATCGCCGTAATGCTGAGCGCGCCCAGTGACTTCGACAGATGGCGTTCACCGCCCTCAGCGCTTGCGACAATATCCGCGACGGATTTGCGCGCCATGTAACTCGTGTCGGCCATGATGAGTCGTCCAGTTCGTATGTTGGTGAATCCGGAATCGAATTGATTCGTGACGCACTGCAATAAGCGACTGCTTTTAAGGCGACTGACACTGTTGATGTTGCGGTAGAGGAGGGAACTAACGAATTCAGTCTAGTCTGGATTTAATCGGGTGTGGGCTGAAGTTCGGTGCTGCGCTTACCAGAACGGCCTTGCGGGCGAGCCGCAAGGCCGTCTTTTTATGATCGTCGAATCCTGCTCAATCGATGCCGTGAAACACCGCATCGTCCGGCCCAAGATAAGCAGGCGGGCGCCACGCGGCATCGCGCATCGAATGCTGGACCAGCTTTTCCACCCCCAGCAGCACCGCGAAAATCGCCATCCGCACGGGGATGCCGTTATCGGTTTGCCGGAAAATCGCCAGCCGCGGATCGTGATTCAGGTCCACGCTCAGATCGTTCGCGCCCGGCCGGCTGTCACGTGGCAGCGGGTGCATGATCAGCGTATCGGCGCCGCATACGCTGTCCATCAGCGCCTGATTGATCTGGAAATCCGGTGTGTAGCCTTCGAACGATTCGTCGGTGAAGCGCTCTTTCTGGATCCGCGTGGCGTACACGACATCGGCGCCGCGCAGTCCGGCGGTCAGGTCGTGGGTCTGTTCGATCACGTGGTCGTTGCGCGAAATCTGCTCGATGATGTAGCTCGGCATTTCAAGCATGGGCGGCGAGATCAGCGTGAACTTGATGCCGCGATACAGCGCCAGCAGCTTGACCAGCGAATGCACCGTGCGGCCATATTTCAGGTCGCCGACCAGCGCGATATGCGCACCGTCGACGATCTTGCCCAGTCGCGAGAACTCGCGCTGGATCGTGTACAGGTCGAGCAGCGCCTGGCTCGGATGCTCGCCCGGGCCGTCGCCGCCGTTGATCACCGGCACGTTGGTGGCGCGCGCGAATTCGGCCACCGAGCCTTGTTCCGGATGGCGGATCACCAGTGCATCCACATAGCCGCTCATCACGCGGCTGGTGTCGTAGATCGACTCGCCCTTGGCCATCGACGAAAACGTGAAGCCGGTGGTGTCGCACACCGAGCCGCCGAGCCGGCAGAATGCCGCGCCGAAGCTTACTCGGGTCCGTGTGCTGGCCTCGAAAAACAGGTTGCCGAGCACCGCGCCTTCGAGCACGCGGGAGATTTTCCGGCGCCGCGCGATGGGCTGCATGATGTCGGCTACGCGAAACAGCGCCTCGACCGAGTCGCGCGAGAACTGATCGACTGACAGCAACTGGGGCTTGCCTTCGAACAGCATCTGGCTGGCCAGCGACTGTGAGTCTACGCTTTGCGTATACTTTTCGCCCGGTTCGCCGTGCACCACGATTTCCGACACGAAGCGTTCGACGATCTCCGGCATGGCCCGCGATTCCTGCGAATCGTCCGGCAGCAGCCAAGTGTCGAGTGCGCGGCGCGACACGCCGATACGGCTCGCGAACGTTTCGCGGGTCATGTTCAGGCGACGCATTGCATCGCGTAGGAAGGCTTGTTGCGGGACGCTCATACAGGCACC
This sequence comes from Paraburkholderia sediminicola, assembly GCF_046027825.1. GTDB lineage: Bacteria > Pseudomonadota > Gammaproteobacteria > Burkholderiales > Burkholderiaceae > Paraburkholderia > Paraburkholderia sediminicola_D. The sequence continues at coordinate 22,572 of NZ_JAQQDU010000013.1, forward strand.
TGTCGGGAATGGGTTGCGCACCGGATATGTACGCGGTGCGTATATTAGTTTCCCTGCCGCAGAAGTCAAGCAATTTTGCGAGTTTGGCAAGCCTGTTTGCAAACCCGCTTTGCAAACTCACGCCGGACGCGGTTACACTGCGTTTCATGCATTCCGGCCAAACGCTCCGACTCCGCCCGTCAACCACCGCACGTCTCGCTTCTGCGAGCGTCGTGGCCGCACGCGCGAATGTTGCGAGCGTTAGCGCCAAAGCCAAAAAACAGCCGCTCATCTGACCGGAGCACGCTGTTCCGTCAGATGCGACGGAACAGCCGGTCAACGCCCGCCTGCGGCATTCTCTGTCTTACCTCCCTCGCACACCTGATCGGAATCGATACGGTCGTCATCGAGGTAAAGACATGTCTATTTTTTCGGGTATCTGGGTTCCGCTCATCACGCCGTTCGCCGATGGCGAAGTGGATCACGCCGCGCTGCGTGCGCTCGTGCGCCGCTCCGCCGACGCGGGCATTGCCGGGCTGGTTGCGCTCGGCACGACCGGCGAGCCGTCCGCGCTTGACGACGCTGAACAGGATGCCGTGCTGGCGACGATTCTCGACGAAGCGCAAGCCGCCGCCCACAGCGCAGACGCACCCGCGCTGCCGGTGCTGGTCGGCGTGTCGGGCAATCACACGGCGAGCATGAAGGCGCGCATCGAGCAACTGAATGCACTGCCGATCGCTGGTGTGCTGATGGCCGCGCCGTACTACATCCGGCCGTCCCAAGCGGGCATCGTCGGGCATTTCACCGCGCTTGCCGATGCGAGCGACAAGCCCGTCGTGCTGTATGACATTCCCTATCGAACCGGCGTGCGGCTCGAACTTGACACCCTGCTGACGCTGGCCGCGCATCCGCGGATTCAGGCGGTGAAGGATTGCGCCGGTTCGCTCGACACCACGCTCGCGCTGATTCGTGACGGCCGCTTGCAGGTGCTGACCGGCGAAGACATCAACATTTTCAACACCTTGTGTCTGGGTGGCAGCGGCGCGATCGTGGCCTCGGCGCATCTGCGGCCGGAACGGTTCGTCGCGCTGTATCGGGCGCTGTCAGCAGGTCGGCTCGACGAAGGACGGCGCATTTTTCACACGCTCGCACCGCTGATCCAGGCGCTGTTCGCCGAACCGAATCCGGCGCCCGTGAAGGCGTTGTTGGCCGCGCAAGGGCTGATACGCAACGAGTTGCGCATGCCGATGACGCGTGCTGGCGATGCGCTGGTCGCGCGACTCAGGGACCTGGAAGGGCTTGATCGGATGGAACCGCACGCGGCGGCGTTACCTGCGTGAGTACGGATGCGCTTAGCCGTGCACATCGTGACACGACGCACACGGCTAGCGCGCTGCGTTCGCAACCGCAACAGGCAGGCAACGTCCGGCACATGCTACCTGGCATCCCGCACCGCCATTTGTATTTGAGATGATGGTTCGCGATGCCAGGCGATAATCGGCGCCCTTTGTTCATTATCGCCACCGGCTTTTTGTCCGGTCGATGCCGCATGCCGTTAGTCTCGTCCGCCGATCTCCTGTTCTTCCTCAGCATGCCCAGGTCGCTGGGTGCATTCAACACGCCGAACCTGCTGGCCGCGTGTTGTGCCGTCCGTGCGCGGCCTTGCACGTGCCGCATGGCACGCGCCGGGCGCCGCTGATGTCCTCCGTGTTTCACGCCGGCAGTCAGCTCTCCAGCGGCTCGGTCGGTTTCGTCACGCGCCGCACGGCGCTCACCATTGCGGTTGCCACGGCGTTCGGCGCTGCAGCGCTGGCGCTTGCCGCGGGCATCGCGATCGGTGTGCATTGGCCGGCGCACGGCGCCGGCGATCAGGCGGCGAGCCGTGTCGAGCACGACTATGCGATCGATCAACTCGGCAAGCTGAACGCATCGGTTGCGCAGATCGAACCACGCATCGCGCGCCTGACGATGCAGGTCGGTGCGTTGCGCGATTTCGAAGCACGCCTGAATACGCCGCGGCCGGTGCCGCGCGCACCAGCGACCCCAGCCACGCAGGGCGCCCCCTCGGAACCCGACACGTCCGCCACCGATAGCGAAGGCGAGGGTGGCCCTTCGTTGCCGCCGCGCCGCTGTACGGATGTCATGCCGTCTCCGGCCGGTCATGCCGATGCCGTGCGCACCCGGCAACAACTGGATTGCATCGCCGCGACGCTGTCCGCGCTCGAGCAACAAACCGCCGACCACGCGATCGCGTACGCCGCCTTTCCCGGCCGCATGCCGGCCGAGGGCGCGCGTTTCGGTTCGCCGTTCGGCAACCGCACCGATCCGTTCACACATCGTTTGAGTTTTCATCCAGGCATCGACCTGGTCGCCAAAACCGGCACGCCGATTCTTGCGGCAGCGGGCGGCCAGGTGATCTTCGCCGGCGAGAAGTCGGGCTATGGCAACGCGGTGGAAATCGATCACGGCAACGGACTCGTGACCCGCTACGGCCACGCGTCGCGCATCGTCGTGCATGTCGGCGATCTGGTGCTGCCGCGCCAGTATGTCGCCGATGTCGGCTCGACCGGCCGCTCCACCGGCCCGCATCTGCATTTCGAAGTGCTGGTCAACGGCGCGCCGGTCGATCCGGCTGCCTATCTCGCGCTATTCGCGCCCACGCCCCATGGTTGAACGACGGGTTTCCCGCGATGCGGGCAGTCTGGCGCACGGCGCCTATACGTTGCAGCCCGCGCGGCCGCTCGTCCTTCGCGTGACGCTGTGGGTACTGGTTGTGCGCGCTCGGCGCAGCAGGCGGTGCGGCGGCCGTTGTGGTCTGGCAGTCGCAGCGCGCCGGCACACCGGCTGATCAATGCAGCGCGGCGCCGGTCGATGAAGGCGCCGATCAGGCTGAACTCGCCCGTACCCGGCTTGCGCTGGCGCAGGAGTCGGCGGCGCGCGCCGCGGTGCAGAAAACCGCGGACAGCGCCGTCACCGACGTCGCGCGCCTGAACGCCGAATTGCAGTTTCTGCATGGCCAGAGCAAGACGAAGCCACCGGGCCGTTGATTGCCTGACAACCCAGCAACCTCACACCGGCTCGTCGCCCGGATAGCATCACGCGACGACCATGTTCATTTCAAAGAGATACTTATGTTCAGCAAGAAAAAACACGCGGGCATCCAGCAGACCAAGCTCGCCACCCTCATCGCACACGACGTGCGGATCACGGGCGACCTCGTGTTCAGCGATGGCCTGCGTATGGACGGCCACGTGAAGGGCAACGTCAGCGGCGAGCCGGGCACCCAGACGCTGCTGGTGTTGAGCGATCGCGGCTCGATCGAAGGCAACGTGCATGGCTATGACGTGGTGGTCAACGGCCGGATCGTCGGTGACGTGATCGCTGATCACTTCGTCGAGTTGCAGAGCAACGCGCATGTGACCGGCAACATCTACTACCAGCAGTTGCGGATGGATTGCGGCGCCTCGGTGGACGGCAAGCTCACCAAGCGCGACGCCGCGCAGGCGACGCCGATTCTCGTGTCGGTGGCCGATACCGCACACGAGGCGCGGAAGGCCGGTTAACCGGCCGCGTTTCGCGTCAAACCGGCCCCCGGCAACGACTGGCAGGGCGCGGCCGCATCGTGACCGAGCGCATCGCTGCGCGTCGCCCGCGATTCGCCCAGTGCGCGCATTTCCCGCGTTTCGGCGAGACGCTCCAGCGCGCCGCGGTCGAGCGTGGCGAGCATGTCGCGTTCGACGATCAGATGGTGCAAGGCCAGCACGATCAGGCCGATGGCCAGCAACAGATCACCTGCAAACACCACGGCGTAAACCGCCGAGGTGGTGCGAGGATTACCGTACAGCAGCGTCGTGTTGGCGCGGTCGAGCAGCACGAGCACGAGCGGCACGATGGCATTGAGCGTCGCGATAGCACTCCCCACCGCTACCAGCATCCGTGCCGGTCCGAGTTGTGGACGGCGCCGGCGGTACACTTCATACAGCGTCGCCGCGCGGCACGGCGCAAAAAACAGCGCCAGCAAGCTGGCCCGCGCCACCAGCGGAGCATGCCATGCCAGCAGGCCCCCATGCAGCACGCAGAACACGGCAGTGACGACCAGGCCGGCGCGCCACGGCACCGATGCACCGAACAGATCGCGCGTACCCGACCAGATCAGGATGCGGCTTTGCAACGCCAGGGTCGAGGTGGCCAGCAGCAGCAAATCGCTGGGCCAGATCTTATGCAGCGTGAAGCATGCCGTGGCTGTTGAAAGCAGGTAAAAGCCGACGGCCCAGAAACGGAACGCAGTGACCTGCGCAAACATGCGCGCGAGTGCTGTCGTGATCAGGGCGCTGCACAGAAACGTGATCAGCCACACCGTTTGGAACGTTGCTACGTCAATCTTCATGAAGTCTCCAGCAGCCTATCTGCCTGTTCCTGCTTAACGGTAAAACGAGGCCACGCAGCGGGGCGGGCTATCAAGGGACGCACTGAGTCGCGTCGGTATACGCGTGTCAAACAGATTCGGATGCTCATGCGGCCACCTTTCTTTCGCGGAGCATCGCGCCGAAGTTCTCGGCGGTGAGCGGATGGCCTAGCAGGAAGCCTTGCATCTCGTCGCACATCATCGACTTGAGCATGTCACGTTGCGACTCGGTTTCGACGCCTTCCGCCACCACGTCCATGTCCAGCGAGTGCGCGAGCGCGATGATCGCCGCAACGATCGCGCTGCCTTCCGGCCCGTGCTCGTCGAGCCCGTTGGTAAAGAAGCGGTCGATCTTCAACTGCTTGACGCGAAAGCGTTGCAGGTAGGCAAGGCTGGAATAGCCGGTGCCGAAATCGTCGATAGCGATTTCAAAGCCGCTGGCCTGGAACGCGCGAATCATTTCGATGGTTCGTGGGGCGTCCTGCATCGCGACGGCCTCAGTGATTTCGAACATGATCTGCTCGCATTGCACGCCTTCGTCGGTCACGATCTTGAGCATCGTCGTGACAAGGTTCGGTTGCGACAATTGGCGCGGCGAGAGATTGATCGCCACCTTAATCGACGGCAAGCCCTGCTCGATCCAACGGCGAATCTGCCGGCACGTTTCGCGCAAGACCCAGTAGCCGATCTCTACGATCTGGCCTGAGCGTTCGGCAATCGGAATGAACTCGAGCGGCGCCAGCGAGCCGAGCAGCGGATGATTCAACCGGATCAGTGCTTCGGCACCCGCCAGCGAGTCGCCGCTGCCGCGGAACTTGGGCTGGAAGTGCAGCGAGAAATGGCCGGCGGTGAGCGCTTCGTGTAGCGCGCTTTGAATCTGGAGCGTGCGCGTCGCGGCTTCATTCATGCTCTGTTCGAAGAAGCGATAGGTGCTGCGGCCCGCGCGCTTGGCTTCATACATGGCCGCATCGGCATGTTTCAACAGCGTATCGACGGTATCGCCGTCGTGGGGATAGAGCGCGATGCCGATGCTCGGCATCACCTGCAGCGGTTGCGAATCGGTCCATGCGCCCTGACGCATCCGCTCGAGTACGTTATCGGCTATCGCGCCGGCGTCTTCGCGTGAAGCCAGGTTCTCGGACAGCACGACGAATTCGTCGCCGCCGAGACGTGCGACGGTGTCGCTCGCCCGCACGCACAATAGAAGACGCTGGGCGAACGCGGACAGCACTTCATCGCCGACGGAGTGGCCGAGCGAATCGTTGATGGTCTTGAAGCCGTCGAGATCCATGAACAGGATGGCGAACAGCGAGCGCTGCCGGCGCGCGCTTTCAAACGCGCGTTCGATGCGTTCGGTCAGCGTGCTGCGGTTGGGCAGGCCTGTCAGCGTGTCGACGGTGGCGAGCCGCACGATCTGACCGTTCAGTTGCGACACCGCGCCGGTCAGAAAGCTGGTGCGCGCATCGAAACGCGACAGCAGCAATGTGACGATCAGAATGGCGAATGTGAACAGGATCACCGAGGTGGCGAGCCACTCGGCGTTCACGCCCTTGGCCGCACCACAGACGGCGCCGAACGGAAACTCGGCGGCCGCCATGCCGGCGTAATGCATGCCGCTGATCGCGACACCCATCACCATCGCCGCGCCGAAGCGCTTGGGCACCACGTGGCGTTCGTCGTCGTTGCTGAGTGCGCGCGCCATCCACAGCGCGGCAGTCGACGCGCCAATCGCGATCGTGAGCGAGCCGGCGAACCAGGCCGGGTGATAGTGGATACCTGGGTCCATTTGCATCGCTGCCATGCCGGTGTAGTGCATGCCGGCGATGCCGAAGCCCATCAGCACGCCGCCGGCCACCAACCGCGCCGGTGTAAGCCGAGCATGGGTTGTCGCGACCAGCGCCAGATACGACGCGCCGATCGCGAGTCCGAGCGAACAGGCGGTCGTCGCGAAGTCGTAGCCGAGCGGAATCGGCAACGAGAAGGCGAGCATCGCGACGAAGTGCATCGACCAGATCCCGACACCGAGCGCCGTGGCGCCGCCCAGGCGCCACGCGTGCCGCAGACGTGCCGAAGCCAGCAGGAAGATGCGGCCGGTCAGATCGAGCGCGGTGTATGACGCCAGCACCGCGACGGCGAACGAGATTGCGACCAGCCAAAAATTGTATGAGCTCTGCATGTTAAGTCCAACCGCGAAAGGGAAGCGGCTGAACTTGTTATCGACAGTTGGTGGCGTTTATTGAGTTGATTTTCAATATGTTAGCCATAGGCGTCGAGCATCGCGCAACTGGCCGCGGCTTATGCCAGGGTGAACCCTTCGTCGAGCCAGCCCGTGACGCCGCCGATCATCAATTTGACAGGCCGGCCCAATTGCGCGAGACGCAGTGCGCCGCGTGCGGCGCCGTTGCAGTGCGGGCCCGCGCAGTAGGTGACGAATAGCGTGTCCTGCGGGTACTGCGCGAGCTTTGACGCCACGATCTTGCCGTGCGGGAGGTTCAGCGCGCCCGGCACGTGACCCTGCTCGAACAGCACCGGGCTGCGCACGTCGAGGAGGACGAAGCCGGGCGTGCCGCTCGCGAGCGCAGCGCTCACGTCGGCGCAATCGGTTTCGAATTGCAGCGACGCCTGGAAGTTGGCGAGGGCAGCGGCGCTATCGGCGGCGGGGATGGCGGTGACGGCGTTGACGGGGTTGAGGGTGGTTTGGGTCTGCATGGCGAGTCTCCGGGGCGGAAAGTGGGCGTGATTGGATGGCGAAGCGATTCTGTGGCCTTCATTGTCGCGACGCGGCACGCGCCGGGTAAGTGGCGTAATCGTCAATCTCCGGTAACATCACGCCATGCACAATCATCTTGTCGTTGCGCTCGCTTACGACCGGCTCTGCACGTTTGAATTCGGCTGCGTGACCGAACTGTTCGCGCTCGAACGTCCCGAGCTCGGCGTGGACTGGTACCGCTTTGCCGTATGCGCGAGCGAACCCGGTCCGATTCGCGCAGCCGGCGGCATCACCGTCGCCGCACCGTATACGCTCAGGCTGCTGGATCGGGCTGACACGATCGTCATCCCTGGCTGGCGCGATGCCGACGAATTGCCGCCCGAGCCGCTGCTGAAAAAGATTCGCTCCGCCTACGCGCGCGGCACGCGCCTCTGTTCGATCTGCTCCGGCGTGTTCGTGCTGGCCGCCGCGGGTGTGCTCGACGGCAAGACCGTCACGACGCACTGGCGCTATGCCGACACATTGCAGCAGCGTTATCCGCAATTGCGCGTGCAGCCAGATGCGCTCTATGTCGACGAAGGGCAGATCATCACCTCGGCGGGATCGGCGGCAGGGCTCGACATGCTGCTGCATCTGGTGCGGCGTGATCACGGCAGCGCGGTAGCCAACCGGGTCGCGCAGCGACTCGTGGTGCCGCCGCATCGTGAGGGCGGCCAGGCGCAGTTCGTGCCGCGGCCCATGCCGCACGACGAAGGCGGGCGTCTCGCGAAGCTGATGGACTGGGTGCGCCGCCATCCCGCGTTGCCGCACACCTTGCGCTCGCTGGCCGAACGGGCGGCGATGAGTCCGCGTACCTTGCAGCGGCAGTTTCACGACGCCACCGGCATGGCGCCCTACGAATGGCTGGTGCGCGAACGCGTGGCGATCGCGCGGGAACTGCTTGAAGCGCCGGCCCCGTTGCCGATGGCGCGCGTCGCGGCGCTGGCGGGCTTCGGTTCCGAAGAGTCGCTGCGACGGCACTTCCGGCGTATCGCGTTGACGAGCCCAGGCGCGTATCGTAAGAAGTTCGGGGTGCAGGCCGGCGTGTAGGTGATCGGGTAGAGGTGCCTTACGTTTCGTCTTGCTGTTCCCGCATACGTGAATCGTTTCAAACGAACGCTTGCCGATGGGCAAAATCACTGCACGGCTCGTGGGTCACGAGCGGGTTAATGCGTGCCGCATGACGCATCGAAAGTGTTTCAGGCAAGCTCCGGTGCCCGTTCGAAAGTCACAGAGCGCCGCGTGCCGGGCGTTGCGGCCGGATCGCACGATTGGCCGTCGCTTTGGCGGCCTGCAAGGGTTCGCGCAATCGTGGATTTTCTGTCAGCATCACGGCCAGCGTTCGTGGCGACTCACATCAAACGTGCGGCGCATACGGCGACTTGAAGCGCGTGTTCGAAACGCGTCATTGCCACCGTCCTCTTTTTCTCATGAACGTCAAAACCGCCGTCACCGCTGCTGCCGTTGTCGTCTCTACTGCTACTGCAGCGCTCATGCCCGCGCTCGTGGCGGCGCAAACGGCAACGGCCGATTCGCGCGCCGATCTCTATCGCCGCAACCTGCTGGCGGGCAAGGACGTGCCGTGCCGCACGAACGCGTCATGCGCGGCATTGGGCGTCGCGGCGCTGGAAGCCGGGCGCATCAAGGAAGCGCAAACGCTGGTCGCGATGGAGGCCGCGCTCGCCGAAGCCACCGCCATGCAGGCGGACGAGGAGAACTCGCCGAGAGCAACCAGTTCGGCACGGGCCCGCGTGGCGATGGCGCTGGTCCATCAGGGTGATGTGCAGGTGAGGCTGGGTGCATTGCCGGATGCGCGCGCGTACTACCGGACCGCGGTGAGCCGTGGCAACGACTATCCCAACGACGCGCTGCTTGGCCGTGCCGTAGCGGCCGCGCGTCAGCGTCTCGAAGCGATCGCCGGCAAGGCGGTGGTGGTCGGTGTGCCGCCGAACGGCGCGCGTTTTGCCAGCTATTTGTTCTTTGGCGCCTGGAACAGTATTGAGGTGAAACCGGTGAAAGGGCGCCACGGCGTCTACCGGGTCGACGGCGATTTCATGTATCCGACCGTTGGCGCCGACGGTCAGCCGAGCGCGAACATGGGCAACCTGTCGGCCTACGTGCGTTTTTACGACGGCGTGGCGCGCGTGCCGATGACCGATGACGGCGGCGATGCGCCGCTCGACGCGACCGCCAGGATCACCAACCTCGCGCCTTATGACAAACCAGCGAACAAACCAGCGGACAAACCAGCGGACAAACCAGCGGACAAACCAGCGGACAAACACGCGGACAAACACGCGGACAAACACGCGGACAAACACGCGGACAAACACGCGGACAGATGCCTGATCGAGTTCAGGCTTTCCGCACCCGAGACGCTCGATGTCCAGACGCACGGCTCGCCGACAGCGTGCGGTTTCGGCTTCAACGTCAGTGCGGACGGACGTTACTATCTGATGACAGGCTCCTGACGGCTGGCCTGTCACAGGCCGCGCGCCTGTTCAGGTCGCGCCCGCACGCTTTCCGATCCACGCTGTCTCTCTTATGATGCAGTGGCTGTGCACGTTTAATCGCCGTCCAAAGCGTTCCCGCCAACAAAACCCTGATAAAAAAACGCTCGCTTATGCAAAACCTCCTCGACTATCCGGCACTCGTCTTCATCTCCTGCTTTGTTGTGATGTGGCTGTCGGCGCGCCTCGGCGCGTCGCTGCTGCGGCGATTCAGAAAGATCGACGAGGATGCACGTGACGATTTCAGCGTAATTCAGGCCGCCACGCTGACGCTGCTCGCGCTGATCATCGGTTTCACTTTTTCGATGGCGGTAGGCCGTTACGATCAACGCAAGAACTACGAGGAAGAAGAGGCGAATGCGATCGGCACCGAATACGTCCGCGCCGATCTGTTGCCCGCCGCCGATGCGGCGACCGTACGCGGCTTGCTGAAAGCCTATCTGGATCAACGCGTGCTGTTCTACACGACGCGCGACGCGGACGAGCTCGCGCAGGTCAATGCCGAGACATCGCGGCTGCAGAACGCAATGTGGTCTACTGTGAAAAATGCCATTGCCGCGCAGCCCACGCCGGTGGCCGCGCTTGCCGTCGCCGGAATGAACGATGTGCTCAATACGCAGGGTTACACGCAGGCTGCGTGGTGGAATCGCATCCCCTTCGCGGCATGGACGCTGATGGTGCTGATTGCGGCGTGCGCGAACGTGCTGGTTGGCTACGGCGCGCGCGGTTTGAAAGCAGGAGCCGGATTGTTGCTGATCGTTCCGCTGGTCGTGTCGCTGTCGTTCATGCTGGTCGCCGATATCGACAGCCCGCGCGGCGGCGTGATTCGCGTGAAGCCGCTCAATCTCCATGCGCTCGCGGACTCCATCCGATCGCATTGAACCTGTACTGAACCCGCGTTGAACCGCATGAAGGAGAAACACGTGTCCGATATCGCACAGACTATCGCCAGCTTCAATGCCGGCCGCGATCCTGAGCGGCTCGCGATGAAATACAAGCTCATGCGCAGCTCGCCGTTCGTGTTTCTGCGTGGCACGTGTCATCTGTTTTACGCAGGGTTGCCGCGCGACAAGGTGCTCGACGATGCGCCGCCGGTGTGGATTTGCGGCGATATGCATGTGGAAAATTTCGGCAGCTATCGGGGCGACAACCATCTCATCTATTTCGACAACAACGATTTTGACGAAGCCTGCCTCGCGCCGAGCCTTTACGAACTGGTGCGCCTCCTTACGAGCGTGCTGGTCGGCGCGAGCGATCTCAAGCTGAGCCGCGCGGAGGCACTCGCGCTCTGTCATACGGCGGTCGATTCCTATAGTGCGGCGCTCGCCTTCGGCAAAGCGCGCTGGATTGAAGCGGAGACGTCGACCGGTATGGTGCGCGATCTGTTCGACGCACTGGCGAGCCGCACGCGTGCCGAGTATCTCGACCGGCGCTGCACGCTCAAGGGCAAGACCCGCGTGCTGAAGGTGGATGGCAAGAAAGCGCTGGCGGTCAGCGACAAGGCGCGCGCCGCGGTCACCGAGTTCATGCATCAGTTCGCCGCGGGTCAACCCAATCCAGACTTCTATCGCGTCATCGATGTCGCGCGGCGGATTGCCGGCACCGGTAGTCTGGGTGTGGACCGCTACGCGATCCTCGTCGAAGGCAAAGGCTCGCCGGACGGTAACTATCTGCTCGACCTGAAAGAGGCGTTGCCTTCTTCGGTGACGCCGCATGTACGCACGCCACAGCCGAAGTGGCACAGCGAGGCGCAGCGCGTGGTTGAAATTCAGCGGCGCAATCAGGCGGTTTCGCAGGCGTTCCTGCATGCGGTCGATTTCAATGAGCGCTCGTATGTGCTGCGCAGCCTGCAGCCGTCGGAAGACCGTGTGGCGTTGAGCGACTGGGACGGCAAGCTGCCGCGGCTCGAAGCAGTGATCAACAGCATGGCCGAACTGAGTGCGTGGGGGCAACTGCGCAGCGGCGGCCGGCAGAAGTCGTCGATCGCGGACGAGTTGATCGCGTTCGGCAATCGCAAGGATTGGCAATTGCCGTTGATCGATCTTGCGACGCAGTGCGAGGCGCGGGTGGCGGCTGATTGGAAGGCGTATTGCGAGGCTTATGATCGGGGTGCGTTTAATCTGGCGGCGAAACTTTGAGATTCACTATGCTGGCGGCTCAACGTCTATCGCATAGGTCGCCTGACGCGCGCAGCGGCGTCACTGTCATACCGCGCTTGCACAATCTCACGTTGTTCTAGAGATCTCCCATGCGCGGCGCATCACGGCGCCGCGCATGCCAGCGTCTTCTCCAGACAAACCCTGATTGCTGCGGTGAATCGCGCACTGCTATCGTTCGCTGGCAGGTGTGGAAGCGCTTCCACTTCTGCTGGCAAAGAACTTCCAAACAGCTTCCAGTCAGCTTCCACATCGAGTTTCGCCGTACCCGGTTCAACGACCTCAGCGCAGGAGAATCCGTGGCAAACGACGCATCCGCTGTATCCGACGCAATATCCCGCGACCCCGACGCACTCGCCGATCCTTTCACCCCGCCCGCGGACTCTTCGCTGTGGCGCAAGAACTTCCTGCTTGGCGCCGCCACGGCTTCGTATCAGATCGAAGGCGCGGTGGATGAAGACGGCCGCCTGCCGTCGATCTGGGACACCTTTTCGGCGACGCCCGGCAAGGTGCTGGCCGGCGACACCGGCGCCGTTGCCTGCGATCACTATCATCGATGGGAAGCGGACGTCGATATGCTGGCCTCGCTCGGTCTTGAAGGCTATCGGCTCTCGATCGCATGGCCACGCGTCATGGACGCGGCGGGCGTGCCCAATCGCAAAGGGCTCGATTTCTACAAGCGGCTTCTGAACCGCCTGAAAGAGAAGGGCATCACGACCTCCGTGACCCTCTATCACTGGGACTTGCCGCAGCATCTGGAAGATCGCGGTGGCTGGCTCAATCGCGACACCGCTTACCGATTCGCCGACTACGCTGACCTGATGAGTCGCGAACTGGCCGGCACGGTCGACGCATGGGCGACGCTCAACGAGCCGTGGTGCTCGGCGTATCTCGGCTATGGCAACGGACATCACGCGCCGGGGCTCGCCGATGGACGCTTTGCGACGCAGGCGATGCATCATCTGCTGCTTGCTCATGGCCTCGCGGTGCCGGTGTTGCGCGCCAACGATCCGGCTTCGCAGAAAGGTATCGTCGCCAACATCGGCCGCGGTACGGCTAATAGCGACAGCGCTGCGGATCAGCGTGCGGCCCATCTGTTCGAAGTCCAGCACAACGCGTGGATTCTCGATCCGTTGTTCAAGGGCGCGTATCCGCAGGACCTGTTCGAGTTGTGGCCGGGCACCGAGCCGCTGGTGCTCGACGGCGACATGCAAACCATTTCCGCGCCGCTCGATTTCCTCGGCATCAACTATTACTTCCGCACCAACGTTGCGAGCGACGGCGCGCATGGATTCCGGGACGTGCCGCTCGAAGGCGTCGAGCGCACGCAGATGGGCTGGGAGGTGTATCCCGACGGCTTGCGCGATGTGTTGACCGGTTTCAAGCGTACGTATCACAACCTGCCGCCGATCTACATCACTGAAAACGGCATGGCCTCGGATGATAAGGTGATCGACGGCCGTGTCGACGATACGCAGCGCATCTCGTTTCTCAAGCGGCATCTCGCGGCGGTCGATCAGGCGATCAAGGCCGGCGTGGATATTCGCGGCTATTTTCTGTGGTCGCTGATGGATAACTTTGAGTGGGCGTTTGGGTATGAGCGTCGCTTTGGTGTCGTACATGTCGACTACAGTACGCAGAAGCGCACCGTCAAACGCAGCGCGGAGCTAGTGGCGAAATTTTTGAAGGAGCGGAAGGCGCGGGTTTAACGGCCGGTGACGCTGGTTTGTATGTCGACTTGAAACACGGGCGCAAAGCCCGGTGCAATTGTGTTGCATGAGAAAGGAGACGGGATGAACAGCAAAAAAATGGCCTTACGAGGCGTGGTTGCGGCACTGGCGTTGTACGGCGTCGTCGCGCATGCCGACCCCTTGAAGGCCAACGTGATTCATTGGTGGACCTCGGGCGGCGAGTCGGCCGCGATCCGCCAGTTCGCCGACGCGTATAACAAGGCCGGTGGCCTGTGGGTCGACAACGCGGTGGCCGGCGCCGATCAGGCGCGCTCCACCGCGATCAACCGGATTGTCGGCGGCGATCCACCCACTGCTGCGCAGTTCAATACATCCAAGCAGTTTCACGACCTGATCGACCAGGGTCTGCTGAACAACGTCGACACCGTCGCGGCGAAAGAAAACTGGAACGGCGTGTTCCCGCAATCGATCCTCGACAGCATCAGGGTGAACGGGCATTACTATGCCGCGCCGGTCGATATCCATATGCCGGCCTGGTTCTTCTACTCGAAGCCGGTGTTCCAGAAGGCGGGCATTGCCGCCGAGCCGAAGAGCTACGACGAATTCCTCGCCGATCTCACCAAACTGAAAGCTGCGGGCGTGATCCCGCTCGCGCTCGGCGGTCAGCCATGGCAGGAAAAGATCACATTCGACGCGGTATTCGCCGACGTCGGTGGTCCCGATCTTTATCTGAAGGTGTATCGCGATCGCGACATGAATGCGGTCAAGTCGGATGCGTTCAAGAAGGTGCTCGCGTCGTTCAAGCGCTTGCATGATTTCGTCGATCCTGGCTCGCCTGGCCGGAACTGGAACGATGCCACCGCGCTGGTGATTTCCGGCAAGGCGGGTGTGCAGATCATGGGTGACTGGGCCAAGGGCGAATTCTCGGCGGCCAACCAGGTTGCCGGCAAGGACTTCGGCTGCTTCCCAGGTTTTGGTCCGCACTCGCCGTATCTGGTCGCGGGCGACGTATTCGTGTTCCCGAAAACCGACAATGCCAACGCGATCAAGGCGCAGAATCTGCTTGCCACGGTGATGACCTCGCCGGCCGCGCAAGTTGCATTCAGCGCGAAGAAGGGTTCGATTCCGATTCGTCCCGATGTGGACGCCAGCAGTCTCGACATCTGCGCGAAGGAGGGCATTGCGATCATGAAGGACAAGTCGCGTCAGTTGCCGAATCCGGAAATGCTGCTCTCGCCTGACACGCAGGGCGCGTTGATCGACGTCATCACGAACTTCTGGAATAAGAACCAGTCGGTCGACGATGCGCAGAAGGCGTTTGCCAGTGCATTGAAGAGCTAGGGGCTCGCCATGCACGCGCTTAAGCTGCAAACCGCCGACTCCCGGCCGCGCAAAGGACCGGCGAAAAAGCCGCTAAAAAAGCGTTTGCCGATAGCAGCATGGGTGGCGTTGTTGCCGATGGTCCTGACTGTCGTGTTTGCGTATCTCGGCACGGTGGTCTGGACCGCGCGCGTGTCCCTCAGCAACTCACGCACGTTTCCTTCCGGCGACTTCGCGGGCCTCACGCAATACACGCGGCTTTTCAATAACGATCGTTGGCTGCTGTCGCTGCAAAACATCGTGATCTACGGTGCGTGCT
This sequence comes from Paraburkholderia sediminicola, assembly GCF_046027825.1. Taxonomy (GTDB): domain Bacteria; phylum Pseudomonadota; class Gammaproteobacteria; order Burkholderiales; family Burkholderiaceae; genus Paraburkholderia; species Paraburkholderia sediminicola_D. Next base: position 37,701 of record NZ_JAQQDU010000013.1, read on the forward strand.
TTATCGTCGCGTGCATGGTGATCGGTTTGCTGCTGGCAATTTTCATCGATCAGCGCGTGGTCGCGGAAGGTGCATTGCGCACGGTGTTTCTCTATCCGTATGCGATGTCGTTCGTCGCAACCGGATTGGTCTGGCAGTGGATTCTGAACCCGGAGTTGGGTGCGCAGGCCGTGCTGCACAAGCTTGGTTTCGTGCACGCGCGCTTCGACTGGATCGTCGATCAGGACTGGGTGATCTACACCATCGTTATCGCGACGGTGTGGCAGGCGTCTGGCCTCGTGATGGCGCTGCTGCTGGCCGGCTTGCGCGGTATTGACGATGAACTGTGGAAAGCCGCGCGTATCGACGGCATTCCGCGTTGGCGCGTCTATGCGAGCATTGTGGTGCCGATGCTCGGACCTTCGATGTCCACCGCCTTCGTGCTGCTCTTCGTAATGGTCGTGAAGCTCTACGACGCCGTGGTTGCCATGACGCAAGGCGGCCCCGGCACAGCGAGCGAAGTGCCGGCGAAGTTCATCATGGACTACCTGTTCGGCCGCGCGAACATCGGCCTTGCGTCGGCCGCGTCGATTGTGCTGCTCGCGACGGTGTTGGCTATTCTCGCGCCGTTCTTCTATGCACGCAGCCGCGCTGCGTTGCGCAAGGAAGTGTGATGAACACGCTCGGTCCTCCACTGAAGGGCGGCACGCCGAGCCGTACGCGCCGGCGCCGCCGGGCATTTACACCCGCACGCGTCGGTGTCTATGCGTTTCTGCTCACCGCAGCGTTGTTCTTCCTGCTGCCGCTATACGTGATGCTCGTCACATCGGTCAAACCGATGAGCGAGATTCGCCTCGGCAATCTGCTCGCTTTTCCCACGCATTTCACACTCGACGCTTGGAGCGCCGCGTGGCAGTCCGCCTGTACGGGGCTCGATTGCAACGGCATTCAGGTCGGCTTCTGGAATTCAGTGCGTATCGTCGTGCCGAGCACGGTGTTGTCGATCATGGTTGGCGCGGTGAATGGCTATGCGCTGTCGTTCTGGCGGCCGCGCGGGGCCGGGCTGCTGTTCGGCATACTGCTGATGGGTGCCTTCATACCAGTGCAGGTGATGGTCTATCCGCTCGTGCGCGTGCTCGCGAGCGTGCATCTATTCAGTTCGCTGCCGGGTATCGTAGTGATTCACACCATCTTTGGCATGCCAGTGATGACGCTGCTGTTTCGCAACTACTACGCGTCGATTCCGCAGGAGCTGTTCAAGGCCGCGCGCATCGACGGCGGCGGTTTCTGGCGCATCTTTTTGCAACTGATGTTGCCGATGTCCACGCCGATCATCGTCGTCGCGGTCATCATGCAGGTGACCGGCATCTGGAACGACTTCATTCTTGGGCTGGTGTTTGCCGGCACGAAAAACCTGCCGATGACGGTGCAATTGAACAACATCATCAATACGACGACCGGCGAGAGGCTCTATAACGTCAACATGGCGGCGACCATTCTGACTTCCATGGTGCCGCTGGCGGTCTACTTCATTTCGGGCCGCTGGTTTGTGCGCGGCATTGCGTCCGGCGCCGTCAAGGGATAGGTTGATTGAGCATGACAAACCTGGTGAATGGGGCGAACGCGGTGGTAAATGCAATGGCAAATGCGGCAGACGTGGCTAACCCGGCAGATGCTGCGGGCCTCGGCAACGTGGCTGACACCGCGGGTCTATCGAATCCAGCCAACGTATCGGTGCGCAATCTGAAGATCCAGCTCGGCGCGAATACGGTGATCGAGAATCTCGATCTCGACGTGCAGGCCGGCGAGTTTGTCGTCCTGCTAGGCCCCTCGGGTTGCGGCAAATCCACCTTGCTGCATAGCATCGCGGGTCTGATCGATGTGACCGACGGCAGCATCGAGATCGCGGGCGAAGACATGACCTGGGCCGATCCGAAAGATCGTCGCATTGCGCTGGTGTTTCAGTCGTACGCGTTGTATCCGACCATGAGTGTCGAGCGTAATCTGTCGTTTGCGTTACGCATCAACGGCACGCCGAAGACAGAGATTGAGCGGCGCGTCACTCGGGCGGCCGACATGCTGCAACTCGGCCCGTTGCTCAAGCGCAAGCCAGCGCAACTCTCGGGCGGGCAACGGCAGCGCGTGGCGATCGGCCGCGCGATCGTGCGCGAGGCCGACGTATTCCTGTTCGACGAGCCGCTGTCGAATCTCGACGCCAAGTTGCGCACCGAATTGCGGCGTGAACTCAAGCAGTTGCACCAGCGTCTGGGTGCGACGATGATCTACGTGACCCACGATCAGGTCGAAGCCATGACGCTCGCCACGCGTATGGCCGTGATGCGCGGCGGCGTGATCCAGCAGTTCGGCACGCCCGCCGAAGTCTATGCACGGCCGAACAATCTGTTCGTCGCCACGTTTCTGGGCTCGCCGGCGATGAATCTGCTCAAGGGCACACTAGAGGCGCGTGACGGCTCGCTAAACTTTTGCACGGCGCATTTGCGGCTCGATGTGTCGCACTATCCTTTCAAAAACCTGCCGGTGGATCGTCTGCCTTGCGTGCTCGGCGTCCGGGCCGAAGACGTGCACGTGGGCGAGGGCTCAAGCACAAAAATGAGCGAGCGTGCGAACATTTCACTGATCGAGCCGATGGGCAACCACCGTGTCATCTGGCTCGACTATCATGGAGTGCAAATCGCGTCGATCGACCAGACGAAGACGCCGGTGGCGATAGGGGGTGCCGCGGCGTTCTCGTTCGATGGCGCGCATATTTCGCTGTTCGAGGAAGAAGGCGGCGCGCGGCTATAGTGACCGGACGCAGCGTCGTTGCATACAACAGGCTTGACGGAGAACCGCGTGGCAACACTCAAAGATGTCGCGGCACTGGCCGGCGTCGGCATGTCGACTGCCTCACGAGCCATTTCCGGTAAGGGACCCATTTCAGCCGATGCCGCCGCGCGCGTGAAAGCGGCTATCGAAGCGCTGAATTTTCGGCCGTCGTCCATCGGCCGCGCGATGGCGACGCAATCGCTCGGCATGATCGGTATTTTCGTGCCGACCTTCTTCGGCTCCTATTACGGCACGATTCTCAAGCAGACCGACACCGAACTGCGCGCGGTGCGCCGCCACGTGGTGGTGGCGACCGGCTGCGGGGAAGTGTCGCCGCGCGAGCAGGCCATCGAGGCGGTGCATTTTCTGATCGGCCGCGATTGCGACGGTGTGGTGGTGATCAGCCACGATCTGCACGACGAAGATCTGGACATGCTGCATCGCATGCATCCGAAGATGGTGTTTCTGAATCGTGTGTTCGATCAGTTGCCGGAGGCGTCGTTTTGTGCGGATCATCGGCGCGGGGGCGAACTGGCGGCGCGCACGCTGCTCGATCATGGGCATCGGGACATCGCCGTGATTTCCGGGCCGTTCAGCGCTTCGGACAATCAGGCCCGGCTCGAAGGCTTCTTTGCCGAATTGTTGCGCGAAGGCATCGCACGTGACGATGTCACGCTGATCGAATCGGACTTCTCGCCGGAAGGCGGCTACGCGGCCGCGCAGAAGCTGCTCGATTCGAAGCGGCGCTTCACAGGCCTTTTTTGCGCGAACGACACCATGGCGGTGAGCGTGCTGGCGCGCTTCCATCAGGCTGGCATTGCCGTGCCGGATGAAGTCTCCGTGATCGGCTATGACGATGATTATTCGGCCGCCTATGCCGCGCCTGGACTCACCTCGGTGCATATCCCGACGGCGGAGTTGACGCAAAACGCGGTGCGCTGGCTGGTCAATCAGTGTTACCGGACCTCGTGGGAGATCTTTCGCGAGTTTCCGGTGAGCGTGACGATGCGGGAGTCGGTGGGGCCGGCACCGGGTGTGGCGGCTTCGTCGATCAAGGTGAAGGCGGTCAGCTACAGCAGCGCGTCGTAGCCTCTTTTCGGAGCGGCGCGCGGGTGTGCCGGACCGCTCATTGACCGCTTACGCGTTGCGCATGGGGGCTTGCTTGGGTCTCAGGTCCCGCTGCGCAACGACTGTTCGTAGCGCAGACGCGCTTCTTCGTCGAGCCGCGTGTCTTCGAGTTCCTGGAGCACGCCTTCGAGATCGATCGGCGTGGTGTCCTGTTCGACACGCCCGGTCAACCTGGCATCCACGTGCAACGCGCCCGCTTCGTACAGCGACCAGATCTCCTTGCCGTAGCTCGTATCGAGCAGAGCGGGTGCGAAGCGGCCGAAATACGTGGCGAGGTTGTTCACGTCGCGCTCCAGCATGGCCGGCGCTTCCAGATTGCCGGCGGCATCCACGGCTTGCGGCAGGTCGATGATCACCGGACCGTCTGCGGCGAGCAGGATGTTGTATTCGGACAGGTCGCCGTGAATCATGCCGGCGCACAGCATGCGCACCACCTGGTTGAGCAGCAGCGCGTGCAACTCGAGCGCGCGTGCTTCGGTCATCTCGACATCGTTCAGGCGCGGCGCGACGTCGCCGTCCGCATCGGTCACCAATTCCATCAGCAAGACGCCGTCAGTGCAGATGAAGGGCTGCGGCACGCGCACGCCCGCGTTGGCAAGCTGGAACAGCGCATCGACTTCCGCGTTCTGCCACGCCTGTTCCTGCACTTCGCGGCCATAGCGGCTGCCTTTCTCCATGGCGCGCTGCTGGCGGCTGTTCTTGACCTTGCGGCCCTGCTGATAGGACGCGGCCTGACGGAAACTGCGCTGTTTGGCGTCCTTATAGACCTTCGCGCAGCGCGTGGACTCGCCGCTGCGGACCACGTAGACGGTAGCTTCCTTGCCGCTCATCAACTGCGAGATGACTTCGTCGATCAGGCCTTCTTCGACCAGCGGGAGCAGGCGTTTGGGTGTTTTCATGCGGCCGCCGGAGCGCGGTGGGCGGCTGAAAGGCCAGGTGCGGCCGGACGTGCGGGGAGAGGGTGCGAAATTCGGATCATGCGGGATTATAAGGGGTGATGGAGTCCTGCCCCACCGGCCCCCTCAACAACGGCCCAATTGCCTCCTCGATGCAGTGGACGAAATATTCCGCCGGCCGTGTCAGTTGGGACTCTTGCGGCGACATCAGATACAACTGCAACGGCGGCGGCGCGACCGGCAGCGCGAGGCGCGTGAAGCTCTGCCCGAGCAAGGTTTCTTCGAGCGAATGCGTGGTCCACGCGAAGATCGCGTCGGTGCTGATCGTCAGGCTGTAAAACAGCGCGTACGACGTGCAACGCGTGATCCGCCGGGGCGGCGTGAGCCCGGCGCATTCGAACATCGCGCGGATAAAGCCCGGGTAGTTGTCCGTCACGTCGGTGTGAATCCACTCGGCTTCCTGCACCGCCTCGAGCGACGCCGCGTCTGCATAGGGACTCTGCGCGCGCGTCACGAATACGGTTTCGAACGAGACCATCCGCTTTACGCTGCCCAGATCGCTCACCGGTCGCGCGAATGCGGCGAACGCCAGATCCAGCGTGCGATTGCGGAGTTGCTCGTGCAACTGGTTGAAACCCAGTTCGCGAAACTCAAGTGTCACCATCGGCCAGCGTTTGCGAAATTCGACGAAGGCCTCGGCTAGCCCCGTCGTGCCGACAATCGGCGTGATGCCGATCACGAGGCTGCCGTCGCGCAGCCCCTTCAGATGCGCCATATCCTCCTCGGCGCGCTCCATCTCGCGCACCACGGTGCGCGCCCGGCTCACCAGCGCCGCGCCTTCGGCCGTGGGTACGACGCCCCACGGGTTGCGCTCCAGCAGCCGCACGCCGAATTCCGTCTCCAGTTCCCGCACCGCCTTCGTGATGGCCGGTTGCGTCACGTACAACGCTTTGGCCGCGCCGTTGATGCTGCCCGTCGAGGCAATGGCAACCAGTGCTCGCAGATGATGAATTTTCATGATGCGGAATATAGCACTGGCAGTTATGCGCATCAAAATTTGTGCTTATTTGTTTTCGGGTCTGATCTTTACGCTTTGCTTCGACGGTTGCGAAACGACAGCCGGCTTAATCGGAGCACAACGAATGACGCATTCTTTTCCCCAGCTTCTCGCCGAACTGCGCGAGACCGAACACGAATTCATTTCGATTCGCCGCGATATCCACGCGCATCCCGAACTCGGCTTTGCTGAAACGCGCACCGCCGAACTGGTCGCACGCAAACTCGCGGAGTGGGGCTATGACGTGACGACGGGTGTCGGCGGCACGGGCGTGGTCGGCCAACTGCGGCGCGGCACGTCGAGCCGCACGGTCGGACTGCGCGCCGACATGGACGCGCTGCCGATTCAGGAAGCCACCGGCCTGCCGTACGCGAGCACCGTCGCGCAGACCATGCATGCGTGCGGCCACGACGGCCACACCGCGATCCTGCTGGCCGCCGCGCACTGCCTCGCTAGCCGGGGCGAATTCGACGGCACGCTGAACGTGATCTTCCAGCCCGCGGAAGAGGGCTTGGGCGGTGCCTCGAAGATGATCGCGGACGGTCTCTTCACGCGTTTTCCGTGCGACCAGGTGTTCGCGCTGCACAACGCGCCCGGCCTGCCGGTCGGCCATTTCGCGCTGCGCCACGGCTGCATGATGGCCTCGTCCGATACGGTGACGATCACCGTGACCGGCAAGGGCACGCATGGCGCGATGCCGCAGTTGGGCTGCGATCCGATCGTCGCGGCGGCCAACATCGTGCTGGCCTTGCAATCGATCGTCGCGCGCAACATCGAGCCGACCCGTGCAGCCGTCGTGACGGTCGGCGCGATCCATGCCGGCACCGCAGCCAACGTGATCCCCGAAACCGCGACGCTGAAACTCTCGGTGCGCGCCCTCGATTCGGAAACACGCGACAAGGTCGAGGCGCGGATCCGCAGCATCGCGCAGTTACAGGCGCAAACCTACGGCGCTACGGCTGAAGTCGACTACCGGCAGATCTCCCGCCCGCTCGTCAATCATCGCGGCGCGGCTGACCTCGCGATCGAAACCATCGAAGCCCTGGTAGGCCCCGAGGGGTACACGCTCATGCCCGATGCGGTGATGGGCAGCGAAGACTTTTCGTGGATGACCGAAGTGGTGCCGGGCTGCTACGTGGTGCTCGGCAACGGCGTCGACTCGAAAGGCGGTTGCGCGGTCCATAACCCGGCATACGACTTCAACGACGCGGCGATCAGCTGGGGCGCTGCTTACTTCGTCGGACTCGCCGAGCGCTGTTTGAGCGTGCGCTGAGCGCTGCTCGAGCCTTGCTTGAGCGCCGCCTGAGCACGGCCCGCTCGCCGGGTTTTGATCAGGCGTCCAGCGCGCCGAAATCTTCAGTTCCGTTTTGCACTTCATTTCTAGACATCAATGGCATGCGAGGAGTAGGGAGACCCATGAAAAAATGCATCGCAATGAGCGCGGCACTGCTGACGCTCGGCACTAGCACGGCGCACGCCGAGCCGTATCAGGTGACCTTGCTGAGCGCACTGCCGGAGTTCAACGGCAGCCTGCGCGAAGGTGTGGCGCTGTACGGGTCGGTCGATATGGGCATTAACTATCAGACCGTGGGCGGCAAGTCGCTGGTGCAGACCCAGAGCGGCGGCGAATGGACCTCGAAATTCGGCATCTTCGGACGGGAGGATCTAGGCGGTGGCCTGCGCGCCGAATTCAATCTGGAGAACGGCTTTCTCGCCAATAGCGGCGCCATGCAGGACAACACCTCGTTCTTCAATCGCGAGGCATGGGTGGGGCTGAATTCGTCGACTTATGGCCGCGTGCGTTTCGGCAAACAGATCGGCACGGGTTTGCCGCTTTTCGTCGATGTGTTCGGCACGGTGGGCACCAACTCGGCATATACGTGGCTCGGCACGGCTGTCGTGCAGACGCCGAAGGGCTTCGGCTACAACAGTGACCTCGGCGCCGGTGCGACGCAACTGGCCGCGCGGGTGAACAACGCGATCACTTACCTGTCGCCGAGCTTCGCGGGTTTCAGTACGGAACTGATGTATGCGCCGAGCAACGTGGCCGGGCAGTCGCCAACCGCGGCGGCGCAGGGCGCGCTGTTGCAGTGGTATGACGGCACGACTTACGTGACGGGCACCTACAACCAGGTGTGGAGCGCAACCGGAACCGGTGGCACGACCACCGTGCGCAACGATCTTTACGGCCTCGGTGTGGTGGTCGACACTGGCAAGATCGTGCTGTCCGGCGCGTTCAACCAGTACGCGCCGAAGCTCGCCAACGACGGCATCGCGCGCGTCTATACGCTCGGCACGATCTGGCCGGTCGGGCGCAACGCGTTCCGCGCTTCGGTGGTGTATCGCGATACGTCCGGCGTGCACGACTCGGCAAATAATCTCGCGAAAGATTCGGCATTCGGCGTGATGCTTGGCTACGACTACACCCTCTCCAAACGTACGGGGCTTTATGCGCGCGCCGGCTTCATCCGTAACTACGGCATTTCCACCGTACTGCTGAACAATAATCCGCTGCCGACACAAAGCGGCAGCACCGCACCGGAACTCGGCACGACGCCGGTCACCGTGTCGCTGGGCATGTATCACAACTTCTAGGCGCGAGTTTCCCCATGAATGCAATCCAACACACCGCTGGTGCTGTCGCGACCGAGCTGACCGATGTGAATGAGCGCCACGCGTCGCGCCGGACTGTCGTTGCCGCGGCACTCGGCAACGGCCTCGAGTTCTTCGACTTCACGGTCTATAGCTTCTTCGCCGCGCTGATCGGCAAGCTGTTCTTCCCGGCCGGCAGCGACGTGGGCGCGCTGATGATGTCGCTTGCAACCTTCGGCGTCGGCTTTGTCGTGCGGCCGCTCGGCAGCATTGTGATCGGCGCGTATGCCGACCGCGCGGGCCGCAAGCAGGCCCTCGTGCTCACCGTTTCGCTAATGGCGCTCGGCACAGGCATGATCGGCCTCGCGCCGACTTACGCGACGATCGGTCTGGCAGCGCCGGCGATCATCGTGCTGGGCCGTTTGCTGCAGGGCTTTTCGGCGGGCGGAGAAGTGGGCGCGGCGACCACCTTGCTGATGGAGTCGGGCAGCGCGGGGCGGCGCGGTTCGCTGGTGAGCTGGCAGATGGCCTCGCAGGGCGGCGCGGCGCTGGTTGGCGCGCTGGTGGCGGCAACGCTCTCGCGCAGCCTGTCGCACGAGGCATTGCTTGCATGGGGATGGCGCGTGCCGTTTCTGATCGGGCTGCTGATCGGTCCGCTGGGTTTCTATCTGCGCAAGCATCTCGACGAGACCTTGCCGGCCGCGCATGCAGCGAAAGCGGCTAAGCCTAAAGCTCGCATCGAATGGCGGCAGATCGTGGCGGGCACGATGCTGGTGATCGGCGGCACCTCGTCGATGTACGTGATCGTGTTTTTCCTGCCGTCGTTCCTGACGATGACAACCGGCATGCCCGCTGCGGTGTCGCTGCTGGCCGGCTGCACGGCCGGCCTCGTGTTGCTGGTCGGCTCGCCGTTCGCTGGCCGTCTCGCGGACCGCATGCCGCGTCGCAAGACTTTGCTGTACGCGGCGTCGGTGGTATCCCTGGTGGTGCTACTGCCGGCGTTTCACGCGATCAAAACATGGCCGTCGATCTACACGGTGGTGCTGGTCGTATTCGTGTTGATCGGCTTGATGACGCTTTCGAGCCCAGCGGGGTTCGTGCTGATTCTCGAAGCGTTCAAACCGGAAGTGCGGGCGACCTCGCTCGGCATCATCTACGCGTTAGGCGTGACGCTTTTCGGCGGCTTCGCGCAGTTGATCGTCAGCGCGTTGTGGCGCATGTCGGGTAGTTTTTACGCGCCGGCGTGGTATGTGCTGGCGTGCGGGCTGGTGAGTTTCGCTGGGGTCGTGCTGTTCAAGGAAGCGAAATAGGGCTGCACTTTCATGGTGCGGGCGACGCGGCTTGCGCGGGCGGTCCATCGTGTGTTCGATGGGCCGCTGCAGGATGCGCGAAGCCTGCATCACCATAAGTGCGCAGCACTTCAGCGATGATCACCTGGTAACCATCGAGCCAGTTTGCCTGCGCCGCCTTCGCTTCCAGATGCGCGGGGTGCTGCATCAAAGCCTGCAATGCGTCGAGCGACGCCCAGTAGTACACATTCGACGTCAGTCCAGTCGACGCGTTCTCCCAAGCCTCTTCGCCGAGATAGCCGGGAATGGCCTTGGCGGCGGTGGCGATGGTCTCGTCGAGCCGGTAGAAGCGTTCGTCTAACTGCCTGGTTGCGAAGATGAAAGTTGACGTGTACATGGCGTAACCGGTTTGTAGGCGGGCAAAGGTTTGCGCATCATAGCGCGTTGTGTCGAGCGCGCTTTTTTCTCCACCAATTGCCGTGTTTTCAGGTGTATTCTCGCGGACCGTACCCCGTGCGATAGTAACGACGTTGTAATACTCCGCAACAGTGTTTTGCGTTTTCCCTCATTCAATTCGCACGCCAATCGCTTAAACTTGGCAGTAACAATTTGTTACGGGGTGCGAGATGTTGGCCGTGTTCATCATCGCCTGTCCAATCGGCATCGCCGCGTTGTTCGGTTTCGCGCGGCATGTGGATCCGCTGACAGGGCAGTTCAAGCGTTAAGCCAAAGTGGGTCGGTTTCAGTGGCGCTTTCAGTGGCAAGTTAGACGCCATGGCCGGTTTTTACCCGTTTCTTTAGCCGATTAAAGCCGCAAGCCTTGCCTTTGTGTGCCGAGTCACGGCACGATGCGCGATAACCTTAGTTCGGGGCACCATCGCGCATGCGAGATTTTCTGGCAAACATCACCACACGCCTTGGCGTACTGAAGGGCGTACTTCCTCTAAGCCGTGCCGCGGCGGCGCGCGATGCGCTGGCCGGCGTGCAAGTGGCGTTCATGGATATTCCGCAGGTGCTAGGCTACGCGCGCATCGCCGGCATGCCTGCCGTTACGGGCCTTTACACCGTCTTTCTGCCGCTCATCGCGTTCGCATTCTTCGGCGCATCGCGGCACCTCATCGTAGCGGCCGACTCCGCCACCGCCACCATTTTCGCCAGCCGGCTCTCGACCATGGCTCCGGCATCGAGCGCCGAGTATGCGGCGCTCGCCGGGATGGTCGCGTTGCTCACCGCCGCGCTCCTGTTCATCGCACGGATCTTCAAGCTCGGTTTTCTCGCTGACTTTCTCTCGCGTACCGTGCTGGTCGGCTTCCTCGCCGGTGTCGGCGTGCAGGTCGGCATCGCCATGCTGGGCGACATGCTCGGCATACCCGGGCATGGCGCGAGCAGCGTCGCTCAACTTGCGCTCGTGGTGCGCGAATCGGCGCAGATCAATCTGCCGACGCTTGCCATCTCCGCGCTGGTGGTGGTCGCCATTCTGGTGTGCAAGCGGTTTTTACCACGCGTGCCGGTGCCGTTGATCGCGGTGGTGGTGGGTATCGCTGCAAGCGATGTTTACGGTTTCGCGGCACACGGTATTGCCATATTGGGGCCGGTGGCCGGCGGACTGCCGCCGTTGCGCATGCCTTCGGTTACGTGGCAACAGATGCTCGATCTGCTGCCGGTTGCCGCCTCGTGTTTCGTGATGATCGTCGCGCAGAGCGCCGCCGCGAGCCGCGTATTCGCCGAGCGCTATCACGAAACCGCCGATACCAATGCCGATCTGCTGGGTATTGCCGCCGCCAACGCCGCCGCGGCGTTTTCCGGCGCCTTCGTGGTGAACGGCAGCCCGACGCAAACCGCTATGGCCGATCGCGCGGGCGCGCGCAGCCAGTTCGCGCAGATCGTATTCGCGCTGGTGGTGGTCGTGGTGCTGCTGTTTTTCAGCCGTTTTCTGCAGTACCTGCCGCACTGCATTCTGGCCAGCATCGTGTTTACGATCGCCATCGGCCTGATCAATCTGAAGACGTTGTTTTCGATTCGCCGCGAAAGTCCCGGTGAGTTCACGCTGGCCGTGTTCACCGCGGCGGCCGTGGTGCTGATCGGTGTCGAGCACGGCATTCTGGTGGCGGTGGCGTTATCGCTGCTGCGACATGTGCGGCATAGTTACCAGCCGCACACCATGATTCTCGTGCCCGGCGAAGGCGGCATCTGGGTGCCGGTGCCGGCCGCGCCCGGACTCCAGACCGCGCCGGGGCTGATCGTCTATCGCTTCGGCGCCGATCTGTTCTACGCGAACGACCACTTTTTCGTCGACGACGTCCGCAGCCTGGTCGACCATGCGCCAAGCGCGGTGCGCTGGTTCGTGATCGACTCCGGCGCGATCACCGACCTCGACTATTCGGCGGCGCGTTCAGTCGGCGAGTTGTGCGAGACGCTAAAGAACCAGGGCATCGAAGTGATCTTCGCGCGCGTGAACCGCTATTTGCGCTCGGATATGGACCGGCACGGGATCGCGCCGATCGTTGGAGCAGAATGTATTTTCAGCACCCTGCATGAAGCGCTGCGCCTGGCAGGCGTGGAGCAGCCTGGTACGCAGGTTAAGGGCGCATCGTGAACATCTGTTTGGCCTGACGCGGGGGATTGCTTCAGGTCTGCGACTCTTCGTCGGCAAAGAAGTAGCCGATAAAAAAGCATGCGCCGGCGACCAGTGCGCCAAGCACGGCCACCGTGAAAGCGAGCGCTGTACCGTGCCAAAGACGGTCGAACCACTGATGAAGTTGCGCCATCAGCACTTCCGCGGTGCCGCCGATGCGCTGCAATTCGATCTGGTAGCGCGGGTCCGCGATGCCGTACATGGAGACGGCGTCGTCGGGCGCCGGGGCCATTGCATAGATGATCGCCGCCGCGATCAGACTGGCGAGCAGCGCGACGGCGCCCGCCAGATACAGCCGCTTTTGTAATGGCGAGCGCTTTGCTGCCGGATTCAGGTCATTACCACCGCTCATCGTGTCCGCGTGTCCGCTCGAGTCATCAGGGTGACAGTATCGCAGAGCGGACGCGCTCCGAAGGCGCGGCTAGCTTTTCGAAGTGAGCAGCTTGATACCGGCAATGCCGAACATGATGGCCAGCGAGCCATCCAGCCAGCGACGGATCGCGACGTAGATGCGCCGTGCGGACGCGGTTGAAAACAGCACCGCGTAGCTGCTGAACACGGATACGCCGATCACCATGCAGCCGAGCACGACCGGCGCGGTGTGCGACGTGCCGCTTGCCGGCGACATAGCTAGCGAAACGATCGAGAGCCACACCAGAATCGCTTTCGGATTGGTGAGGTGCAGCAGCAGGCCACGCAGATAGAGCCGTTTGAGCGGTTCGCCTTCGCGTGCGGTATTCGCGGGCAGCTTTTCTGCGCTGAATGCGGAGCGCGCGGATTTGAAGCCGAGCCACAGCAGATAAAGTCCGCCGGCAATCTTGATCGCCACCAGACATTCCGAGTAAGTGGCGAGTACCGCCGACAAACCGAGCGACGCCAGCAACGCCCAGAAAAACGAACCGGACACCACGCCAAGCGCGAAGGTGAGCGCGGATTTCCTGCCGGCGCTCATGGCGAGCGACATGATCGCGAGATTGCTCGGCCCCGGGCTCGCCGTGCCGACGAAGTAGGCGCTATAGGCGATCAGGACATCGGCGGTGAGGAAGGAACTGGCGGTCATGTTGTATACCTCGGCGGCAGGCAAACCGTGCCACTCGTTGCGGCACAGGCGAACAGCGCGGATCGATGCGCGAACGACGATTCTGCTCGCCCGCGTGCCAATCTCACAGATACAGTTGATGGCCTGTGCAACAGCACAATCGTGCGTTTGCCGGCTAACCCAGCCAACCCAGCCAACCCAGCCAACCCAGCCAACCCAGCCAAGACAGCCAAGACAGCCAAGACAGATGAAGCCGCTCATTCAGTCCGGTCGCACCACTCCAGCCCCCGCCGCGGCACCGATACACTCGGCCAGTGCCCCCGCTACCGCCTGGCGGCTGTGCCGGGGACGCTGCACAAGCCCGATTTCACGGTCAAACGTCGCATCGCCGAGTTCGAGTGCGGTGACGTTGGCGGGCCACTTGCCGAGCCCCGCCGTATTCGGAATCAGCGCCACGCCGATGCCGCGCGCGACCAGTTGCGCGATACCTTGCAACTCGTCCAGTTCGATGACGTCGTGCACGTTCAGCCGTGCGCGCCGCAGAAAGCGGTCGACCAGCCTGCCGCCGAACGACCCGCGGTCATAGCGGATGAATGGTTCGCTCATGAGCAGCTCGCGCCAGGACCGCTTGCTCCGCGCAAGCGTCCTGGGCACCAGCAGCACGAAAGGTTCGGTGACGAGCGTGCGCCATTCGAGTTCTGACGGCAGCGCGAACGGCGGCTTGATGATCACGGCGAGATCGAGTTCGCCCGAGTCCACCTGTCCAAGCAAACCCAGCGACACGCCCGGCACGACGCGAATCCGCCAGCCAGGGCGGTCGTCGCGAAAGCGGGCCAGCGCGTCGGCGAGAAACGACACTTGCGCGGACGCGATCGCCCCCACCCGCAGCATGCCGCTTTCGGCCCCGCCCGCGCCTCGTTCCGAGAGCCGTGCGTACAGCGTCATCATTTCTTCGGCGAGCGCGAGCGTTTCGCGGCCGGCGTCGTTGAGCGTGGCGGAGCGGCCCGTGCGGTCGAACAGCGCGAATCCGAGCTCCGTTTCGAGCCGCTGCATCTGCGCGCTCACGGCCGATTGGGTCAGTCCGATACGCGCGCCCGCGCCGGAAAACGTGCCGTGCTGGCTGACGGCGATAAAGGTCTTGAGTTCGCTGAGCATCGTCGATTGATCGATTTTGGTGTTGGTCAGATCAAATATATATCGTTTTTCACCATTTTTAGTCATGGTTAAAATTGGCCTCACGCGTGTGCCTTCATGGACCGCTTCATTAGCCGCTTGATTAGCCGATACACGAGCCCACTTTCCTTCCTGCGAGTTTTCCCATCATGAGCGTTGCCGAAACCGTTTTGCCGCCGTTCCATCTGGCGTTTCCTGTCCATAGCCTCGCCGCCGCACGTGAGTTCTATGGCGAGTTGCTCGGCTGTCCGGAAGGGCGCAGCTCGCCGGATTGGGTCGACTTCAACTTCTACGGGCACCAGATCGTCGCGCATCTTGCGCCCGAGGAAATCGGCCACCGTCAAACCAGCAAGGTCGACGGCGACGCGGTGCCGGTGCGCCACTTCGGGGCGGTGCTCTCGATGGACCAATGGCAGGCCGCAGCGGACAAGCTGCAGAAGGCCGGCATCGACTTCATCATCGAACCGCACGTGCGATTCAAGGGTGAGGTCGGGGAACAGGCCACGATGTTCTTCCTCGATCCGTCGGGTAACGCGCTGGAATTCAAGGCGTTTGCGGATATGTCGTCGTTGTTTGCGAAGTGATACGCGTGCCGCGATGTCGGCGAATCAGATTGCGAACCAGGTTGGCTAAATAAGCCAGCGGTTCCAAATAGGAAGGCCGGTCAACTTTGATAGTTGACCGGCCTTTTTGTTGTTCGACACCGATGCGCCCGAAACCGATGCACCCAAAACAAAGCGCCGAAAACCAAACCGGCCCAAACAAAACCGCCTCAGCGATTCACCAACCTCGCCGGAATGAACACCAGAATCAGCACGGCGGATAAAGTCAACGTGCAAGCCGTCAGCACGAGCCCGGACGCCAGCGTATGCGTGTAGCCCTTGAGCCAACCGATCACCGTCGGACTGATAAAACCCGCCAGGTTGCCGGTGCAGTTGATCAGCGCGATCCCCGCCGCCGCGCCGCTGCCGCCGAGAAACGCGGTGGGCAGCGCCCAGAACATCGGCAGCGCGCTAACCACGCCGGAGACGGCCAGTGTGAGCCCGATCATTGATAGCAGCGAACTGTCACCGTTGGCCGCGCACAGGCTGAAGCCGCACGCCGCCACCAGTGCGGGCACGACGACATGCCAGCGCCGCTCGCGCGTGCGGTCCGCGTGGCGGCCCACCGTGATCATCGAGATCAGCGCCACCGAATAAGGAATCATCGTCAGCAAGCCGATCATCAAAGGATCGTCGATCCCTGTGCCGCGAATGATGGTGGGCTGCCAGAAGCCGATCGCGTACGAGCCCATGACCACGCCGAACAGCACGAGGCACAACAGCCAGACGCGCGCCGACCCGAACACGGCGCGCACCGAGCCATGCGTGCGCACCACGGCGTCGGCATCGATTTCATCCTGAATCAGGCGCTTTTCTTCGCTGCTGAGCCACTTTGCATCGGCCACACGATCGTCCAGGCAACGATAGATGACGAAGCCGAGCACAAGCGACGGCAACGCTTCGACGATGAACAGCCACTGCCATCCTTCGAGTCCCCACGTGCCGTTGAAGGCGTGCATCAGATAGCCGGACAGCGGGCCGCCGAGCAAACCGGAAACCGGAATGCCCGCCATCAGCAAAGCGGTCATCTTGCCGCGCCGGTGTGAGGGAAACCAGTAGGTGAGGTACAGGATCATGCCGGGAAAGAAGCCCGCTTCGGCGACGCCGAGCAGAAAGCGCACCACGTAGAACATCAAGGGCGTGTGCACCCAGGCCGTGACCATCGAAAGCAGCGCCCACGTAATCATGATGCGAGCGATCCAGCGCCGCGCGCCGAAGCGATGCAGCAGCAGGTTGCTCGGCACCTCGAACAGGAAGTAGCCGATGAAAAAGAAACCGGCGCCGAGGCCGTAAGCCGCTTCGCTGAAATGCAGGCTGCTGAGCATTTGCAGTTTCGCAAAGCCGACGTTGACGCGATCCAGATAAGCGACCACGTAACCGACGAACAGCAGTGGCATAAAGCGCCACGCGACGCGCCGGAACAACTGATCGGCCGGGTTCGCGTCGACGGTGGCAGGGTAGGACGTTTGGGTCTGCAAGGGTTGTCTCCTGGCCCGCCGTGCTGGTTGTTTTGAAGGCTGGGGCGGGCGAACGATGTGAGAGTGTACGGGCAGGCGAGCCGCGTTTCCATGGCTAGGCGGGGCTTGTCTCCTGAAGGTCGGCGGCGAGCGTCGACGCGTCTTCGATTTCGAAGCCGATGTGCGTGAGCGCCTGTTGGAGTTCGTGTTGTTGTGCGTCGTCGAGTTCGATCAGTGGGGGGCGCATCGTGGTCCATTGCGGATCGCCCGATTGCCACGCGATGGCGGCCTTCATCGCGGCGATGATCGGGTAACGCTGGAATATCGTGCGCGTGTCGTTGAGCCGTTGCTGCTGATCGGCGGCATCCGCTTCGCGCCATGTTTGTGCGAGGCGGACGATTGTGGCCGCGTTGACGTTGCCGGTCGCCGTGATGCACCCTGCGCCGCCGTGCTGCATGGTCGGCAGCAGCAGCGTTTCGGTGCCGGCAAACACATCAAAGCTGGCGCTCTGGAATTCCTGCAGCAGCGCAGCGGTGTGATTCCAATCGCCGGAACTGTCCTTGATGCCGGCGATCACGCCGGGATAGCGCATGAGCAAACGCTCGATCAATCCGAAGCTGATACCGACCTGAGAAACCGGCGGGATGTGATACAGGTAAACGCGCAGGCGAGCATCGGCTACAGCTTCGATGACTTCGGCAAAGCCGCGAAACAGACCTTCGTCGCTCACGCCCTTGTAGAAAAACGGCGGCAGCATCAGCACACCGGCGCAACCGCTGTTCACCGCTTGGCGCGTCAATTCGATCGCATCGGGCAGCGCGCAGGCGCCCGTGCCCGGCATCATTAGTTCGGGCGGTAAACCGGCGTCGAGCAAAGCGTCGAGTAGCGTGTGCTTTTCGCTCACCGTCAGCGAGTTCGCTTCGGAGTTTGTGCCGAATACGGCCAGCCCCACGCCCTGGCGCAGCAGCCAGCGGCAATGTTTGACGAAGCGGGCGGGCGAGGGCGAGCGATCGGCGTTGAACGGCGTGAGTACCGGCGACAGAACGCCGCGTAGGCCGGGCGTGGGCGTGCTCATGGGAATGTCTCCTTCGATGTCCATGTAGGTCGCGTCCGTGAATGCCCGGCATGCCGGTGCTAAGCATTCAGGCGCCGACGCAGTATTGCGTGACCTGGAACCGCGAAGAAGCGCGAGCCGCTTGCTTCAAACGTTAATTATTTTTGTGTCTCGCCGGGTGTGGCGTTCAGTTCCTGCGCGGCCTTCAGGAATGCGTGGACGAGCCGCATGCGCGCCGACGAGCGGCCCCACAACAAGCCGACCACACGCTTTGGAAACGCATGCGGCAACGGCCATTTCGCGAGCGAGAGACCGGAGAAACGCGTCATCAGCCAGTCCGGTACCAGCGACACGCCGAGCCCCCGGTCCACCATCACCGCGATGGCATCGAGCCCGTCGAGCTCGCAGCGCTGATGGGGCTGGATGCCGTGCTGCCGCAAATACCCGTCGGCCAACTGCCCGCCGACCACATTGCGGTCGTAGCGTACGAAGGGCTCGCGTTGCAGCACGGCGTGCGGGTCGTCGACCTGCATCGACGCAGGCGTGAGCAGCACCAGTGGTTCTTCGCGAAACGTGTGCCAGTCACAGCTTTTCGGCAGATCGAAGAGCGGCTGAACCAGCATCGCCGCATCGAGATCGCCGCTCACCACTTTGCGGTAGAGGTCGACCGAGTTGCCCGGTTCCAGATAGATATCGATCTGCGGATGCCGCGCGAGCAGCCCGGCCAGCACATCGGGAATCACGCTTGTCATCATGGTGGGCGTGCCGCCCAGCCGCAGTTGACCCGCGAGTACCGATTCGTCGTTCAGGTCGGATTTCAGGTCGCGGATATCGTGCAGCACCGCGCGGGCGCGCTCCAGAATGCGCTCGCCCGCTTCGGTCGTGCCGACGGTGCGGCCCGAGCGGCGCACCAGCTTTGCGCCGAGTTCCTGTTCGAGCATCTTTACGCGTTGCGCGACCGCCGCGGGCGTCAGATCGAGCCTGCGCGCGGCTTCCGCGATCGACCCGAGTTCGACCACATAGACAAAGCTCTGCAGATAGCGCGAGTCCATCGAATAGAATTTTTATCTTTTGAAGAAGCCAAAGGATACTGTTTTTGACGCCTCACGGCTATCACACTTCGATCTCACCGAACGCGCATCAGACGCGGACGGCCCGCAAAAATGGAGGAGTGTGGAAATGCCAAGGATTGAATCGGTATCGGTTTGCGCAGCGGGTGTGCCGCTCGATCGCGTGACCTCGTTTGCAACGCGCACGGTCTCGACGCGTCACTATGGTCTGGTGAAAGTGCGCTCGACCGATGGTGTGGAAGGAATCGGCTTCTGTTATGTCGGCAGCGCGGGGGGCGAACTGCTGCGCGTGGCCGTCGAACAGTTGCTGGCGCCGGTGTTGATCGGCAAGGACTCGTATGCGGTGGAGGGCCTCTGGCAGGCGATGTATCAGGAGGCGTTACTGCAAGGCCGTGCCGGCACCGTGATGCGCGCGATCAGTATTCTCGATACGGCGTTGTGGGACCTGAACGCGCGCAGCCACAACGTGCCCCTGCACAAGTACCTCGGCGCCGTCGAACTCGATACCGTGCCCGCGTATGCGAGCGGTGGCTACTATCTCGACGGCAAGTCCGCGGGCATGCTCGGCGAAGAAATGGCGAGCTATGTCGAGATGGGGTTCAAGGCCGTGAAGATGAAGGGCGGCCGCCTGTCGCCACGCGAAGAAGAAGCACGCGTGCGCGCCGCACGCGAGGCGATCGGCCCGGATGTCGAACTGATGATCGACATCAACAACGGCTGGACCGATACCACTCAGGCCTTGCAGCATCTGCGGCGGATCGAGCAATACGATCCGTACTTCGTGGAAGAGCCTTTTTCCCCTGACGATATCGACAATCACGCGCGCCTCGCCAAGCTGACGCGCGTGCCGGTCGCGACAGGCGAAATCGGGTATGGCCGCTGGTATCACAAGGAACTGCTCGACAAGGGCGGCGCGGCGATCCTGCAAACCGATGCGGTGGTGTGTGGCGGCATCAGCGAATGGCGGCGGATTGCGGCGACTGCGGCGAGTTACGGTGTGGTGATGTGCCCGCACTGGTTCCATGACGTGCATGCGCCATTGGTTGCGGCCACACCTAATGCGCGTTACGTCGAGTACTTCTGGGACGACCAGGTGCTCAATTTCCGTCGCCTGATCGATCGTCAACTCAGCCACAGGAACGGGCGCATCGTGTTGCATCAGACGCCGGGTCTCGGCTTCGATTTCGACGAGCGTGAGGTCGCGAAGGTCGGCAAGTGGACGGTGATTAGCTAGGCTCGCCTTGAACGCAATGTATTTGAAATAATAAAAACAAAGCGTAAGGTATTTGCATTGCGCAATTTAATCTAACGGCATATCTCGCGGCAGTTCGGCGAGATATGTCTTTAGTTATACCCTTAAAAGCGCTTATCTCCCTCTCATCAAACGTTTGCGCAGCCCAAGCCTGAGTACGTTTGAGCGGAGGCTAATCCTTACATTAGCCTTCCTGACAAATTCGCCATTTTCGCGCCATGCAGGCGTTGGTACTATCGATCTAGCATAGCTACTGTTTCACCGGGAGAAGCGCGGGCATTGGCCCCGGCAACATGTCTTCATGTTTGCCGGCTTCAGCATGTCGAATGCTGAAACAGCGCGATCTTCGGTCACGGCGATTCAATTCCTTACCTGCATTCTCTCGGGCGCGTTTCATGTGGATCGTCAACGTTGCGCTTAAGCGGCCATACACGTTCATCGTGATGGCCATTCTGATCTTGCTGGCGACACCATTCGTGTTGTTGACCACGCCGGTCGACGTATTGCCGGAAATCAATATTCCGGTAGTCAGCATCATCTGGAACTACGCGGGCTTGTCGGCTGAGGACATGGCCAACCGCATCACGTCCGTCAATGAGCGCAGTCTGACCACCACGGTCAACGACATCGAGCACATTGAATCGCAGTCGCTGCAGGGCATCACGATTCTCAAGATCTTCCTGCAGCCGAACGCCAATATCCAGACCGCGATCGCGCAGACGGTGGCCGTCGAACAGGCGCAGCTCAAACAGATGCCGCCAGGCGCCACGCCGCCTTTGGTGATCAGTTATTCGGCCTCCAGCATTCCGGTGATCCAGCTCGGCTTGTCGAGTCCGAAGCTCTCCGAGCAGGCGCTCAACGACACCGCGCTGAACTTCCTGCGCCCGCAACTGGTAACGATTCCGGGCGCCGCCGTGCCGTATCCGTACGGCGGCAAATCGCGCCTGATCTCGGTCGACCTCGACACGCGTGCGTTGCTCGCCAAAGGCTTGACGCCTTCGGATGTGGTCAGCGCGTTCAATGCGCAAAACCTGATTCTGCCGACCGGCACGGCGAAGATCGGGCCGAAGGAATACACGATCAACATGAACGGCTCCCCCGCCACGGTGGAGGGGCTCAACGATATTCCGGTGCGCACGCTCAATGGCGCGACGACGTATCTGCGTGAAGTCGCTCACGTGCGCGACGGCTTCTCGCCGCAGACCAATATCGTGCGGCAGGACGGACACCGTGGTGTGTTGATCTCGGTGCTGAAGAACGGCAGTGCATCGACACTCTCGATCGTCAATACGTTGCATGCCCTGCTGCCGAACGTACGCGCCGCGTTGCCGCCGGACCTGAACATCACGGCCTTGTTCGACCAGTCGGTGTTTGTGAAAGCGGCCGTGCAGGGCGTGGTGCGGGAGGCGGTGGTCGCCGCCGCATTGACTGCTGCGATGATTCTGCTGTTCCTCGGCAATTGGCGCAGCACCTGCATCATCGCGATTTCGATTCCGCTGTCGATTCTGTCCTCGCTGATCGCGCTGCACGCGCTTGGGCAAACCATCAACATCATGACGCTGGGCGGCCTGGCGCTGGCGGTCGGGATTCTGGTCGACGATGCGACGGTGACGATCGAGAATATCGAACGGCATCTGCATATGGGCACGAATCTGCACGATGCGATTCTCGACGGCGCCGGCGAAATCGCGGTTCCGGCGCTGGTCTCGACGCTGTGTATCTGTATCGTGTTCGTGCCGATGTTCTTCCTGACCGGTGTCGCGCGTTATCTGTTCGTGCCGCTTGCCGAAGCGGTGGTGTTCGCGATGCTCGCCTCGTACATCCTGTCGCGTACGCTGGTGCCGACGCTGGCGATGCTGCTGATGGGCCACGCGCATAAGCCCAAGGCCGGTGCCAGGCCGAGTATGTTCAGGCGCATCTACTTGCGTTTCGACAGCGGTTTCGAGCGCATGCGGGCTGCTTACATCGTGATTCTCAGCAGCGTGCTGGTGCGCCGCGGTATGTTCGGCAGCGTGTTTCTCGGTTTCTGTGTCGTCTCGATGAGTCTTGTGTTTGTGCTCGGCGAGGACTTCTTCCCGAGCGTCGACGCAGGCGACATTCGTCTGCACATGCGTGCGCCGACCGGCACCCGCATCGAGGAAACCGCGCGTCTCGCGGACGAAGTCGAGAAGGTGATCCGCGAGGTCGTGCCGCCTCAGGAACTCGCCACGATTCTCGATAACCTCGGCTTGCCCTATAGCGGTATCAACCTCTCATATAGCAACGCGGGCACGATCGGCACGCTCGACGGCGAAATTCAGGTGGCCTTGAACGAGGATCACAAGCCGACGCAACGCTACATGGACAAACTGCGCACGATCCTGCCGCAGCGCTTTCCGGGCGTCGAGTTCTTCTTTCAGCCGGCCGACATCGTCACGCAGATTCTCAACTTCGGCCTGCCCGCCGCCGTCGACGTGCAGATTGCCGGTGCGGATCAGCAGGGCAACTTCGACATCGCGCGCAAGTTGCTGAAACAGGTGCGGATGATTCCCGGCACCGTCGACACCCACATCCAGCAGAAACTGGACGAGCCTGCGATCAATCTTCAGATGGATCGCACGCGCCTGCAGCAGCTCAATCTGAGCGCGAGCAACGTGGCGCAGAATGTGCTCATTTCGTTGTCGGGCAGTTCGCAGACGTCGCCGGGGTTCTGGTTCAACAACAAAAACGGTGTGGAATACAGCGTCGCGGTGCAAACTCCGCAGTATCAGATTTCGTCGATCGATGAATTGTTGCGTACACCGGTTTCAGGCTCCGCCAACGGGCCGACGCAATTGCTCGGCAACCTGGTGCGGGTCTCGCCGCAGACTCAGTTCGCGGAAATCACGCACTACAACATCAGGCCGGTGATCGATCTGTACGTGAGCGTCGAGAAGCGCGACCTGGGCAGCGTGGCGAATCAGGTCGACAAGCTCGTCGATAACGTGCGGGCCTCGCTGCCGCGCGGCAGTCAGATCACGGTGCGCGGCCAGGTGCAGACCATGCGCAGTTCGTTCTTCGGTCTGGGCCTTGGCGTGGCGATGGCGATCGTGCTGGTCTATCTGCTGATTGTGGTGAATTTCCAGTCGTGGGTCGATCCGCTGATCATCATTAGCGCCTTGCCCGCGGCACTGGCGGGCATCGTCTGGATGCTGTTCCTGACCGGCACGCATTTGAGCGTGCCCGCATTGACCGGCGCGATCATGACAATGGGTGTCGCCACCGCCAACAGTATTTTGATGGTGTCGTTCGCGCGCCAGCGGCTCTCCGCCGGGGCACCGCCGCTCACCGCCGCGCTCGAGGCTGGCGCAAGCCGGATCAGGCCGGTGCTGATGACCGCGTTCGCGATGATCATCGGCATGATTCCGATGGCGCTGGGTCTTGGCGAGGGCGCCGAGCAGAACGCGCCGCTTGGCCGCGCGGTGATCGGCGGGCTGCTGTTCGCCACCGTCTCCACGCTGTTTTTCGTGCCGCTGGTGTTCGCGGCTATTCATACCCGACTCGCGCGGCGCCACCGCGACGATGACGACACAGACACGATGGGCGGCCACGGCCATGACGGCCCCGCGCCGGACCACGGCGGCGCTGGCAAACCCGCGTAACGTTAATTGACGGCTGACTGAGATGGCTGACTGAGATGACCGAAAAAACCCATGCATCGCTGGCGATTCCCGCGCGAGAGACCGAAGGTGGCCACGCCTTGCCGCCGCGCCATCGCGAATGGAAGCGCGCCAAAATGGCTGTCTGGATCGTGTTGGCGCTGCTCGCGCTCGGCGCGTTGCGCACCGTGGTCGCGAATATTCTGCAGAACCGCTCGGTCGCTGAAACGACGAAGCAGAACGCCACGCAGTATGTGAGCGTGATAAGCCCGACGCAAACGGAGGGAAGCGGCAACACCTTGCTGCCGGGCACGTTGCGCGGCAATGTCGAATCGCCGATCTACGCGCGCTCCACCGGTTACCTGCTGCACTGGTACGTCGATATCGGCGCGCGGGTGACGCAGGGGCAACTGCTTGCCGATCTGGATACGCCGGAAATCGATCAGGAACTCGCGCAGGCGTTGGCGCAGCGTCAGCAAGCCAGTTCGAGTCTCGGCCTTGCCAAAAGCTCGGCGGACCGCTGGCAACAATTGCGTCAACGCGATGCGGTCTCGCAGCAGGAACTCGACGAGCGGCAGAGCACGTACACCCAGGACGTCGCCAACCTCGCTGCCGCCGATGCCAACGTGAAACGCCTGCAGCAACTCGAATCCTTCAAGCGCATCGTCGCGCCGTTTGCGGGCGTGGTCACGCAGCGCAATGTCGACGTCGGCGACCTGATCGACGCGGGCAGCGGCACGAGCCGCGCGCTGTTCGCGCTGGCGCAGTCGGATCCGCTGCGGGTCTATGTACAACTGCCCCAGGCGTACGCCGAGAACGTGTCGGTCGGACAGAAGGTGGTGGTCACGCAGGCCGAATTGCCGGGGCAGCAGTTCCACGGCACGATCACGCACATCTCCGGCGCGATCGACGTGCCAACCCGCTCGCTGCAGATCGAAGTGACCTTGCCGAATCCTGACGGCACGCTGCGGCCCGGCGCGTATGTGCAGGTGGCGGTGCCGGCGGCCGCTCATGCGCAATTGACGGTGCCGGGCAATGCCTTGCTGTTTCGCGCCGAAGGTCCACGGCTCGCGGTGGTCGATGGAAATGGCAATGTGGTGTTGCGCAAGGTCGTCATCGCGCAGGACCTGGGGCAGTCGCTCGAAATCGAAAGCGGCATCGACGCGAACGACAAGATCATCATCAACCCGAGCGATTCGATCGCGGACGGCGATCACGTGCAGATCGCGCAGCCGCAGAAGAGCGTCAAGGGGGCGTCGTGATCGCGAAGCAGGCAGGCGCTTATCGGGCACGAACGACGCGAGCGACACGCACGGCGCTTGCGGCGGCCGCGAGCGCCGCGTTGCTGGCCGCGTGCACGGTCGGCCCGGATTATCAGCGGCCGCAAGCCGAGGTGCCGCCGGCCTGGCAAACCGATTCGTACTGGCGCGTCGCGGCGCCTTCGCATGCGCCGATTTCGCCCGACTGGTGGAGCGCCTTCGGTGACCCGACACTCGCCGCGCTGGAAACCCAGGCGCTCGCGCAGAATCAGACACTGGCCGCGGCAAGCGCGCACTATGAGCAGGCCAAAGCGACGCTCGCCAACACCCGTGCGCAGCAGATTCCCGAAGTGGATCTGAGCGCGACCGGGTCGCGCTTCAGGATCTCGCAGGACCGGCCGCAAACGAGTTACTCCACGCCCACCACGTCGACGGTGCAGAACAATCTGCAACTCGGCCCGACGATCAACTACGACACCGATCTATTCGGCCGGATACGTCGCGAAGTGGAAGGCGCCACGGCCTCCGCGCAGCAATCGGCCGACGACCTCGCCAACGCACGGCTAGTCCTGACCACCGATCTCGCCACCGACTATTTCTCGCTGCGTGAACTCGACGCCGAGATCGACGTGCTGAATCAATCGGTGAAACTGCAGCAAAAGGCGCTCGATTACGTCACGGCCGAGCACGATCTCGGCTCGGTGTCGGGGCTCGACGTGTTGCAGCAGAAGTCACTACTCGATTCGACACGTGTGCAGGCGCAACTGCTGTTGAATCAGCGCGCGCAGGAAGAACACGCGATTGCCGCGCTGGTGGGCGTGCCCGCGCCGCAGTTCGCAATCGAATCCAAAGTGCTCGACACGCAGGTGCCGCCGATTCCGCTTGGGCTTCCGAGCGACGTCTTGCAACGCCGCCCGGATATCGCATCGGCGGAGCGCGCCATGGCCGCGGCGAACGCGCAGATCGGCGTCGCCAAGGCAGCGTTCTTCCCGAGCCTGACGCTGATGCCGGGCATCGGCTGGGAAAGCACGCAGTTCGCGAGCTTGCTGAGCGCGCCTACGTTGATGTGGACGCTCGGCGCGACGGTCGGCCAGGTGCTGTTCGACGGCGGCCGCCGCGCGGCCAACGTGAAATATGCGAGCGAAGGCTACCAGGTCACCGAGGCGAATTACCGGCAAACCGTGCTCACCGCATTCCAGCAGGTGCAGGACGGCATCACCGGCCTCTCGGTGCTGGATGGCGCGGCGAAGCAGTCGCACGAGGCGGTGACCGATGCGCAGCATCTGCTGTCGCTGGCCAACGACCGTTATTCGGGCGGCCTGGTCGCCTACCTCGACGTCATCACCGCGCAGCAGTCGCTGCTCACCAGCGAGCGTCAGGACGTGCAGATCCACGGCCAGCAGATGACGCTGTCGGTTTCACTGGTGAAGGCGCTGGGCGGTGGCTGGAATGCCGGCACGGACGTGGCGGGCTCGCCGGCGCCAGGCAGCACGACGGACACGAAGGAGGCGATGGCTCCCGCGAAGTGAGCCGCTCGACAATGACACGGCCAGACAGGAAAGAGGAAAACAAGGCGTTTCGTATAATGCAGATTCAAGGGGACGCGCATGAAATTGCTGATCGTTGAAGACGAGCATAAGGTGGTGGACTACCTGCGCTCCGGTTTGACAGAGCAGGGCTGGGTCGTCGACGTCGCGCTCGACGGCGAGGAAGGCATGCATCTGGCGACTGAATTCGACTACGACGTGATCGTCCTCGATGTCATGCTGCCCAAACGCGACGGCTTTAGCGTGCTGAAGGCGCTGCGCATGCGCAAATCGACGCCGGTCATCATGCTGACCGCCCGCGATCACGTGAACGACCGTGTGCGCGGCTTGCGCGAAGGCGCTGACGATTACCTCACCAAACCCTTTTCCTTTCTTGAGCTGGTCGAGCGGCTGCATGCCCTCGCGCGCCGCACGCGTTCGCAGGAGTCGACCCTGATTTCGGTGGGCGATCTGTTCGTCGATCTGATCGGCCGGCGCGCCACCCGCGATGGCGTGCGGCTTGATCTGACTGCCAAGGAATTTCAGTTACTGAGCGTGCTGGCCCGCCGCCAGGGCGATATTCTCTCGAAGACAGCGATCACCGAGCTGGTCTGGGACGTCAATTTCGACAGCCATACGAACGTGGTCGAAACCGCAATCAAACGACTGCGCGCCAAGCTCGACGGGCCGTTTTCCTCCAAGCTGCTGCATACCGTGCGCGGCATGGGTTATGTGCTCGAAGTGCGTGAGGAGGCAGAGCAATCATGAACCGTTCGATCGCCCGCCGCCTCGCGTTGATGTTCGCGCTGGTGGCGCTGCTCGTGTTCACGTTGGTCGGCACCTGTCTGTTTCTGGTGTTGCGCACGCAACTCGAACACCATCTGCGCGAATCGCTCGACGCTCGCACCGAGATCGCGCGCATCATCGTCTATCACGCGGTGACGCCGGAAAAGTGGCGCATGGCCCGCGAGAAGCTCACCGACATGACGCCGCACGACGGCAGCACGGTGTACTCGGTAACGAGCGCCGATCCGCATTTTTTCTATGGCAAGCCCATCGAGGGGCCGGTGGTGTCGAGCTGGCAGGGCGGTTACGCGAAGATTTCGCCGGTCGGCGGCGGCGCGGACATGCTGACCGTCAACGTGACGATACCGGCTTACGGCGCCCGACCAGCTGTGCAATTGCAAGCTGCCGCCAGCTGTTCGCCAAACGCTCGCACGATGCGCGTGTTCGGTTCGTCGCTCGCCGCGTTGTCCGCGTTGGGCAGTCTCGCCGTGCTGCTGCTGAGTTACTCGGTCACGCGACTCGGTCTTGCGCCGTTGACGCGCCTGACCAGAGACGCGTCCGCAGTGAGTCCGAATAACCGCTCACAGCGGCTGAATACGGCCTCACTGCCGCTCGAATTGAACGATCTGGCCAACTCGTTCAACGGCGCGCTCGAACGTCTGGACGGCGCATACGGCCGCCTCGAGTCGTTTAACGCGGATGTGGCTCACGAACTGCGTACGCCAGTCACGATTCTGATCGGGCAGACCGAGGTGGCGTTGACGCGCAATCGCTCGGTCGACGATTTGCGCCATACGCTGCAATCGAATCTCGAAGAGTTCGAGCGTATGCGCGCGATCATCAACGACATGCTGTTTCTCGCCCGTGCCGACCAGGGCGAGCGCGCGACGGGCCTCGTCGAAGTGTCGCTGGCCGCGGAAGTTGCGCATACGCTGGAGTTCCTCGAGATTCCGCTGGAAGAAGCGCACGTGCATGCGCAATTGCGCGGTGACGCGGTGGCGCGTGTGAACCGCTCGCTGTTCGGCCGCGCCTGCACGAATCTGTTGATGAACGCGATCCAGCACTGTGCACCGGGCGCGGCGATTACGGTGACGATCTCGGATGTGCGCGATCAGTTGCGCGTCGCGGTGGCCAACCCCGGCGAGCCAATCGAGCCGGCCGTGCTCGAGCATCTGTTCGACCGGTTCTATCGCGCGGAAGTCTCTCGTACCAATAGCCGCGAGAACCACGGGCTGGGTCTGGCGATCGTGAAGGCGATTGCGGAAATGCATCGCGGCACGGTGTCGGCGGAGAGCGCGAACGGGATCAACACGTTTGTGTTTTCGATTGCGGCGTCGAGTGTGGAAACGGGCTTGCCGGCGGCGCGCACGAATGCCGGTGTCCCGGTGGAAGCAGCGGGTTAATCGTCGCTGGTAAAAGGCAAGTCGGCCTGAACCGGTACGCGCTGCTTTGCCGGTTGCGCGTTGGCCGGCGTCAATGCGCTCACGCGTACGCCCAGCAGCCGCAACTTGCGGTTCAATTCCACCCGCCTCAGACATTCAGTTGCGGCGCGCCGGATCTCGGTGGCGTCGGCCGTGGGTTCGTCGAGCGTCAGGTCGCGCGTGACCGTGCGGAAGTCGTCGTAGCGCAGCTTGATGCCGACGGTGCGCCCCACATAGCCCTTCCTCACGAGATCTTCCGCGACCCGCACGCACAAGCCGGTAAATGAACTGGACAGGGCGGGGCGATCATGACGCGGATGCAGATCGCGCTCGAAGGTCGTCTCGCGGCTCATCGACTTGGGCTCCGATTCGACCACCACCGGCCGCTCGTCGTAGCCTTGCGCGACTTGCATGAGCCACGCCGAGTAGCTGCGCCCGAAGTGGTCCTGCAACAACCCCGCATCCGCGGCAGCCAGATCGCCGACCGTGGCGAGGCCGAGCGCGGTGAGCTTTTCCGCGGCCTTCGGGCCGATCCCGTTGACCTTGCGCACCGGCAACGGCCAGACCCGCAATGGCACGTCCGCCGGCGTCAGGATCGTGAGACCGTCGGGTTTGTCGAGTTCGGAGCCGATTTTCGCCAGCAGCTTGTTCGGCGCCACGCAAATGGAGCAGGTGAGCCCAGTGGCCTGATTGACGGCCTGCTTGATGCGCGCGGCGATCTCGCGCGGCTCGCCCGGCAACTCGGTAAGGTCGATATAGATTTCGTCGATGCCGCGGTCTTCGATCCGATCCGTGAACTCGGCGACCGCTGCTTTGAACAGGCGCGAGTAGTGGCGATACGACTCGAAATCGGTGGGCAGCAAAATCGCGTCGGGTGCGAGTACGGCGGCTTTCATCATGCCCATCGCGGAGAACACGCCGAGCGCGCGGGCTTCGTAGGTGGAGGTGGTCACCACGCCGCGGCCCGCGTAATCGCGCAGCTTCGCAAAGCGGCGGCTGCCGTCTTCAAGCGTTTGCGGCACACCATTGCGCCCGCCGCCGATCACCACCGCCTTGCCGCGCAGTTCCGGATAGCGCAAGAGCTCCACGGACGCGTAGAACGCGTCCATGTCCAGGTGCGCGATGCGGCGGCTTGCAGAACTCATGGAGGGCGGAAACGGATGACGGTGCGGGCAGCGAGCATAACAGGCGATGGACGTGGCCGTTGCCCTGTCGGATAGCCTGCTGCGCCGGGCGCCAGGACGCGCGAGTCATGATGCGCTGCACGCCGGACGCCAAACCGTAATAGTACCTTGCTCCACCGGGGCAAGGTACGGTGCCTGAAGCGTCAACCGCAAGCCGGCTTGGCTTTCTTGCAGGCGTCAGCAAGCTGGGGCGGCGGGTCTTTCTTGAACACTGTTTTATAAGACTCGAGCACGTTCGCCTGAACGACTGGCAGGGACTGCACGCCGATCCACGCCGGCGGCGTTTGTCCGATCAGCGCCTTCATCATCGCCATCGCCTCGGCGACGCCTTGATCGTACGGGCGTTGCGAGCCGGTTGCCTTGAGCGGTCCGCCCTTGGCAATCTCGATAGCGGACTGAAGGCCAAGATCGACCGTCGTGACGGGAATATTCACCCCTTGCGCCCGCATCGACGTCAGCGTGTCGAGCGCCGGTTGATCCCAAACGGCGAACAGCCCCTTCACGTCCGGATTCCCGGTGAGGAAATCGCCTGCGATTTGCCCCACTTTCGACGGGTCCGTAAAGGCGACCTGCTTGACCTTGATGTCCGGACGATTTTTCTTGATCCAGTCGTTGACGGCCTTGGTGCGTTCCGTCGTGCTGAAGTAATCCACGCCGAAATTCACGAGCCCGATCGTGCCGCCCTGCGGCACGCACGAGGCGAGCACTTTCGCCGCGATCTGGCCGTTGCCTTCGCTGTCGGCGGAAATCATCGACGCGTATTGCTCAGGATGCTTCAGCCCGGCCGGCACGTTGTCCATGAACACGAGTTTGATCCCGGCCTCGGACACTTTCTTGTACGTGGCGGCCGTTGCTGTTCCATCGACCGGGATGGAGATGATGCCGTCCGGGTGACGCTGGATGGTGTTCTCGATATCCGCGATCTGCTTGTCGACCTGGTACTCCGCCGAGGCCGTGCCGATCACGTCCACGCCGTATTTCCTGAGCGTATCCGTGATGCCTTGCACCTGTAGTTGCGACCAGTCCAGATTCATGGTCTGCATCGAAATGCCGACCTTGAATTTGCCGGCCTTGATTTTGGCGATGTCGGCGTCGCTCAGCTTCACAGCGTCCACCGAGGCCGCTTTTTCGCCGTTCGGACCTTGTCCGACAATCGTTTTCGGTCCGATGGAACCGGCCGGCAGGCTGGTCACGCATTGCGCGTAGACGCCCGGCGACGCCAGCGCCACGACGGTGGCCACCGCCAGGAGAGTGGGTAGAACGCTTCCTGAGCCACGACGATGTTTCATGATTCTTCTCCGTTGGTCTTCCTGTTGGTGTTACGTCTCCTGCCATTCACGAACAACGCGGGCACGTGAGTTCACGCGTGACCGGCGTGCCCTTGTCACTTTCTGGCTTACTTCCTGAGTCATTTCCTGCTCATTTCCTGGTAAAGGCCACAGCCGCGACGATGATGGCCCCCTTGATAACTAGCTGCAGCGATGAGCTGACGCCGAGCAGGACCAGCCCGTTATTGAGCGTGCCGATGATGAGACTGCCGAGCAGCGTGCCGAGCACGAAACCGCGCCCACCGAACAGGCTGCAGCCGCCGAGCGTCACGGAAGCAATCACATCCAACTCGAGTCCTTGCACGACATCGGGTCGCGCCGCATGCGAGCGCGCGGCGAGGACGAGCGCGGCGAGCCCTGCCAGCATGCCGGTGAGAATGAAGGCGAGGGTGGTCACGCGTCTCGTGTTGATGCCGGAGTAGAGCGCCGCCGTTGGATTGCCGCCGGCCGCATAGATCTGCCGGCCGAACACGCTGTAATGAAGCAGCAGGATGCCGGCGATCACGGTCAGCACCGTCCAGATGATCGGTACCGGCACACCGGCAATGTCGCCCTCGCCGAAGATCGCGATGAACGAGTCGTTGGTGATGATCTCGGGCCGGGTTGTTGTCACCATCAGGGCGAGTCCGCGTGCGGCGCTCAAGGTGCCGAGCGTGACCAGGAACGAGGGAATGTTCAGCCGCGTGGTCACGAGCCCGTTGATCGCGCCGACGATGGCGCCGGTGCCGATGCCGGCAATCGCGCCAACGATCCAGTTATCGCCGACATACGCCATGGCGAGCGCCGCGGACATGCCCGACAGCGCCAATGTCGACCCCACCGACAGATCGATCTGCCGTGCAATGATCACGAAGGTCATGCCGACTGCGATGATCGACACGAGCGCGGTTTGCCGGCCGATATTCAGGAAGTTGTCGATGGAGAGAAACCACGGCGAGGCGAAACTGAAGACCACCAGCAGGATCGCGAACGCGCCGTAGAGCGCATAGGGCCGGTCGCCTTGCAGGAGGAGTTGCGCGATGCGCCGCATACGGCTCTTCTGCGGTGGCGATGCCTGCCGTTCGGACGTCAGCGGCGAGACAGAATCGTTCATATTGCGTTGGCTCCGAGGGAAGTCCCACGCCCCGGAGGAAGTCCCTCCGGGGGATTGGGGGACTCGATGGACGAACGGGACTGTTGGATCAGGTGATGAAGCGCTTCGGCGTTGGCGAGTTCGGCGCGCTCGACGGTCTTGACGATCGCGCCGTCCGCGACGATCGAGATCCGGCCGCACAGGCGCAACAGTTCATCGAGATCCGAGGAGACGACGAGCACGCCCGTGCCCGCCCGCGCGGCGTCATGGATTACGCCGTAGATCTCCTCGCGTGCGCCGACGTCGACGCCGACCGTCGGTTCGTCGAGCAGAAGGATCCTGGGCCGCGGGTGATTCCACTTCGCGAAGACGACTTTCTGCTGGTTGCCGCCGGATAGAAACTTGACCGCGGTCGACGAGCCAGATGCCTTGACGGCCAGCTCTTTCATCGAGCGCTTCGCCTGATGGACGGCCGCCTGGCTGCGCAGCCACCCCCAACGCGAAAATTGCGGCAAGCGCGGCAAGGTCAGGTTGCGCTCGATCGAATGATCGAGGACGAGCCCTTCAAGATGACGGTCTTCGGGCACCAGCGCCACGCCGAGCCGGATGGCTTCGGCGGGCGTCATACGCGAGCGGGATTGGCCGTCGATCACAATGGCGCCCGTCTCGATTCTGCGAATGCCAAAGATGGTTTGCAGCACTTCCGTGCGCCCACTGCCGATCAATCCCGCGAGCCCGTGGATCTCGCCGCGGCGAATCATGAGGTCGACGTGGCGAAGCCGGTCATTGCTCACGTTCGACAACTTGAGGATGGGCGCAGCGGCGGCATGGAAGGTGGCCAATGTTTGCCGTCCGACAGCAGACTCATCGCCCGCAATGCCGACAGCAGTCCTCTCCCTTGCCTGAAACGCGGCATGGCCGGGCCCGACGATCGCCGCGACCAGTTGCTTCATGTCCGTTTCGGCTGTCGGGAACGTACCGGCGTTGGCGCCATCACGAAACACGGTGACGCGCTGCGAAATTCTGAACACCTCATTCAACCGATGCGTCACGTAGATCACGCCAACGCCGCGATCCGTGACCGCGCGAATCGCGTCGAACAGGATCTGCTCTTCGCCGCCCGTCAGCGCCGAAGTGGGTTCGTCGAGGATCAGCACGCGCACGTCGCCCATCAGTGCCTTGCAGATTTCGGTCATTTGCCGGTACGCGAACGGCAACGCGCCAACCGGTGTGCGCGGATCGAGCGGGATGCCGTGCGAGCGGAGGAATTCGCCGACGGTGGCCATCAGTTGCCGGTTCTTGACGAAACCGAGACGCGTGCGGGGCTCGCGCCCCAGCATCAGATTCGCCCCGACCGAGAGCGATTCGACCAGGCTCAGATCCTGGTAGACCACGGCAACACCGGCTTCACGCGATTGCGCCGGCGAGTCGAACGCCACTTTCCGGCCGGCGATCTCAATGATGCCGTCGTCGTAGGTGTGAACGCCGCTGAGGATCTTGATCAGCGTGGATTTGCCCGCGCCGTTTTCTCCCAGCAAGGCGTGGACTTCGCCGGGCAACACGTCGAGGCTGACGCCGCGCAGCGCCTGCACGCCGCCAAATCGCTTGGTGACGCCCGCAACACGGATCAGCGGAACCTGAGGCGATGACGCGGCCGCGACCGCTACCGGCTCACTCATCTGGGATGTCTCCTTCGTCGATACGACGAAATTTTTCTCTTTGTGTGGTGCGATCGGTCAACACCGGGTTGTGATCTTCGCATCATGAATATGATGCGTCAATAACACGAGCGGTACTGGAAACGCTTTTACTGCCGGTTATGTGATGATTACATCGTAATGCTTGTTATGATTCTATCAATCGTTGTAGCATAAGTGGGAACAAATTGCCGGCAGCTGTTGTGCGCTGCGCCAAATTTCTGGACGTCTCATGCCCGAAGCTTCTTCCATGTCTTCTTCGGTCGTCGCCCTGCGCGGCGGGCCGCTCATTCATCCGGTCCGCAACCCCGGCACGCCGTTCGACGCGTCGTGGCTGGACGGCTTGCGCGTCAACCAGTCCGCGGTCGAACGGCGCACGGCGACGCTTGCCACGCGCCGCACTGTCAAGAAAGATGCGCAGGCCGCGTGGCTGCTCAAGGCCGTCACCTGCATCGACCTCACCACGCTCAACGGCGACGACACTGAAGGCCGCGTGCGCCGCCTGTGCGCGAAAGCGCGCCAGCCGGTACGCGCCGATCTGCTTGACGCGCTCGGCATTGCGCCGCAGGGCATTGCCACGGGCGCGGTCTGCGTCTATCACCGCTTCGTCGCGGCGGCGGTGGATGCGCTGCACGGCAGCGGCATTCCGGTCGCGGCGGTATCGACCGGATTTCCCGCCGGGCTGATTCCGCATCCGCTGAAGCTGAAAGAGATCGAAGCCTCGGTCGCGGACGGGGCGCAGGAAATCGACATTGTCGTCACGCGCGAATATGTGCTGACCGGCAACTGGCAGGCGCTGTACGACGAAGTGCGCGACTTCCGCGCAGCTTGCGGCCCGGCACACCTGAAGACAATTCTGGCAACCGGCGACATCCGCACGCTCTCCAACGTGGCGCGCGCCTCGATGGTCTGCATGATGGCCGGCGCCGACTTCATCAAGACGTCGACCGGCAAGGAAGGCGTCAACGCCACGCTGGATGTTTCGCTGGTGATGGTGCGCATGATCCGCGAATACCAGGAGCGCACCGGCGTGCCGATCGGCTTCAAACCGGCGGGCGGCGTGTCGAACGCGAAGTCAGTGCTGTCCTATCAGATCCTCATGAAGGAGGAACTCGGCCGCCCGTGGCTCGAGCCTGAGCTGTTCCGTATCGGCGCATCGAGCCTGCTGGCCGATATTGAACGCCAGCTCGAACATCACGTGAGCGGTCGTTACTCCGCTTTCAACCGTCACCCCGTAGCCTGAACAGAAGACTGATCCCATGAGCGTAGCCGAGTATTTTTCATCGATGGAGTACGGTCCCGCACCCGAGGACGATCAGCCCGCGCGCGCCTGGCTCGCGCAACATGAGGCGAACTTTGGGCATTTCATCGGCGGTGCATGGCATGCGCCGGCCGCCGGCGAGCATTTCGTCTCACACGCACCCGCCACGGGCGGGCGGCTCGCCGGGATCGCCCAGGGCGATGCGGCCGACGTCGACGCGGCGGTGGCCGCCGCGCGCGCTGCGCAGCCCGGCTGGCTCGCGCTCGGCGGTGCCGGACGGGCGCGGCATCTGTATGCGCTCGCACGCATGGTCCAGCGTCATAGCCGCCTGTTTGCCGTGCTCGAAGCGCTCGACAACGGCAAGCCCATCCGCGAGACGCGCGATATCGACGTGCCGCTCGTCGCGCGGCACTTCCTGCATCACGCGGGTTGGGCGCAGTTGCAGGAGAGCGAATTCGCCGATTACGCCCCACTCGGTGTCGTCGGTCAGATCGTGCCGTGGAATTTCCCGCTGCTGATGCTCGCCTGGAAGATCGCGCCGGCGATTGCAACGGGCAACTGCGTTGTGTTGAAGCCGGCCGAGTACACGCCGCTCACGGCGTTGCTGTTCGCCGAACTCGCCCATCGGGCCGGCCTGCCGTCAGGCGTGCTGAACGTCGTGACGGGCGACGGCCGTACCGGTGCCGCGCTCGTCGAGCATCCGCAGGTGGACAAGATCGCCTTCACGGGTTCGACGGAAGTCGGGCGCCTGATCCGCGCGGCCACGGCCGGCTCGGGCAAATCGCTGACGCTTGAACTCGGCGGCAAGTCGCCCTTCATCGTGTTCGATGACGCGGATCTCGACGGCGCCGTTGAAGGGGTGGTCGACGCGATCTGGTTCAACCAGGGGCAGGTGTGCTGCGCGGGCTCCCGCCTGCTCGTGCAGGAAGGAATCGAAGCGCGCTTCATCGCGAAACTGAAGCGCCGCATGGAAACGCTGCGCGTCGGCACGTCGCTCGATAAAAGTATCGATATCGGCGCGATTGTCGATCCCGTGCAGCTCGAACGTATCCAGTCGCTGGTGGAAACCGGCCAGCGCGAAGGCTGTGCGGTATGGCAGTCGCCCGATGCGACGATGCCCGCCGGCGGCTGTTTCTATCCGCCCACGCTCGTCACCGGCGTAGCGCCGGCTTCCGCTTTGGCGCAGGAAGAAATCTTCGGACCGGTGCTGGTCACGATGAGCTTTCGTACGCAGGATGAAGCGATTGCACTCGCCAACAATTCGCGCTACGGACTTGCCGCGAGCGTGTGGAGCGAAACCATTGGCCGCGCACTCGATGTCGCACCGCGCCTTGCATGCGGTGTCGTGTGGATCAACGCGACCAATCTGTTCGACGCGGCGGTCGGCTTTGGCGGTTATCGCGAGTCGGGCTATGGTCGCGAAGGCGGTCGCGAGGGCATCTACGAATATCTGAAACCGCGCGCCTGGCTCAATCTTCCCGAGCGTCAGGCCGTACGACCCGAACAGGCAGCAGGCTCAGGCGAGCGCGACCCGTTGTCGAATGTCGCGCTGATCGATCGCACGGCGAAACTGTTTATCGGCGGCAAGCAGGTGCGTCCCGACAGCGGCTATTCACTGCCGGTTCACGCGCCAGATGGGACGCTGGTCGGTGAGGTGGGCGAGGGTAACCGCAAGGACATTCGCAACGCGGTCGAAGCGGCGCGCGCGGCGCAGAAATGGTCGCAGGCGAGTACGCATAACCGCGCCCAGGTGCTCTTCTATCTGGCGGAAAACCTGGCCGTGCGCGCGGACGAATTCGTGCGTCAACTCGTCGTGCGCAACGGCGCGAAGGAAGCGGCGGCGCGCGCGGAAGTCGAGGCAGCGGTTACGCGTCTCTTCACCTATGCGGCGTGGGCCGACAAGTTCGACGGCGCCGTGCATACGCCGCCGTTGCGCGGCGTCGCGCTGGCGATGCACGAGCCGCTCGGCGTGATGGGCATCGCCTGTCCGGACGAAGCGCCCTTGCTCGGCTTCGTCTCGCTGGCGGCGCCCGCGCTGGCCATGGGCAATCGCGTGGTGGTGTTGCCGGGCGCGGCGTGTCCGCTCACGGTGACCGATTTTTACCAGGTGGCCGAGACGTCGGATGTGCCGGCCGGCGTGCTGAACATTGTCACGGGTGAACGTGGCGCGCTGCTGCCGGCACTCGCCAGGCACGACGATGTCGACGCCGTCTGGTGCTTCGGTAGTGCGGCGGATTCGACGCTGGTCGAACGTGAGTCGATTGGCAATCTGAAGCGTACCTTTGTCGATCACGGCAGCCAGTTCGACTGGTTCGACCGTTCGAGTGAAGGGCGGCCGTTTCTGCGTCAGGCCGTGCAGGTGAAGAACATCTGGATACCGTACGGAGACTGACCGAGCGCCGGCACTCACGCCTGAAAACATGCACGCCAACCAGAAAATGGAGGAGACAACGTGCTGAAGCATCTGGATCTGCAATTTTTGTTATCGAATGCCGCGGTGCTGAGCGCAGCGCATGCCCCGCATGAATGCTTCCTGATGAACGCGTCTCAGGGAGAACGCGAATGAGCACGTCTTTGCAACGAAACGGGCGTGTCGTCATTCTCGGCATCTACGTCACGGACCTGACGTTTCGCGCCGGGCGTATGCCGCAGATCGGCGAGACGATCGCCGGCACGGCGTTCGCGATGGGGCCGGGCGGCAAGGGTTCGAATCAGGCGGTGGCAGCGGCTCGCGCCGGCGCCGAAGTGGTGTTCTGTACCCGCATCGGCAACGACGCGTTCGGCGAGATTGCGCGCGCAACGTGGGCCGCTGAAGGCATCACGGCGCGTGCGTCGGTGATCGAGGGCGTGTCCACGGGTGCCGCGCATATTTTCGTCGACGACACCACCGGCATGAACGCGATCATCGTCGCCTCAGGCGCGGCCGGCACGATGAATGCTGCCGACGTCGACGCGATCGAAGCCGACATCGCCGCCGCGTGCGTGTTCGTCACGCAGCTCGAGCAGCCGCTCGCGGCTGCGCGCCGTGGGCTTGAGACGGCACGCCGGCATGGCGTGACGACCGTGTTCAATCCGGCGCCGGCCTTACCGCTCGACGACGATATCTTTCCGTTGTGCGACTACATCACCCCCAACGAAACCGAAGCGACCGCACTCACCGGCGTGCCGATCGCGAATGCCGACGATGCGCGCCGTGCCGCCGATGTGCTGCTCGCCAAAGGTGTTGGCGCGGTCATCGTCACGCTAGGGGAAGGCGGCGCGCTGCTGCACTCGGCTACCCAATCCGTGCTCGTGCCGGCGTATCGCTGCGGCCGGGTCGTGGAGACCGCCGGGGCCGGCGACGGCTTCACGGGTGGCTTCGCGGCCGCGCTCGCACGCGGTGATGACGCCATCTCGGCGCTGCGTTTCGGTTGCGCGCTCGCGGGCATTTCCGTCACGCGTCCGGGTACGGCGCCTTCCATGCCGACGCTCGACGAAGTGAACCGCGTGTTGAACCAGCAGGCCGGCCTGTCCCACGCATCCTGACCGCTGTCCTGAACGTTCGCGAAGCTTGAAGGAGATCGTGCTCACCATGAAGTCCCTGTTTACCGCTGGGAAAATCTTCGGCGACCGGCAACTGAATTTTCTGCTGATCGTCAACGTACTCGTTGTGCTGGTCGCGACATGGCTCTCGCGCGGGCAATTCGTCGATATCGACAACCTGCAGTCGATGGGCGGACAGTTGCCCGAACTCGGCCTGCTCGCGCTCGGCATCATGTTGTCGATGGTGTCGGGCAACGGCGGCATCGACCTGTCAGGCGTCGGGCTCGCGAACCTGTCCGGTATGGTCGCAGCTCTCGCCGTGCCGCACTTCGTCAATGGCGACGACTCACCGGCGCTCTACACGTCGCTGTTCTGCGTGATCGTGGTGGTGGTGGGGCTGCTTGGCGGGCTGCTGAACGGCGTGGTCATCGCGCGTCTCAGACTCACACCGATTCTCTGCACGCTCGGCACGCAGTTGCTGTTCACCGGCTTCGCTGTGGTGCTCAGCAACGGTGCCTCGGTGCATGTCGACTATGTCGACCCGTTGTCGAATATCGGCAACGGTACGGTGTTTCAGGTACCGATCGCGTTCTGCATCTTCATCGCGGTGGTGGTCGTTCTCGGCTGGTTGCTCAGACGTAGCCCGTTCGGCCTGCGCCTTTATCTAATGGGCACCAACCCCAAAGCCGCGTTCTATGCGGGTATTCCGCGTGTGCGGATGCTGGTCACGACCTATGCGATGTGCGGGGTACTCGCCTCGCTGGCGGGTCTGATCAGCGCGACGCATACGTCCAGCGCGAAATGGGACTACGGCAACTCCTATTTGCTGATCGCCATTCTGATCGCGGTGATGGGCGGCGTGAATCCCGCCGGCGGCCACGGCCGCATCATCTGCGTGTTCTTCGCCGCGACGGTGCTGCAGTTCCTCTCGAGTCTGTTCAACCTGCTGGGCGTGTCGCAGTTTTTCGGCGATTGCGCGTGGGGTTTTCTGTTGCTGTTGTCGCTCGCGTTTGCGGGCGGCGAGCGGGTGCGTGCGATCTTCGGCTTCGGCGGCGGGTCGCGCGCCGACGGTCCAGGCACGGCGCCAAAACGTTAGCGAGCGGGAGCAGGCGCAATCCAGGTTTCAGTACGCGGCGGACAACGAGCCCTGGTTGTCCGCGACGGTGAAGTGGGGCGACATCGAACGATAAAGGAGACATCGCATGAAATTGACTCGACTGGGTGCCGCGCTCGCAGCAGGCGCGCTTACGATTGGTGTGATCGCCGCGGCGCACGCTGCAACCAACGAGACGATCGTCACGGTCGTCAAGGTGACCGGTATCAACTGGTTCAACCGGATGGACGACGGCGTCAAGGAATTCGCGAAGGAGAGCCCAGGCGTGACCGCGTATCAGACCGGACCGGGTCGCGCGGATGCGGCACAGCAACTGAAGATCATCGAAGATCTGATCGCGAAGAAGGTCACGGCGATTGCCGTGGTGCCCTACGATCCGCCGACGCTCGAACCCGCATTGAAGAAGGCGATGGATCGCGGCATCAAGGTGGTGACCCATGAAGCCGACAACGCGAAGAACACGATGGTCGACATCGAAGCATTCGACAACACGGCCTACGGTGCCGGCCTGAACGAACGCCTCGCTTCGTGCATGCACGACGACGGCAAGTGGGTGGCGCTGGTCGGCTCGCTCGGCAGCCGCTCGCAGGTGCAATGGGCCGACGGCGGGATCGGCAATGCCAAGGCCAAGTATCCGAAGATGGATCTGGTGGAGCCGAAACTCGAAACCAATAACGACGGCGAGCGCGCCTATGAGGTCGCGAAGGAAGTGCTGCGCAAGCATCCGGACCTGAAGGGCTTCCAGGGCTCGTCCTCGCTCGACGTGATCGGCATTGGCCGTGCGGTCGAAGAAGCCGGCATGCAGGGCAAGATCTGCGTCTATGGCACGGGCCTGCCGACCGAAGCAGGCAAGTTCCTGGAGAGCGGCGCGATCAATGGCATTGCGTTCTGGGATCCGAAGCTCGCGGGCCTCGCGATGAATAAGGTCGCGCAGATGCTGATCGATGGCAAGACGGTCGAGAACGGCGCCGATCTCGGCATTCCGGGCTACACGAAAGTCACCGTCGCGAAGGGGCCGGGTAAAGGCATCATCGTGCGCGGCCAGGGCTGGGTGAACGTCGACAAGTCGAACTACAAGCAGTATCCGTTCTGATCGGGCTTGTGTCCGCTGTTTTGTCTTTTGTTTCATGCGTCACGGCGTGCCTCTGTGGGCACGCCTTAACTTGCGACTCGCCATCATGAATCAAGACGCATCTTCACGGCAGCCACCGCAGCCACCGCAATCCGCAGCGTCGCAGCCGTTTCTGCAGGTTGTCGGCGTGCATAAGCGTTTCACTGGCGTCCATGCACTGCGCGGGGTGAGCCTGTCGTTCGAGCGCGGTCAGATCTATCACCTGCTCGGGGAGAACGGCTGTGGCAAGAGCACACTGATCAAGATCATCTCCGGCGCGCAGCCGCCTGACGAAGGCGAACTCGTGATCGAAGGGGTGCGGCATGCGCGGCTGTCCGCGCTGGAATCACTGGCTGCCGGAATTGAAACCGTCTATCAGGATCTCTCACTGCTGCCCAACATGAACGTGGCGGAAAACGTCGCGCTTACCGCCGAGTTGGCCACCCACGAAGGCCGGCTCGCCCGTACCTTCGACCGTCGCGCGCTCGCGCGTACGGCAGCGCGGGCGCTGGAGGCGGTCGGCCTGCCCGGCGACGCGGAGTTTCAGGCGACCCTGATCGAGCAATTGCCGCTCGCCACGCGTCAGCTCGTCGCCATTGCGCGCGCGATCGCCAGCGAGGCGCAGTTCGTCATCATGGACGAGCCCACCACGTCGCTCACGCAGAAAGAAGTCGACGACCTGATTGCCGTGCTCGCCAATCTGCGCGCTCAGGGCGTGACAGTGCTGTTCGTGAGTCACAAGCTCGACGAGTGTTACGCGATCGGCGGCGAAGTCATCGTTTTGCGCGACGGACAGACGATGGCGCAAGGACCGATTGCGCAGTTCAGCAAAGCGCAGATCAGCGAATTGATGACGGGGCGCCATCTGTCGAATGAGCGTTATCGTGAAGGCGCGTTTGGCCAGGACGTCGTGCTCGACGTGCGCGGCTTCACGCGTGCGGCCCAGTTCAGCGATGTGTCGTTCGCGCTGCACGGCGGCGAAATTCTGGGCATTACCGGTCTGCTCGATTCGGGGCGCAACGAACTCGCCCGTGCACTAGCCGGTGTTGCGCCGGCGCAATCGGGGCAGGTAATGCTCGACGGCAAGGCCATTTCATTGCGCACCCCGTCAGACGCGAAACATCATCGTATTGGTTACGTGCCGGAAGACCGCCTGAACGAAGGGCTGTTTCTCGACAAGTCCATTCGCGACAACGTCATTACCGCGATGATCGCCAGCTTGCGGGACCGCTTCGGGCAGGTTGATCGCGTCCGCGCGCAGGCGCTCGCGGAACAGACGGTGAAAGATTTGCAGATCGCGACGCCCGGCGTCGACAAACCCGTGCAGTCGCTCTCGGGCGGCAATCAGCAGCGCGTGCTGATTGGCCGCTGGCTCGCCATCGATCCGCGCGTGCTGATTCTGCATGGACCGACGGTCGGTGTCGACGTCGGATCGAAGGACATCATCTACCGCATCATGCAGCGCCTGTCGCAACGCGGCATCGGCATCATTCTGATCAGCGACGATCTGCCTGAACTGCTGCAGAACTGCGACCGCATCCTGATGATGAAGAAGGGCCGGGTGGCGGCCGAATATCGGGCCGACACGTTGAGCGAAGCTGACCTGTATCACGCGCTGCTTTCGGAAGCCGCATAAAGGACGTCGATATCCATGAACTCGCGCATCCATTCGCGCATGAACCAGACCATGACCACCCCGACCGTTGCCGAAGTCGCACCCGAGGTCAAGCCGCCCACCTTGCGGGCCAGGCTCGCGCGCAACCCCGAATGGTTCACTGTCGCGTTGATCGCGGCGACATGCCTGATTGTCGGCGCGATCAATCCGCGCTTTTTTCAGCTTGCGACCTTGTTCGATCTGTTGCACTCGGCCACCACGATGTCGCTTTTCGCGCTGGGCACGCTCGTCGTACTGGCGTCCGGCGGGATCGACGTCTCGTTCACGGCGATCGCCGCACTGACGATGTACGGCATCACGAAGGCGGTGTTTGCCTGGTGGCCGGACGCGCCGTTCGCGCTGATCCTGATCGCCGGCGCGCTGGGCGGCGTGATGCTCGGTATCATCAACGGCCTGCTGGTGCATCGGCTGAAAGCGCCTTCGCTGATCGTCACGATCGGTACGCAGTATCTGTATCGTGGCCTGCTGTTGACGTTTATCGGCACGACGTTCTTCATGAACATTCCGCACAGCATGGATCATTTCGGCCGCATTCCGCTGTTTTTCTATCACACCAATGAGGGCCTGCGGGCTGTGCTGCCCATTTCGGTGCTGGCGCTGGTGGCGGCCGCCGTTGTCAC
This sequence comes from Paraburkholderia sediminicola, assembly GCF_046027825.1. GTDB lineage: Bacteria > Pseudomonadota > Gammaproteobacteria > Burkholderiales > Burkholderiaceae > Paraburkholderia > Paraburkholderia sediminicola_D. The sequence goes on from NZ_JAQQDU010000013.1 coordinate 80,943, forward strand.
ATGGTGGCTGCTAAACCGGACCATGATGGGACGCGGTGTCTACGCGATGGGCGGCAGCCTTGCGATCGCCGAGCGGCTCGGCTACAACCTGCGCGCGATCCATCTGTTCGTGTTCGGCTATACCGGCATGCTCGCCGGCATAGCGGGCATTCTGCATGTATCGAACAATCGGCTCGCGAATCCGTTCGATCTCGTGGGCTCGGAACTCGATGTGATCGCCGCGGTGATCCTGGGCGGCGCGCGCATTACGGGCGGTACGGGTACGGTGGCGGGCACGTTGCTGGGTGTGGTGCTGGTGACGCTGATCAACAGTGTGCTGATTCTGATTGGCGTGCCGAGCACCTGGCAGAAGGTGATTATCGGCGCATTCATTCTGATCGCTGGGACGCTCTTCGCCTTGCAGCGCAAAGGCTGAACGCTGAACGCCAGTTGTGCGGGCCACCCGACGATGCCATGTCGGGCGGCCCGCTCATTCATTTGCGCTTGCGGTGCTCCTGGCCTTTCTCGGTGATGATGGAATCGAAGTCATCGACTTGCGAGAAGCGCACTGCCTTGACGACGCCGAACTTGCTCTGGTCCACGACCAGATGCCGTTCGACGGCACTTGCCATGGCCGCCTGCTTGAGCGCGACTTCGTGAAAGTTCCAGCACGTTACACCGCGCGCGTTATCTACGCCGCCTGCGGAAATGAACGCCTTGTTGATGCCCATGCGGCGCAGCATCTCCAGACTCTCTTCGCCCGCGAATGAATCTGAAGAAGGCACGTAGACGCCGCCCAACAGAATCATCCGTACATTCGGCTTGCGCCGCAGAATCTCCGCTACATTCAGCGAATAGCAGACCACCGTGACGTGACGCTCGAGCGGAATCAGGCGTGCCAGCGTGGTGAGCGTCGTGCCGCAATCGATGAAGATCGTTTCGTGGTCGACAACGAGTCCCGCCGCAATCGCGGAGGCTTCCGCCTTGGCCTGCGCGAAATGGTCCTTCTCTTCCTCGAGCGAATAGCCGGCGTTGTTGGGGACGTCGGTCGCGCTGAGAATATAGCCACCGAGATAGGTGAATCGTTCCGGACTGCCAGCGATATCGCGCCGGACAGTCATCTCCGATACACCAAGCAGACTGGCGGCGTCGCGCAGGCGCATCACGTTCTGCCTGGCCAGCGCATCGGCGAGGGCGCTGAGGCGGTCGGGTTTCAGCATGGAGCTCCTGTCGCGCAGTGTGGAAGAACGTTATGTTTTGTTCGAGTTGGTGGGAGAATTATAACAAGAGGTCGTCTGCGCGGTGAGTCTGTTTGAGCCTTGAACGTGAGGACTTTCTTGTGTCGAGAACGACAAAAAGCCTTTAGCCAGATGGGCTAAAGGCTTGCCAATAACGAATCAGGAAAAGTGCCCGCCTAGAACCGGTAGCTCACACCGATTTGCACGACCGGATACAGCTTGTAGCGCTCGACCTTGTCGCTGATATTCTGTTCTTCCTGGTCGATGTTCGCCTGTGTCGTGAGGAGCGAGTAGACCTGCGGCACGCTGTACGTCGTGCGCGGGCGGCCGTAGGCCACGCCGAGATCGAGCGTCATGCCGAAACCCTTCGATACCGGTTTGTGACCGTACCCGATGCCGAGATAGGGCATCGCGCGTGGCAGTGTGACGGTGGTCGAGGGCGCGGGACCCACGGCCGGCACGAAGTCGTTGCCGATCTTGTACATGCCTTGCGCGTTCGGTACCGCGTGGCCTGTCAGTTCGTCGTCGTTGATCAGCGCGCCGGCGGTTACGCGAAAGCCGCTCGACGCAAACGGAAACAGATCGAGATACAAGCCGCCTTGCAGCAGCTTGACGTGACCGTCGTACTCGTTCCCACTGACGTTGACCGAATGCGAGAAGCCGAGCCCTTCGAATTCCGCATGCACGCCGGCCCACGAGGCAAACGGCAACGCTGCGCCGATACCTGCGCCGAGTGTGCCGCCGTGTGCGTAGATTTCCTGTGCGTCTACTGCGCCTGCCATCACCATCGCCACTGCCGCGACCAGCGCCGCATTTTTTACCTGACTCACCGCACAGTCTCCAAACAAGGGTTGTTTCCGTGCTGGCGACTTTAAGGTTTAGCCGTGCGGTTCAAACCGGCGAAAAGCGGGCAGTTATGGCGGCTCATCGCGCTCAAGTTTTCGCGCGCGATGAAACTGCGATATATGGCGTGTAACGTCTGCAAAACAGATGGTCAAATCCGCTTTGTTGAGCAGATTACGCCTGTATTAAAGGGCGATTCCGCGCATCGGGCGGATCGACGCGCGCCGATTGCGACTGCCACTGAAGACCTGTTTGCAGCACACGTGCCATTCTCAGAATCGTTTCTATTCGTCTGATAAAAGGAGCGCTTTCGCTTTGCGTTGATTTGCAGAAGGGGCGGCAAGGTGGCTGGCCGATTGTGCAAATCCGCGGCGCTAGGTGCAATCGCTTCAAGGCGTCAAACATTGCTGACTTCGGCACTTTCATCGTCGGCTGATCCATTCTTGCAAAGACCACTGCATACAACGTCCCCGATTGCGACAGAACCCGTTGCGGTTGCCCTCACGACTGGCTAAGCGATTGGCGTAAACCCTCTCTCGCTTTATCCGGCTCGTCATCATAATAATATAACAACATGTCGATGGACGATGATCCTGGTAGTCCGCGGTAGCAGGCTTTGTCCATGTCACTTCAACGGACGTCATTGACGTCCCCGATCTTCAGGAAGCACGCATGGCATCTTCAATTCAGTCGGCCTCTACTACCACGGCTCATTCAGACCCTACGGACCCCAACGGCCCGACAGGGAAACTGGCAACATGGCTCGCTTCCGTGCAGCTCGATAACATCCCCGAACAGGCGCTCGAACGCGGCAAATACCTGACGCTCGACGGGCTGGGTTGCGCGCTCGTCGGTGCGCAATTGCCCTGGTCGAGAAAGGCGGTGGAACTCGTCAGCGCGCTCGAAGGCGGTGGGGACGCGAGTCTGATCGGCTGGGGCAAGAAGATCAGCGCACCCGCGGCAGCGCTGCTCAACGGCACCTTCATCCAGGGTTTCGAACTCGACGACTTTCATCCGATCGCGCCGCTGCATGCGGCATCGGTGGTGTTGCCGTCGCTCTTTGCCAGCGCAAGCTTGCTCGGTCGGGTCAGCGGCGAACGATTCCTGCTTGCCGCGATGTGCGGCTATGAAGTGGGCCCCCGCGTTGGTCTCGCATTGCACGGTTCGCAGATGTTGTCGCGCGGCTGGCACTCGGGCGCGGTATTCGGCACGCATGCAAGCGCTGCCGCAGCCGGCAAGCTGCATGGCCTGAGCGCTGCTGCTTTCGAGGATGCGCTTGGGCTCGCCGCCACGCAATCCGGCGGACTGATGGCAGCGCAATTCGAAGCCATGTCCAAGCGCATGCATCACGGCTTTGCGTCGCGCGGCGGCCTCTATGCAGCGGTGCTGGCGGCGGGCGGTTATACAGGCATCAAGCGAGTCTTCGAGCGCGAGTATGGCGGTTTCCTCTCAACGTTCGGCGAGGGGCACGATCCGGACGCGTCGCAGATATCGGCCAACCTTGGTGCGAAATGGGAGACCGAGGCGTACGTGATCAAGCGCTACTCTGCAATGGGCGCGCTGCTCGGTCCGATTAGCGCTGTGCTGGAGATTCAGCGGGCGCGCGGCACGACTGCAACTGACATACAGAAAATCGAGCTCGATTGCGCAAGCTCGTCGTTCCACCACGGCGGCTGGCAGGCGTTCAAGCCACTGACGCCGATCGGTGCGCAGATGAACATGGCCTACGCGGTCTCTGTTGCCGCGCTCGATGGCGCAGCGCTGATGAAGCAGTTCAGCCCCGAGCGTATCAACGCCGACGATGTCTGGGCGTTCATGAAGAAGGTCGCGGTCCGGCACGAAGAGGCCTTCGACAGGGATGGCCCGCTTGCCCGCGGAGCCGTGCGGATTCGCATCACCTTTACGGACGGCAGCCATGAGGAACGGCTGCTGCGACACCCGCGAGGCCGTCCGCTGGATCACGTGTCGAACGAAGGCATTGTCGAGAAATTCCGCGCGTTGACAGACGGTGTGATCGGTAGGGTGCGCCAGCAGCGAATCGAGCAACTTGTCGTTGGTGTGGAGCGCCTCGACGACATCGCCGAACTGATCGAGGTGCTTGCACCGCCCGTAGCCGACGCGCTCGCATAAAGCCGGCGTGCGTCGCTAAAAATACACATGGAGGAGTCTATGTCGTCGACACGCGACGCGATCGGACCGCCCGTTGGCGCATCCGATGCAAACCAGATACACGCAATCAAAACCAATGAAACCACGGGCATGATCGGCGCGCGGCTTGACCGGCTGCCAATGTCACGATCCGTTTGGATGCTGGTGCTGGTGATCTCGCTCGGCGGCTTCTTCGAGTTCTACGAGCTGTTTTCGACCGCCTACATTGCTCCGGGCATTATCCGGTCGGGTGTCCTGACGGCTACCACAGTGCGCTTTCTGAGCATGAGCGGCATAGCGAGTTTCATTGCGGCCGCGTTCACGGGTCTGCTTGTCGGCACGCTGTTCTTCGGCGCGATCGCGGACAAGTTCGGGCGGCGTTCGGTATTCACGTTCGCGTTGCTTTGGTACACCGTGTCCGCGGCAATCATGGCGTTTCAAACAACAGCACTCGGGTTGAACTTCTGGCGCTTCATGGTAGGGATCGGGCTGGGTATCGAGCTGGTGACCATCGACAGTTATTTGAGCGAGATCGTCCCTAAACATATTCGCGGACGTGCGTTTGCGTTCAACCAGTTCATCACCTACCTGGCGGTGCCGGTAATCGCCTGCCTCGCCTGGCAGCTTGTGCCCCTTGCACCGTTCGGTCTCGACGGGTGGCGCTGGGTCGTGCTACTCGGCTCGGTGGGCGCCGTTGTGATCTGGGTGATTCGCCGACGTATCCCTGAGAGCCCGCGCTGGCTTGCGGCGCATGGCGAGTCGGAGAAGGCTGGGAGGATCGTGGCAGAGCTTGAGCGGCGTGCAGAGCGGGAAACCGGCAAGCGCTTGCCGACACCTGAGCCGACGTCGGGTGAAGTGGTGGAAACGGGCCAGTTTCGGGAAATATTCAGTCGCACATTTCTGTCGCGCACGGTGATGTTGAGCATCTTCCACGTCTTCCAGACGATCGGGTTGTACGGGTTCTCCAACTGGGTGCCGAGTTTCCTCATCAAGCAGGGTTTCGAGGTAACGACGAGCCTGGCTTATACGCTGGGGATCACGCTGGTGATGCCGTGTGGTCCGCTGATCGCCTTGCTCTATGGCGACCGCTTCGAGCGCAAATGGCAGATCGTGGCTTCGTCGATACTGGTAGCCGGCGCCGGGTTGCTGTTTGCCGAAGCGCGTAATCCGGTGTTCATCGTGACGACCGGTGCGTTGGTGACGCTGGGCGCCACGACCATGTCCTACAACTTTCACGCCTACCAGTCAGAGCTGTATCCGACCCGTATTCGTGCGCGTGCCATTGGCTTTGTGTATTCGTGGAGCCGACTGTCGGGCATTTTCAGCGGCTTTCTGGTGTCGTACGCGCTAAACCGGGCAGGGGTCTCCGGCGCGCTCCTGCTGATTGCCGCGAGCATGGGTATGGTTGCGTTGTCGATTGCTGTACTCGGACCGTCAACAAAAGGCCGATCACTCGAATCGCTGACGACCTGAGTAGCGAGACCAACGATGGGTTCCTTCGCGTCCTGGTCCATCATGCTGTAGTGAAGCCGTATGCCGCTGGTGTCGCACGCGTACCCAAGGGCTTGCGACGAATCAAAGAAACACTGGCACGAACGCCGCCTGACAGTTACTCCGATCACAGGCGGCGTATCGCGTTCAATCATTGCTTGCCGGACTTTGCTGCGGCCTGCTCGATCAGCTTCGCGACTTCAGCGGGATGCGAGATATAGGCCACATGGCTCGAGTTGATCTCAACCGTGGTGCTTCCGGCGCGCTTGGTCATGAAACGCTCCAGGTCAGGATTGATCGCGCGGTCCGCCGTTGCGACGACTGCCCAGCTCGGCTTGGTTCTCCAGGCAGCATGCTGGATCGGCACGCCAAACGCCTGAGCCGCAGGCGTCACCTGCGAGATCGCCATGAAGTTTGCTTCGGCTGCGGGCACATCGGCGCAGAAGTCCTCGTGGAAATTTGCCTGTTCAATGTACAGGTGGCCATCCGCAGTCGCCTTGATGGATTTGGACGCGGGCGGCATCTTTTTGGTCAGATCGAGGGGGCTTTCCCCCGTATCGGGCTGGAATGCGGCCACATAAACGAGACCGGCGACCTTGTCGTCGTTACCCGCCTCAGTCACCACCGCACCGCCGTAGCTGTGGCCGACGAGAATACTCGGACCATCCTGTTCGTCGATCACCCGGGTGGTTGTCTCCACGTCTTCATCGAAAGACGTTTCCGGCTCCTGCACGACAGAGACCTTGTAGCCATCGCGCGTCAGGATTTTTGACACTGCCTGCCAGCCCGAACCGTCGGCGAAAAAGCCGTGGACCAGGACGACGTTCTTGACCGGCGCGGCCATCGCGTGGGAGGTCAGCGCGGCGAAGGAAAAGGCAAGAGCGGCGGCGATACGGGTTACAGATGAGGCTGCTTTCATTTTCATTCTCCAAAAGATTAGACAACTAGAGGGTTTCGGCGGCTATTCGTTGCACTAAAGCCATCCTACTAGTAGGATGGCTTTAGTGCAAGTTTTTTCACGCTGGAAATTTCCAGCCACAATCGGTAGACTGCCGCTATATTCAACCGACTAGATGGTAGGGTGAAATGACAGTTTCTGGAGAAGCCACCGCGAGCAGGATCGTCGAGGCGGGGCGACAACTCATCATGCGTCGCGGCTATAGCGGGTTTAGCTATGCCGACATCGCCGACGCAATTGACATTCGTAAGGCGAGTATTCACCACCACTTCCCCTCAAAAACAGACCTTGTGATCGCTGTGTTGAAAGAGTGGCGGGCAGTATTTGATGCCGATATGGCGGCACTTGAGGCGAGCGGTGCCGACGCTCTCGGGCAGTTGCGTACCTACATCGGTCATTGGGAACGCTGTATTGCGGACGACAGTGCTCCGTTCTGCGTAGCGGGCATGCTCGGTGCTGAACTCCCATCGCTGCCCGAGGAAGTGGCGCAAGAGGTGAAGGCATTTTTCGATAACCTCACTGCGTGGCTTGAGCAGGTGCTCGAGTCGGGCGTAAAAAACGATCTCGTCAAACTGGGTTCGTCAGTTCAAACCGAGGCCGCATCGCTCGTGTCGCTGGTCTACGGTGCCATGCTCGCGGCGCGTGCCTGTGGCAACGCAACCCTCTTCAAGGACGTCACAGACAATGCCGTCGAAAAGCTCATCAAGCCGCCCAAAAAGAAGAGAATCACCTGACGTTTGGAGCGCTAGCGTTTCCGGCGTCGATGTCCGATCCGTTGTCGGGTAAGAGCAGACGCTGTCAACCGGGGAATACATGACCCCGCCAGCACGGTCACTCTGGCGTGCTTCGTTGAGATAATTCTGTGCGCTCTAGAACTCTGCGGGCATCGCGTCGACTATCTCTTTCACGTGGCTTGGTTTATACGCCAGGGATCACGCTGGTCGCTGGCGACCTGAGTAGTGAGACCCACGGCCGCGATGGTGACGTGGGTCTATAGCAATGCGTGTGCAAAGAGCGATGTGCATGCAGACCGGTTTATCCGCGCCGCGTGCCGGTTCCCGATACACGTTCCTTCGAAGTTTTGGGCGCTTCGTGTTGCACGTCGTGTACGACCTGGCCCGTGCGGAGTGTGTTAATCGAATCGGCGGACATGTCGGTCACGAGACGGCTACGCTCAGGCGAAACAGTGATGGTCAGATGCTGGACCGGCGTACGTTTCGAGTCGTAGACGAGGCGTGTGGTCCTGAGCAGCGGCATACCGATTTCCGTGTCGAGCCATTGCGCGTAGGTGGGGTCCGCGGCGACTGCCGTCACCTCCTGAATCACGCGACCGAAGTCGACGCCGTGACTCATCAGGATCTCGAACAAGGCGCGCTTTTTCAGGCTGGCGGCGGTGACCGATTTGCTGTAGCGCTCGGGAATCCACGCCTCGGAAACCATTAGCGGCGTATCTCCGGATTTACGCAGCCGCAACGCATGGACCGCACGGTCCGAGGGCTCCAGTTCCAACTGGATCGCAATGGCCGTGGGCGGCGTTTCCAGATTGACGCTGAGAACCTGCACCTTGGTCTCGGAAGCGGCCTTGTGCAAGGCGTCGACGAACCCGAGGGTGGCCGCTTGACGCGCCACCGGCAGGTCGGTGGGCACAAAGGTGCCGAGGCCCTGACGGCGCTGCACCAGACCCAGCGCTTCAAGATCCGCCAACGCGCGGCGCGCAGTGATTCGCGACACGCCGAAGTCGGTGCACAGATCTTCTTCCCTTGGAATCATGCTGCCCGCAGGATACGTGCCGGTGATGATCCGCTCCCGCAATACGAGGAACATCTGACGGTGCAGCGAGGTGCCGCGGGACCGGGGAAGCTGCGGGGAAGTCGGAGTAGACATCGTTTAGAGCAGGTTTATAGAGTCTTTCTATCATAGCGTAGAAACGGGCCTGTCGTCTCATGTTATGTCAACATTACAACCGTATCGGAGTTGCTCGGACATTCCGGTTTCGGTCACATCGCAAGCATGCTGGCAATCACTCGTTGACATGTTGTTATAAATATATAACATGTAAACACGCCGCCACCGAATTGCTTCGAACGCGGTGCGCATTCAAGCGGAATCGCAGAGATAATAGTGGAGGCTGGATGACAGCAGCAGCGAAATTGCGGGCGTTGCTCGCAAAGCAGGAACTGGTCGTAGCACCCGGCGCCTATGATGGCCTGACCGCCAGGCTGGTGGAGCGTGCAGGATTTCCGGCTGTGTACATGACGGGAGCGGGTACGTCGGCGCGTTACGGTTATCCCGACTACGGCTTGCTGACGATGAGCGAGATGGTCGACAACGCAGGCATCCTGGCGAATGCGGTGGACGTGCCAGTCATCGCTGACGCCGACACGGGCTACGGAACGGAACTGAATGTGTTTCGCACCGTGCGGGAGTTCGAACGCAGCGGTGCGGCGGGTATTCATATCGAAGATCAGGTCGCGCCCAAGCGCTGTGGTCACCTCGACGGCAAAGACGTTATCTCACGCGAGGAGTTCATCGCGAAGATCCGCGCTGCCGTGGCGGCGCGGCGCGATCCGGATTTCCTGCTGATCGCACGCACGGATTCACGGGCCGTCGCTGATATGGACGAAGCGGTCACGCGCGCCAATCTGGCTCTCCAGGCCGGCGCGGACATGATCTTCCTGGAAGCCACGCAATCGCTTGATGAAATGGCCGCTGTGCCGCGCCTCGTCAAGGGCCCCTGTCTGCTGAACATCGTGCGTGGCGGGAAGACGCCCGACGTGGACCTGGCAACGGTTGAACGGTTCGGCTACCGCCTCGCCATCCTGCCGAGCCTGCTTATTGCCGACGTTACCGACACCTGCATCCGTACCTTGCGGCAATTGAAGGAAACCAATACGCCGCCCGCATCGGCGGGCGCCGCGACGCTGGCGGAGCGGTTCCGTAATCTCGGCTCGAGCGAGTGGGACGAACTGCGTACGCGCTTTCGCGACAACAGCACGGTCGCCGGTGACGCGTCGCGTGCGGATTGATGGAGCCGTCATGACAGGTAAGACACTTTTCGACAAGATCTGGGACAGCCACGTTGTTTCGGACCTGGGTGGCGATTGGGCGCTGCTGCATATCGACCGGCATTTGCTGCATGACCTGTCCGGTACGTCAGGCCTTTATGAACTGGCTCAACGCAAGCTCACCGTGCGTAATCCGGAACTGGCTTTCGCGACGCCCGACCACGCGGTATCGAGCGCCCCTGGCCGTACGGGCGAGACTTTCGCGGGGGGCGCGCGCCTGTATCACGGCTTGCGCCAGCTCGCAGCCAGGGCGAACATCCGGCTCTTCGATCTTGGTGAACCCGGGCAGGGCATTGTCCATGTGATGGCGCCGGAACTCGGCATCGTCCAGCCCGGCGCGACGCTGATTTGCGGTGACAGCCATACCTGCACCAACGGCGGCCTGGGCGCGCTCGCTTTCGGTGTCGGTTCGTCCGAGGTCACGCACGCGTTGGCGACTCAAACGCTATTGCAGCGCCGTCCGAAAACAATGCGACTGTGGTTCGATGGATGTCTCGCACAAGGCGTGACTGCCAAGGATCTGATCCTGCATGTCATTGGACGGCTCGGTGCCGACGCCGGCACAGGCTACGCCATTGAATATGCGGGTCCCGCGATCCGTGCGCTCGAGATCGAAGAGCGCCTGACGCTGTGCAACTTGTCGATCGAACTCGGCGCGAAGATTGGCATAGTCGCGCCGGACGAGAAGACAGGCGCATGGCTTCAGGGCCGTGCGTACGCGCCCGCGGGCGCGTTGTTCGACAGTGCCCGCGCCTATTGGCGCACGTTGCCCTCCGACGAGGACGCGCGTTTCGACCGCGAGGTCACATTCGATGTGAACGACATCGTGCCGACCGTCACGTGGGGAACGAGCCCTGAGCACGCGATGCGAATCGACGGCGTCATTCCCGATCCATCCGCTGCGCCTGACAGCCGGCGCAGCGAGGCTTGGCAAGAAGCGCTCCGGTATATGGGTCTTGAGCCGGGTCGACCGATCGCGGGGACACCGGTCGACTGGGTCTTTATTGGTTCATGCGCGAACTCGCGGCTGCCGGATCTCAGAGCGGCGGCCGCAGTTATCCGCGGGCGCAAAGTCGCGGATCGCGTAACCGCGTGGGTCGTTCCTGGATCTGAATCGGTCAGGCGTGAAGCCGTTGCAGAGGGACTGGATCGCGTATTCCTTGACGCCGGCTTCAAGTGGCGCGAACCGGGTTGCAGCATGTGCGTGGCAGCGAACGGCGAACAGGTGCCGCCGCAGGCGCGGGCCGTGTCCACGTCGAATCGCAACTTCGTTGGCCGTCAGGGTCCGGGGGCGCGTACGCATCTGGCCAGCCCGGCCATGGCGGCGGCCGCTGCGGTCGCGGGCGCCATTGTCGATGTTCGGAGTCTGTAGCGATGGAAAAAGTATCGAAGATAGCGGGGGCCGCGGCCCCTCTCATGCTCGCCAATGTCGACACGGACCTGATCATCCGGATAGAGCGGCTCACCAGCGTGCCCAGAGACCAACTGGGACCTTATGCGTTCGAGGCACTGCGGTATCGGGACGATGGAAGTGATGAGCCGGCGTTCGTGCTCAATCAGCCCGCCTTCAGAAATGCTCCGATTCTTCTTGCCGGCGCTAACTTTGGCTGCGGATCGTCGCGCGAGGGCGCCGTCTCGGCGCTATGGGCAAGCAGCATTCGTTGCGTGATTGCAGAGAGCTTCGGCGATATCTTCCGGAACAATTGTTTTCAGAACGGACTGCTGCCCGTGCAGCTATCGGCTGCCGAACTGGACGTGCTGAGTCGCGATGCGGCCGGCGGAGAATACGTGGCGGTGGATCTAGAGCAGCAAACGGTTAGTGCGCCGCGGGGACAGACCTTCCGGTTCGAAATCGAGCCATTGCGTCGCAACGCGCTTTTGCAGGGGCTCGACGAGATCGGTCAGACGATGCTGCGCGAGTCCGATATTGCGGGGTGGCAACAGCGTGATCGTGAGAGCCGTCCATGGATGTGGGCGCCGACACCGGGGCTCGCGAGGACCGGCGGCATTGCTTGAGAGGGTGGCTGAAATGCTTGCGGCATCCATGGCGAATTTGCCTGGTGGCCCGGAGCCGTTGACGTGTCGCGCCTATGACAACCTGCCGCGCTCCTTGCGGCGACCATGAATATAACGACCTATGAAAACACGTGTTCTAGACGCCGAGACAGCTGATCTTGCGTCAATGGCTCCAACCGATCCCGACGGTCCGACCGGTCAGCTGGCGCAATGGCTGGCCGCCGTCGAACTTAAAGACATTCCGGGCGATGTGATCGAGCGCGCACGCTACCTGATGCTGGACGGTATCGGATGTGCGCTCGTCGGTGCGCAACTGCCGTGGTCGCGCACGGCGGTTGGGATCGTCGCCGACTTCGACGGTGGCCAGGATTGCACGGTCATCGGCTGGGGCCGGCGCACCACTGCATCCGCCGCGGCGTTGTTGAACGGCACCTTTATCCAGGGTTTTGAACTCGACGACTTCCATCCGTTCGCGCCGCTTCACAGCGCATCGATCGTGCTGCCGTCACTGTTCGCCTGCGCGGAAAAGCAGGTGTCGCGACCGGTGAGCGGCGAGGAATTTCTTCTTGCCATGCTGTGCGGTCTGGAAGTCGGCCCGCGCGTCGGCCTGGCATTGCACGGCGCTCAGATGCTGTCCCGTGGCTGGCATTCCGGGTCGGTGTTCGGCACGCACGCGTCGGCCGCTGCCGCAGGCAAGCTGATGGGGCTCGGCGCTGCAGCATTCGAGGATGCGCTAGGTCTTGCGGGCACGCAGTCCGCAGGCTTGATGGCCGCACAATTCGAAGCGATGTCCAAGCGCATGCATCATGGCTTTGCTTCGCGCAACGGGCTGTATGCCGCAGTCCTGGCGGCTGGCGGATATACCGGCATCAAGCGCGTGTTCGAACGGGATTACGGCGGCTTCCTGTCGACCTTTGGCGAAGGTCATGCGCCGGACGCGTCTCAGATCAGCAGCGAGTTGGGAACGCGTTGGGAAACACTGCGCATCATCATCAAACGTCATGCGGCAATGGGCGGCCTGCTTGCGGCGATTGATGGCATCCAGGCGCTCAAGCGCGAGGCCGACTTCACCGGTGACGACATCGAGCGTATTGAAATCGATCTGGGCCATGCCGTGTTCCATCACGGCGGCTGGGTTGCCGAGCGGCCGCTCACCTCGATCGGCGCGCAGATGAACATGGCATATGCCGTCGCGGTGACGGTGCTTGACGGTGTCGCGCTGACGAAGCAGTTTGTTGCGCCAAGGCTCGACGCCGATGACGTGTGGGATCTGGTCGGGAAGATCACGGTCCGGCACGACGCAACCTTCGACACCTTGGGGCCGGCCGCGCGCGGGGCGACTCGCCTCGTGGTTCATTTTCGCAATAGGCCGCGTCAGGAACTCCTACTGAGGCACCCGGAGGGCAAGGCGCTGCCAGAGGTGTCGAACGAAGAGATTGTTCAAAAGTTCCGGCAACTGACTGACGGTGTGATCGCGGTGTCGCGCCGTGACAAGATCGAGCGCGCCGTCGTGGGTCTCGACGAGATGGCTGATGTCCGAGAGCTGATCGGCCTATTGGCTGAGCCAGTCAAGTCACCGCTTGAATGAACTGCGCACGTTTTGAACCGGGCCGAAGCGGCGGTCCGCTCGCCTTGCGTTACCCGTCCCACTACACCATGCACATGCTATTTTTAAGTCTTGCGTCCAAGTCCTCCTTCGCGAGGCACACCCGATGATCGACCGACTGCTGGGGCGCCTCTTGCGCGGCCGCCATGCGGGCGAGGAGCACTTGCTCAATCGCGATCTGTGTCTCCCTGCCAGCTCAGCCACAATCGAACTGACAAGCACGGCGTTCAGGCCAGGTGCGGTAATTCCCTTGCGCTATGCAGGAGAGGGCGTCGGCGACAACGTCTCGCCGCCTCTCGCCTGGCGCAACGTGCCGGATCGCGCCGTCGAACTGGTGCTGAACATCGAAGATCCCGATGCACCGTTGCGCCGCCCGTTTGTTCATCTCGTTGCGGCGTGCATCCCGCCGTCGGCATCGGGCGTGGCGGAAGGCTCGCTCAACGCCAGTTCGTTTTCGATGGAGCGGGAATTGGGGCTGACAACCTTCCGGAAGCCAGGCTATGGGGGCCCACGCGCCTTGCCGGGGCACGGACCGCACACGTACGTGTTCCAGGTATTTGCGTTAGCCAGAAAGTCAGGCCTCCAGTCGGGAATGACGCGCGACGATGTGCTGCGTGCGCTTCAGGATAACGTGCTGGTGTACGGGGAGCTTCGAGGGGTGTTCGAACAAAAGTGAGCTGGAAGGGAACAGCTCGCCGACGCCGCTGACCAGCGGCGATCGCAAGCGACAGAGGCATTGCCGTTCTAATCAATTAAATATCCTAAATATTTAAGTGTGGATGTTTTCGATCGCCCACTGCTGACGGGGCGGTGGGCTGGTCGTACGCAGGGGTCTTCACCAGGATATCAGTCATACCTTATATGTTATGTCATTATAATAACAATTAAGGCTGGCCACCTTTTTGTCAGACTAATTGTTGTCTGACATTCCAGGCGAATACCCTAATTGATCGGTTGTTTTTTTAATAAATATCATTGTTTTGTCCGACAATCATGTAGAAAATGGTTTGGCCACAGTCGGGCGGACGGCACTGTCCGGCCATCAAGCGGCATCGAACTGTATAAAAATGGAGACGATGTGAAAATTATTTACGTTGCCGGAGTGCTTGCAGCAGTAGGAACGGGAAGCGCGATGGCGCAGTCGAGCGTGACCTTGTATGGACTCACCGACGTCAGCGTGCAGTATCTGACTCACGTCAATCGCACTGGGGACTCGACCGTGCAAATGGGTGTCGGCGGTTTGTCGGAAAGCCGCTTTGGCGTCAACGGAACCGAGGACCTGGGTGGTGGCAACGCGGCGATCTTCCGATTGGAGAACCGTTTCGATCTCAACAATGGCCAGTCCGATCCAGGTCTGCCCTTCTGGAACACGGCATTCGTCGGTCTGAAGTCAGCCACCTTGGGCACGCTGACCATGGGGCGCCAGAGCAACGTACTGGCCAGCATAGTCGACCGGACCTATGCATCGAATCCGTGGGTGCCATTCAATTACAGCTTCCAGCCGGAAATCACCATGCTCGGCGGCCTGTGGTCCAGCAACATGGCGAAATACACGATCAAGCTCGCCGACGTGGTCGGCCAGGCTTCGTACGCGTTCGGCAACACACCGGGACACATGTCCTACGGGTCGCAACTGGCCGTTGGCGTCGCGTGGTTGCCGGCCGCGCCGGTCACGGCAGCCGCGGGCTATATGGATTCGCGCGATTCGACCAACGGTTCGCATTCGAAGTCGTGGACGGCGGGTGCGTCCTACACCTGGCAGAGCATGCAGTTCCACGCCGGCTACTTCGAGAACCGGCTCGACCCGGGTTTCCAGTCCTATCTGAACGGACCGTTTACCGCACCGGTACTCGCCGCATTGAAGTTCACCGACTTCAGTTCGCGCCGCATGTTCAGCCTCGGCGCGGTGCATTCGTTCAGCTCGGCGATGCGGCTTTCCTTCAATTACTGGCGCACGCTGCAGACCGGTAAGAGCGAGGGGCTTGACGGCACGGCCTCGCAGTTCGAGTTGCTGGCGGACTACAACCTGTCGAAGCGGACTGATGTGTATCTCGAAGGCAACTACGGGCTGTATCGCGGCGATCTGATCGGCGCGCAGATCCAGGGTGTCAACGGCTTGGGCACCGCGCAGAAAGGCACCCAGCTAGGCGTGATGGCCGGCATGCGCCATCAATTCTGAAATGCTCATTCTGTCGGACAAAGATAAAATTATTCGAGAATAACAGCGATCTTCATCTAGAAATATGAAATCATTGTCATACAATGTGTCCCGTGGACCGGCGCGAGTCGCAGGCTTCCCGTCAACTGCTCGAGAAGCGCATGGAGGTTCACATTGAAGGCGTCTCGCAACACCGCGGCCACGCGGATGATCGAAGCGCGGCTTGATCGCCTGCCGATGACGCGGCACCTCTGGTATCTGGTTGGGCTGCTGGCGGCGGGGGCGTTCTTTGAAACCTACGATCTGGCGTTGACCGCGCTGGCCGCGCCGGGCCTTGTGCGCGAGGGCGTCTTCGCGGCGCGCGGCGGTCTGCTCGGTCTGCCCGATCAGGCAGCGTTCGGCGCGGCGACCTTCCTCGGGCTGTTCTCCGGCGCATTACTGTTCGGCCGGTTTGCCGACCGGGCTGGCCGCAAACGCACCTTTAACGTCGCACTGCTTTTGTACACTGGCGCGACGCTACTGATGGCGTTGCAGTATAGCGCCATACAGGTGAATGTCTGGCGCTTTGTCGCCGGCATCGGACTGGGCGTCGAAATGGTGACGATCGACGCCTATATCGCGGAGATTGTCCCGGTGCGCTATCGCGGGCGAGCGTTTGCTTTCTCGACATTCGTGCAGTTGCTGGCGGTGCCAATCGCGGGTGTGCTCAGTCTCATGCTGATCCCGCGAAGTCCGTTTGGCGTGGAGGGGTGGCGCTGGCTCTGCATCATCGGGAGCGTGGGCGCGATACTGGTGTGGCTTACGCGCACACGCTTGCCCGAATCGCCTCGCTGGCTCGCGCAACATGGTTCGGTGACCGAGGCGGATCGTATCGTCACCACGCTCGAACAGCGATGTTTCGGCGCAGCGGCCGCTGCGAAGCTGCCGCACCTGAGCGCGATGGCAGGCGAGGCGACCGAAGGCGCGCAGGAGAGTGTGGCCGCAGGCGTTATGTTCAGAGCGCCCTGGCTGGGTATCATCACGATGCTGTCGCTCGCGAATATATTCAGCGCGATCGGATTCTATGGTTTTGGAAATTGGGTCCCTGCACTGCTTTCCGCACAGGGGCACCCGATAGTGAAGAGCCTCGAGTACTCGCTTTATATCGGGCTGAGCTATCCCGTCTGCCCGGTGTTGTTTTTGCTGTTCGCGGACCGGCTCGAGCGCAAATGGCAGATCGTTATCGCGGCACTGGGAGCGGGCATATGTGGCTTGTGCTTCGCCCACCAGGATGCACCGGCGATGCTGATTCTGTTCGGCGTCGGCGTGACGATGTTCAACGTGCTGAGCGCCTATGCGACTCACGCGTACCAGTCGGAGCTTTTTCCGTCGGCGATGCGCGCGCAAGCGATTGGTTTCGTGTATTCCTGGGGACGGCTCGCCGCGGTGTTCGCTAGTTTGATTATGGGTTTTCTTTTGCAGCGAGCCGGCATTGGCGCGGTGTTTGTCTTTCTGGCCGCGAGTCAGATCATCGTCGCCGTCGTGGTCGCGGTCATGGGGCCGCGCACACTCAAGGGCCGTGAAGCCGGCAAGACGCTTGCCGGAGCGTATCGCTAGCGACGATTCAACGAATAGGATTGGGTAATGACAGAACGGACCGAACGAACCGCAGACGCACCTGTAACGGTAGGTGATCAACTTCTCAACCGCATGGCGCAGGACATTTTCTCTGGCGTGCTGCCGCCCGGCACCAAGATCGTTGAAGTCGACCTGGCGGCGCGCTACGAAGTGAGCCGGGCGACACTGCGGGAAACCATTGCCCGGCTGGAGGAGCGGCGTCTCGTGCTGCGCACGCCGCATGCTGGGGTGCGCGTCGCCCAGCTTTCGCGCAAGGAAGTGCTGGAGATGTTCGTGGTGCGCGAGGCGTTGGAAGGCATGGCATGCCGGCTCGCCGCCCTCAATGCAACCGAGGCCCAGATCGAAGCGTTGCGCCAGCACGCCGAATTCGAAGAGGCAGGCATGCGGGCTTACTCGGAACTTGACGACAAAACCCACTCGGTTGAACTGGCGAACGAGGTGAACCCCGCATACGGGCAGAAAGATTTTCACGTGATGATCGCGAATTTTTCCGGCATCGCTTTGCTGGAAACGCTGATCCAGAGCGATATCAACCGCTTGACGCGTCTGTATCGTTTCAAGGATCTTGAGGGTCGCGGGCGCCGCGCGCTGATCGAACACAACCGTATTGTCGAAGCGATTGCGGAGCGCGACGCGGACATGGCCGAGCTTGCCGGCCGCCGGCATATCGCCGGCCTGCGCAAAGAATTCGAGCGTCTTACGGAAACGAATAGCGACTGGTTGAAACTATGCGCTTGATGCTGCGCTGAAAGCGTGTCCGGCCAGCTGGCGTGCCGGGCATAGCTTCTCTACAGGCGACTAGACGGTAATGTGCAGTATGTTGAATGGTTCGGTGTAACCGGTAATTAATTAGTTATACAAATCAAAATTGAAAATCATGGAAATCAGAGTGCTGGCGGGAAACGGCTGTCTTGGAACAGGGTTCAAACCCGAGTCACTGGAGCGCGGCGTGGCGATGAAGCCGCACGTGATCGCCTGCGACGCAGGATCGACGGATTCAGGGCCGTCCGCGCTGGGTGCGGGCCGGCCAAAGCTATCGCGTGAAGCGTGCAAGCGCGATCTCAGGCTGTTGCTGCTCGCCCGGCATCGTTTGCAGGTGCCGTTGATCGTCGGGTCGTGCGGCACGAGTGGTCGCGATGTCGGTGTCGACTGGGTCGCGGAGATGGCGCGCGAAATCGCGACCGAAGAGAACATCAGCTTCCGGCTCGCGGTGATCAAGTCGGACCAGCAGCCCGAGTACCTGAAGCGCCAACTTGCCAACGGGCGTATCCGGCCGCTGGAACCTGCGCCGCCGATCGACGCAAGTACATTCGACTCGCCGGTGGTCGGCATGATGGGGACGGAGCCGATCGTGGCCGCGATCGAAGAGGGCGCGCAGGTCATCCTGGCCGGGCGCGCGAGCGACTCGGCGTTATACGCTGCCGTGCCCGTCGCGCTCGGTGCCGACCCGGGCCTCGCGTGGCATGCGGCCAAGACTCTGGAATGCGGCGCGGCATGCGCGGTCGTGCCTGCCGCCGACAGCATGTTCGCCACGATCCGTGACGATCACTTCGATATCGAACCGCTGGATCGGGAGGCGCGTTGTACACCGCTGGGCATTGCCGCACACACGCTCTACGAGAATGCCAACCCGTTTCTGTTGACCGAACCCGGCGGCGTGATCGATACGGAAGGCGCGACCTACGAAGCACTCGACGAGCGCCGCGTGCGCGTGCGGGGCTCGCGATTCCATCCTTCGGCCGAATACACGATCAAGCTTGAAGGCGCGGCGATTGCCGGGTATCAGACGGTCATCGTGGGTGGTGTACGCGATCAGCATGTCATCAAGGCGCTGCCCGGTCTGGTGCAGCGCGCGCAAGGCTATTTCCGCGAGCGGGTGGCCGATCTGTTCGGCGATACGCTCAAGCCTGACGACTACGATATTGAATACCGGCTGTACGGCATCGACGGTGTGATGGGCGAACTGGAGCCGTTGCGTAACACCGCGGCACCGCATGAGATCGGCGTGCTGATTACCGTCACAGCGCCCACCCAGGAGCAGGCCAACAAGATCGCGAGCTTTGTGGCCCACGTCAGCTCACACCTGCCTGTGCCCGGCTACGAAGGCATTATCAGCACCATCGCCTATCCCTATTCACCGCCGGAGATTCCACGCGGCGCAGTCTACCGGTTCACGCTGAACCATATCAATGTGCCCGATACGCCGCTGGATATGTTCCGCACTACGTTCATCGAGGTTTGATATGACCACGCTCTTCGATATGTGCAGTCTGATTCGCTCGAAAAACGCCGGGCCATTCATGCTGACCTTCGACCTGATGTTTTCCAGCAAAGCCTTTTATGAGCGGGCCAAACGCGCGCGTGCGCTAACTGCGCAGCACATGGTCGAGTTCTACGGCGTGAATGAAGCGGACGTGACACTCGTCTATCACGACGCGGCGCTTGCCATCAAGGCTTCAATCCCGCGCCCGGTTATCCAGTGTGCGAAAGGCGACGGCGATTGTTACGGTGGCCAGCAATACGTGCCGCTGCTGACGATCGAAGTCGCCGAATGATTCTCCAACGCTGCGCAGGTGTCGCCCGAACAGGGCAGGAGGCAGGACATTGAACAATGAAAACACGGTCGGGCCGTTGAGAATCGCGAGTCAGGGCTATTTCTTTGTCGGCGGACGCTATGTCGAATCGGGCGGCGGCCAGGTGCGTATGGGGCAGATGCACGTCGAGTATCAGATCCCCGAGGACCAGCGGCATGCGTGGCCCATTGTTCTGATGGCTGGCAATACGCAAAGTGGCCTGAACTATACCGGCACGCCGGATGGGCGCGAAGGCTGGGCGCAGTTTTTCCTGCGTCACGGCTATGCGGTCTATGTGGTCGACCAGCCGTCTCGCGCGCGTTCGGCACACAACACCCGTGAGGAGGAGATGCGGGTCGTGCCGAGCAGAATGATCGAGCGTTATTTCACCGCGCCGAAGCTTACCGCTCTGTGGCCCGAGGCTGCTCTGCATACGCAGTGGCCCGGGACGGGTGTGGCCGGTGATCCGGTCTTCGATCAGTACATGGATCAGGTCTATCCGTCACTCGCTCAGACGCCACTTCAGGAGCAACTTTCCCGCGACGCTGGCGCCGCGCTGCTCGACCGGATCGGACCGGCGATCCTGCTGACACACTCGCAAGCGGGCGCGCACGGATGGTTGATTGCCGACGCGCGCCCCGGACAGGTCAAGGCAATTATCGCGATTGAGCCGTCCGGCCCGCCAGTGTACGAGCTTTCGCTGGCGAGCGCGGCAATGGCGCGAGATTCAACTCGGGCAGACAGCCGCGAGGGCTGGAATGACGACGGTGCCATGACCAAGCCATTCGGTCTTGCCGCGTCGGCGTTGACTTACGATCCGCCGGTACTCGACGGTCAGACGTTGACGTTCGCCAAACAGGGCACGCCGGCAACGGCAAAATCGGTCGGCGGTTGGTTGCAGGCAGAGCCCGCGCGAAAGCTCGCTCATCTACGCGACGTTCCTGTACTTGTTGTGACCGGCGAGGCTTCCTATCACGCCAGCTACGATGAGCGCACCGTCGACTATCTTGAGCAGGCAGGCGTGAAGACAACGCATATCAAGCTCGCCGAGCACGGTATCCACGGTAACGGACACATGATGATGCTGGAACTCAACAATCGCGACATTGCCGCTGTAGCCGAGAAGTGGCTTCAGGACACGCTAGTTCGGTAAATGTAGGTGGCGGCATACGTCGACGCCATTCTCGCAGCCGGAAAAGAGCTTCATGCTCGGTCGTTTCAACGGGGAAAGGAGACTTTGTGAAAGTAATCAGGATATTTCAGGGACTAGGCATTGTGCTGAGTCTGGCGCTTGCGTCGGGTGCGTACGCTGAGTCTGAATCCAGTGCGCCCACTGCGACTGTAGCTTCTGCTGCGTCGGCCAAAGCGAACCAGAAGAGCATCAGAAAAGCCGATCGTAAGCTCGGCTCTGACGTGCGGCGCGCACTGAGCAAGACGAAGGACATCACGGTGGCGAATATTTTCGTGCGCGCGCGTGGTGGTGCAGTCACGCTAACAGGTTCGGTGCCGGACAACGCGCAGATCGGCAGAGCGGAGGAGGTGGCCAAAAGCGTGCCGGGCGTGACATCCGTCACGAACAAGCTGTCGCTGCAGGCGCAAAATTATTAGTAGTTCCTGATTAAGCGCCTGCCTGCTAGCTATTACTGCTTGATGCCTTCAGCCTGAATATGCAGCGTGGTCAGCATCTTGAAGCCATAGGTCTTGCCGAAGTCGACGCCGAAGTCGTCGCGATTGAACGTCGCGGTCGATTCTGTGCCGCACACTTCGCGCTTGAGCATCGGGTTCATGATGCACTTGAACGATTCGATCTTCAGGTTGACCGGCTTGGTCACGCCATGCATGGTCAGCGTGCCGATCACTTCCACCGGCTTGTCGCCGTCGAAGCGGATCTGCGTGCCCTTGTAGGTTGCGGTCGGGTACTTGGCGACGTCGAAGAACTTGTCCGTGACCAGTTCCGCATTGAGCTTGTCGTTACCGATATCCACCGAGCTCATATCGATCGTCACGTCCACCGTGCCGGTCTTCGCCGCGCGATCCAGCACCACGGTGCCGCTGCTCTTCGTGAACTTGCCGCGCCAGATCGACAGTCCGCCGAAGTGGTCGGTTTCGAAGCTCGGCGAGGTGTGCATCGGGTCGAGTTGATACGTATCAGCGGCCATTGCGTTAAATGACATGGCTGCGGTCAGCACGCCTGCGGCGAGCAAAAGTTGTTTCTTCAAGTGATTCTCCAGGTTTCAGAAAGTGCTGCGACGCTTCGGTGTTGCCTGTTATTTCTTCGAAGCGACGATGTGAAATTTGATGACGACTTCGTCGGCGACCACTGACGTGTCTTTCCATTCGCCCGTGCCGACATCGAACTGTGACCGTTTGATCGGCAAGGCGCCGTCGAAAGTTTGCGTGTTGCCTTGGCTCGCGATGGTGACCGGCACCACGACGGTTTGCGATTTGCCTTTGATGGTGAGCTTGCCGGTGATCCTGTACTGGTTGCCACCGGCCGGGGCGATCGCGCTCGAGACGAACGTTGCGGCCGGGTAGGTGGCGCTATCGAACCATTCCTTACCTTGGGCCTGCTTGTTGTAGTCGTCCGCGCCGAGGTCGTAGCTGCTGGTGTCGATGGACACGTTGGCGCTGCCGGCGGTCGGCTTGGCCGGATCGAAATTCAGTTGCGCCGAGAACTTCCTGAATTTGCCGTCCACCGGCACGTTCATCTGCTTCGTCGTGGCAATGACGGTGCTTTTGGTCGTGTCGACATCGGCGTGCGCAAGACCTGCGCCGAAGAAAGAGAAAGCGGCGACGCTGGCCAGAACGGAGTGATAAAAGTTTGATTTCATAGTGGTACGCATCCTATCGAACCCACGCGCGCTCATTGCACACCGCTGGGAATTAGATTGCCAACAGGCTGTAGCCAATCGCCTGTCACCTGTGTGTCATTTGAGGAACGGAATCATCCGCGCGAGTAATCCGTCGCGGTCGACGAATTGATGCTTGAGCGCCGCGAGTACATGCATGGAAACGAGCGCCAGCAACGTGTAATTGAGCAGTACGTGGACCGTGCGCAGGCTTGCCTTGAGCGCCTGGTCCGGGCCGATGAGCGTGGGCAGCGGCACGATGCCGAGATACACCACCTGAATGCCCGAGGCCGAACTGTAGAAGTAACCGGATAGCGGAATCGCCAGCATCAGAACGTAGAGCACGCCATGCACGAGATGGGCTGCAGCCTTCTGCCACGTCGGTGTAGCGCTATCGAGCGCCGGTGCGCGGTGGGTGGCGCGCCACAGCACGCGTGCCACGGCCAGCACGAAGACGGTCACGCCGATCCATTTGTGCCACGAGAAGTACTTCAGCTTGGTGGGCGTGAAGCCATGGATATCGGTCATGATCCAGCCGATATAGAACCCGCAGATGATCAGCAATGCGATTAGCCAGTGCAAGGCGATGGCAGGGCCGCTGTAGTGCTTAACGTCTGAAGGGTGGGGTTTCATTGACTCATGCTCACGGGTCGAGGTACTTGCTGCGTGCGGTGTTTCGCGTGTGAATGCGGATAGTA
The DNA here is from genome assembly GCF_046027825.1 of Paraburkholderia sediminicola. Lineage (GTDB taxonomy): Bacteria > Pseudomonadota > Gammaproteobacteria > Burkholderiales > Burkholderiaceae > Paraburkholderia > Paraburkholderia sediminicola_D. Next base: position 104,182 of record NZ_JAQQDU010000013.1, read on the forward strand.
GGGATGCCAATGAAAACTGAATAGCCGGGTAGAAAAGAACAGATTGTTCTAGCCGTGACGCTAATGGGGATCGGATGAGACGGTGCGGAGGTCTGAATGGTGTGGCCCGTAACTTGCGGCCAACTCCTGCGGCATCCTGGTCATGGGTTATGCTGCGGTCCAATACCGTGTTCGTGCACCATCAGAATCCAGAGACTTACATGTTGAATTCCGTTTTCCTTTCCTGGGGTATCGCCATTGCCGCCACGGCTGGCGTCATCACCCGGCCGTTCAAATGGCCCGAGGCCGTGTGGGCCGTCGCAGGCGCGTTATTGCTTGTGTCGCTGGGCCTGCTTCCCGTCGATCTGGCAATTCAGGCAGTCGGCAAGGGCACGGACGTCTACCTGTTTCTGTTCGGCATGATGGTGCTATCGGAAGTCGGGCGCCGCGAAGGTCTCTTCGACTGGGTCGCCGTGTTCGCGGTGAATCATGCCAAAGGCTCGCCGAGAAAGCTCTTTCTGCTGGTCTATCTGGTCGGGGTGGTCATCACGGCCTTCCTCTCCAATGACGCCACTGCAGTTGTTCTCACGCCTGCCGTATTTGCCGCCGCTAAAAAAGCGAAAACGCATCCGCTGCCCTTGCTCTTCGTCTGCGCGTTCATCGCGAACGCCGCGAGCTTCGTGCTGCCGATCTCGAATCCGGCCAACATCGTGTTGTACGGCAATCACACGCCCGCGCTGGGCGCCTGGCTGATGCGCTTTACGTTGCCCTCGCTGTTGTCGATCGTCGCGACCTATGTGCTGTTGCGCTGGACCCAGCGCGAAGCGCTCGCCGGGACTTGCGAGGCCGATCTCGAGCCGCTCGAACTGTCGTCGAGCGGGCGCGTTGCGCTCGCGGGTATCGCGGTGACGGCGGTCGTGCTGCTGACGGTTTCCGCCTTCGATGTCCCGCTCGGCCTGCCCACCGCGATACTCGGCGCGCTGACCGCCGCGGTCGTGCTGATCCAGGAGCGCAAATCGCCGCTGCCGATGATCAGGGAGATATCGTGGAGCGTGCTGCCGCTGGTCGCCGCCTTGTTCGTGCTGGTCGAGATGCTCGGTCACACCGGCGTCATCACGACATTCGTCAATCTGCTGCAAGAGGCGACGCAACACAGCGAGGTGGCGACGGCCGGCTGGGCGGGCAGCGCGATCGCAATTGGCAGCAATCTGATGAATAATTTGCCGGCGGGTCTGATCGCCAGTTCGACCGTGACGCAGGCGCATAGTCCCGAGCGCGTGATCGATGCGTTCCTGATCGGCGTCGATCTGGGGCCCAACCTGTCGATCACAGGCTCGCTCGCAACGATCCTCTGGCTCAACGCCATTCGCCGCGAAGGCGAGGACGTGAGCTTCATGAAGTTTTTGAAAGTGGGGGTGGTGGTGATGCTGCCGGCCCTTGCGCTGGCGCTCGCCGCGCGGATCCTGATTGGCTGAGCGCAACCCGTGGCGGCTCCTCAGCCGCCAGCGTATGCGCGGACTGTTCGAGTAAGCGCAACGCTGCGTCGAGCCGTGTGAGGCGCGCGCGCTGTATCGGCATCAGCAACATTTTGGGAAGCATGGTCAGTCTATTTCGCCAATACGACAACGGAATGCGATCGCTGGTGGAAATTTTTCCGAACACGAGTTCGAAATGGGCAATCTCTTTGTCTATTTCCTGATGGCTCATCTAACGTTCCTGAAGGAGAGGTGGATGGGCGATACAAGGGTGCAAGCGGGATGCCGGCAGGCGGACAGATAGGTCTAATCAATGGGCACGTCTGACGGTACCGTGGAATCCAGCAAGTGGCGTGCCGCGCTCCGCGATGTTGAGTTGACATCGAGTTAGCCGCCCGTAGTCTGATCAATCGCTTTGGCGCTCTTAACGCGGTACCACCATAACAGGTTGCGCATAGGTGACGGCAGGGGCGGGCACGATTGCGTAATTGGTCGGTGCAGGCACCACGACCGTCGTGTACAGGGGAATGGGTTTCGCAGGCAGCGGAACGGGCGTGCCGGCCGCTACGGGAACCGGAGCCGGCGGGGGCGCCACGACATAGACCGGCTTGACCGGCACGTAGTAATAGACCGGGCGTGGCGGCGGTGCGTAGACCACGGCAGTGGGCATGTAGACGACCACCCGGGCGAACGCTGGCGACGAACAGGCGAGACCGATGGCGGTGAAGGTCGAGGCGCAGACGAGACGAATACTCACTTGATACTCCTGAGACGTTGAACGGCGCGGTGCGTCTTCCGGTGAAGAAGCAGTGCGGCTGGTTCGGATTGCTTGACAGTCTTTCCGAACCGTCGAGGCGCTTGGGTGATGGGGGTGCTGGGGGTGCTTGTAGCGCCGGCAGACGAAAGATACGCAAGCCGCCTTCGAAACGGGAGCGCGAACTTATTTCATTCAATGTCGCGTGAAAGTAGGCTATGACGTAAGAGTGCGTTTGTATGGAGCGTATGCTGTGTTATGACGGCAGCGCGTACCTGCGATGCCGACATCGCGAAGAACCATGACATATACCGACATGATTCTGACATTGCCTTCCGGCGGCACTTGCCCAAGAATTCGTCCTGTCATCGAACGGATCGCGGCACATTGCAGGCGACGCACGATGACTCAATCGAAGGATCAGTCATGAAAAAGTTTTTCGCCGTTGTGCTGCTGTGCTGCGCATCCACCGTCACGTTCGCCCAAACCGCCGCGCCGCAGGGCGGCAATCCCCAGCGCATGGAACGTATGGCGCAGCAGTTGCAAACGCGCTTCGCTAGCGCCAACACCACGCACGACGGCAAGCTCACCAAAGCGCAAGCCGCCGCGGGCATGCCGATGGTCGCGAAGCATTTCGATGAAATCGACACGCAGAAAGCGGGCTACATCACGATGCCGCAGATCGCGGCATTTATGCAGGAACGCGGGGCAGCGCACTGAGCCGCGTGGGTTCCGGCGGGATCGTAGGACGTTTGATGCAAACTTGCCACGCCCCGACGCTTAAACCGAGGAGCTTTCGTATGGATCGCCCCGCCAAGATCATCGTGCTCGACGACGAAGCCGAACTGCGCAACATGCTTCAGCGCTTCTTGCGCGGCCACGGCTTCGACGTCCGGATCGCGGAAGACGGCAAGCGGCTCGACCGTTATCTGGAGCGCGAGCCGTTCGATCTGCTGGTGCTCGATCTAATGATCGGCGAAGAGGACGGCCTCGCCATCTGCGCCCGTTTGCGTGCGCAAGGGCAGACGCTGCCGATCCTGATGCTGACCGCGAAGGGCGATCCGCTCGACAAGGTGGCGGGCCTCGAAACCGGTGCCGACGACTACCTCGCCAAGCCGTTCCTGCCGCGCGAACTGGTGGCGCGGATCAATGCGCTGCTGCGCCGCCAGAAGATGGCCTCCGGCGATGTCACGGTGACCTCGCAGAGTGTGCGTTTCGGCGATTTCAGTCTTGACGTCGGCAAGCAGCAGTTGTCGCGTGCGGGAGAACTGCTGGAGATTCATTCGGCGCAAATGCTGCTGCTGGTTGCGCTGGCCTCGTCGCCGAACCGGCCCGTGAGCCGGGACAATCTGCTGGCGCGCGCCCGTGGGCGTGAGCACGATGCGCTCGATCGCAGCATCGACGTGCAGGTGTTGCGGCTCAGGCAGATCGTCGAGGACGACCCGTCGAAGCCGCGCTTCATCAAGACCGTGTGGGGCGTCGGCTACATGCTGATCGCGGATGTCGACTCATGACACGCGCGTGGCTGTACAGGGCGCTGCCTAAAACGCTGTTGGCGCGCAATATTGCCTTGCTGATCGTACTGGTGATGCTGAGCCAGATATGCGCGCTCGGTGTGCTGCTGCATTACGTGCAGCGGCCCCGCGTCGAGCGCGCGGGCGCGGTGTTCGCCACCTATGTGACGACGCTCGATAGCCTGCTTCGGGCTACGCCGTCAGGCGCGCGCGCCGAATTGACCGCACGCCTCGACGCGCGCACGCAACGCCCTGCTGAAGCGGCGGTTGAACCGCCGCCCAGTCTGATGCTCGCCTATCGCACTTATCAGCGCAACGTGTTCCTCGCCAGCTTGCGCGAACATTTGCCTGCCGACATGCCCGCGCTTTGGCAGTCCGAAGGCGGTCAACGGTTATGGATTCGCATGCATGCGCCGGCCGATGCGCCGCAAGCGCCGTACTGGATCGCGCTGCCGATTCCGGAGGACGCGCAAGGCGCCGGACTCGACGCCGCGATCCTGCTGTCGCTCGGGTTGGGCGCACTGGCGGCGCTGACCGGCTACGTGATCCAGCGCCACCTCAATCAGCCGCTCCAGGCGCTGACGCAGGCGGCGCGCCGCGTGAGTGCCGGCGAAACGCCCGCGCCGCTGTCGACAGATGGTCCTACTGAGATCGCAGCGGTAAGCAGTGCATTCAATCAGATGACGCATGCGTTGCAGCAAGCCGAGGCCACGCGCGCACTGATGCTGGCGGGCATCTCGCACGACATCCGCACGCCGCTCACCAAACTGCGGCTTTCGATGGCTATGGCGATGCCGGACGGCAGCGACAGCAGCTTTGTGGTCGCCGCCGAGTCTTACCTGGACCAGATCGAGACGATCTTGCAGCAGTTCATGGATTACGCGGGCAGTGGCGAGCGTGAGGCGGCGGAGCCGGGCGATCTGAATGCGTTGATCGAACGGCTCGCGGGTGATTTCGCGGGGCTGGGCCACGAATTTGCGCTGTCGCTCGCGAACCTGCCGCCGGTTGCGTACCGGCCGATCAGCATGATGCGGCTACTGATGAACCTGATGCAGAACGCAATCGTGTACGGCGGGACGGGGCTAGCGGTACGAAGTTGGGCTTCCGGCGAAGCGGTATACTTCGCGGTCGGCGATCGCGGTAAGGGTCTTTCGGCAGAGGAGTTGGAACAACTGAAAGCGCCGTTTCAGCGCGGCCGCAATGCTCGTGCGCATAGCGGCGGCACGGGATTGGGCCTTGCGATTGTCGAGCGGATCGCGCGGCTGCACGGCGGCAGCCTGCAGTTTCATGCGCGCGAGGGCGGCGGGTTGGAGGTGTGGGTGGTGTTGCCGCTCGTGTCCTGATTGAGCCCGATGCGGCTGCGTCCAACGTGGCGTCCGGCTACGGGCCAATGCGTGCCGGATGGTCAGCGGAAAGGTTTGTCAGCGAGCTGACACCTTACCGTTGAGCGCGTTCACTCCCTATCCAGCCAGGCGTCCAGTCCCACCCGGAAGGCCACGCCCGCGATCACCGGCACGGTCAGCATGAGAATGATGCCGAAGTTGGGAATCTCGTCGCCGTAAGTGATCGGGCCATAGAGCACGACGGTCGCAACGATCGCGAAGACCACGACGCCGATCGCAACCATCAGGAGATTGCGCGACATGATGGACAGATCCCAGCGCTTTGCCTTGCCCGGCGTGGTGCTGGCAGTGGGGGCTTTGTCGTGTTGGGCGGGCATGATGGTTCTCGTGGCTAGAAGACGTGCCGCACGAAACGCGGCTGCGAAACTTCAAAACGTAACTTAAAAACGCAACTACGGAGCGCGGAGATGAATCGGGCGCTGACCGGCGTGTGATCGGAATCATACCCGGGGCCGTTCGTGCAGCACACATCACACTGCCCCGACCAGTAATCCCACCGCAACGATCACCAGCACGAGGGCGGTAATCGCGCTGAACCGGTAGTCGCGTTGATGCAGGAACATCCCTAACATCAATATAAGCCGCATTACGGGTAGCAGGATAAAAAGCGCGATGCCAACGGTCACGATATGCGTGCCGGCCGGCATTGAAAGCAGTCCCGCGGGAGTTCGCGTGCCAGGCAATGCGCTGTCAAGGGTGCTTTCGAGGCCGCTCGGAATATCAATTGCAAGACCGGCCGCAATCGTGCCCGCTGCCACCCACGTGCCGTAGTGCAGGAGCCTCGCCAGCCAGTGTTCGAGTCGCCCCCCGGCTGCCGCGACGCGGCTCATGATGACGCTCCAGAAAGGTGAACGCCGAATGCTTCGAGCAGCATCTGCACGGCGAGCACCGCGAGCACCACGACGAAGAGCAGGCGCAGTTTGTCGCTCGATACGCGCATGAGAACGCGCGCGCCGAGCACCGCGCCCACGACCGACCCCAATGCCACTGGGCCGGCGATGGCGGTCACGATCTCGCCGCGCAGGAAGTAGGCGCCGGCGCTGGCCGCCGCCGTTACGCCGATCATGAAGTTGGAGGTGGCCGACGAGACCTTGATCGGCAAGCGCAACGCCGTATCCATCGCCGGAATCTTGAGGACACCGCTGCCGATGCCGAGCAACGCCGAAATCAATCCCGCTCCATACATCAGGGACATGCCCAAGGGCACGCGTTGCACGCGATAGTCGACGTCGCGCCCGAGCGTGCGATCCGGATAGCTCGAATCCAGACGCAACGAATCGCCCCACGAACTTGCGCCTGAAGCATTAGCACGTTGGCTGGCGATCGGGTCGGCACGCCGGGCGAGCATTTGCTGGGCGGACAGCAGCAGAATGACGGCGAAAATGAAAAACAGCACGGGTACCGGGATGAACCCGCTTAGCAGCACGCCGGACAAGGCGCCCAGCGTGGTGGCGGTTTCCAGAACCACGGCGAGGCGAACATTGGTCAAGCGTCCGCGCAGGAACGGTGCGGCACCGCCGCACGAGCAGGCGATCACCGAAACGATGCTGGCGCCGATTGCGACGTGAATATCGAGGTGACCGAACATGGTCAGAATGGGCACGATAAAAATGCCGCTTGCCATGCCGAGTATGCCGCCCAGCGCGCTTGCCCCAAGCGACACGCCAAAGAGCCACAGTGTGTAGCTCAGATCCGTTGCGGCCTGCGCGCCGGTCATTGGGCGTTCGGCATGCGCCGGGCGAGACGGGTAGCGAACTGGATCTGGTCGCCGCGGTAGTACAGCTTTTCATAGTCGACGGGACGGTTTTCGTCGCCAAACGACGTTCGCTCGATCAGGAAAATCGGGCTGCCCGTGTCGACCTCGAGGGCTTGCGCAACGGCTTCGCTCGCGGCGATCGCCTCGAGCCGGTATTCGGCTTCGATCAGCGGAATACCGTACTTTTCTTCGAGCAGCGTAAAGATCGGCTCCGCCTCCAGATCGTTCTCGATGATCTTTTCGCCGATGTCCTTCGGCAGCCAGGTTTCGTCGAACGAGAGCGGTGTGCCGTCGGCGATGCGCACGCGCTGAATATGGACGACCGGCGTGCCCGGTTCGAGCGCCAGCTTGCCGGCGACCGCGTCGCTGGCGTTTTCGATCTGCCTCGCCAGCAACCGGGCGGTCGGATGGCGGCCGTGCGCACGCATATCCTCGACAAAGCCGCTCAGTTCGGTGAGCGGCTGAGTGAGTCGCGGTTGGGTGACAAAGGTGCCTTTGCCGCGGCGGATTTCGATCAAGCCGCGTGTAATCAGGTTCTGCACCGTTTTTTGCAGCGTGGTGCGGCTGATGCCGAAGCTTGCCAGCAGGCTCGCTTCATTGGGCAACTGGGTGCCTGGCGGATACGTGCCGTCCGCGATCCTCGCGGCGAGCACCGCTTCGACTTGCGCGTAGAGCGGGAGTTGGCTGTTACGGTCGGTGTTCATGGAGACATCATGACGTCATGATGTCTCCATGTCAAGGTGCGATGCCGAGGCCTGGGCGCACTGCGCGTCCAGGCGGCGATCGCCACGCCTGCGACGATGAACCGGTTGTGCGCTGGGCGAAGAGCGCGGGGCCGACGTTAGCGCACGAAGGTTACTGTGACACCGGATTCGTAGCCGATCTGAACATGAGCGTGACGTGCCAGCGAGCCCACGACCTTCACCAATGCCGGGTCGACCACCTTGATCGTGTGAGCTGCACCGGACTTTTCGGCAAAGGTCAGGACATTCTGCTTATGATTGATCGCGGTGATTTCCACCACGCCGCTATACGTCCGCACAGCCTGGAAACCGTCTGGCCCGGCATCTGCTGCGGACTTGGTCACTTTGACAGTGCGGGTCAGGCGCGTGAGCGGTGTCCGTTTCGCGCTCGCCAGGCTGGTGACGTACGGCTCCTGATAGCTGATTGCGATCTTGTCACCGATGCGAACGCGATCCAGCACGTCAGCATGATCTTTCGCGTTGAGGCTGAGCTCCTGACCGCCGGTGGTCGTCACAACGACGATTGAATTTTTCTTGTCGATGAAACTCACGGTGCCGCTTTCGTTATCCACCGCAGCGCCGCTTTGCGCTGTGGGCGCCGGTTCTGAAGCGACGCTGTCTGCGGCGGCACAAACCGACAGCCATGATGACAAGCTGACCACGACGGCGATTGCTGCACATCGCTTTCCGAAGGATGAAAGATCACTGGAGTGATTAAACATTTGAGCCCTTTGAATACGTGCGTTTCAGGTTAGCGAAAGACACAGCGCTAGTATGTGCCGCGCATGACCGGCGAAACGCAACTTGGATTGGTAAGTTCAAGTTCATCGCGGTGGTGCCGGCGCACTTTGATGCATGAGTAGTGCCACGCACGGGCCAAATGATAGCAAACCACCCAATGCGGGGAGGTTTGGTCTCCCGGCAAGTGGGTCAATGTCAGCCATTGGACTTGGACGCCTCCCGACTTTCGGCGCAACCTGCGCGCCGTCGCCGACTCGGACGCCGCGTGCATGGTGTCGCTGGCCACCGTTCCCGGCGTACAGACGATCATCGCCGACGAACTGCGTCTCTACGACGCACAGTGCCCCCTAGAACATGTGCCGGATGCCGACATTCACGCCGCTGGTCGTGCCCGTGACTTCGTTCAGCGCGTTGTTGACTGACAGGCCCGTGTGCATCGCGCCGTGATTGTTCACCAAGCCGACTTGCCCATAGATCATGGTGGCTCTCGACAGCGAATACTCCACCCCCGTCGATGCCATCACCGAATGGTTGGTCGGGTTGTTCCCGTCGTGGGTGTACCACACGCCGGCGTCGATGTTCAGCGCAGGTGTGATGTGGTAGCTGGCGCCGCCCGAATAGACCTGATCGTTGAACGACCCTGCCACCTTGTACTGCACGTACGAGGCCTTCACGATCAGGTCGTTGAATACGTAACTGGCGCCGAGTGCGCGGCCGTCGAAGGCGACCACGCTCGGGACCACAATCGACGCGGCGCTGCCGCCCGCGTTGCCGCTGTAGAGCGCCGCATCGACAGTCAGCGAACCGAGGTGATAGCGCAGGCTCGCGGAGTACTGGCGGCCGGCCTGAAAATCACCGGCGGCGCCGCCCAGTGCCATCAGCGCGCTGGCTTGCAGGCCGGCGATTTCCGGCGACGTGTATGAAATCGCGTTCGGGTTGAACAGGCCGGTCGCGTAGACGTTGTTGAGGTAGGCAACGAGACCGCTGCCGAAGTACGACATTTCGCGCGGGTCAAAGTCGTACACCGCAAGGAAGAAGGGCGAGAACTGCAAACCCGCCTTGACCGTGCCGAAGTGGCTGTCCAGGCCGACCCACGCCTGGCGGCCGAACTCGTTGCGGTTGGAGTTGCTCAGCGCGCCGTTGGCGATGCTGATGCCGCTTTCGAGTTCAAAGATTGCGCGCATGCCACCGCCGAGATCTTCGACGCCGCGCATGCCGAAGCGCGAACCGGAGACCCCGCCGTCGGTGAACGAGAACTGGTGGCCTGCATCCTTGCCTGTCTTCGCATTGGGTGTCTGACTGGTGTAGAGGAGGGAAGCATCGACGATACCGTACAGCGTAACACTGCTCTGTGCATGGGCGATCTGGGCCGATCCCAATGCACATGCGCCTATTAATCCAAGAATGGCTCCAACCCGATTGCGATGACTTGCCTGCATGCTTCGTGTCTCCTTGTTGATTAGAATCTATTGAACTGGCGAAGTAATGCGTGTGCTGCACGGTCCCTGCGATTTGCTGCGAAATGCAGTTTCAGTTGGTGCTGCTGGCTCAATCGGGCGCGACGGTTCAAACGCACTAATGCGTTGTGTGAAGCCGCCGGCGCGAACGCTGGGGATCGAGCAGCACGAACCCCGCTGCCCCTGCGGCGATCAGCAGTGCACCGGTCACGACGAAGCCGATCTCGTAGCCACGGCTTTCGCCGACAAGGCCGAGCAGCTTGCCCATTGAGACGGGAGCAATGAGCCCCGCGGTGGTGACGATCGAATTGGTGATGGCGAGCAGCGCGCCACGCCGTGAAGTCGGCGCGACTTCCGCGACGAGGAGCGGGCCGAACGTGAAGACCTGCATGGCCAGTGAACTCGCTATGGCCATCAGACCGACCTTCGCGAGGGGAGGCGCGCTGAGATATAGCGTGCAGTAGGCAATACCGCTCACGATGCAGGTGCCGCTAATCAGCGCGCCGCGTGCAAAGCGCGACGGTGCGCCGCGCTTGAGCAGGCGGTGCGAAAAGACGGCGAGGGCAATGCCGACCGGAATCTGCATGGCGACCTGGAGCGCAAAGAGCCATCCGGTCTGGTTCGCCTGAAAACCGAGCCCTAGCCGGTAGTAGGCCGGCACCCATGTCATACCGATCGAGATCACGACGTAGCCGGCGAAGCATTGCAGCAGCACGCCGATGACAGTGCGATCGGTGAGCAGGGTCCGCCATCCAACGGACGTCTGTTGGCCAGTCACGACATGCGGCCGCAGCTCGGGCATCCGTGGCGCATCCCCCTGAGCGTTGCCGCTCTTGCCAACGCACAACCAGAGAACGGTCCATAAAAGACCGGCGATCCCCAACGCGAGGAACGCGGCGTGCCACTGCCAGCGGCCGGTGATATAGGTCAGCAGCGGACTCGCCAGAATCACGCCTGCCGTACCGCCCTGTTGGATAAGGGTCGTCGGAAGATTGCGCTCACGGTTATCGAACCAGGTGTAGACGACATGTAGTGCGAGAGGCGACGCCGGTCCCTCGCCCGCACCCAGCAGAATGCGGCAACCCAGCAACACGGCAAAGCTGGTGGGCCAGGCGAGTGGTAGCTGTCCAACCGCCCAGGTGAATGCGAGCCCCGCAAGCAGCCACTTGACGTCAATGCGGTCGGCGACGAGGCCGACACCGATGCCGGAGAGTGAAAACAGCAGGAAGAATGCGCTCCCGACGAGGCCGAACTGGCTATGGGTCAGTTGCATGTCATGCATCAACGGCACCGCGACGAGGCCGAGCACAGCCTTGTCCGCGAAATTGATCAGCATGAAGAGAAAGAGCGACGTGACGATAAGCCAGCGCCGGTTTCCTGTGATAGGGGCGGCCGCGGCACGCTCGGTACAAATCTGACGTTTTCTGATTCGAGCATTTAATAGTACTCAATGTATCCGTCCCGGCCAGACGTTCTGGTCGGGAGCACAGGGTGTGGTAAGGCGTGGTATGGCGTGGGTCTCGCAGCGCGCAGTGGGCCGCACGTGCAAGGTCGGGCAGGTCAGGGGATCAACCTCGTCATCCGGATTCGCGATAGTTCAACCACCGCGCGTCGTCTTCAAGTGTGTGGGCGCAACCTGCGTCTCGAGGAACAAATAGCGATAGTCAATGCATGTCTCCGGTCTGCCGTTCCTGCTTTATCGCGAACGGCATCGTTGTGTTTGCGCACATTGGAGGTGGTATCAATAACTAATTCAAGTGCGATCTACGAATTGGAAGATTGCAAGAATTGCATCGGAGCAGTCGTTATCGAGGGTTGCTGGATGCACGACGTCAATTTGATGATTCAATTTTCGAATGAGCATGAGTGTGGCGTGTTGACGATCGATTTCTGTTCCCCGATGGATTTGTCGCCGTGCCTTCGGCGCAGTCACGGTACTTTCCCTGAGTCGTGTTGACAAAGTCGCGATGATCGACGAGGATTTGGAATCCGGAATCTATATTCCGATTTTTCTGACACTCATTGCGCCGTCGCAGGACCACCTGCGTCGGCTTCGTTCAAGACTTACCACGACATTGCTGACGAACACCGCATGACGACAATGCCATCGAGCCGCCGTAGAAGCGCACAGCTGGTTCTCGCCACGCCGCGCCAGGCACGCAGCCAGGCGGGCCTCGCGAAGATGTTGCAGGTCGGGCGCGAGCTGATCGAGGCGAGCGGCAATCTCGACGACCTATCGATCAACAGCATTGTCGAACAGGCAGGCACATCGATTGGTGCGTTCTATCGCCGCTTTGAGAACAAGGATGTGTTCTTTGACGTCGTGCAGGACATGGTCATGACCAAGGGGCTCGAGTACCTGCGTGATGTCGTCGAACACGAAGCCGTCTGGCAATCGAATGATCCCGGGACCATCGCGGACGCAGTCGTCGCCCTGTATGTTCTGGCGTTCCGCCGCAATCGAGGGATTTACCATGCATCGCTGTTACGGTCGTCGCAACGCAAGACAACCTGGGATGTCGTCAAGCGAACCAACGAAGAAGGTCTGAAGTTGATCGTGCCACGTCTTGTCGACGTGTTAGCCGCGGGTCGTCGAATGAGTACCCCCCGGTTAGCGGCACTCGAATTCGAAGTGCGCGTTGCATTGCAGTTTCTCGTCGGCATGCTCGTCAACAGTCTGCTGAACGATCCCGGTCCGCTTTCGCTGACGAGCCGCAAGCTTGTCCCATCCATGCAAATGCATTTTCGACGAAGCCTGAATTTGCAGGAGCGTTGATTTTTTATCCATAAAACGGAATCGAAGTTCCGATTCCGTTTTATGGAAATCAAGCACGATTTTAGCGAGGGAAGAGGAGACATGAAAGAAGACAACCTTGTTGCCGGCTTCGACTATGTGATCGTCGGCGCGGGCTCGGCGGGCAGCGTGCTAGCGGCACGCCTCTCCGAGCGTTCAGATGTGTCCGTATGTCTGATCGAATGCGGACCCCGCGATGACAGCGTGCTGGTGCGCTGTCCTGCCGGGATGGCCGCTGTTGTACCCAGGCGCGGCAAGCACAACTGGGCGTTCGAAACGGTCCCGCAGACTGGACTACTCGGTCGCCGTGGTTATCAGCCGCGCGGCCGGGGCCTGGGCGGATCCAGCCTCATCAACGGGATGATCTACACGCGTGGACATCCTTCCGATTACGACGATTGGGCTGCGCTTGGCAATCGTGGCTGGAGCTACGACGACGTGTTGCCGTACTTTCGCCGGGCGGAAAACTACGAGTTGGGAAAGAATGCGTGGCACGGCACAGGTGGCCCGCTGAACGTCGCCGCGTTGCGTGATCCGAATCCGGCGGCGCACGCGTTCGTGACCGCCGCGGGGGAAGCCGGCTATGCGCGCAATGACGATTTCAATGGTGCGACACAGGATGGTTTCGGTCTTTATCAGGTAACACAGCGTGATGGCGTCCGGCATGGCACAGCCCGTGCCTATCTGCGTCCGGCTATGGCGCGGAGCAACCTGACGGTATTCACCGACACGCAGGTTCTGCAGGTGCTGTTCGACGGACCGCTTGCGAAGGGTGTGCATTGCCGCGGCGCGAGCGGGGACTTCACGATCCATGCACGCCGCGAGGTAATCTTGTGTGCAGGCGCGTTTCAGACGCCACAACTCCTGATGCTCTCAGGTGTCGGTCCCGCGGAAGAATTGCAGCGCCATGGCATTGCGGTGCGCCATCACCTCGCGGGCGTGGGTCGCAATTTGCAGGACCACGTCGACTACATTGCGCTCTATCAGACGCACGACGACTCCATGTTTGGCATCACGCTCAAGCAGGCGATCCGCCTGCCTGGCATGATCCGCGCATGGCGCCGCGATGGACGCGGGCCGCTCACGACTAACTTCGCGGAGGCGGGTGGGTTCGCCCGCACTCGCGGCGACCTCGACCGGCCAGACGTGCAGTTTCACTTCCTCATCGGTTTTGCGGAAGACCATGGCCGACGCCGCTATCCGGGGCGCTATGGCATGAGTTGCCACGTGTGCGTGCTGCGGCCGAAATCGGTAGGGCAGGTCACCCTGGGCGGTACCGATCCGCAACTCGCCCCCGTCATTCATCCCAACTTCCTTGCGGACCCGGAAGACATGCGAACGCTGATCGATGGCTATCGCATCACACAGAAAATCATGCAGCAACCCGCATTCGCACGCTACCGGTTGCGCGACGTGCATCCACCACAGGATAGTGAAGACGCCTTGGAGCGTCAGATCAGAAGCCGTGCCGACACCATCTATCATCCGGTCGGAACCTGCCGTATGGGTGCGGACCCTCTCGCCGTAGTGGACGACCAACTGCGTGTGCAGGGTCTCATGGGTCTGCGCGTTGTGGACGCCTCGGTGATGCCGACGCTTGTCGGTGGCAACACGAATGCCCCAACCATCATGATCGCCGAGAAGGCGGCCGACCTCATTCTTAAAGGAGGCATTGCCTGAGCCGTTGTTGCCCAAAACGGCTCGCGATGCCTTCGACCGACCCGCGCGGCGCATATCTGCGTTCGCGTCCCGCTAAACATCGATTCAACCAGGCAGTTCAGGAGTGTCTATGTCTGATCGTTATAGCTGTTCCTATATCAACGGCACGTGGTCTGAGCGCGCCGACGGCGAAGCCCACCCGGTGTATAACCCGGTCGACGGCACGCCGGTCGCAACAGTGTCGCTTGGCACGGCTGACGATGCTGCGCATGCCGTCGCCGCGGCCCGCGACGCATTCGACAGTTGGTCGCAGACATCTTCTGCCGAGCGGACGCGCTATCTGCTTGCCATCCGGGCCGGCCTTGAAGCGCGAGGGGAAGAACTGGCTCAGGCTATTACGCGGGAGGTCGGCACACCGATTGCCTTCTCGCGGCGTGCGCAGGTGGGTTTGCCCATCGCCACGTTCGGGATCGCTGCGCAGTTGGCGCAGCAGTGCGACGCTGTTGAACAGATTGGTCATTCGCAGGTCGTCCATGAGCCAATCGGAGTCGTCGCGTGCATCACGCCATGGAACTATCCGTTGCATCAGATCGCAGCGAAGGTCGCGTATGCGCTTGCGGCAGGCTGCACGGTGATCCTGAAACCGTCGGAAGAGGCGCCGGCGTGCGCTGCAATGTTCGCTGAGATCATTCACGACGCGCGGCTGCCGCCGGGCGTATTCAATCTCGTCAATGGAACGGGGCCGGTGGTCGGTGAGGCGCTCGCGAGCCATCCGGATGTCGACATGATCTCGTTCACCGGGTCGACCGCGGCGGGGCGCCGGGTCGGTGCGCTTGCTGCGGCGACAGTCAAACGCACGACCCTCGAACTGGGAGGTAAATCGGCCGCAATCCTGCTGGCCGACGCAGATCTTTCGCAAGCAATTCCCGGTGCGCTGCGTGCGGCGTTCGTCAATGCCGGACAGACGTGCAGCGCGCACAGCCGCCTGCTTGTGCCACGCGGTCTCTATGGAGCCGTTTCTGCATACGTTGCAGACGCCGCGAGAGCGATGATTGTTGGGGACCCGCGTGACGAGCATGTGCAGATCGGGCCGCTGGCGAACGCACGACAACACGCACGCGTGATCGACTACATCAACCGGGGCGTCGCCGAAGGTGCCGTGCTTCTCGCGGGCGGAGCGGATCCCATCGCGGGATCTGAAGCGGGTTACTTCGTGCGTCCGACCGTATTCGGCAACGTGACCACTGAAATGACGATCGCACGCGAGGAAATCTTTGGACCGGTTTTGTCTGTCATGCAGTATGAAGACGTAGACGACGCGGTACGGATCGCGAATGATGTGCCTTACGGTCTGGGTGGCGGAATCTGGTCGCGTGATATGGGGGCGGCGACGGCAATTGCTCGCCGGCTGCGCACCGGGCAGGTGGATATTAATGGCGCTGCATTCAATCCGTATGCGCCGTTCGGCGGCTATGGCCAATCGGGCAATGGGAGGGAACTGGGCCGCTTCGGCCTCGCGGAGTTCTGTGAGGTGAAATCGATTCAGTGTGTGACGGCTGAGGTGTCCTGAGGCGCCAGCGCAGCGCAAAGATCCGCCACGTCTCGAGATCGTTCTTGATTACCCTTTCGCCGATGTCTTTTTATTGTGCAACTGCACTCGTCGTTTCCCCCTAGTCGAGATGGACTACGTGCGATTTAACCTGCGGTGTTAGCCTCGCTTTGCACCAAAAAGCGGCGGTTCTGATCGCGGGATAGGCCTTTTTTTGCCTATGGGTCGCACGAGTAATTTCAGGTCCATTGATTCAGTCTGATTTAGTTCGGTATACAAAGTAATTTGAATGTATATCGATTCAATCAGATCGGGAAAACACAATTAAAAGGGAAAGGAATGTCAAAACGCACCTGGATGCGCACACTTTTCGCTGCCGTTTCTGCTGTCTTGATTGGCGCTATCGTCGCCGCGTGCGGATCATCGTCGTCCTCGTCGCTGACTCAGACCGGACAGCAGCAGATCAAGCACGTCTTCGTCATCACGCTCGAAAACGAAAACTACGCGACCACCTTCGGCGCGAACAGCAAGGCGCCGTATCTGTCGCAGACGCTGGCTTCGCAAGGCGCGCTGGTGCAGCAGTACTACGGCACGGGCCACGTGAGTCTGGATAACTACATCTCGATGATCAGCGGTCAGGCGCCGACGCCGGAAACGGATAACGATTGCCCGATCTACCAGGATTTCACGCTCACCGGCATGACGCCGGATGGTCAGGCGATCGGCTCAGGCTGCGTGTATCCGGCCAGCGTCAAGACGTTGCCAGACCAACTGAACGCCGCCGGCTTGACATGGAAGGGCTATGAAGACGACATGGGCAATGACCCCACGCGCGAAGCCGCCACCTGTGGTCATCCGACGCTCAACACAACCGATCTCACGCAAGTTGGAGAAGCGCCGAGCGCGGCCGTGCCGTTGGGCGATCAGTACGCAACGCGTCACAACCCGTTCATGTATTTCCACTCGATTATCGATTCGCCGAACTGCGGCCAGAACGTCGTGAACCTGAACAAACTCACGACTGATCTGCAATCGATCTCGACCACCGCCAACTTCAACCTGATTACGCCGAGCCTGTGCGACGACGGTCACGATTCGCCGTGCGTGAACGGTCAGCCGGGCGGACTGGTCAGCGCGAACACGTTCCTGCAGAAGTGGGTGCCGATTATTACCGCCTCACCGGCGTTCCAGCAGGACGGTCTGTTGATCATCAACTTCGACGAAAGCAGTTACGCCACCGTGACGCAGTCTGCGTCAGGCGAGGATCTGATATTCGCCGGCGCGACCTGCTGCAGCCAGCAACCGGGTCCGAATCTGGCGGCGTTCCCGCAGACTTCGTCGCTGGCGTACAAGGGCTTGACGATCAACCTGACCAAGCAGAGCTTCGGCGGCGACCAGACGGGTGCGGTCATGATCTCGAAGTTCATCAAACCGGGCACGGTGTCGACAGTGCAGTACAACCACTACTCGATGCTCAAGAGCATTGAAGACATTTTCCAGTTGGGTCATCTCGGCTATGCAGGGCAGGCCGGTCTGGTCGGGTTCGGCAACGACATTTTTACGAACCTTTAAGCCGATGATGGTTTCCGCAATGCGATTCGCAGCGCTCGCTGTACTGGCGGGCGCTGTACTGCTGCCGATGTCAGCGGGTGCGGCGCCGAACGACGCGCCGTCCACTTACAGCGATGCCGCGGCACTCGGCAAGCTGATGTTCTTCGATGCGTCGTTGTCGGCCTCGGGCAAGATGTCGTGTGCGAGCTGTCATAGCCCGTCGCACGCATATGGGCCGCCCAACGGTCTGGCTGCGCAGCTAGGTGGTCCGCACATGCACTCGCAAGGCACGCGCGCCGTGCCGAGCCTGCGCTATGTGCTGAACCGCACGCCGGTGTGGAGTCATGCCCAGGCTGCGAGTCTCTCGGAACGAATCGAGGATAGCGACAACGCGCCGGTCGGCGGCTTCGGCTGGGACGGGCGCTTCAACCGTCTGCACGATCAGGCGAGTTTTCCGCTGTTCAATCCGGACGAGATGGCCAACAAGGATCCGGCGGCCGTGCTCGCGAAACTGGCGCAGGCGCCGTATGCCGCGCGCTTCAAGGAAGTGTTCGGTCAGAACATCTTTGTCGACCCCACCAAGGCGTTCGCCCAGGCGATGTACGCCATCGAGCGCTTCGAACTTGAAGACCCGAGCTTTCATCCGTACACCAGCAAGTTCGATTATTACCTCGACGGCAAGGTCCAACTGACGGCACAGGAGTTAAGGGGCAAGAAGCTGTTCGACGATCCGGCGGGCGGCAATTGCGCCTCGTGCCATATCGACCAATCGGGGGTCGACGGGTCTCATCCGCTTTTCACTGACTTCAACTTCCAGGCGCTCGGCGTGCCCCGCAATCCGGAGCTGCGTGCGAACGCGGATCCGAAGTACTTCGATATGGGCCTGTGCGGTCCGCTGCGCACCGATCAGTCGAGCGACAAAAGCAACTGCGGACTCTTCAAGTCGGTGTCGCTGCGTAACACGGCAACGCGCCAGGTGTTCTTTCACAATGGCCGCTTCCATACGCTGAAAGACGCGCTGCGTTTCTACGTTCAACGCGATACGAATCCGGGCAAGTGGTATCCGAAAGATGCTCACGGCAAAGTCGACAAGTTCAACGACTTGCCGGTTGCGCTGCGCGTGAACGTCGACACCACCGATGAACCGCTCACGCGCAAAGTCGGTGAGCGCCCCGTGTGGTCGGAGCGGGATATCGACGATGTCGCCGCGTTTCTTGTGACGTTGAACGACGGGTACAAGCGATAGCGACTTGTCGTCGGGACCGGCGCAAATTTAACGGCGACGCCCCAGGCTCAGTGACCAAGACCGCTGCCGGCGATCTGCTGCTCCACGTACTGAGCGAACAGGGCATGCAGATGCGTCGTCGGATGAAGGTCATCAGCGAACATGTACGTCTGATCCGCATTGGCCGATATGTAGGTCGCCGGCGAACACAGCAATGACGTGTCATCGGGCGTTGTCGCAGGGTTGCAGGCCTGACCGGTGTTTGACACGGTAAAGCCATTGGCCTGAAAGTTCGCGATGATCTGGTCCACCCAGGTGTAAGAATCGATCTGGATGACCTTGCCTTGCAGGCCATCGGCTTGCAAGGCAGCGTTCAGGCTATTGTTGAACATTTGCGATAACTGGGTCAGGTTCGCCCCGCCGTCGGAGGAAGCGATGCCTGTGGGCGATAGTCCGACATTCGGGACATTGACCACGACGACATGCGTGGCGCCGTTCTGGACGATCTGACCGACAATTTGAGCCAGGGTGGTGGCCGCCGTCTGCACGGTCTGCGCCGCGGCCGGCAGCGCCCCGGCGCGAAGCACATCGTTTGCTCCGGCCCAGACTAGTACCAGTTGACCGGAATTGAAGCTTCCGTGAGCCGACAGATAGCTCGACACCTGCTGGTTGACGGGCATTTCGATATTGCCGATCACGTTGACAAGAAAGTTGTTCAAGTTTGCCGGCGTCGCCACCGTCGCGCCGCCCTCCGCATAGCCGAAGCCGTTCTGCGCAGTCAATTTATGCGTGATGTCGATCGTAAACGCCGCGCTTAGCGTGCCGCCGTAATACTGCGCGACATTCTGAGTCCACACTTGCCCTGGGTTGGTCGTGAAACGCCCCCCGCCCACGGCGCTCGCGATCGGCGCATAGGTTCCGACATCCGACAGACTGTCGCCGAACGAGACAACCTGCAGATTAATGCCGCCCGCCGGCGGCGTCGCGCCACTGCCGTTGCTTGAGCTCCCACCTCCGCCGCATGCCGTCACCAACGAAACCAGTACGGCAAAAATTGCAGCACGTACCCTGCTATTACTTCCTTGCATAGCGCCTCCCGCCGGTTGACCGAGCCGTCGCCCTCACGTGGCGGGCTAATTCGCCGGCCAGCACATATCGTTCTCGCGACAGTACGTTTCGTTGAGCAAAAAGGATGCCTTACCGTCCGGGTTGCCCAATTTCGGCGGGATATCGAGGCCGAACCTTCGGTTTAACTAAAAATCATTGCCCGATACCGTACAGACATCGGCCTGTGGCAAGAGAGAAAGTCGTACTCAGAAAGATAGATGCAGGCGAACCCGGGTGTCGCCATCATGAGTCTCGACTACCAAAGGATATCGGATGAACATCAATCCTCTCGCCGGCAAACCGGCACCTCATGAGATGCTGGTCAACGTCCCCCGACTGGTCACGTCGTATTACACCGAAAGACCAGATCCCGCGATCCCGGCGCAGCGGGTCGCGTTTGGCACCTCCGGGCATCGCGGCTCGGCTTTCGCGCGCAGCTTCAATGAGTGGCATGTGCTCGCCATCACGCAGGCGATCTGCCGTTATCGGCAGCAGGAGGGTATCGACGGCCCCCTGTTTATCGGTGTCGACACACATGCACTGTCTGAACCCGCTTACGCGAGTGCGCTCGAGGTGCTGGCCGCCAACGGCGTTGAGATCATGATTGCGCAGAACGGCGAGTACACGCCCACGCCGGCGGTGTCGCACGCCATCGTCGCGTACAACCGTGGCCGCACTGCGGGACTGGCGGACGGCATCGTGGTGACGCCGTCGCACAACCCGCCGGAAAGCGGCGGTTTCAAATACAACCCACCGAGTGGCGGCCCGGCTGACGAAATTGTGACCGGCTGGATCGAAGCGGTAGCGAACGGGTTGCTCGAAAGCAAGCTTGATGGCGTGCTGCGGATGTGTTTGGCGAAAGCGTTGCGCGCCACCACGACGCACCGCCATGACTTCCTCAACGCCTACGTTGGCGATCTCGTCAGCGTCATCGATATGGATGTGGTGCGTGGGGCGCCGATCGTCCTGGGCGTCGACCCGCTTGGCGGCGCGGGTGTGCACTACTGGGGGCCGATTGCCGATCGCTATGGTCTCAATCTGCGCGTGGTCAACGACGACGTCGATCCGACTTTCCGCTTCATGAGCGTCGACTGGGATGGGCGGATTCGTATGGATCCATCGTCGCCGTATGCCATGCAATCGCTGATCGACCAGAAGGATCGCTTCGATGTGGCCTTTGCGTGCGACACCGATCACGATCGTCATGGCATCGTCACGCGGCACGCCGGACTGCTGCCGCCCAATCACTATCTCACGGTTCTCGTCGATTATCTGTATTCTCATCGTCCCCAATGGCGCGCCCATGTGGCGGTGGGAAAAACCGTTGTCAGCAGCCAGATGATCGATCGCGTGAGCGAGAGGCTGGGTCGTACGGTGTGCGAAGTGCCGGTCGGATTCAAATGGTTTGTCGACGGCTTGCTCGACGGCTCGCTTGGCTTTGGCGGGGAGGAGAGCGCGGGCGCCAGTTGTCTGCGACTCGACGGCACGGCGTGGACGACCGACAAGGATGGGATCGTACCGGCGTTGCTGTCGGCCGAGATCACGACACGTATCGGTCGCGATCCCGCTGAAATCTACCGGGATCTGACCCAGAGGATGGGCGAGCCGGTTGAGCGTCGCGTGCAAGCCGTAGCAACTGCGCGGCAGCGCGCGCTGCTGGGGCGGCTCTCTCCGGCGCAGTTTCCCCACACTGAACTGGCCGGCGAACCGATCGAGCAGGTGCTCGACCGTGCTCCAGGCAATCACGCAGCGATCGGTGGCATCAAGGTGATCACGAAGAGCGGTTGGTTTGCGGCGCGTCCATCAGGAACCGAAGATATCTACAAGATCTATGCGGAGAGCTTCCAGGGTGAAGACCATCTGACGCGCATCGTTGAGGAAGCCCAGGCGATGGTAGATGGCACGCTTGAAGAACATGCACTCAATCCATGATCGCGCCTGGCCGTCAGCCTCGGCCGCCGCCAGTCTAGCTGGGCCTGATCTCGCGCCGCACAAAACCGATAAACGCGGCACGCCTAGTCATGGTCGTGATTCTGGTGATAGTCGCCACCGCCGTGATAGTCTCCATCGCCGTGGTGGTCGCCGCCTACCGGGACGAGGATGCACGCGCTCAGGCCGACAATCAGCGACAGCGCGATCAGCATCCATACACGTGTCTGGTTCTTCATTTTCATTCCCCCTTTGGTGCGATTTCTTCTTGAACATCCACAAGACCGATAACTTGTGCCGCTTATTTGGCGTCCTCGGCGGTGTTGTGAATGGCCTGACCGCCTTTCGATATGTCCTGGCCCGCGCCCGCAACAGTGTTGCAGCCCGCGAGAAGAGCGGTACCGGCGATCATAAACAGAACGATGAGTCGCATCATGGTGTCCCCCTGCGAAACGTTCGTGTTGCCGGCAGCGCTTGCGAGCCGGATAGTTTTCCATTGAAGCTGGAGCGGGAGGAACAAGCTGATTCCCGGTGCCGTTTGCTACCAATGCTGCAAGCGCACTGCGAGCGAATTCGATGGAACAAGTAAGTAATGCCACCATTCAGGATCAACGTCTGTCCGATGGCGGACGTTTGGGTTCAAGCCGATGGGACGTCGCTTGTGGAGGCTCGATATCGCATGGAAGCGTTGGAGTCTGGTACGGGACCGTACCGACATGCCAGGCAGTTGCGCACATCCTGACGTCGATCTCTCGTGATTGGCATGACGAGGCGCTCAAGACGAGCTAAGTACTCACGGTTCCGTAAAAGAGGGCCAACGTGTTTCGAACTTCACTGGCTTTTTTCTCAAACGGTTTGCTTTGCCTGCCGTGGTGGCAGATTGTGCTGGTCACGCTGTTGCTGACACATGTCACGATTATCAGCGTGACGGTCTACCTTCACCGCTGTCAGGCGCATCGCGCGCTTGAGTTGCATCCGGTCGTTAGCCACGGTTTCCGCTTCTGGCTGTGGCTGACGACGGGTATGGTGACCGGCCACTGGGCGGCAGTCCACCGCAAGCATCACGCGAAGTGCGAGACCGCTGAGGACCCTCATAGCCCGCAGGCTCATGGCATCTGGAAGGTGCTGCTCGGCGGCGCTGAGCTTTACCGCGCCGAAACAAGGAATGAAGAAACGCTGCGCAAATATGCTTACGGCACGCCGAACGACTGGATCGAGCGGAATCTCTATGCAAAATACCCGAACCTTGGCGTAAGCCTGCTGATCGTGATCGACGTTGCCTTGTTTGGGATCGTCGGCGTCTCGGTATGGGCCGTCCAGATGATCTGGATTCCGTTCTGGGCGGGTGGCGTGGTCAACGGCATCGGCCACTTTAGCGGCTACCGCAACTTCGACACGGCAGATGCGAGTACGAATGTCATTCCGTTGGGCATTCTGATCGGCGGGGAGGAGCTTCATAACAATCACCACGCCTATGCGACATCCGCCCGGCTGTCGAATAAATGGTACGAACTCGACATCGGCTGGATGTACATTCTTATCCTTTCAGCGCTAGGACTGGCAAAGGTCAGGAAACTGGCGCCGAGGCCGCATCTGGTCAAAGGCAAGACGGTGCTCGATGACGCTACGCTGCAAGCGGTACTGCGCAACCGCTACGAGGTCATGGCGAGCTACGCGAGGGCGGCAGAACGCGCCCGCCGGCAGGAGGGAGACCAGAAGCTACCTATCTACGTTGAGTTGCGTGAGGAACTCACCGCGATGTGGGAGCGCTCCAATGTGTCGCGTGAGCAGTTGCTCCTGCAGTTACAGACTTGGTGCCGTCGTGCCGAACTGAGCGGGATTGATGCCATCGAGGAGTTTGCACGGCGCCTTCGCCAGTACGCGTGAGCGACTCCGAGACTACGTGACGTCTTCCCTCCGCCGTTGATTCGCGGAACCGCACATGGCACGAGGGTGCTACCGGAGCGGAACCGATCGACGCTCGAACTCGTTGAAGAGCTTGAGCAACCGGGCCACGCGTTTGGTGCCGTCGGGCAGGAGAGCCTGCTCTGCCTCCAAAGCGGTGAGGCGTTGCCGCCAGTACGGTAGCGACAGTGGATTGCCCCGCTCGAGCAACGGCAGAACGTATTCAAGGTGGGCCAGATCTTTGGAAAACTCGTGCAGTGACATTTCTTTTCCTTTGGGAGGCCGGTCAATGCCTCAGTCACAGGGTATGCCAATTCACGGTCGGCGTCTGCACGCTATCGTACAAGCTGCGAATTAGCGTCCACGCGCCGCAGATAGCCGGCAGTTTGTACGCTGACGTACCGCTTCCGGAGTCGATCGGGCGTAGTGTCAGCGTCACTATCTGTAGAAGTGGAGGCCATGATGCTACGAAGAACGTTTCTATTCACGACACCCGGTTCGATCCTCGCGATCGGGCTTGCGGTATCAGGTTGCACGACGACGAGTCCGTCCGACTCCAGCAGCGCACAGATGGACAAGCGTCACAGCATCGACGCTGGCGTGGATTCGACCTTGGGGCGGCTATACAACGACGCAAAGGGATCGCGCGAACTGGTTGCGAAGGCCCGTGGGGTGCTGGTGTTCCCGTCGGTTATCGATGCCGGCTTCGTCGTAGGTGGCCAGTATGGCGAGGGCTCACTGCGGGTCGGCGGGCGTACTGTCGGGTACTACAGCACCGCAACCGGTTCGATCGGCTGGCAGGCCGGTGCGCAGTCGAAGGCGATCGTCTTTCTGTTCATGACTGAAGAATCGCTGGCGAAATTCCGTAACAGCGAAGGTTGGTCGGCGGGCGGCGATGCATCGGTGGCATTGCTGAAGGTTGGGGCGAACGGCAACGTCGATACGAGTACGGCAACCGGTCAGGTGGACGCGTTCGTGTTGACCAACAGCGGGCTGATGGCAGGCGCGACGCTCGAAGGTACGAAGGTCAGCCGGCTCAAGACCCTGTAACGCGAGCGGATCGGGACTCGCATACGGCGCATGGCGGGTGCGAGCGAGGAGGGAATCATGCATATGCTCACAAGTGCAGGTCCACTGGTCTCATTGATTGCCGGCATTCTGATTCTTGTGGTGCCACGTCTGCTGAACTACATCGTGGCGATCTATCTGATTGTGATTGGACTGCTGGGACTTTTCGGAAACCACATTCACTGAACGCACTTTTCCCACCCGGGAGACGACGCGGCGAACGGATGCCGCGAGGCAGAAACGGAGTATCGAACATGCTGCGCAATATAGAGTTTTTGCAGGGATCCACCGTCGAGGCGAGCGACGGCGATGTAGGGACGGTTACGCAAGTTTACTTTGATGACGAAAAGTGGGGCGTCCGCTATCTGGTCGTTGAAACCGGTAACTGGCTCAGGGACCGGCAGGTGCTGATTTCGCCGTATGCCGTTTCTCACACCGACCCAGGTTCAAGCGCCGTCCACGTGAAACTCACGCGGCAACAGGTGCGCGACAGTCCGAATATCGACGCACATAAGCCCGTGTCGCGCCAGCATGAGATCCAGTACCTGCGGTACTACGGCTATCCGACGTATTGGGGAGGAGCAAACGTGTGGGGGATGGGGGCCTACCCCGCCTTCGACGGGCCTGCTGCAACGGCGGCACTGCCATTGGGCGTTTCTCCTGTTATCGACCCGGACCCAGAGGCCGATGAGCCGCCGGCGGACACCCATCTGCGTAGCACCGAAGCGGTGAAGGGTTACCACATCGAAACGATCGACGGCACCATTGGTCACGTTTCCGGCTTCATCTTCGACGATGAGGCCTGGGTTATACGCTACCTGACCGTCGATACGCGCAACTGGTGGCCTGGCGGCAAGGAAGTTCTGCTGGCGACCGAATGGATCGAGTTGATCGACTGGTTCGGCTCAACCGTTTCCACGACGCTGACGCGCGATGCGATCAAGCAAAGCCCAGCGTACGACGATGCGATTCCGGTCAACCGGGATTACGAAACGGCACTGTTCGAGTTTTACGGCAGGGAGGGTTACTGGTCGAAGGAGAGGGCGGTTTTGCCAGGTGAGTGAATGACCGCACCATGAGCCCCGATGCCGTAGGGTATCGGGCCTTTACGGGTCACGCGCCATCAGACAAGGCCGTGACCTGTTTGTCTTGCCCACGCTAGATTGCGCGCAGATCGGGCAACAGCCGGTCGAATTCGCGTCGCACGACGCCGTAGCATTCGCAGACACGCTTTTCGAGCCCGGGCCGATCCAGCACCTCGATATGGCCATAGCTGTAGCGGATCAACCCTGCATCCTGGAGTTTCGTGGCGGCTTCGGTTACGCCGGGGCGGCGCACACCGAGCATATTGGCGATCAGTTCCTGAGTCATCTTCAACTCGTTGGACGGCAATCTGTCAACGCTCAGCAGCAGCCAGCGGCACAACTGCTGGTCGATCGAGTGATGCCGGTTGCAGACGGCGGTTTGCGCCATCTGGGTAATCAGCGCCTGGGTGTAGCGAAGCAGCAGCCGCTGCACGGGGCCTGCGCGATGAAACTCTTCCTTCAGGATACGTGCGTCAAGCCGGTAGGCGTGCCCTGCGCTTTGCACGACGGCGCGGCTGGGCGTGGTTTCGCCCCCCATAAAGAGCGCGATACCGACGAGCCCTTCGTTACCGACAATCGCGATCTCGGCGGACGCGCCGTCTTCCATGACGTACAGCAGCGAGATGATGGCGGTGGTGGGGAAAAAGAC
Source organism: Paraburkholderia sediminicola (assembly GCF_046027825.1). Taxonomy (GTDB): domain Bacteria; phylum Pseudomonadota; class Gammaproteobacteria; order Burkholderiales; family Burkholderiaceae; genus Paraburkholderia; species Paraburkholderia sediminicola_D. The sequence goes on from NZ_JAQQDU010000013.1 coordinate 130,525, forward strand.
GTGATCGAGGCGGTCACCCGACTCGTATACCACTTCTCCCAGCGGCATATCGACCGGTATGAGATGCCCTTCGATGCGCTTCCACTCTGCCTCCGGTAAGACCGACAGCAGGTGATTCTCTTTGGGATGATGCGATGTTGACATCGCCGCTCCTCGACATGCTGGTAAAAAACGGCGTCGTTCCCGAACGATTACGCTGAGAAATCGACTGTTGAGGCCAGACTTCAACTGAGGTGCGCGACGTGAAGCTGGCTGAACGGTGCTGTTGTGCCTCTGCGGCACGACCTCAAGGTAGTGCGATCCGGGTGACCCTTACCCTATTATAGGGCAGTGCTACCAGGCACCACACCTAGGTAGCTAAATATCAGTTGGATCGGGCATCCGCGCGTTTTGTGAAGTCGCTGCTGCCCGGGCGGCGGCACGGAGTCCCGGCCGCATGGATACAGCTAACGGCGTGCGTCAAGGCGAGCGATACCGCAGCGGCTGTCCTGTCCATCAGTGGAGTCGTGTCGATTGCGCGGAGTACACGAGCCTAGGAAGCCGCCTCCGTATGATCGAGCCACTCCGCGAGTTCGCGCCGCAGCTCCGACATTTCGAGCGGCTTGCCGAGCAGCCGTGCGCCGGGGATGGTGTCGCCGATCTCGGCGTTCCGGCCATAGCCGGACACCAGCAATATGCGGATATCCGGCTGCTGACGCAGCACGGCGCGCGCCAGGTTGTCGCCGGACATGCCCGGCAATGTCAGGTCGGTGAACAGGACGTCGAAACGTTGCGTGGGCACGAGCGGCAGCGCTTCCTCCGCGCTCGCGACCGCAGTGCAGTCGAACCCGAACGCGCCGAGCAGGTCGCTGAGTGCGTCGCGCGAATCGGCGTCGTCTTCGACCAGCAATACGCGAGCCGGCGTGCCGGGTTGGTGTAACGGCGGACTGACCAGGAACTCGGCCGGCGAATCAGTCGAGGCGTTGGCGAGCGAATTTTCTCCCGATGAGGTTGGCTCGTGGAGGCTTTCGCGCGACCCGGGCACGTCGGAGGTTGCTGGCATTCTGGCTGGATCGTAGGGCGTACGTGGCACGCAAGGGGCGATCTGCCCATCGGCGACGCCATCTACGCCGCTCACGCCGACGCGCAATACGCTGCGCACCTTGCGCGCGAGATCGTCGCGCCGGTACGGCTTGGAAAGCAGCGTGATGCCTGCGTCGAGCTTGCCGTGATGGACGATCTCGTCGCGCGTATAGCCGGAGGTGAAGAGTGTCGGCACTGCGGGCGAGCGCGCCGCGGCACGCTGCGCCAGTTCCACGCTTTTCACCTGGCCGGGCATTACGACATCGGTAAACAGCAGATCGATTGGTACGTCGCTATCGATGAATTCGAGTGCCGCGTCGCCGCTCGATGCAGTCAGCACTTTATAGCCGAGTTGCGCGAGCATTTCGACGGCGGTGAGGCGTACGTCCGCATCGTCTTCGACCACCAGAATCGTTTCGCCGCCGCCCACCGGCGCTGTGGTCTGATCGACGGCTTCGGCTGTTTCCGGCTCGCAGCAGCGCGGGAAAAACAGCGAGACGGTGGTGCCGCGTCCCACTTCGCTGTCGATCAGCGTATGACCGCCGCTTTGTCTGACGAAACCGAACACCATGCTTAGGCCCAGGCCGGTGCCGTGGCCGTCGGGCTTGGTTGTGAAGAACGGTTCGAACGCGTGCTCCAGAATGTCGGGCTTCATGCCGGTGCCGGTGTCGGTCACCGAGAAGACCACGTATTCACCCGGCGAGAGTTCCGGCTTGCCGCGGCAAAACGCATGGTCCAGCACGCGGTTCGTCGCGTTGACGGTGAGCGTGCCGTCGGCTTGCATCGCGTCGCGCGCATTGATCGCAAGATTGAGCAGCGCGTTTTCGAGTTGATTGCGATCGGCTTGTACATTCCACAGGTCGTCGCTCAATACCGTTTCGATCTTGACGGTCTCACCGAGCGCGCGGTGCAGCATCTCGCTCATGCCGGCCAGCAGTCGGCGGGGGTTGAGTACAGTAGGCGAGAGCGGCTGGCGGCGCGCGAAGGCAAGCAGATGCGCGGCCAGTTTCGCGCCGCGTTTGACGGCATCGGTCGCGGCGGACAAACGCCGCAGCGTGGCCGGATTGCCATCGGCATCGGCGGCGAGCATCTGCAGATTGCCGTTGATCACTTGCAGCACGTTGTTGAAGTCGTGCGCGACGCCGCCTGTGAGGCTGCCGATCGCTTCCATCTTCTGGGCCTGGCGCAACTGCTCTTCGGCGAGCGCCCGTGCCGCGACCTCATCGGCGACGCGTTGCTCAAGCGTTTCGGTCAACTGACGTAGCGATTGTTCGGCGATCTTACGTTCGTGGATGTCGATCAGCACGCCGGGAAAGCGCGTCGGTTCCCCATGTTCGTCGAACTCGCACTGACCGTTTGCCTGCACCCACATATAGTCGCCATCGGGCCGGCGAATCCGGTACTCCGCGCGAAACGGCTGGCCGGTGCGCATGGCTTCGATCGTCAGGCGCTCGTTGAGGGGCTGGTCGTCCAGATGGATCACTTGCGTCGCGGCATTGCGCTCGACCCCTTTCGCGGCCTCTTCCAGGGGGAATGAAAAGGTGCGCGCGAAACGTTCGTCGCCGGTGACGGTGCCGGTGCGCAGGTCGAGCACCCATGTGCCGAGCACGGCGCCGGTGTTGAGCGCGAGCTGGAGCCGTTCGTTGGTCTCGTGCAGTTCCGCCTCGGCATGTTGCCGCCAGCGTTCGGTCAGTACGCGTGCGGTGGTTTCGACGACCATCGCGAGCACGCCCGCGGGTGCGCCGCTGTCATCGGCGACCGGGCTGTAGTAGAGGTCCATCCAGACGTCTTCGGGCTTGCCGTCGCGCAGCAGGACCAGTTCCTTGTCGCGGTACGACAGGGTGCCGCCGGCAAGACAGGTCGTCATCACATGACGGTTGAATTCGGCGACCTCCGGCCAGCCGCGTTCGACCGGACAGCCGAGCAGATACGGATGCCGTCCGCCCGCGAAGATTGCGTAGGCGTCGTTGTAGATCATGTAGCCTGGGTTGCCCCATAGAAGGACGAGGGGCACGGGCGACGCGAGCAGCATTTGAACGGTGGCGGTCAGACTGCGCGGCCAGTTTTCTATGGCGCCGAGGTCGGTCGCGGTCCAGTCGAATTCGCTGATACGGCGCGCCATTTCCCCGTTCCAGCCGGGGCAGCCATGGTCTTGTGGCGGGAATGGCATTGCTGCGCTCCACAGAGGTCACGTCGATGAGTGTGTTCCCACTCTGCAGGCGCGCATCGCGCGCGTGGATGTTCAGCAGCAGGAGGCGGGATGAAGCTTCAGCCGTGCACAGCGGGCGCGAAGCTGCCGCGCGGCAGCAACAATTGTAGGCCACAACTTCTGGGCGAGGGCCTGATCGAGGGTGCTTTACGGGTTTAGCCGAACGCCTGCGCGAGAAGGGTCTGGCAACTTTTACCTGGCTTATCTAAGTGACGCGTTGAATAGCGGAAAGAAGAGCAAGTGTCGCTGGTTTTGATCGACTTTCCACGGCCTTGGCGCTGCGCAATGATGGGCCCGACCGACAGGAGCGCGTCAGGCGTGTTTCGTGCTGACCGCACTTGTTCGCTTGCGCCAACGGGCGCATGGTGGGGGGTGGGCGCTACGCCGGATTCGAACTTCAATAAACGCGGACCACATAAGGCCGGGAAGAAACGATGCCAAAGAAAAACATCACACGAAACAAGCTGCCTAAACCGGGCGCACGGCAGGCGCTATTGACCACGCGCCGCAATGCCAGAATGGCGCGTTCGGCGCATGCTTATGTGCGCGGCAACACAAGCAAGTTCTACGAATGGCTCGACGGAATGGAGAGCCACGCATTGCCCGAAGGTCCGGCGATCTGGATTTGCGGCGATTGCCACACCGGCAATCTTGGGCCGGTTGCCGATGCAGAAGGGCGTGTCGAGATACTGATTCGCGACCTCGACCAGACGGTGATCGGAAATCCCGCGCACGATCTGATCCGTCTTGGGCTTTCACTGGCGACGGCCGCGCGCGGATCGGACCTGTCTGGCGTGACGACCGTGCATATGATGGAGGCGTTGGCGGATGGCTACGAGCGCGCTTTCGACGAAGCGGCCGGCGATGCCGACATCCATGCCGAGAAGCCTGAGGCGGTGAGGGTGGTGATGAAGGAAGCGGTGCGCCGTTCGTGGCGCCATCTGGCGGAGGAGCGGATTGAAGATCTCGAGCCGACCATTCCGCTCGGGTCCCGCTTCTGGCCGCTGGCGAAGAGTGAGCGGCGCGCGATTGAGGCGTTGTTCGCGAAGGGATCGCTGGCACGGCTCGCGACAGTGTTGCGCGGCTGCGGCGACGACGCTGATGTCGAGGTGCTCGACGCGGCTTACTGGGTGAAGGGATGCAGTTCGCTGGGGCGATTGCGGTATGCGGTGCTGCTGGACATCGACGGCGCCGCGGTGGATGGCGACGACCTGTGCCTGATCGACATCAAGGAAGCCGCGCAGGCGGCCGCGCCGCGTTATCCTGGTGTGCGCATGCCGCGGGACAACGCCGAGCGGGTGGTGGCGGGCGCACGTCATTTGTCGCCCTCACTTGGCGAGCGGATGCGGGCGGCGCGGTTGTCGGATCGCGCTGTTGTGATACGGGAGCTGCTGCCGCAGGATATGAAGTTGACGATTGAGCAGTTGACTCGGGATGAGGCGATGAAAGCTGCGCGCTTTCTTGCGTTAGTGGTGGGGAAGGCGCATGCGCGGCAGATGGATAGTGGGGAGCGCACGGCTTGGCTTGCTGAACTGCGGAGGAATCGGTCGAAGACGCTCGACGCGCCGGGGTGGCTTTGGAAAAGTATTGTCGAGCTTGTTAGTAGCCATGCGGCTGGGTATTTGGAGCATTGTCGGCGGTATGCTGGTGGGTATCAGGATAACTGATGGTTTTTTGCCTGCGCGGCGCTTTCTGTCTGTATGCCTACGGCGTTGGCCTTTCCTTGTTTTCTTATCGGTATATTAGCGTCGCCCCTGTGCGGGGCAAGCACCTACTTTTCTTTGCCTGCCGCAAAGAAAAGTAGGCAAAAGAAAGCGGCTCGAACCCCCTGCTAAGCGGGTCCCTGCACAGTCACGGTAGTGGTGCATCTGGAATCTGTGTTCTCGCACATTCGGCCTTGGTGACAAAGCCATCATTCTTCCGGCGGCGCTGCGCGCGCCGAAGCGCATTTCTTAAACCCGCCCGCTGCGTTTAGCTCTCGCGTTTTTGCTCGCAACACTAGCTCATCATTGCGCGGTCACCGCCAGACATCTCATTCGAAATGGCGTTTCTCTCGTAAGAGCACAGACGCGTCGCCGAGGCGAAGCCGATGGCTCTCAACACACCTAAACGAAGCCATGGGTTTGCATGATGAACCCTTCCGGCGAGCACGCGGTGCGAGGCGGGAAGCATGACAGCCTTGTCACGAACGCGGAGTGTGCGAGGGCACAGATTCCAGATGCACCACTACCGTAACTGTGCAAGGGACCCGCTTAGCGG
>NZ_JAQQDU010000130.1:0-20093 GCF_046027825.1 Paraburkholderia sediminicola
GTAGCCGAGCCGTTTGTCTCGCGACAACTCGCGGTCTAACTCGTGGGCGCGGCGAGCGGTAAGCACCCGGCGCGCCACGAACCCCTTGCCGGGATGGTTTGCCAATGGCTCGGGGTTTACCTTGATACCGCGCCGGGCGGTGCGGAACAGAAGTCATCGATTGATCAAGCCGCAAGCGCCGTCTGGTAGCGGTTAGCGCGCATTTGCGCCCACCTGCGCCCTTCGAGTGGACAGGCCTTCTATCTCAAAACTAGATACAGCATATCCACGATATCGCGTTGCGCGATACAAGGCATCATCGTCAAACTGAGTGCAAATCTAACCCCGCATTCAGGAGACAACTCATGCGCACCCAAGTTGGCATCATCGGCGCGGGCCCCGCGGGCCTACTTCTTTCCCATCTTCTTCATTTGCGCGGCATCGACTCCGTCGTACTCGAATCGCGCACTCGCGAACAGATCGAATCCACTATCCGCGCCGGTGTGCTCGAACAGGGCACGATGGATCTGCTCACCGAGGCCGGCGTCGGCGCGCGCATGAGGGCTGAGGGCGCGCTGCATCACGGCTTTGAACTGGCATTCGAAGGCAAGCGGCGCCGTATCGACCTGACCGGACTCACCGGCCATTCGATCACGGTCTACGCTCAGCACGAAGTCATCAAGGACCTGGTCGCCGCGCGCCTGGCTGCTGACGGGAAGCTGCGTTTCGGCGTGACGGACACATCGCTGCACGGCATCGATACCGATAAGCCGTCGATCCGCTATCGCCACGAAGGCGAGGAGCGCGAATTGCAATGTGACTTCGTGATCGGCTGCGACGGCTCGCAAGGTGTGTCGCGTGCATCGATTCCGCAGGCATTGCGCAAAGACTTCGAGCGCGTCTATCCGTTCGGCTGGTTCGGCATTCTGTGCGAAGGACCGCCGTCATCGGAGGAGTTGATTTACGCACGACACGACCGTGGTTTTGCGCTGATCAGCACGCGCTCGCAGAACGTGCAGCGCATGTATTTCCAATGCGATCCGAAGGATTCGGTGGATAACTGGTCCGACGACAGAATCTGGGCCGAGCTTCACGCACGCGTCGATTCGCACGACGGCCAGCACATCGTGGACGGCAAGATTTTCCAGAAGAACATTGTCGGCATGCGCAGTTTCGTGTCGGCCACGATGCAGCACGGCCGGCTCTTTCTCGCCGGCGACGCAGCGCATATCGTGCCGCCCACCGGCGCCAAGGGCATGAATCTCGCTGTTGCCGACGTGCGGGTGTTGACCCAGGCGCTGAACGCGTACTACGTCGAAAATCGCACGGATCTGCTCGACGGGTACAGCGAAACCGCGCTCAAGCGCGTCTGGCGTGCGGAGCATTTCTCGTACTGGATGACGAGCATGATGCACCGCATTGAAGGCGCCTCGCCATTCGAGCAACAACTGCAGGTGGCCGAGCTCGAGTACGTGACCACGTCGCGTGCGGCGGCTACCGCGATGGCGGAGAACTACGTGGGTGTCGCCGCGGTATAAGAAGCCAGCGTTTATAGAATGCGCGCCGGAGATGTTTTGATCAGACGAATCCTGCCGAGCCCGGCGCACCCCGGCAAACCCTTGATGGGCGGGCTTGTGCCATTGTGGTGTCAAAAGCAACAGTGAATTCAGGAATGGAGGATTTATCCGCGTCTGATCCACACCTAGACTGTCTTTATCGACTGCACAACACGGTACATCTGCAGCGCGTAAAAGACATTCTCTGGAGGTGGTTTCATGAAATCGCTCATCAAAGCAGTTGCTATTGCCTTTGTTCTTGCCGCACCGATCGCTTCGTTTGCGCAATCAAATCAGCCCGCCGCGCAAAACGCGCAGGGCATGCAAGCGCAAGCTTCCGGACAGCAGGGTACGCCTCAGGCCAATACTAGCGGTTACGGTTCAGGCAGCCACGGCACGTGGCAAGCGGGCCGCGGCAGTGACACGACGGTCAGCTCGTATTCGCCGCCGATCTACAACGCACGTTAAGGACAAAACCAGCACGCCGGCCATTGCGGCGCTGCCTGGCTCGCCCGGTATCTCGCGAGTTGAATGGTGAAGGCCGGTCACACGGACATGTTCCGGTGACCGGCTTTTTTCTTTCGACGCTGCTGCTGCGTTCTTTCCGCATGCAGATCCGCTGCCGCTGATTCCAACGACTTGAGTGGGATGCGAACGTGATGGCATGCCGATGAGGCGCTTACGGCGTGCGTAATAGCGTCAGCTCGTTGCGCAATAGCGCATGAAGGTCTTCGTCAGAAGGCCGCGTCCCCCAGTGCCGCGCGCCGGCCACCGACGCAATCGCGATCCACGAATGAGGTGGAAACCATTCGCGCAGCAGGGTACCGTCCTGACGCAAACATAATTGGCCGGTCTGTTCGCTGTATTCGGCGGAAATGATCGTGCCGTCGATACGTGCCGTTACACGCCGTGGGTCGTTGCGTAGCAAATCGTCGCTCCTGCAAAAGGGGTGGCGCAAATGCCGGCGCGGGCCGGCCGCGTCAGTGACGCCGCCACGGCCCAGGCGTTAGTGATAGCCCCCGCCGTGATCATCGCCATGTCCGTGCCAATCGCCGTGATCGCCCCCATGGTCGTGCCAGTCGCCGTGCGGGCCGTCGCGATAGCCGCGCGCGTCATGCCAGTCGCGGTCATGATGGTGCTCCTCCCACTCGCGTCGTTCCCAGTAGCGGTGGCCGTCGTAATAGCGCTCGCCATACCAGCCCGGACTCACGACTACCACCGGCGGCGGGGGAGCGTAGACAGGCGGAGCCGGGGCATAGACCGGGGCGGGCGCGTAGGCCACCCCCGGAATGCCGATGTTCACACCAACATCGACGTGCGCCAGCGCGGCAGAAGATGCGCCGATCCCCAGACCTGCAACGATCGCGATGGACAGCCAGCGGCTTCGTGAGTGACTCATGTTTTTTATTCTCGGGTTATACGATTGAGTGTGAACAGCGCTGCACGGGCAACGCTTAGTAATGTTCGTGATAGTGATAACCGCCCTCTGGCACGACGATGCAACCGCCCAATGCACTTCCGAGCGTGACGGCCAATAGGACCAGCGCGAAAATTCGTTTCATGATGTTGCCCTCCCTTTACGTGTGATCGAACTCTACTGAGCGGCGGGATTACCGGTGTGTTCGTGTGTAACAGGACGTGTCGATTTCTTCGTTAGCCGGCCAGGGACACAACACGACGTCGGGACACGGTGTAACGCTGCGATTCGCCGTTCCGCTGGCGAGAAATCAGCGGGCAAACCGTTGAGCGCGCTACGAAAAATGCCGGACCTTCGTGGATGCGGTGTGCTCGGACAGGTCGGTGCGCACGCGTATGAACAAATGGAACATGCACGGCGTGGCATATCGCGATGCGTATGCAGGACGGATACATTCAGTTGCAGACTCCGGATGCGAGTTGGCGTCATGGATCGCTGATCGCACTTTCTACGTGGCTGCCGATGCGTTGCCGCCTCATGTAGATGAAGGTGATCGTCGGGCGCGGCATCAGCTTTTCTTAAGGATTGGTCCGTAGCATGCTGAGTTATTGCGCCTGGAGTTTATGTATTCGCGGCGCAGGTACGTGCCCTCCATCCGGGGGTTCAACTGCGGCTAAAACATTCACATGATCATGAGATCGGACCCGGCCAGTTTCTCGCGCTACGCATCAGGCTATGACGGCGTAGCCAGGTTTCTTCACTGGCTGGTGGCCCTATTGATCGCTGCGCAATTCGTGATCGGTTGGACCATGCCGGATATTCATAAGGGCACGCGGCCAGACGGTCTGATCGCGTGGCATCTCGGCGTGGGTGCAACGCTGATTGCGGCGGTGGTGGTGAGAATCGTCTGGCGTCTCACGCACACGCCCGCACCGGCATCGCTTTCGCCTTTTCTCGGTGTCGTTTCGCACATCACGCACGGTCTTCTTTATCTGGCGCTGGTAGTTGTGCCCTTGCTCGGATGGGCCAATGCGTCATCGCGCGGATGGTCCGTCAAGCTTCTCGGCGTGTTGCCTTACCCCAGCATCTCGGCGGTCGACTCGCCAGTGGGGCATGAAATGGGCGACATCCATGGGTATCTGGCCTGGGTGTTGTTCGCGCTGATCGCGCTGCATATCGCGGCTGCGTTGTTTCATCGCTTCGTGCTCAAGGATCGGACATTGCAGCGGATGCTGCCGTGACCCATTAGCGCGCTAGCCGCTTGTCACGTCCTGTCGTTGACCTGTGTGCCGCCAGCATGCCGGCCGTCTTCTTGAGGCGGGCGCGGGCCCATCAATAGCTTTTCCAGATGCCTGGATCATGGCGATTTCGACGTCATTGCATCCGCGCGTCGTCGCCAGACCCGAACGTGTGATAAGCACATAAAAAACAAGTCTTTTACGCGCGCCGCTAACACTGGTTAGATCGGACGATCGACTGCTTGTCAGTCATTCAAGTCCAACCGAATCTCTTGCCGGTCAGCCATGAGCACAATTACCGAAGCATTCAACCTGGACGCCGCAGGACCGCCGGCCATCGCGCGTTCTACGGGGCGGCCATCCGTGGGGCTTGCTCCCGCGCGTCCCGCGCCGTTGCTCTCGTCGCGGCGTGACGGCCGCTCGCTCGACGCGGGCGTTCGTCATGCGATCCACGCAGCGTTCACCGCCAATCCCTGCCTGACAAGCTGGCCCGCACACGCAATCGACGCGTTATGCGACGCCGGTCAACTGCGCACATGGACCAACGGTGAGCTGATCTTCGCGCGTGATGAAGCGTGCGACGACATCCAGGTGGTCCTCTCCGGCGCCATCGAAATGAGCTGGACCAACTCGGCCGGCGCGCGCGCGGTGGCGGTGTATATGTGGCCGAACGAGGTCATCAACTTTATTCCGGTGATGGACCGGCGCGGCTCGATGCACGACCAGCGCGCGCACGGTTCGACGACGCTGTTCCACATTCCCGGTGGCGCACTGTTCGAACTGTTTGCCCGCGAGCCCGCGTTGCTGCGCAACGTGCTCGATCTGATCTGCTTGCGAAGCCGTGCATTGCACGGCCGGATGGGTAAGACGGCGCTGGCCGGATTTCGCGCGCGCCTCGCGGATCAGCTGCTCAGGCTTGCCGAATGGCACGGCAAAAGAACGGAGCGGGGCGTGGAGCTGACGATCAAGCTGTCGCAGGAGGACCTCGCCGCGTTATTGTCCGCGTCCCGGCAGAGCATCAATAAGGAACTGCGCTGGCTTGTGCAGCAGGGTATCGTGCACGTACGTTATAGCCGGATTACCGTGATCGATCTGGAGGCACTGCGGGAAGTCAGCGACGCCGCGTGAGAAAACTGATAACGATATAAAAAGCGCTTCTATCAAGTGTCCAAAGCGCGATAGATTCGCGGCGCCCACTCTGCCGATAATGGCTTATCGATTCAGCAGACAGAGCCACTCAAGTGTTGATTCATCTCCATACCGCTGACCCAGCCGCTCGCCGCGAACCACCCTCTGCGTGGTGGTGGGCGTCGTCGTGTCGGCGCTTCTGTCCGGCGCGTTCAACGTGCTGCGCCTTGCAGGCGTGTTGATTCAACCGACCCGCTGTTGAGCGGATTCGCCCTCAGCCGGTTCGAAGCACAGCCACCTTCAGATAAAGATTTTCGCCCCGCGTGCCCCGAGGCGCGCTGACCTGTCTCGTCCTCAAACTTAGGAGTTGCACCGCATGTCGAATCTCAGTCTCGCGACGTCCAACGCATTGGACATTCACCCCGTTACCGGCCGCATCGGCGCGGAAATTCGCGGCGTGCGCCTGTCGGGTCAGCTCGAACCGGCAACGGTCGAAGCAATTCGCGCCGCCCTGGTGCGCCACAAGGTGATCTTCTTCCGCGGCCAGACGCACCTGCAGGATGCCGATCAGGAAGCCTTCGCCAAGCTGCTGGGTGAACCCGTCTCGCATCCCACGGTGCCGGTGGTCGACGGTACCGACTATCTGCTCGAACTCGATTCGCATCGCGGCGGCCGCGCGAATTCGTGGCATACGGACGTGACTTTCGTCGATGCCTATCCGCAAGCGTCGATTCTGCGTGGCGTGACGATTCCGGAGGTGGGCGGCGACACCGTATGGGCCAACACTGCCACCGCTTACGACGATCTGCCACCACCGCTCAAGGCGCTCGCCGAGCAACTGTGGGCCGTGCACAGCAACGAATACGACTACGCGAACTACGCCAACGTCGGCGAGCGCGGGCGGGACGCCGAAGCGCTCAAACGCTATCGCGATGTGTTCGTGTCGACACGTTACGAGACGGAGCATCCGGTGGTGCGCGTGCATCCGGAATCCGGCGAAAAGACGCTGATTCTCGGTCATTTCGTGAAGAGTTTCGTCGGGCTCACGCCGAGTGCGTCGGCGCATTTGCTGGAGTTGCTGCAGGCCTATGTGACGCGTCTCGAGAACATCGTGCGCTGGCGCTGGCAGGCGGGCGACGTCGCGATCTGGGACAACCGCGCAACCCAGCACTACGCCGTCAACGACTACGGCGACGCTCACCGCGTGGTGCGTCGCGTGACCCTGAAGGGCGACGTGCCGGTCAGCGTCGACGGTCGCCGCAGCTTTACTCGCAGCGTCGTACCGAATCCGGCTGTGAAGGCCGCTTAAATCTCGCGGGCCGCTATCGCTGCTCACACTGCTTGCGTCAGGCAGCCCGCGCACCTGCTCCATCCATCCTCACGAACGCCAGGAGAACCCATGAACCTTTCGATCAAATGGGCCAAGCCGTTGTTGCTTGCCGCACTGACCTGGCTGCTCGCAGCCCCCGGCTTTGTCGCTGCCCAGACGGTGATCCGCATCGCCGTGCCGGACATCAGCGCGGGGCCCAAGCCGGCCGGTGGTGGCGTGGTCGATGTGATTTACGTCAACAAGCTGCTCGACAAGGCGTTCGCGAAGGACGGTGTGGAAGTGCGCTGGACTTTCTTCAAGGGCGCAGGCCCGGCGATCAACGAAGCGCTCGCCAACCATCAGGTCGATCTGGCGTTTCTCGGCGACCTGGCCGGCGTGATCGGCCGGGCGAACGGATTGGATACGCGGCTGATCGCGGCGCTGGGCCGTGACATCAACGGCTTTCTCGCGGTTGTGCCGGGGCAGGGCCTGACTGATCTCAACGCATTGAAGGGCAAGCAGGTGGCCGTGTTTCGCGGCACCGCGCTGCAACTGTCGTTCGACAGCGTGCTGCGTGCGCAAGGCCTGAATGAACGCGATTTCCGGGTGGTCAATCTCGATCCGAATGCCGCGGCCGCGGCACTGGCCGCACGCCGCATCGACGCGCTGTGGGGATCGTCCGGCGTGTTCGTGCTGCGCGACAAGGGCCTCGCGGACGTGCCGGTGAGCACGCAGGGCAAGCAGGGCGTCGGCACACTGAAGGCGGGGCTGGTGACTTCGTCGGATTTTCTCAAGGCGCATCCGGACCTGGCGACGCGCGTCGTGCGCACCGTCGTGCAAGCGTCGCAATGGCTTTCCGATAAACAGAACCTCGATGCTTATATCGCACTGGAGCAGAGCCAGGCAGATGTGCCGGCCACGGTCTGGCGCAATGAACTTGCGTCGAGCGATCCGGCGGTCACGTTCTCGCCGCTGCTGGACACCTATTTCGTCGACGCCTTTAAACGCGACGTGGATACCGCGAAGCAACAGGGGCTGATTCGCCGTCCGTTCGACGTCGATCAGTGGGTGGACCGCACGTATCTGAACCAGGCGTTACGTGAGCTCAATCTGACGAATCATTGGCAGGCATACCGCACCTTCGGCCAGGCCGACAAGTCGATCTGATCACGGGCTGAAGGCGCCTCGCGCTCCAAGAAAAACACCTCAATGAAAAACAATAAAACCCACCGACGTTTGACTTTAATGGCCGCGGCATTGTTGCCAGTAACGGCTGCCTGGGCACAAGGCGTGAGTCAGGCGCCCGCCGTGCAGGAGAGTCCCAAAGCTGTTGCGCCGGCGGCAGCATCGGCCGCCAAAGCGGGTACGGTGGCGACCGCAGGCTCCGCCGCCAAAGCGGGCACTGAAGCCGCCCCAGCGGCATTGAAGGAAGTGGTCGTGACCGCCCGCCGCCGCAAGGAAAACGTGCAGAAAGTGCCGGCGCCTATCTCGACCGTGAGCGGTGACGAACTCGAAGCGCAGCGTAACTACCGCGTGCAGGATTTGCAGAACACCTTGCCGAGCACGAACGTCGCGTATATCCATGCACGACAGTCGAGCATCTCCGTGCGGGGCATCGGCAACAATCCGGCGAACGACGGCCTCGAAGGCAGCGTCGGCGTCTATCTCGACAATGTGTATCTGGGACGTCCCGGCATGGCGGTGTTCGACGCGCTCGACATTAGTCAGATCGAATTGCTGCGCGGCCCGCAAGGCACGTTGTTCGGCAAGAACAGCACGGCCGGCATTCTGAACATCACCACCAAACGGCCGACCTTTACGACCGAAGCGTCACTCGAACAATCGATCGGGCAGCGCGGCTACGTGCAAACCAAGGCCTCGCTGTCCGGTCCGATTACCGACACGCTGGCCGGCAGTCTGCTGCTCTACCGCACGCACGACGACGGCGACATCAAGAACCTCTACACCGGTTCGCAACTGAACGGCGGCACCCGCGAAGGCGGTCGCGGCGAATTGCTGTTCAAGCCGACCGGCGATCTGAACGTGCGCGTGATCGCCGACTACAACACCGAAGACTCGAGCTACGGCACGCAGGTGCTGTACGGTCTCGGCCCCACGATTAACGGAGTGAATCAGTTCCTCTCGCGAGCGGCGTCGGTCGGGGCATCGCCCGTGACGAATCCTTCGCTTTACCAGGTCAATCTCGATTCGCGTCAGCACGTGAGCGTGCATCAGGGGGGATTGTCGGTCGAAGTGAACGACACGCTGCCGAGCGGCTTTACGCTGACGTCCATTACCGCTGGCCGTTTCTGGAATTTCGAACCGGCCAATGACGACAACTTGAACAAGCCGGTGATCTACAACACTGGTGTGTCGGTCAACGACCATCAGTTTTCGCAGGAATTCCGGGTGGCGTCGCCCACCGGCGGCCCGATCGACTATGTGACCGGCGCCTATTATTTCTACCAGCAACTGAACAACAACACCTTCACGTACTACGGCCCGGACGCCGACGCGGTGATCCTCGGCCACGATATAGGCGCGCTTGACAACACGAGCTCGACGGCGCCCGCGCACATGACGACCAACAGCTTCGCGCTGTTCGCGCAGAGCACGTGGCACATCGATTCGCGCGCCGATTTGACCGCGGGTGTGCGCGGCACGTATGAAGAGAAAAGCGCCGACGTCAACCGCAATGCGCCTATCGGTGGCGCAACGCTGGGGCCAGCAGCGCAGGCGGTGCGCAACAGCGTGATCGGCGCGTATGCGTCGGGCGATCTGCATCTGTCGAACGTGAGTCCGTCGGCGCTCCTGAACTTCGGCTACAAAATCGCGCCCGATGTGCTGGGCTACGCGACGCTGTCGCACGGCGAAAAGTCGGGCGGCGTGAACATGGCGGTGTCGTCCGCGCCCACACAAGGCGCGAATTCGCTGATCGTCGGACCAGAACGCGCCAACAACGCCGAACTTGGCATCAAGAGCGAGTTTCTCGAACACCGCCTGATGGTCAACGCCAATCTGTTCTGGACGCAGATCAGCGGCTATCAGGCGACGAGTCTCGTCGGCACGCCCACCGGCGTCATCTCGGTGCTCTCGAATGCCGCCGACGTGCGTAGCCGTGGCGCAGAAATCGATCTGCGTGCGATGCCGATCCGCAATCTCACGCTGGGACTCAACGCCTCGTATATCGACGCGACGTACACGTCGTATGACAACGCGCCGTGCCCGTCGGAAGTGGCGATTCCGAATCCCAAAGCGACCTGCAGCCTGACTGGCCGACCGGTGGCCGGCGCGCCGCGCTGGATCCTGAACCTGAGCGCGCAGTACCAGTTCCGCCTCGCGCACGACGTCGACGAATACTTCGCCGCCGCTTACTCGCTGCGGTCGAATCAGTACGGCACGCTCGACGATTCGCAGTACGGCAAGCTGCCGGGCTACGGCATCGTCAATATCGCAACCGGCTGGCGCCTGGCCACGGGGCGCCATCAATGGGACCTGTCGATCTGGGCGCGCAACCTGTTCGACAAGCGCTATTACCTCGCTTCGTTCGCGACTTACAACGGCGCGTACACGGCTTCGGTGGGCGACTCACGGATGTTCGGCGCAACGCTGCGCTACGACTATTGAGCGGCCCGGCTGCCGCTCTTCACGGACCATGACTTTGAGACCGACTCTATCCACTCCGAATCAGCCCCCGACGCGATTGTCGTGGTGGCTGTCAGCACCGTCGCGCTCGACGGCTGAGCATCGCACGCGCAGTCCGCGTGGAGCAGGCGCAGTGCGTTGGCGTGGCCTGTCCGCGTGGACGCTGCCGGTGCTGCTGTATGCGCTGTGGTGGCTCGCATCGCATCATCAGTGGATGTCGCCGCAGATCTTGCCGACACCCGAACTGGTCTGGCAAACCGCCGCTGACCTGCTCGGCGACAATCTTATGGCCGATCTGTTCATCAGCTTGAGACGCCTCGCGATCGGTCTCGCCGCGGGTGTGCTGGGTGGCACGCTGCTCGGCGCAGCGATGGGCACGAGCCGCACGGTCGATGCAGTGATCGCGCCCAGCTTTTACGCGCTCGCTCAGATTCCGACGCTTGCGTGGCTGCCGCTGCTGATGGTGGTGCTGGGTATCGGCGAGTCGCTGAAAGTGGCGTTGATCTTCAAGGCCGTGCTGGTGCCGGTGGCGATTCATACGCAACTCGGCGTGCGGACCGTGCCGCCGCGCCTGCGCGAGATGGCGGGGGTGTTGCGTTTGCCGCGCGGGCAGGCCGTGCGTCTGTTGATCGCGCCGGCTGCGCTGCCGCCGTTTCTGACAGGGCTGCGTCTCGGGCTGTCGCAAGGATGGCTCACGCTGATTGCGGTCGAACTGCTCGCGTCGTCCGAAGGGATCGGCTACCTGATGGTGTGGGGCCGGCAGATGTTCCAGCTCGACATCGTGTTCGTGTGCATCGCCGTGATCGGTATGGTCGGCTTCACGATGGACTACGGGATTCATGCTTTGGATCGGCGCGTGGTTCGCTGGCCGCGCGTCGCGTTGGCGGAGCATGTCACGCATGCAAGGCGTGGTTGGCTCGCACACGGCTATGGCGCATTGTTGCCGATGGTCGCGATACTCGTATGGAGCATGGCCTCGCACGAGCGTTGGGCTGACCCGCGCATTCTGCCCGCGCCGCTGGTTGTGCTGGCAAGTACCTGGCAGGACATCAGAAGCGGTGAGCTGCCGATCCCGCTATTGCATACGTTGCTGCGCTCGATCGAAGGGCTCGCACTCGGCACGACGATCGGTGTTCTATCCGGCCTTGCGCTCGGCCTCGGTGCTTCGCTGCGGCGTAGCGTCGGCCCGACGCTCGCCGCACTGCGGCAGGTCGCGATCTTCGCCTGGATTCCGCTTCTTACCGCGTGGGCCGGTATCGACGATCTCGCGAAGGTGATTTTTGTTGCGCTCGCCGCCTTCTTTCCGATGGTGGTGGCGACCGCTCGCGCTGTCGAAAACCTGTCGCCGCAACTTGCCGAAGTCGCGCGGACGCTGCGGCTCGATTTCGCGCAACGGCTGCGCTGGCTGATTCTGCCCGCGATCGTGCCGGGTGTGTTCGCCGGTTTGCGTCTCGCGCTGGTCTACGCGTGGCTCGGCGCGATCGGCGCGGAGTATTTCATGCCGTCGGGCGCGGGCATCGGCCGCTTCATGCTCGATGCGCAGCAACTGTTCCGCATGGACCGGTTGTTGAGCGCAGCGGTGGTGGTCGGTGTGCTCGGTGCGCTGTTCGGCTGGCTTGGCGGACGGCTCGAAGCGTCGGCGACGCGTTGGCGCGGGCCGCTTTAGAAGCGGATTTGTCGCGGCCTAACGATGGCGTAACGGCGGCATAACAGCGGCTTCTAGCGCGGTTCAATACTCAATTGCGATTTGAACTCTCTGACTGAACTCTTCATCAAGGAACACCATGTCTTCTGATCCGGCAGCGCGTACACCATCGAAGCGCCCCAATTTCCTCGTGATCGTCGCTGACGATCTCGGCTTCTCCGACCTCGGCGCATTCGGCGGCGAGATCGCGACGCCCAACCTCGACGCGCTTGCACACGCAGGCGTGCGCTTCACGGACTTCCACACGGCATCGGCCTGCTCGCCGACCCGTTCGATGCTGCTCACTGGTACCGATCATCACATCGCTGGCATCGGCACAATGGCTGAGGCCTTGTCGCCGGAACTCGCTGGGAAGCCGGGTTATGAGGGCTATCTGAACGACCGTGTGGTCGCGTTGCCTGAACTGCTGCGCGATGCCGGTTACTTCACGACGATGGCGGGTAAATGGCATCTCGGTTTGACGTTGGAGCGCGCACCCGCGGCGCGCGGCTTCGAGCGTTCGTTCGCGCTGCTGCCGGGCGCGGCGAATCATTATGGCTTCGAACCCGTCGCGATTGATGCCGAGCAACCACGTCTGCATCGCTCGACACGCTCCTTGTACGTGGAAG
Source organism: Paraburkholderia sediminicola (assembly GCF_046027825.1). Classification (GTDB taxonomy): domain Bacteria; phylum Pseudomonadota; class Gammaproteobacteria; order Burkholderiales; family Burkholderiaceae; genus Paraburkholderia; species Paraburkholderia sediminicola_D. Next base: position 12,586 of record NZ_JAQQDU010000130.1, read on the forward strand.
ACGACCGCTTCGTCGACGAACTGCCGGACGATTTCTATTCCTCCGACTCGTTCACGGACAAGCTGCTGCAATACCTCGATGAACGTCCCGACGACGGCCGGCCGTTCTTCGCCTATCTGCCGTTTTCCGCGCCGCACTGGCCGCTGCAGGCGCCGGCTGAAACCGTTGAGCACTATCGCGGCCGTTATACGGCCGGGCCTGATGCGCTGCGCGAGGAGCGTCTCGCCAAACAGCGTGCGCTCGGCTTGCTGGGTGAGAACGTCGAAGCGCATCCGGTGGTCGCGCGCAATGCCGAATGGGACCAGCTCACCGACGACGAACGGGCCTTCTCGGCACGCACGATGGAAGTCTATGCGGGCATGGTCGAGCGTCTGGACTGGAATGTGGGTCGCGTGATCGAGCATTTGAAGGCGACCGGTGAACTCGACAATACCTTCGTGCTGTTCCTGTCGGATAACGGCGCGGAGGGCGCTTTGCTTGAAGCGCTGCCGGTGTTCGGCCCGAACCTGCAGCAGTTCATCAGCGACCACTACGACAACAGCCTGCCTAACGTGGGACGGGGCAATTCGTATGTCTGGTATGGACCGCGCTGGGCTCAGGCGGCGACCGCGCCGTCGCGGCTCTATAAGGCGTTCACGACCGAAGGCGGGATTCGCGTGGTCGCGTTCGCTCATTATCCGGCGCTCGCGCGCCAGGGCGAGATCGGCGCCGCGTTTTCCACCGTGATGGACGTGGGGCCGACCGTGCTCGAGCTCGCGGGCGTGAAGCATCCGGGCAGCACGTATAAGGGCCGCACGGTCGCGCAGCCGAAGGGCGCCTCGCTGCTGCCGTATCTGAATCGCACTTCAGATGCCGTACACGACGCGCATCGCGTAACCGGTTGGGAGTTGTTCGGCATGCGCGCAGTGCGGCAGGGCGACTGGAAAGCGGTGTTCATTCCGCAACCGGTCGGACCGGGCGCGTGGCAACTCTATGACCTTGCGCGAGACCCGGGCGAAACCCGCGATCGTGCCGGCGATGAACCGAAAAAGCTCGCCGCGTTGCTGGACCATTGGCAGGCATACGTCGTGGAAAACGGTGTCCAGGAAGTCTCACGGGTGTTCGGGTGAGTTCGTGACGATGACGGCGCGCTTACCACTACCGCTTAGGAGGAGTCCCACGTGAGCACATCAACGTTGTACGAATCCGCGCCTGGGGCGCCGTTCGCCGATCAGCATCGTGGCGCGAGGCGTCGTCATGCGCGGACCGGGACGGCGGTGTCGGTGGCACTGCACGGTGCGCTGTTTGCCGCGCTGTATCTGGTGTGGTCGCATGCACCGGAGCCGCCGCCGCGGGCGCGGACCATCGAGTTGACGCTGACGCGGCCTGAGGCTCCGTTGCCGTTGTTGACGCCTCAACCCACGCAGCCGGTGGCGCAACCGCAGCAACTCAAACCGACGCCGCCGCTGCAAAGGGTGAGGCAGGCTTCGCCCCAGCCGCAGCATGCGAGTCCGGTGACGCACGCTGCGCCGGTTATCACGCCGGACACGCAAGCGGTGCCCACACCGTCCGCCGCACCGGCTATCGCCAATGCGCCGAGCGTCGCACAACCCGTTGCGGCACCTGCGGCGCCCGTTGTCGCCACTGACACCCCGGCGCCGTCGAAGCCGCGCGTGATCGACACCAACGGCATTCCGAGCGACTACGTCGCGAAAGTATTCGAGCGAATCAACCGCTATGCCGCGGACAGTTACCCACGTGCCGCGCGTCTGCGTCACGAGGAAGGCCGTATTGCGTACAAGCTCACGCTCGATGCGGAAGGACACGTCGTGCATCTGGACATCACGCCCTCGGGCAGCGACCTGCTCAACGACGCTGCCCGCGAAGCGATCAGATCCGCTGCGCCGTTTCCGAAACCGCCCGATCTCGGTGCGAGCGCCTACCGCCTTGCCGGCACGATCGTCTATCAACTAACCGATTGATCCTGCTTCACCTTCACCGTGTGATGCATCCTGGAGAACTGCCATGAACCCTGCCAATGTTGCTGCTCATCTCTCGCCGCTGCAGTTGTTCGCGCAAGCGGATCTGATCGTCAAGTCCATCATGGTGCTGCTCGCGTTGGCATCGGTGGCGAGCTGGGGCGTGATCGTCGACAAGCTGTTTCGCTTTCGTGCGTTGCAAAGGCGCGCCGCGCGCTGGCTCGAGCTATTGCAGACGCAGCGCTCGCTTGCACAACTCGCGACGGCGCTCGGCGAAGTCGCCGACGATCCGTTTGCCCGCGTCTATCGCGCCGTGGTCGGCGAGTGGCGCGAAACCTGGCGGCAGGGCTTGCAGCATAGCGAGTCGGGCCGCGAGAGCCTCAAGGAGCGCGTCGCGCGGGTCGCGCTGATTGCGCGCGGCGTCGAGATCGAGCAATTGCAGCGTGGGTTGCCGGTACTCGCGACGGTCGGCTCGGTCGCGCCGTTCGTCGGCCTGTTCGGCACGGTGTGGGGGATCATCAACGCGTTCCAGGGGATCGCCGCGAGCAATAACACCAGTCTTGCCGTGGTCGCGCCGGGCATTGCGGAGGCACTGTTCGCCACCGCGCTCGGGCTGGTCGCGGCGATTCCTGCGGTGGTGGCGTACAACCGCGCGTCGGGGGATCTGAACGCGTATGCGAACCGGCTCGATACGTTGACGGGTCTCGTCGAAGTGCAGTTGTCGCGGCAACTGGAAGCGGGGGACTTTGTCGTGGATGCCGAGCACGCTCCGACCGACCACGCGTCTCATGAGCATGCGGTTCGCGACAAGCACGCGCGCCCCGAATTGCACGCCGCAGTTCGCACCGTTACCGGAGGTGCTTAAAATGGCCGCCCGCATTCCATCCGCGCAATCAGGACGCATTGCCGCGCCGGTCAGCGAGATCAACGTGACGCCGCTTGTCGACGTGATGCTCGTACTCCTGATCGTTTTCATGGTGGCCGCGCCGCTCATGGCCCAGGGCGTGAAAGTCGATCTGCCTACTGCCAGGGCCAAGCCGCTTAGCGAGGACAAACCGCCGGTGGCGATCAGCCTGAAGCGTGACGGGTCGGTGTATGTCGATAAAACGCAGGTGAGCGGCGCGCAACTCGTCGGCACGCTGACGCGCGAAACGTCGGGCGATCATGAACGGCGCATTGAGATTCGCGGCGATAAAGGTCTGCCATACGGGAACGTGTTGCAGGCGATGGGTGAAATCAACGAGGCTGGTTTCACGAAGATCGCGCTGGCGTCTGAACCGGCCGGCGCGCAATGAGTTGGCAACGCGGTGCCAAGGAAGTGGCAATGAGGTCCGCAGTGAGGTGCGCAATGAGGTCGCCAACGGGGCCGGGAATAGGTCGTTCTATGAAAACGTTTCACGAGGGTCTGTGATGAGTCATCCGCAACCGGCTGTTTCGTTCCGGCGCGTCGGCCGGACTTTCGATGTCAATGGCCGTGCCTACGAGGCAATCCGCGATTTTTCGCTCGATATCGCCGAGGGCGAGTTTGTGGCGATCGTCGGCGCGAGCGGTTGCGGCAAGTCGACCTTGTTGCGGCTGCTGGTCGGTCTGGATGCGGATTTCGATGGCGAGATTCTGGTCGACGGTGCGCCGGTGCGGGGCATCGGCGCCGAGCGTGGAATCGTGTTTCAGGAGCATCGGCTGTTCCCCTGGCTCTCGGTGACACGCAATGTCGCGCTCGGTCTCGCTGCCCAGCATGTGCCCAAGGAGGAGGCGCGTTCGCGCGTCGCGGAAGCCGTGCGGCTGGTTGGCCTGCAAGGTTTCGAGGACGCGCTGCCGCATCAGCTCTCTGGCGGCATGGCGCAGCGCGTGGCGATTGCGCGAGGTCTTGTGGCAAGTCCGCGCATTCTCACACTCGATGAACCGTTCGGCGCGCTCGACGCGCTGACGCGTCATCAGATGCAGGATGAACTCTTGCGGATTCGCGAGCGTGAGCGCATTACGACGGTGCTGGTGACGCACGATGTCGACGAGGCCGTGTTTCTCGCCGACCGGGTGGTGGTGATGAAACCGCGGCCGGGCACGATCGCGAGCGTCGTCGAGATCGCGCTGCCGCGGCCGCGCAGCCGTTCGAGCTACGACTTCTATGTGTATCGCGAGACGATTACTGAGGCGCTGCTTGGCGACGAAACGGGGCATGCCAGGTTGCATGCACCGGTGAGGGAAATCGAGTTGGGCAGCTTTGCCTGGTGAATTCGGCCCGACGTGTTCGGGCCGGTTTGTGTTGGCGGAGGGTGCGCGCCGTGTGCCATGGTGAGTAGCACCTTGCGTCGCGACGTGCGTGCGAGACCGATGGGCGCCGGATTGAGGTCGCCTTTGCGGCGCTTTCGTGTTTTAAGCCGAACCCTGCTCGACAGTTGCTTGCTCCGGCGCCGTCGCCTCGCGATAGCCGAGCCGCGTCGAGATCGCGAGCCCCGATTGCTTGAGTAGTGCGACGTAGTGCGATTTCGTGTCGGCGCCACACCGCATGGTCGGAAACGAAATCGACAGGCCGGCGATCACGCGGCCGAAGCGGTCGAACACCGGCACCGCGAGACACTGCAGTCCTTCTTCCTGTTCCTCGTTGTCCTCGCCGAAGCCCTGCTCACGCACGCGCGGCAGGATGCTCAGCACGGCGTCGGCGGAGACCAGTGATTTCTGCGTCGACTTGCGAAACTCCACGTGCGAGAGCACGGTGCGCGCTTCGGCCGGGTCCATCCACGCGAGCAGCACCTTGCCGATCGCCGTGCTATGCAACGGGTTGCGGCGGCCTATCCGCGACTGCATCCGCAACCCGTAGTCGGCATCGATCTTGTGGATGTAGATGATGGCATCTTCGTCGAACGCGCCGAGGTGGACCGCCTCGCGCGTGGCCTCGCCAATGCGGCGCATCTCGACGTCGGCTTCGCGCACGAGATCGACGCTCTCCAGTGCCTTCGCACCGAGTTCGAACAGGCGGATCGTCAGCCGGTAGCGCTCGGTTTCGACTTCCTGCGTGACGTAGCCGAGCGCTTTCAGCGTCTGGATCACGCGATGCACGGTGGTCTTCGACATGCCGAGCCGCTGCGACAATTCGCTGATGCCGATCTGCCCGCTGTCGCCGATCGCGCCGAGAATCGCGAAGACCCGGCCGATCGATGAGGCCGATTCGCCTCTGTCGCTGGCCATGCCGCCCGCGCTGTCCGCTTCTTGCAGATGTGCGACGTCGTCGTCTCTGCGCTGCCTGCCCATTGCTGCCATTTCCGTCGTTCCCTGTTGATGCCAATCCGGTCGCAAGCCGCACGGTATTACGGCACCGGTTTGTTCGCGACTGTAGCGCAGAATCCAGTATGTGGAACGCCGGTCCGAAAATATTGCACTGCCGCATCAATGCCGGTAATGGCCCCGAATAATTCGAGGGTAAACGATCGGCACGAAGTTTATAAGAAACGGAACGGCGTTCCTATCCCAGTGCTATATTGCGCCGAAAGGGAGTCGCCCGGCGCAAGAACGGGACATTACCGCCGGAGATTCACCCCGACAACCGGACGCAAAGTCCACGGAGGAGACATGAAGCTCAAGAAGGCCCTCGACCGCATTCCAGGCGGCCTGATGCTGGTGCCGTTGCTGCTTGGCGCCTGCGTTCACACCTTTGCGCCGGGCGGGGGGAAATACCTCGGGTCGTTCACCAATGGATTGATCACCGGCACCGTGCCGATTCTGGCGGTGTGGTTCTTCTGCATGGGCGCGACGATCGACCTGCGGGCAACCGGCGTCGTGTTGCGCAAGTCGGGCACGCTGCTCGTGACCAAAATGGTGGTGGCGTGGATCGCGACGCTGGTCGCTTCGCACTTCATCCCGATCGACGGCGTCAAGGCGGGGCTGTTCGCCGGTCTCTCGGTGCTCGCGATCACGACGTCGATGGACATGACCAACGGCGGTCTCTACGCCGCGGTGATGCAGCAATATGGCAGCAAGGAGGAGGCGGGTGCGTTTGTCCTGATGTCGATCGAATCGGGGCCGCTTGTCAGCATGATCATTCTCGGCGCGACCGGTGTCGCGTTCTTCGAACCGCGGCTTTTCGTCGGTGCGGTGCTGCCGTTCCTGATCGGTTTTGCGTTGGGTAACCTGGATAGCGAGTTGCGCGAGTTCTTTGGCCGCTGCGTGCATCCGCTGATTCCATTCTTCGGCTTCGCGCTCGGTAACGGCATCGACCTGAATGTGATCGTCACGAGCGGTTTGCCGGGCGTCGTGCTGGGCCTCGGGGTGATCGTTGTGACAGGTATTCCGCTGATTCTCGCGGACCGCTGGATCGCGGGCGGCAATGGCGCGGCGGGGTTGGCGGCTTCGTCGACGGCGGGGGCCGCGGTGGCGAATCCGGCGATCATCGGCGAGATGATTCCGCGCTTCAAGCCGCTGGTGCCGGCCGCGACGGCGATGGTCGCGACGGCTTGTCTCGTGACGGCGATTCTGGTGCCGATTCTGACTGCGTTATGGGTACGTCGGCATCATGCGCGCGATGCGTTGCTTGAGGAGTTTGCGGCGGTAACAACGCCACCGCCTCCGCCGCTTAGTGAGCGGGATGTGCACGTTTGATAGGGTGCGGGGAGGCTGATTTATGCTTGAGCACGGAGTGAAGTGAGCAACGTTAAGTTATGCGGATCTCAGCGCCCCAGCTTCCGCTCCAGCATCGCCTTCACCTCCGCCCACTCGTCATCAATGATGCTAAAGCGCACGGAATTGCGCTTACGCCCGTCCGGCATGATCCGCTCGTGCCGGACAATCCCTTCCTGTTTCGCACCGATCCGCAGAATCGCTGCTCTTGATTTCTCGTTGAGCGCGTCCGTCGTGAACTGCACGCGCACGCACTGCATCGCCTCGAATGCGTGGCTCAGCAACAGGTACTTCGCCTTGGTGTTCACCGCCGAGCGCTGCACCGATTCGCCCAACCACGTGTGGCCGATTTCAAGCTTCCGGTTCACCCGGTCGATCTTCCAGAACCGCGTGCTGCCGACAATCGCGCCGGTATCGCGCCTCACGATCACAAACGGCATCACGGTGCCGGCCGCGCGTCCTTCGAGCGCGGTCGCAATGTAGCTGTCGACGGTCTCAGGCCCAGGCACCACGGTCAACTTCATATTCCACAACTGACCGTCCGCTGCGGCGTCGAGCAATGCCTGTGAGTGTTCCTGCTGAAGCGGTCTGAGCTCGACCGCCTGTCCTGTTAGCGTGGGTTGCATGAGGTGTGCGGATGTATCGTTCATCGTGAAGCGGGATTCGTTGTATGAACTGGCATCATAAAACGAAGAAATGTCTGAACGAAGTGAATGAGCGGCGAGTTAAGGCGAACTCAAGGCGCGAGGTGCAATAAAAAAGTCCGCGAACGAGCGCTCGCGGACCTGACACAGCGATCAAACAGGCAGACGAGGTTGGAAACCTCGCCCTAAATGCCTTACGACCTTACGGCCTTCGGCGTCTTAAACCGCCATCACCGAAACCGCCTTGGTGACCAGATAACCTTCCATGGCTTCCGGACCGCCTTCCGAACCGTAG
>NZ_JAQQDU010000131.1:0-19978 GCF_046027825.1 Paraburkholderia sediminicola
ACCCCCCCCCCCTATCCCCCCCCCCCCCCCCGGGTCCCCGCGGGGGTCGGCGTGGCGCTGTCCGTGCTCCCCGCGAGCGCACACATTGCGATTGCGTTCAGCGGAGGTGTCGATTCGAGTGTGCTGCTCGATGCGGCGGTGCGTGTGGCGGGTGCGTCGCGTTGTGTTGCGCTGCATGTGCATCACGGTCTGAGCACGCACGCAGACGAATGGCTTGCGCACTGCGACGTATTTGCGCGGGCACGTGGCGTTGAGTTCGCGGCGCAGCGTGTCGAGGTGCCGCGTGACGTAGGCATGAGCGTGGAGGCCGCGGCACGCGATGCGCGTTATCGCGCGCTGGACGCAATGTGCGCGGCACGCGGCATTCACACGCTATGGCTCGCTCAACACGCCGACGACCAGGCAGAGACGGTGCTGTTGCAACTGTTGCGCGGCGCGGGCCTTGCAGGTCTTGCCGCGATGGCGCCCGAGTATTTGCCGGCGGGTGCCTCAGCGGTGCGCGTGAGACCTTTGCTTGGCCTCCTGCGTGCGCAACTCGAACAGTATGCGAGCGCCCGCAATCTGCGCTGGATCGACGACGACTCGAACGCGGACCTACGTTACGCGCGCAACGCATTGCGCCACGAGGTGACACCGGCGCTGGCCGTCCACTTTCCTGGTTTTCGTGATGCACTCGCGCGCACAGCGGCGCATGCGGCATCGGCGCAGCGTCTACTCGACGATCTCGCGCGCATCGATCTGGATGGAGCAGGGCGAGATGAAGGCCGTGCGCTAGCGCATGATGCGCTGCTCAGCCTCGACGACGATCGTGCGCTCAATCTGCTGCGCTACTGGATGCGCATGCGGGGTCTCGTTGCTGCATCGACCGCGCGTCTTGTCGACGCTTTGCGCCAGTTGCGCGAAGTCGGCGCAGCAGGCGAGGGCCATAGTCTGCGTATCGATCATGCAGGGCAGGCGCTGCGCAGTTATCGCGGCCTCGTGTACTGGGAAGCGGGCGATAGCAGCGAACCCGCCGACGAAACCGCGCTCACCGAGCGCGCAGTCTGCGAACTCGCATGGCAGGGTGAAGCGATCTGGCGTTTGTCGCAATGGCGGGGCACCTTTGTGTTTGCCCCTGTCGAAGCGGATCCGGAAGCGGATCGGGACGGAGAGGCCGGCGCCGATTCCGAGGCCAATGGCGATACCTCCGGTAGTGCCGATGCAGCGCCGAACGATCCCGATACGATTCCCCTCAGCGTTCTACGCCGGGCATTGTTGAGCGCGCGGTCACGCAGCGGCGGTGAACGGATGCGCACCAGCGCCGCACCAGGCAGCCCGAGCCGCACGCTGAAAAATCTGTTCCAGGAGCGCGGTATTCCCGCATGGAAACGCGACGTGCCACTGCTCTACGTGGGCGACGACCTGCTGTTCGTGCCCTTGCTCGGCGTGAACCGCGCGGCGATGCCCAGGCAAGTGGATGCGGCCGAACCGCGGATCAGGATCATCTGGCGCGACGATCTGCTGATCGCCTGACCGACCGGTCAGACGGGCGTGTTATCTATCCCGTGAAACCCGGAAATAGGGCGCAAAACCGCACCGGATAAGCCTTTTCGGCCCGTAATGCGGACCATTCAACGGGCATTTTGGCTTGTCTTTTTGCGCCCGATCGGGTAATTTAACTTGTTTGCCCGACCCGATTTCGCCATCGCTGTCGTCGCCGTTGCCGGTTTGTGAGCGTGATCCGTCGTCTCCGGCAAGTAAGCCACTAGCGATCATTCCCGGGCAAATCCGCGCGTGCTGCACGCGCGCTGCATCTACGCCGCCACACACTTTGCCGCCGTTCACAAGACGTTGCGCCCCTGTGCTTTTGTGCGGTCGTCTCCAGCGCGCCAGCGCGGTTTATCCTCCAGTTCAGAACGACAATGGCACTCATCGTACATAAATACGGCGGCACCTCGATGGGCTCGGTCGAGCGCATCAAGAACGTCGCCAAGCGCGTCGCGAAATGGCACAAGGCCGGCCACAAGATGGTCGTCGTGCCGTCGGCAATGTCCGGCGAAACCAACCGCTTGCTCGGTCTCGCGAAAGAAATCACGGCTCAGCCGAGCCCGCGCGAACTCGACATGATCGCCGCCACGGGCGAGCAGGTCAGCTCGGGACTGCTGGCCATCGCGCTGCAGGAAGCCGGCGTCGACGCGGTCAGCTATGCCGGCTGGCAAGTGCCGGTCAAAACGGATAGCGCGTTCACGAAAGCACGCATCAGCGAAATCGACGGCGAGCGCGTGCTGCGCGATCTCGACGCAGGCAAAGTGGTGGTGATTACCGGCTTCCAGGGTATCGACCCTGAAGGCCACATCACCACGCTCGGCCGTGGCGGTTCGGATACGTCCGCTGTCGCTGTCGCTGCCGCATTGAAAGCCGACGAGTGCCTGATTTACACGGACGTCGACGGCGTCTACACGACCGACCCGCGCGTGGTGGAAGAAGCGCGCCGCCTCGATCGCGTGACGTTCGAAGAAATGCTGGAAATGGCAAGCCTGGGTTCCAAGGTGCTGCAGATCCGCTCGGTGGAATTCGCCGGCAAATATCAGGTGAAGACGCGCGTGCTGTCGAGCCTGACCGATCCGCTCATCCCGCTCGAGACTGAAATGAAGTCGGGCACCCTGATTACTTTTGAAGAAGACGAGACCATGGAAAAAGCAGTCATCTCGGGCATCGCGTTCCAGCGCGACGAAGCTCGTATCGCCGTGATGGGTGTGCCCGACAAGCCGGGCATCGCGTATCAGATTCTCGGCCCGGTGGCGGACGCGAATATCGACGTCGACATGATCATCCAGAACCAGAGCGTCGAGGGCAAGACGGCCTTCACGTTCACGGTCGGCCGCGGCGACTATCAGCGCGCCATGGACATCCTCACGAGCCAGGTGAAGGGTCACGTGCAGGCTGAGCAGGTGCTGGGCGACCCGAAGGTGTCGAAGGTGTCGGTGGTCGGCGTTGGCATGCGTTCGCATGTGGGTATCGCGAGCACGATGTTCCGCACGCTGTCGGAAGAGGGCATCAACATCCAGATGATCTCGACCTCCGAAATCAAGATTTCGGTGCTGATCGACGAGAAGTACATGGAGCTCGCCGTGCGCGCGCTGCATAAGGCGTTCGAACTGGATCAGGCGTAATTGCTGGGCAGGGTGGGGCGTACAAGAGCGCCTCATTTCTGAATGCGTGGCCGCTTGTGCCGTGTGTGCCGCTTGTGCCGTGTGTGCCGTGTGTGCCGCTTGTGCCGTATGCGCGGCTAGTGGGAATAAATTGCGTCGTTGATGACAAAACTGGCACAAAAAATGTCCGGTAGACATTGACCTTCGCGGTTCGGCCCGCTATTATCTTGGCTTCGTTGCGCTGACTCCCTGCGCAACCGAAAGTTTGGGAGACGTGGCCGAGAGGTCGAAGGCACTCCCCTGCTAAGGGAGCATCTGGGCCAAAACCTGGATCGAGGGTTCGAATCCCTCCGTCTCCGCCAGAAGTGGTAGAGAGAACCCCGCAGAGTCTAGGCTCTGCGGGGTTTTGTTTTTTCGGCCCGTCATTTAGCCCTTTCGCTCTTCCGCGAGTGGCCGTCCCTGATTCTGCAAGTCGATGCGATGGAAAGCCGCTTCAGCTTCAAGCGCACCCGGTCATACCTCACATGTCTTTTACACTAAGGATTCCAAAGCACCTCGACACCACATCAACCAATCGTTTGATGCGTATTTCATATCCCGGCGTTCTGTACCCCTCAATTTCCCTCGTTCCATTCTCCTACCGACCGTAAGGACATCAAAAATTCATTTGCACCTCATATCAAAAATATTGAATAATAATGATTCGCATTTGCAAAAGGAGGGCGAGATGAGCTGGGGCGATGAGGACACCACCTTCAACGTTGTAATCAATCACGAAGAACAGTATTCGATCTGGCCGGATTACAAGGACGTGCCCGCGGGCTGGCGGCTGGCCGGCAAAGAGGGGAAGAAGGAGGAGTGCCTCGCCTGGATCGATCAGGTGTGGACCGACATGCGTCCGCTGAGCCTGCGCAAGGCCATGGACGCCGATGTCGCTGGCGCAGCAACAACCCAGCCCTGACGCGACAGGCATTCGCGCGCCATGTCCACACCGATCACGCTGGTCTGTCTGCCTTATGCCGGCGGCAGTTGCGCCATGTACCGCAACTGGCCGGCGCAGATGCCGTCTTGGATCACGCTATGCCAGATCGATCCGCCCGGGCACGGCAATCGACGTTCGACACCCGCAGCCCAGTCGTGGCCGGCGCTCGTCGATGCGCTCGTCGGGGCGTTGCCGCGCCCGGCCGCATCCGCCGATATCGCGATCTTCGGTCACAGCATGGGCGCGCTGGCCGGCTACGAGCTGGCGCATCGGCTGCGCGAGAGGGTGGGGCGTTCGCCGGTATGGCTCGGCGCGTCGGCCTGCACGGCGCCGTCGCAGCGCGAAATCGATACGCGTTGGCGCGATTGTGGCGCCGACGCGATGGTCGACGAGTTGCGCCGGCTGGGCGGCACGCCCGCCGAACTGCTCGAAGACCGCGATTTCATCGAATTCGCGCTGCCCACGTTGCGTACTGATTTCGACCTCTGCGGCACCTATGCCGCCGACCCGCATCGCGTGCCGCTCGATTGCAGCGTGACCGCCTTCGGCGGCATCGACGATCTGGTTTCGCAAAAACCGGATGCACTCGACGCATGGGCTGCAGTCACGCGTGGGGCCTTCAGTCGCCGGATGTTTCCGGGCGGCCATTTCTATATTGAGCAATCTTCCCGTGCGGTGATCGACGCCGTGATCGGCGAGCTTTCCGCCGCACGCACGCGATTGCGCGCACCCGTCGAAGGTGAGCCATGGACGCTTTGATGAATCGTGATGTGCCGCATGCAAGCGGCGAGCTGATCGAGCAGAACGGGTCACGCCTGCGTGTGATTCACGCGCAGGAAGGCGAGTCGATCGACGCGCTGATCCCGACGCTAACGCATACGCTGCTGGACACCGGCGGCGTGTTGCTGCGAGGCTTCGATGCGCTGGGGGTGGACGGTCTGCAGCGAGTCGCGGCGTTGCTCGGCGAGCCACTGCAGGCCTACGAATTCGGCTCATCGCCGCGCACCCATGTCGACAAGGGCGTGTTCTCGTCGACCGAGTATCCGGCGAGTCAGTGGATCGATCAGCATAACGAACAGTCGTACACCACACAGTGGCCGGCGCGCATTCTGTTCTACTGTGAGACGCCTGCCGCGCGTAATGGCCAGACGCCCATTGCGGATAGCCGCGAAGTGTACCGGCGGCTCGATGCATCGCTGCGACGACGCTTCGACGACCAGAAAATCATGTACGTGCGCAACTACGGCAATGGTCTCGATGTGCCCTGGCAGCAGGTATTCGGCACCGACGATCACGCCGCCGTCGAACGTTTCTGCCGCGCGCGCCAGATCGGCTTCGAATGGCTCGACGAGGGCGAAGCGCTGCGCACGCGCCAGATCTGTCAGGCGGAGTGGCGTCATCCCGCCACGGGCGACACCGTCTGGTTCAATCAGGCGCATCTTTTTCACGTGACGAATCTGCCCGAAGACACGCGCGAAGCGCTGCTCGAACTCGTGGATGAAGCCTCGCTGCCGCGCAACACCTATTTCGGCGACGGTACGCCGATCGACCCACTCATGCTCGACGAGATTCGCGCTGTCTATCGCGACACGACCTTGTCGTTCGACTGGCATGCCGCCGATCTGCTGATTCTCGACAACGTCCTGATGTCGCACGGACGCGCGCCGTTTGAAGGCAAACGTCGCGTGCTGGTCGCGATGGCCGCATGACGGTCGTACACGCTTTATCTTGCAAACGCCAACGTTTGCCCATTGCCGTTGCCGTTTTATTCAAACCCGGTTCCAGCAACTGACAGGATTTTCCGATCATGACGCAAGCCTTGCCACCCCTGTTTGACTTCACCCCTTTCGCCGGCCAGAGCGTGCACTATGTCTCGCTGATCAAGCAGTTCGCGCAGGCTCACGCGTTCCGCAGCGCGAGCGTCGAGGAGCTCGTGCTCAAGGACGATTTTCATCGGCGGCCGTTGCGGCCGGAAGATTTCGAGTTCCTCAAATTCATGAAGCCGGTGCGCGCCGATAACGTGAGCCGTCTGCCGGCGCTGGCGTCGAACCGCACGCTGCTGTCGATCTACGAGCTCGATGTGCTGCGCGCGCCGCAAGGCCGTGAGCCCGAAGACTGGCAGCGTTTCGCGGATTTCTACCGCGACGACGTTCGAACGCTCGGCGAGCAGATTGCGCCGTTTCTCGAGGCTTACGCGTTTTCGTACCTAAGCGCCGACGCCGATCCGTCGCGCGGTGTCGCGGCGGTTGGCGAGCAGTTGGGTCGCATCGTCGATGCTGAACTGTCGTTCTGGAACGCCGCGTTCGACCGGCTGATGCGCAACGATTACCTCGAAGAGGGCCTGCGCTTCATCATGGTTCAGCGCTGGGCGCTCGCGCCGACCCAGCGCCGCACGCTTGCGCAAGCGAATGCACGCGGTTTCTTCGCCACGCTGCCGCACGATGCGCAACCCGCTCTGCCTGGCGGGTTTCCGGAAGACGGACTGCTTGAACGTGTCGCAGCGGCCTGCGGCGTGACCGGCCAGCAGCATGCGTACTGGCAGTTCTATTTGCCGACCAGCACCGCGAAATGCAATCTGCTGAGCGCACTAGGCCGTCGTCCATCCCGCGCGTTTGCGTTTGCCGGTGCAGCATTCGCCGCGCAGGCGGAATGGCTTGCCTTCGGTCTCGCGCTCGAACGCGCCTGCGTGCATTTGCTGCCCGCCGGCAAACGTCCGGCCGATGCCGGTGCGCTCAAGGCTGAACTGGTATCGCGTGCCGAGCGCGCGTTTGTCCATGTTGCCGACCATCACGGGTCGCTGGCCTACGCGCAGGCCGTGCAGGGAATCGACGCCGGCGACAGGCTCGCCGAACGCGGCCGCTGGGATCTCGGCGAACAATTGCGTTGGCTGTCCGCGATCGACCGCTATTGCGGGTTTGCGCGGCAGATCAGTACGCGCATCGATGCCGAATGTCCCAACATCGACCGTGAGACTTTCGTCGAGCCGCACGAAATGTGTTCAACGACGCACGTGCATAACGATCACCGCCTTGTCACGATCGAAGAAGGCGAGATGCTGTTCTGGGGCAACGTCGGCATGCAGCTCAAAATGAACCGCGGCGACATGGTGCTGATCCCCGACGGGCGTCTGCACGGTTCGACCGTCGTCTCGGGCGAGTGCACGTATCACCAGCCCATCATTCCCGACGACTGGGTTCAGGCTTTGACGGCCGAACTCGATTCAGCGCCTGTGCGCTGAGCCACCGCGCAGTTCACCACGCGGCAGTCGCAACGCCGTGGTGACAAAGCTGTAAATAGCGCAGTTCATGCATTTCAGGCGTCCTACAGAAAGGCGCCGATTGTCCCCACTCGAATATTCCCGCCGTACGCATGCGGATAGCAGTCGTTCGTCTGCGTAACGGCATCGGCACGTCCTGACGCACACCTTGTGCGGCCCCGCCGGGGCCGCGCGGGCGCGTCGGCGTTTTCGGAACACGAGGAAGGACATGCAAGTAGACAAATCAGTGGCCGCTGACAACACCGGGCGCGGTACCGACGCGGGCTTTGTCGCCAGCGACTGGAAAAGCCGCGTGATCGAAGGCCGGAAGACGGGCGCAAGCGTGACGCTGCCCGCGTGGCTGGAGTCGTCGTACGAAACGCTGCGCACGCAGGTGATGGACCCCGGTTATCCGTGTTTCTTCGGCACGATCGCCGAGCGGCGCGGCGAGATGTTCTACGCGTTCGTCAACGGCAAGGACATCTCGGACCTGCCCGCGACGATGCAGACCTTCGCCGAGTTGGCGTCGCTCCCCGAGTACCGCAAGAACAACATCGCGGTGTTCTTCGAGCCGGATGCCGAGCCGCTTTCGCACGACACCTACCACGAACTGTTCTGGAACGCGCTGCAAACGCTGCATAACGTCGACCCCGACCCGAATGCCGACGCGCAGCCCGAACCCTCGCACGAAGACTGGGAGTTCTCGTTCGCGGGCGTGGAAATGTTCGTCGTCTGCGCGTGCCCGTCGTTCGAGACGCGTCATAGCCGCAATCTCGGCCCCGGCATGGTCTTGCTGTTCCAGCCGCGCAGCGTGTTCGTCGATACGATCACGAACAAGGTGATCGGCCGTGAGGCGCGCAATCAGGTGCGCAAGCGGCTCGAAACCTGGGACGACGTCTCGGCGCATCCGGATCTGGGTTTCTACGGCGACCCGGGCAATCTGGAATGGAAGCAGTATTTCCTCACCGACGAGAACACGCCCGCCGGTGATCGCTGCCCGTTCCTCAAACGCAACAGGCGCGCGCTGGCCGAGGCCGCGGGCGGTACCGCACCCGCACCGTTGTCCGCACCGACTGCACCCGCCGCACCTGCCGCACCTGCCGAGGCCGCGCAGGATCTCGTCAGCATGATGCTGCGTCACGCAGCCACCCAGCCGGACCGCATCGCCGTGCGTTTTCTCGCGGACGGTGAGCGCGACGAGCAGGTGCTCACCTACGGCCAGTTGCATCGCCGCGCGCTAGCCTGCGCCGAGCGTCTGTCGCGCGACGCGCAGCGCGGCGAGCGCGCCATCCTGCTGCTGCCCACCGGTCTCGATTACGTCGCCGGCTTTCTCGGCTGTCTGTATGCCGGCGTGATCGCGGTGCCCGCGTATCCGCCCGAGTCGTCCAATCCGCAGCATCTGCAACGGGTGCGTGCGATGTTCGACGACTGCGAGCCGCGCGTCATGCTCACCGACCGCGCGCACGAAGCGCTGCTGTCGAATCTCGCGGACAGCGCGGATTCGTTGGCTGCGCGTTGCACGACGCTGCTGGTGGACACCGTGCAGCAGGGCACCAGCGGCGGCTTCGCGGTACAGCCGCCCGCCGCCGGCGATATCGCCTTCCTGCAGTACACGTCGGGTTCGACGGCTGCGCCGAAGGGCGTGATGGTGAGCCACGGCAACGTGAGCGCCAATGAAATCGCCATACGCGAGGCGATGGCTTTCAGCGCCGACGACATCATGGTGAGCTGGCTGCCGCTCTATCACGACATGGGTTTGATCGGCGGACTGCTGGCGCCGCTCTTCGTCGGCTTTCCGGTCGTGCTGATGTCGCCCGCTCATTTTCTCGAGCGGCCGGCGCGCTGGCTGCAGGCCGTGTCGCGTTATCGCGCAACCGTGAGCGGTGGACCGAATTTCGCGTACCAACTGTGCTCCGAGCGTGTACGCGCCGACCAGTTGAAGGGCGTGGACCTGTCGTCGTGGCGTGTCGCATTCTGCGGCGCGGAGCCGATTCGCGCCGCGACGCTCGACGCGTTTGCGCACACTTGCGCCTCGGCGAACTTCGCGGCGACGACGCTTTATCCCTGCTACGGGCTCGCGGAAGCGACGCTGCTGGTGAGCGGCGTCGATGCCGGGCAAGGTTATGCGCTGTTCGACGCCGAGCGCAGCGCGCTTGCAGCGGGACATGCCGCGCGGGCCGATGCAACGGATGCCGGTTCGCTTGCAGAGGCTACGCGTCTTGTCGAAGGCGGACGTGTGCAGGCGCATCATACGGTGCGTATCGTCGATCCGCAAACTGGCGTGGATCTCGAGAGAGGCCGCATCGGAGAAATCTGGTTTAGCGGGCTCAGCGTCGCGCAAGGCTACTGGAACAATCCGCAGGCGAGCGCCGAGACGTTCGTCAGCGATGCCGGTGGCGGGCGCTGGCTGCGCACCGGCGACCTAGGCTTCATGTCGGACGAACGCCTGTATGTGAACGGTCGCGTGAAAGATCTGATTATCGTGCGCGGCCAGAACCTCTACCCGCAGGATATCGAGGCGACGCTGGCCGCCCGCGTTGCCGCGCTGCGTCCCGGTCGTATCGCGGCGTTCGCGGTTGCGCAGGGCAAGGATGGCGAAGCCGGCGAGGGCATCGGCATTGCCGCGGAAGTGTCACGCGTTACCGCGCGCGATCTCGACGAAGCCGCGCTGTTTGCGCAGATCGAAGCAGCCATCGTCGATGCGCATCGCGAACCCGTCGCCGCCATCGCGATCCTGAAGCCCGGCACGCTGCCGCGCACGTCGAGCGGCAAGCTAAGGCGCAGCGCCTGCGCGCACGGGTGGCGCGAGCACACGCTCGATCTCGTCGCACGTTACTCGCGCGACGAGACTGGAGCGCTTGCGCGCAGCGGTGCGCGCCGTGCGGCCTCGACGCCGACGGAAGCGGCGTTGCTGTCGCTCTGGCAAGCCGTGTTCGACGACGACACCGTGTCTTGCGATGCCGACTTCTTTGCGCTCGGCGGCCAGTCGATCAAGGCGACCGCGCTGCTCGCACGCATTCGTGCCACATTGGGACGCGACGTGCCGCTCGATTTCGTCTTCACGCAGCGCTCGATCGTGTCGCAGGCCGCGTGGCTGGACCAGACCGCGCATGAAGCCGTCGCCGCCGAAAGCACGTCGTCGATCAGCGCTGCGACGGCCGTCGACGCATCAGCGCTGTCCGCCGGCCAGCGTGCGCTGTGGTACCTGTGGCGCGAAGCGCCCGTGAGTTCGGCATACAACGTGTCGGGCGCGTTCCGGATCGACGGCGCGCTCGACGTGGAGAAGTTGAGCGACGCGGTGTCGGCACTGGTGCAGCGTCATCCGCAACTCAGGATGCGCGTGCGACAAGACGGTGCGAACCCGCAAGCCACGTTCGACGCACCCGCGGCACACCTTGAGATCATCGATGCAGCATTCGCCGGTGACGGCGCCGACGGCCGCATCCAGGCGCTGATCGACGCACCGTTCGATCTCGAACGCGGCCCGTTATTCCGCTCGCATCTCGTGTGTGGCGTAGAGGGCGCGCAGACACTCGTGCTCTCGCTTCACCACATCGTCGCGGATGCGCATTCCTGCGCGGTGATCATGCGCGACCTGATGCGCCTGTACGTTTCAGCCGGCGAGCTTGAAACGCTGACGGCGACCTATGCCGACTACTGCGCTGCGCAACATGCATTCGCCGCATCGGACGCCGAACGTGCGCAACTCGACTTCTGGCGCGAAGCGCTGGGCGAGTCGGGTCCTGAGGTGAGTCCCGCCGCGCGCTTGCCCGCTGATCGTCCGCCGCACGCATTGACGCAGGAGGGCCATGCACAGGGCGGCCGTCTGCGCGTTGATCTGCCGGCGCAATTGGGCGTCGCGCTGCGTGAGCTGGCGAACGGCGAAGGCACGACGCTTTTTACCGTGCTGCTTAGCGCATTCGCGGTTGCAATAGAACGGTATTCGAACCAGTCCGATATCCGCATCGGCGTGCCCGTTTCGAATCGCCGTGAACTGGCGTTCGAGAACGTGGTGGGCTACTTCGTCAATACGACGGTGGTGCGCGCGCAGGTTGAACGTGCACAGCCGTTCGCGTCGCTGGTTGACGCGGTGCAGGACAGCTTGCTCGCGGCGCGTCGGCATGCCGATGTGCCGTTCTCGCGTGTCAACGATGCGTTGCGCGATCGCGGACCGCTGTTCGAAATCATGTTCAACCTCGAAGAAGCGGTGCTGCAGGATGCCGCTGCACTTGCGGGCCTCGCCTTGAGCGATCTCGATCTGCGTGCGCGCGACGTACCGTTCGAATTGTCGCTTGACGTGACGGCGGCGCGTGATGGCGTGTCGCTGTCGTTCAGCTATCTCGCGAGCCGCTTCGATGCGGCCACGATCGATGCGTTCGCGCACCGTTATATCGGGCTGCTCGGACAGATCGCGGCGAACCCGGCGATGAAGATCTCGCAGTGGCAAATCGACGGTGCGGCCGTGTCGGTGAACGAACAGCGTGAACGCGCGACAACCTTCCTGCCGCTGACCGCGCGCATCGAGCGTCACGTCCACGAGACGCCGCACGCAACCGCGCTGCGTTGTGGCGGTGAATCGGTCAGCTATGCGCAACTGGCGGCGCGCGCCGGACAAGTCACGCGTACGCTGCGCTCGGCTGGTGCCCGCGCTGACGAATCGGTCGCCATCCTGTTGAGCCGCACGCCGACGCTGGTGGCTGCGATGCTCGGCACGATGCAAAGCGGGGCGTGTTACGTACCGCTCGACGCTGCGTATCCGGCCGAGCGCATCGCGCACATGCTCGACGATGCACGCGTGCGCATCGTGATTACCGATCAGGCCCATGCGCGACGGCACGCCGCCGCGCTCGCCGGTCGCACGCTGATTCTGGTGAGCGACGCGGCAACCGCCTCGCTATTGAAGATTGATGCCGAGGCGAGCCGTCATGTGCATCCGGATCAACTCGCCTACGTCGTGTTCACGTCGGGGTCGACGGGCCGGCCAAAGGGCGTCGCGATCTCGCACCGTGCGCTGGCGAGCCATATCGACGACTTCATCGCGATGCACGAAATCGGCCGCGACGATGTCGTACTGCAGTTTTCGACGCTGAGCTTCGATGCGTCGATCGAACAGCTTTGGCCGGCGCTCGCAGTCGGCGCCGCTGTGGCGATGCGTGGCGATGCATCGTGGGATCCTGAGGCGCTTGAAGCGCATCTGCGCGACGAATGCGTCACGCTCGCCGATCTGCCGACGTCGTACTGGCGCGAATGGACAGCATCGCTCGCCGGCCGGGCTCACGCTGACGGCCTCGCGATGCTGCGCACGATCACGGTGGGCGGCGAAGCGGTGTCGGCGGATCTGCTGGGCCGCTGGCAGAGCGGGCCGCTCGGACACGTGCGTTTCGTGAACACCTATGGGCCGACCGAAGCGACCGTCGTCGCGCTGGCGCACACCACCACCGCCGCCGACACGGCCTCCGGCGTGGTGCCGGTTGGCCGCGCGCTTGCGCATCGCAAGGCGGTCTTGCTGGATCGCCATGGCGAGGCGGTGCCCGTTGGCGGCGTCGGCGAACTGTGTATCGGCGGCCCGACGCTCGCGCGCGGCTATATCGGCCGGCCGGCGGTGAGCGCGGGCGCTTTCGTGCCCGACACGTCGGGCGCACCGGGCGCGCGCCTCTATCGAACCGGCGATCTATGCCGGCAACGCGCCGACGGGACGTTCGATTTCCTCGGACGTGCCGACCAGCAACTGAAGATTCGCGGCGTGCGCGTCGAGCCTGGCGAAGTCGAGGCGGTCCTGCGCGCGGTCGCGGGCGTTGCGGATGCCTGGGTTGTCGCCCATCGGCAAGCCGGCCACGCGGAAGCCGATGCCGAAGCCGATGCGCAACTGGTCGCTTACGTGGTCACGGCGCACGCTGCGTCGTTTGATGCCATGGCGTTGCGACGCGCGCTGGCCGATGTGTTGCCGCCCGTGATGATTCCCAGTGCTTTCATTGCTCTCGACGCGCTGCCGCTGACGGCCAACGGCAAGCTCGATCGCCGTGCCTTGCCGAAGCCGATCGAAGCGGCGCCTGCGGACGCATCGATGGTTGACGGTATGAGCGCGCGCGAAGCGCAACTGCTGACGCTCTATCGCGAGGTGTTGCATCGGCCTGACTGTGCCCTCGACGACGACTTCTTTGCGCTGGGCGGTGATTCGATCCTGTCGCTGCAACTTGTGGCGCGCGCGAAAGACGCCGGCCTGACCATGACCTCGCGGCAAGTCTTCGCCGCGCCCGATGTGCGCAGTCTCGCGCGGTTGCTGGCGAGCGAAAGCGCCGACGCCACGCTGCACGGCGCTGCACTGGTCGACGAACCGCGTACCGCGTTCGTGCCGGTGACGCCGATCGAGGCGTGGTTCTTCGAGCACTATCCGGATGCACCGGCGCGCTGGAACCAGGCGGCCATGCTGCGGCTGTCCGAGACGCTTGATCCGGCACGCCTGGAAGCCGCGCTGCATGCGCTCGTCCTTCGGCATGACGCGTTGCGGTTGCGCTTCACACAGACGCCTTCGGGCGAATGGCAGCAGCGCATCGAACCCGCCGATGCGTGGCGTGCGCGCGGCGCACGGCTGCTGCTCGATGGCGGCGCGGACGATCCCTCGCAGACGATCGACCAGGTGCACGGCAGTCTTTCGCTGCAGGAGGGGCCGTTGCTGCGCGCAGCGTTGCTGCGAGGCGAGCAGGGTAGCGAGCAGGACCGCGGCCGCCTGCTGATCGCGATTCATCACCTCGCCGTCGATGCGGTCTCGTGGCACATTCTGTTGCGCGATCTCGACCATCTTTATCGAAACGGTGAACCGCGCTCGCGGGCGACATCGTTCGGCGCCTGGGCGCTGATGCAGTCGCGCGCCGCACCGCAACCGGCGGCTGCGGCGGTTCTTGCCGACGAACTCGATGTCTGGCGCCGCCAGTTAACGCAGAGCGCCACGCCGTCCGCCCGGTTCGCCGTAAAAAGCGCGGCGCTTACAGCCGTTGGAGCGGACACGGCGCGCGCCGAGCTGGACCATCGTCGTCAACGGATGGCCGCCGCGCAGATCGGCAGCCCGACATGGCGCGACGCGCGCCGTCGGTCCGACGTGCTGCTGGCCGCGCTGGTCGACGCACTGTGCAACGGCAGCGACGCACACGGACATGCACGCTGCGAAGGTATCGTTGTCGAGATCGAAGGACATGGCCGCCAGGTCGAACTTCCGGCAGGCGCGTCGGTCGATCTGTCGACGACGGCAGGCTGGTTCACCAGCCGCTTCCCGCTCTGGATCGCACGCAGCGCGCGCGCCCCGGATATCGCAGCGGCGCTTGCCGCGGTGCCGGCCAAAGGCGTGCGCTGGGGCATGCTCGAATACAGCGCCGATGCGACACTGCGCAACGCGGCACGCGCGCTGCCGCGTGCCGAAGTGGTGTTCAACTATCTCGGCGACGTGTCGGCTTCCGGCACGGCATCACAGCGCCCGCTGTGGTCGGTCACGGCGGAGCCCGTCGGCATGACGGGCCAGGCGCGCCGGGCGAACGCCACAACCATTCGACTGACGCTTGACGCGATGCTCGTCGATGGCGATCTGGTATTCGACTGGCACGCCGATCCCGCCTATATCGACGCCGCCGAACTGGACGCCCTGACGCAACGATTCGCTACCTGTCTGCAACGCGATGGGCGTGAGCATGCCGCGAACGGTGCATCGTCGGCTGCGGCGGCGCTCGAATTGCGCAGCCCGCTGGCCGCATTGAACGCGACCCACATCGAAGCCTGCTTCGCCGATCCCAACGCGATAGAAAACCTGCATCCGCTCTCGCCGATGCAGCGCGGCATGCTCTCTCATGCGCTGCATGCAGAGGCTGATCCGTACTACGTGCAGCACGTGTTCGAGCTCGACGGTATCCGCGATCCCCATCTGTTCGAGCGGGCATGGCAAAACGCCGTTGAGCGGCATCCCATGTTGCGTACGGATTTTCACTGGGACGGTTTGCCTGCGCCCGTGCAGGCCGTGCGCAAGTCGGCCGCGCTCTTTGTCGATCATCGTGACTGGCGCGGACTGGATGGACAGACGCGCCGCGATACGCTCGTGGCGCAATGGCGTACCGAACACGCAAAAGGGTTCGACTTTGCGAAGGCCTCCGATCTGCAGATCGCATTGATCCGCATCGATGCCGAGCGCTATCTGCTTGGGTGGCGATTCCATCATATTCAAATGGACGGCTGGAGTCTCGCCGCCTTGTTCAACGAAGTCGCGGCAGATTACGCTCGACTTGCCGCGCCCGACGATGCGAAACCCGCGCTGCCGCAGCAGCACGGGGCGACGTCGCCAGGATTCGGCCGCTACGCCGACTGGCTGGCAGAGCAGTCGTTCGATGCGTCGAAGCGGTGGTGGCGCGACGCGCTGGCGGGCTTCGACGAACGTACACCCGTGCCTTACGCGAGCCGTGCGCAATCGCTGGCTGAACGCACCAACGATGCGTCGAGCCCGAGTCGATATGCCGAACAGCACGCCGAACTCGACGACGCGCTGACGCAAGCGTTGCGCGACTTCACCCGCGCACACGGTGTCACGCTGAACACGCTGATCCAGGGCGCGTGGGTATGGCTGCTGTCTCGCCATAGCGGCAAGCGCGACGTGGTGTTCGGCATGACGACGGCAGGACGCAGCGCGCCGCTCGACGGCATCGAACAGTCGATCGGACTGTTTATCAACACCGTGCCGCTGCGTGTCGAGCTTCGTGCGCAGAGCACCGTGGCCGACTGGTTGCGCGCGCTGCAGCGTCACAGCGGCAGCGTGCGCGAGCACGAACTGCTGCCGCTCGACGCGATCCAGGCCGGGAGTGAACTCGGCGCCGAGCAGGCGTTGTTCGATACGGTCGTTGTGTTCGAGAACTATCCGATCGATCCGCAAATGACGCAGTACCCGCATGGCCTTCGCGGGGCCGCGCATCTCGAGTTGCCGCTCGCGCAGAACACGCAGGGCGCCGAGACCTTCGGCCGTAATCATTTTGCGTTGAGCCTTGTGGTGTCGCCGGGTCCGCAGCCGCGCGTGGTGCTGGCCTACGACCGTCACGCGATCGGCGACGACGCGGTGTTCTCGTTGCTGCAGCAGTTCCAGTCCGCACTGGCGCAACTGGCCGGCTCGCCCGCGACCCGGCTCGGCGCGCTTGGCTGGCAGGAGCAGAGAGACGCAGCGACGGTAGCGGCGCCTCGAACGCTCTCACCTTCCGCGCATCAGCCCACGCTGCTGCAGACCATCGCCGCGCGCGCGGCGAACGATCGCACGCGCGAGGCGGACGCCCTGGTGTTCAACGGTGAGCGCATCAACTGGTCGTCGTTGTGGGCGTGGTCCGGACAGATCGCACGACGGCTCGCAGCCGCGCGGGACGCACAGGCGTCAGCGTCCGGCCTGCGCGAGATCGCGGAGCCACACATCGCGATCCTGCTGCCGCGCGGGCCGGCGCTCGTGGCCGGCATTCTCGCGGCATGGCGTCTCGGCGCCGCGTATGTGCCGCTAGATCCGGGGCATCCCGCGGAGCGTCTTGCCTGGCAGATCGAGGATTGTGGTGCGTCGCTTTGTGTGTGCGACGAACGCCCGTCCTGGATGCCGGCACAGGTTGCGACAGTGCCGCCGTCACGCTATTTCGCGGACGGCGCCGGGTTCGCCGATCGGGTCGAGCCAGGCCACGCGGTTCACCCCGGTCAGACCGCGTACGTGATCTACACGTCCGGTTCGACGGGACGGCCGAAGGGCGTCGCGGTCAGTCACGGCGCATTGCTCAACTACACGCGCTCGCTGGTGTCGCGCGTTCCCGCTGCCGTTAGAAGCGCGGCTTACGTCTCTACGCCCGCCGCCGATCTCGGGCACACGGTGCTATTCGGTGCGCTATGGGCGGGCTGGACGCTTCATCCGCTCGACGAAGACTGTGCCTTCGATCCGGACCGGTTTGCCGCCTATGTCGGGCAGCACGAAATCGATCTGCTGAAGATTGTGCCGAGTCACCTCGCGTCGCTGCTGCAGGCACGTGATGCGGCGCGCGTGTTGCCGCGGCAGTGTTTGATCGTTGGCGGTGAAGCGACACCGGTTTCGTTGGCAAGCCGCATCCATGAACTGGCGCCGGGCTGCCTGCTGCTGAATCACTACGGGCCGACGGAGACGACCGTCGGCGCCATTACGGGCGTCGCGTCCAACGATGCGCAAGCCGCTTCAGAGGCCGCTTCACAAGCTGCTTCACAAGCCGCCTCGCTGACGCTCGATCAGCCGATCGACGCGATGCGTGTCGTCATTGTCGATCACGACGGCCACGCGGTGCCGCATGGCGTGGCAGGCGAGTTGTGCATCGGTGGAGCGGGGCTGGCGCGCGGCTACCTGAATCAGCCCGGCCGCACGGCCGAGCGGTTCGTGCCGGATGCGATGACGGCAGGCGAGCGTCTGTACCGAACCGGCGACCGGGCGCGCCGTCTGGCGTCGGGGCGCGTCGAATGGCTGGGACGTATCGACGATCAGGTGAAGATCCGTGGCTTTCGCGTTGAACCCAGTGAAATCGCAGCGGTTCTGCGCAGCCTGCCTGGCGTGCGCGATGCGGCGGTGCTTGCACGCAGCGAAGGCATCGGCGAGCACAACGCGCGACTCCGCCTGACCGGCTACGTATGCGGCGACGCGCTGGATGGTGCAACGCTGCGGCAGACCCTGGCGACCTTGCTGCCCGATGCGCTGGTACCCGCGCGCATCGTGAAGGTCGCGCACTTGCCGCTGACGAAGAACGGCAAGCTCGACCGCGCGGCGCTCGACGCGCTGACGGATGAAGCACCGCAGCAGCGGACCGTCGAAGCGCCGTCGAATGCCGTCGAAGCACAACTGCTGGCGATCTGGCACGACGTGCTCGGGCGCGGCGACATCTGCGTGCTCGACAACTTCTTCGAAACTGGCGGTGATTCGATCCTGAGCCTGAAGCTGATCGCGAAAGCGCGCCGCGCGGGCCTGTCGCTCTCGCCGAAGCTCGTCCTGACTCATCCGACGGTGCGCTCGCTGGCCTCGCAACTGGCGGGCGCAAGCGCCTCGTCTGAGCGTCAGGACAGGGCGGCAAACAGCGGTGTGGTTGGCAAACAAACCTTGAAGTCGTGGTTGGAAGAACTCGAATGAATGCGTTGATCAAGTCTTTGGCAGTGGATGAAACGGTGTCTTCCGGCGCGGCGTCTTCCGCGGCGCCCGCTCCCGCCCATGATGCCGGCGAGCTTCTCGACATCTCGCGCCGCTATGCGAGCTTGCCGCCCGAGCGCCGCCGCGCATTCCGCGAACGACTGCGAGCCCATGGTTTCGACGTCGCGCAGTTGCCGGTGGTGGCGCTGTCGAATGAAGAAGGTGCATCGGCCGACGCGCCGCTCTCGCCGGCGCAGGAGCGTTTGTGGTTTCTGTGGCGTCTGAATCCCGCAAGTGCGGCGTACAACATGTCGGGCGTTTTGCGCCTGAAAGGCGCGATCGACGTGTCGGCATTGCGCGCTACGTTCGCCGCGCTGGTCACGCGTCACGCTTCGCTGCGCACGCGGTTCGTGGAGATCGATGGCGAGCCGCGTCAGCGCGTGGATAGCGAGCCTGTATTCGGTTGGGCGGAGCAGCGACTCGCGGATCAGAGCGACTTGGCGATGCAAGCGATGCTGGACCAGCTTGCATGGCGGCCTTTCGATCTCGAGCACGGGCCCTTGCTGCGCGTCGATCTGGTGCGAACGGTCAGCGACGACCAGCGCCTGCTGATCTCGATGCATCACATCGTGTCCGATGGCTGGTCGATTGGCGTGCTGTTTGCCGAGTTCCTGTCGCTCTACGAAGCCGCCACGACGTCGGTCGATCGTGAGCCTCGCGCGTTGGAAGAATGTGCGGAACTGGAGCCGTTGCGCGTCCAGTACACCGATTATGCACGCTGGCAGCGCGAATGGTTCGGCGATGCGGCGCTGGCTGAGCAGCTCGACTACTGGCGCGCGCAGCTCGCGCCTGTCGATGTGGAAGCGCTGGCGTTGCCGTTCGACCGCAGCCGCAAGGGCGCGCGCGACACAACGACCGGCGCGCGCGCCGGTACAGTGTCAGCCCGCGTACCGGTTACCACGGCGAATGCGCTCAAACATTTCGCGGGCACGCGCGGCACCACGTTGTTCGCCGCGTTACTGGCCGACTTCGACGTGCTGCTGCATCGCTATACCGGCTCGCGCGACGTGCGCGTAGGCGTGCCGGTAGCGGGCCGGCATGGCGCCGACACGACCGGTTTGATCGGTTTCTTCGTCAACACGATTGTGATGCGCGCATCGGTGCGCGCGAGCGATACCTACGCCGGGCTGCTCGACCAGGTGGCGGCGCGCCTTGCCGAAGGGCAGTGCAATCAGGACCTGCCGTTCGCCAAGCTGGTCGAGGCGTTGCAGCCGGTGCGCGAGCCCGGCCGTACGCCGCTCTTCGACGTGATGTTCAACCTGCGGCAGCATCCGTCGCATCGTGCGGCGCTGCCGGGACTCGAGATCGAAAGCGTGGCGCTGAATGTCGATGCCGCGCAGTTCGATCTGAGCTTGAATGCGGCAGAGAGCGCGCACGGCATCGATCTGTCATTTGATTTTGCGAGCGATGTATTT
>NZ_JAQQDU010000132.1:0-19640 GCF_046027825.1 Paraburkholderia sediminicola
CAAAAGTGAACGATTGGCTGCCCGCAACGATTTCGCCAACAAAGTCGTCCATCACGAACACGGCCCCATTCGCAGGATCTTGTAGCAGAACCTTCTGGACGGCCTTTCTCCGCAACTGCGTGTCGAACGCGATCGTCCCGGTGCCTTGCGGAAGCATGTCAAATAACGCCGAACCCTCAAGCCGCATGGTCGACGCGTCCATTTCAACGCGCATGCCATGTTCGACCAGCGCCTGCATTTTGGCGCGAAACTCGGCCTGATAATCCGGGACTATCTTTGCCGAGAAATGAACCGGTTCTTTCGCCCGAAAGACTACTTGAGTTGCTCCTCCGGCAAAGTTCACCTGAACCGCGAATCGCGAGTCTGCCTTCTCCAACTCCTGCTCTGCCAGACGTACCATCTCGGCGACCGCGGTAGAAACGGAACGCCCCAACGGGAGCTTAAAGATTGCCGCCCGCATCAGGGCAAACTCCGTCGCCGAAATTGGCGTCTCGCCGCGCTCGCGATCCGCTGCTTCTTCTGCTTGACGTTTCCAGTCCTTCAACATCGCCACCGTGTACCTGTCGGAATCCCGGTCAATCATCGTGGCGCAGTTCTGGCAAAGCCAGACTCCGTTATCGATGTCGCTGCGCTCGGCAGACGTCATTGACGGGTCGTAGCGCGCGGCTCCCGGCCCAGGTGCGGCCGCCGTGATGTGCGCAGCCTGACCGATACTGTTGACCTTTCGTTTGTCCGTCGTCGGACCAGTCGTCGGCTTACGACATGCCGGATTCGAACAATGCGTGCCTGCTCGAAGGCAAAGTGTCGTCTTGTCCTTGGGGCTAAACTCGTCTCGGTTGCTTCTTGCCATGGACTGGTGTTTTCCTCTCAAGCGAATGCAAATGTGTTCCCTAGTCTAGCGTTACCAAGGCAACGCCTTAAAGAAACTCGACTGTGCAAATAAGCCGTTTGGCCGTCGATTGCAAGTCGGTCTTGACGAATCCGCTTTCCGCAGAAAATGGACGGAGCGCTCTTGCAACTAGCTATGCCTACGGGGAACAACAGTTTAGGTCTCGCCATTGCACGGCGCACACCTCTGGGCTCGGGATGAAGTGCTGGCAACCGATAGTGTCGGGGTCCCTCCTTGCCCTGTTCCCCCGCCCCCTTACTAGGCGGATGGCCCGCTAATCGCTCCGCCTTCGAGCTGCGCGCATCGCCGAAGCGGCCGACGTATGCACGACTGCACCGGATAGCTTTGGGTTGCCCGCACCGAAGGAACTTGCGAATCGATGCCAGATTGCGCGTCAAATGCCCCGCTACCACAGCCTCGTGGAACTTCGCGACCAGCCGGTCGTGTTCCTACATGGCAGAACGTCCGCCCGCCTCGCCGGCGACCGACTCACGATCGGCAATCGATGCGGCGTGACCAACAGTCTGCTCACCACGACTACCCGACGTCGCTTCCAGTATCGGCACGACTGCCTCGTGTTGCGGCATAGTCGTCATTCGGTCGGATGCGACTGCTGTGCGACCGGGCGCGACCGGCCTGATTCCTGCTAGGTACCGGGCGAAGCCGGCCGTGCCTTCGAGCACGACCACACACGTGAAATCAAGAAGCGGATTCAGTCGCGCTTCGGTCGTGTCGAGCCAGTGTGCGACCAGCAACGTCACCGGGTCGGCCCGGCGCGACTCAGGCAGCTCTTCCGCGCGACTGGCCTGGGTGGGCCTAGGCCAGGCAGAGACTCGACCGACGCGGGATTAGGCAGACGATCGAGCCAACTTGCGTGCAACCGGCGTAGATGGCCGCGATGCAACTACGGGAAGCCCTCGGTCGGTCTTTGGGACAATCAACGTTCGGATTCGCTCCGCTCGCTCCTCGAAAGCCTCCGTTACTTCGAGCGATACCACTTCGCGACCCGGTATCCGGCATAGCCCAACCCAGCTGCCACAACAACTGGAGCGGCAGCGGTGATCACAATGCCTGCAGT
Source organism: Paraburkholderia sediminicola (assembly GCF_046027825.1). Classification (GTDB taxonomy): domain Bacteria; phylum Pseudomonadota; class Gammaproteobacteria; order Burkholderiales; family Burkholderiaceae; genus Paraburkholderia; species Paraburkholderia sediminicola_D. The sequence goes on from NZ_JAQQDU010000132.1 coordinate 1,968, forward strand.
CATGCCACCGCCAACCACGCCACCAATTGCGGCGAGGCCAGAGGTAATTCCCGCCGCGCTCAAGCCCGCGGTACCTGCAGCGGACACGGTGGCAATTGCGCCACCCACACCCGCCGCAGCGCCGCCGATGCCGCCAACCACCGCGCCCGTAGTTTCGATGGCAGAATTTTCTTCCTTTACCGACATTTGAAATCTCCCAAGAATTCGACCGTTCCGCTTGTTCGCGATGGCGTATGCGGCGTTTCGCAGCCACGGCTCGTCGCCGGCAAACGCCCTGCTAACTAAGCGTATACGGCACAGTCCGGGGAAACTTGAGGCAGAGCGAGAATGCAGCAGTTGCCGCTATGCTTATTGAGTGACCCAGGTCGAGCGTTTCATCGCTTTTCGCGGTCGTCCAGGACCACCCAACCGCTTCTCGCGAGTCAATCCCATCGTCAACAGCTTTGACTTCACCTTGGGCTTCACCCTCACGCGCTGGCCGTCCTTCGCGAAATACCACGTGGCATATCGAGCGAGTGCCCTGACCTGCGACCAGTTGCCGCTATTTATACGGCCCACGGCCCATCGCTGCCGCTTTTTCATCTCTTCTTTTTTGGGATTGATGTGGCAGTTGTGAACGTACCCGCGATCGTTCGTGATCTTCTTCCAGTACCGCTCGATGCGCTTCGTCCAGTACTTGACGCTTTTCACTTTCTGGCCGTCGAAGAAGAAGATACAGTGAAAGTGGTGGGGGCCATCATCGGAGCGCTCCAGCTTCACGATATAGCCGATCATGTGCTCGAACAGATCCTTGTCGGCGCCGTACTGATTCTTGAAGTTGAAGAACTCCGTTCGGTCGCTCAAGGCAATCTCAACGTCGATTCGCGCTCTGTTTTCCGCCTGTATGGCTCGCTCACGCTCTGCATCCATCGGTGCGGACCAAGCGCTTGCGTCGCCGATCTCCCAAGCCGAGCGTACACGCGTTGCTTTCTCATTCGGCGCCACCGTCAGATAGCCCATATCGACCCGGACGGCCAACATCTTCGAGTACTTCCGGGCTAGCTCGATGACGTATTTTCGGATCGACTTTTTCTCATCTTTCAATACCGCTTTCCAGTCAGCGATTTTCTTTTTGACGTTAACGGCTATCGCCTCGCGCCTGAGGTACGTGACGAAGTCGTTGAACACCTCCGCTTCGCACAACCCGTCTTCCAAATTCCACCTCCTTCCTTGAAACAAGCAGTAGCCGATCTTCGGATGATTGCGAAAGCATTCGAAGAACAGTTCAAGATCCGGACTGTAGGCTTGACCTTTCCAGTACAAATCCATGAACTGATGGCATTGACGATAGAAGCTTGCCAAATGTGATGCTTCCGTCACCTTCTTGCGCTTGCCGTTTTGATCGATATTGAATGGCATCAATTTCGAATACAGCACTGCATCCATGAACTTGATCAGCCGCTTGAACAGCCAGCCGTAGTCGCCAGTCTTCCAAGTGCGATCCTCTCTGGTTCTGTGACCGAAGCATACTTCTTCTTGCTGGGCAAGCTGCTGGAATGTTTGATCAAGGATGTCCCGCTTCTTTTCTGGGATAGAGTCATTCATAGCAAACCTTCTTTTCTCTTTCACATGATTTAAAGTTTTCCTTAGTGATGAATATGACAGCATCGAAGAAGGAATTATAAAATCAACACCTCCAGTCAATACAACCGATGATCTCACTGGTTACCTAAATTCACGACCATATTAAATGCAGGCATTCCTTGCACACGGAGTCAAGAAAGTGGAAAAGATCGACCATTATTCACCACATAATGATTAAGAGTTGTCCCGACATTTCTTACCTGAAGGCATAAAACAAATAAGCGGGATCGACGCCCAATTTAGTGCGATGTCATGGACCAAAACATGCCAAGCCGCATCATGACCAGTTGGGTGTGCAAATGGGCTGCGGCAATCGTGCTCGACGGCCCAAAGAGGTGATGCGGACTACGGCCTAAAGCAGGTGCGATTTAGATCGAAGCTCGCCCCAACCGCGACGGCGCGAATTTGGTTACCTTCGGCAGACGTCGATCTACGAACCACAAAGCAAAGGAACAATGCCCGCCCCCGGATTCGAGGACGGGCATGCACCGATGCATGCCGCTCATTGCGGATTTCCGGAAATGCGGTTCGGAAGTTCTGCCACGAGCGCACTCCGCAATTGCTGCTGTTCGGGCCGAGTCAATTCATCTGCGTGTCTTCCGACCACCGAGTCGACGACGTCGGCATAGTAAATCCCAGCCTCGTTGTTGCTAGCCTGGTCTCCGTTATGTACAGGCGGAGGGCGACGCTTAAGCTCGTGATCGACCTCCTCAAGCGCATATCCGAGAATTGCCGCAAGCATTCCGTCTTGCGCCTGCGGCTCTTGCCGCACGCTGCGACAATCACCTACGCTCGCTTCACCAGCGATTGATGCGATCGGCTGTGGCACACCGGCGAACTCCCGATACTGCCCAACTTGTTCAACTTGCCCAACTTGCTCAGGTTGTCCAACCTGCCCATGTTGCTCAAGTTGCTCACCGAATCGCGGCGTCGAGAACGCGCCATTCATCGGCATCGGGTATTGCGGCGGCATCGCCGGCGGATATTGCATATACGGCACTTGCGGCGAGGGGTAGCCCACAGGCGGGGCATATGCGTGACCAAGCGGATAGGGCGAGTTGTGCATGAACGGCACCACACCCGGCGTACCCAACGGGCTCAAACCACTCACCGGGTTGGGCTGGCCGAACGGAGCTGAAGCACAGCTATTCAACGACCAGCACCAGTGACGCATGCCGACCGGACGAAACTTGTTCACCCCCATTTCGTCAGACGCCCGCCGAACGGTTGCCCATGACAAACCGGCATCACGAACCAGATGGGCAATCTCGTCGGACGGCCTGGGGCCACCCGCAAGCAGGCTCGTCAGGAAAGCGGCTGCCTCCTGTTTGCGGTCCTCGCGGCAAGGAGCGCTACCGCCTTCGGCATCCCCAAGAATCTCCTTTGGCGAGCCCTCGACCGGACCATCCCAGGTCACCTTCGAGCTGTGCGTGACGCCCGCCTGGACAATAGGAATATCGACCGGATCGATGTGGTAGGCGAAACCACCCTCAACCGGACCGAGGTTCGACTTCGCCCGCACGAGCACGCTGCGGGATGCACCGTCATCACCACCACCCTCATCTCGCGCAACAACCCACGCAATGCGCGACAGCGCGCCGATCGCCACGCTGCCGTTCACGCGATCAAGCGGATCTTTCTTTTTTGAGCCCTTGTTCACATGCGTGAGACCGAGGATCGCACAACCGGTACGTTCGGCTAGCGCGACTACTGGATCAAGCGCCTTTCGCACCCGGCTATTGTTGTTAGATGCCGGAATCGCATGGGCGATCGAGTCGATGATGATGAGAACAACGTCACCGCGCTGGGCTACTGCGGCTTCCAGTCCCGGCAAGTCGGTCTCAAAGTCGAAAGCACGATTACGGCCGCGCTCCTTCTTTCCATACAGCACCAGGACACGACGCAGATCAGCACCGGCTGCGACCAGGCGCGGCATGACCGTATCTTCCACGCCGTCCTCACAAGTCCAGATCACAACTGTCCCCAAGGGAGCGATTGTCCCGTCGGGTAAGGTGCCGCCACTTGTAAAGGCTGCGCCAACCGCGAGCGCTAGCGTGGTCTTGCCCGTCGCTGGCGGCCCAGCGAGGATATGGAACTTGCCGCGTGCGAGCCAGAACTTCCACAGCCAGAGAATCGGCAGCATTGGAATTTCGCTGGCGGGCACGAGATCGACACCGTTTCCGCCTCCATTGAAGTTTCCACCACCCATGAAATTAGCGACCTGCATGTTGCCCCCCGCTGTTCTGGATGGTCACCGCACGCAGCCCTTGCAGCCGGCGGCGCAACTTGAGTGCAGTCGCCTGCGAGCACCCGAGGTAGCTACGGATGCCCGCGACGGTTGGCTGGACCTTGCCTTCCGAGACGTCGTGCATCAGATGCATGAGCTGGGTGTCGATCTCGTTATCCAGGCAGCAGGGCGTAATACGGTCGTCGGCAGGCACTGCCTTGTCCGCCTCAACGGGCACACGCTCCACGCCGCTACTGGCAGCGACGACAGCAGCGGTCACGGCGTCACCACCGCGGCGGCGCACGGGCATCACCAGGTACCAGCCAAAGACACCAATACCGTCGAGCACGCACGCGTACACGAGGCCGAGGAGCAGGCTCACGCTCGTCTTGCCCAGTCCGGTCAGGTCCGCGAGTCGCACGGTTACCGGATCGTCACGCATCGCGTCACGCTGTTGCTGCGTCCGGTCGACGAGTACCACCTGACGATCTTCGGCCGCTTCGCGCCGCTTTGCTTCGTCAGCTTCGATTGCGAGCGCATCGAGCGTCGCAGTGAGCGTGGCGCGGCGCACATGCTCGCTGGTGCAATCGCCATCGCAGCGATGGTTGTCAATAAAAGCCAGTGATTTGCGCGCGCTCGCCTGATCGTGGGCGATGGCCGTAAGGCTGCGCCCAGCCGTGTCAGCCACTGGTACACGCGCAGTGTCCGGCACGCTTTCAGCCCTGCGGGTGCCCGCATGCTGCTGTGCCAGTTGGAAAAACGAAATCTGACTACTGAGCGTGGCCACCAGACCCGCCGTGCACAAAACAGCCACCAGGCCACGCACCGCGAACGACTGTCCGCGACTCAGCGCAGGTAACAGATGCACGCCAGCAACCGTCACGACCGGAAGAGCCGTGCAAGCCAGCCGTTCCGCGAGAGTGGCGCCACGCTCCAGACCTGAAAGCGCCGCGATGTAGAACGACGTCGCCGTTGCCGTGCCCGCCAGGGTCACCTTTGCGGCTTGCAACGAATTGCGTTTTACCCGAGAGAACGACGCATGGCTGTCGCCTGCATTGTTGCCACGATCATCGGCGACTGGTGCGCGATTGAAAATCAGTCGAATGAGCGGGGCCATTTAGATTACCTCGCCACGCAGAAACATCTCGATGGCCTCTGCGTCCCACATCAAACGACGGTTGGGCAGTTTGACGGGCTTCAAACCGAAATACGTACCCGTCTCCGAATAGCGCTTACGGACCGACTGGGGCAGGACGCCCACCGCCGTAGCCATGGCATCAGTGGTAAGGGGGCCATTGCGGGCGGAACGTGCCCGTTGCGGCTGGTCGGACGCGGCTGCCAGATTTGCCGTGGTCTGATACTGCTGTACGGCGCGGAGCGCCGTGTTGTTTGCGTTGCTGTCCATGAAACTCTCCATATATAAGCGAAATAGCGAAGTGTGGTTTCGCGCTATGTGGAGCCCCGGAGCCGGTCAATGTCGAAGACCGTCAAACGCTTTAACTCCACAAATTTCAGCGCATGACGGAATATATGGAGTATGTTCGGCCGAGTCGCCCCGATGTACGCGAATGTACGCTGACGAACTTCATCGGCCCTGAAAGGGGCTGTGGGAAAGGAAACAGGGGAAGTGGGGAGGACTCGTACCGAACCTGGAGAAGGTTCAGTGAGCGGGCAATCTTCGGGGTGCCGGGGTAATAACGGCCCGGCGGGATAGAATTAGGGGCAGATTTATCCGCCCCGATCCGAAAAAAAACGATCCCGGTGTGCCGGGCTACTACCGCGGAGCGAAGTGTTTTGCTTTTAGTCTATTCAGTTGCACACGCAACGAGTCCCGTTTGAGGATATACACGCTGTCGTCGCCCATCCTGACGGGCAGCGATTTGCCGGAAACGTACGCTTCATTCTTTCTGTCGATCGCTCGGCGATCATCCAGAATGCGAATCACCAAGGGAAATATGACCTCGATAGCGTAGCGGTCCTTGCCCTTCGAAACTGCTTCGCGTTGTGCCTCGACAATGTCGTCAACCAGCGGATGCCAACTACCATCGTCCCCGATATCGGTCAGCTTCTGAAACGACTCCACGATGCCAGTCGGAAGGATAGCCTTGTTCGACGCGATTCCGTGCAGCTTCAGGAATGCATCAAGCCAAATCCGGTCAAAGAAACGGATCTCTTCATTCCAGCATAGCTCTTCGAGCCATGCCACAAAAACCACCGGATCGAGTTCCAGCAGGTACTCGTTTTCATCCTCGCATTTAGTGTCCCAGTGCTTGAGCACCCTTCGTGCATCCAGAAAGCGCGTGGACCCGGTCGTCGCAAGCATTTCACCGTCAAGTCCGCGCAAATGCTTCTGGTTACTCTCCGGGATGATTTCCTCGCCAGCTTCGTCTATTTTCCATAGACCTTGAAGCAACTCTTCGAATTGCTTCACCCAGAACGACGGAGGTTTCTCCGAATTTTCAGTGTCGTCGGGTGTATTGGTCCAGTATTCCGTTGGAACAATTCCCGACAACAGCAAGGCTCCCATGATTGGAGTCCATTTCCCGAAGTCGTAGTAGTAGAGCTTCGCGGCGTATTCCACCTTCAGGTTGAAATCGATCGCCTCTGATCCCGGGAGAGTTGTCGTGGTCGCCATGGTCGTATTTGAGTGAATGTTTTCGATGCTTCTCAATGAAATGTTCAAGGCAACATACGCCTTTGTCGTGACCGGTCGTCGATCGCTACCCCCTGCTGCGCGCCGATAATCCGGTAAGGCCGGTCGCCCCGAACGATGGATTTTATCGTGCGCCTATGCACTTTGGAGGGGCGCGGGCATGCCAATCCAATGTCGGCTAAAGGAAAGGCGTCATCGGAAAGATTTGATGACGCAACCGTGCTGAAAAGCTCGATTGGACCGGCGCGCAGCGCAATACGGATGCATCGGCTCTCGACGACAACCCTATGCCTAGCGTTTGCGACTACTGCACGGACTTGTCCGGCAATGCCCCGGAAGAGAAGCCGGCTTCTTTCAGTATCCAAGCCTCGATTCTCGTATGCCACATGCGCAGCAAGTCGATCGGGCGTCGACGATAGTGCTTCTCCGCAATGGGCGACCGCTTGTGCCTTTGGATCTGCGCGACAACACCGACTGGCACTTCGACCCACTCCGCCAGCGTGCCGAACGAGCGACGGAGGCCGTGTAATGTGACGTGCGGGAGCTCCGCCCCGGCAAGCGCCTTGCTGTGCGCGACACACGGTTCGAAAACCTTACCGTCCTCCGAAGGATTGCTGGCGAACACCCACTGCGACTTCGCACACGTCTCGCCTCTTTGGGCCAAACCGCCACTTCCCGCCTGTTTGGTGGAGTCTTAATGATTCGCTTTGGTCCCGCAAGACAGATTGAAGCTAAGGCATGAAATGGATGACGCGTTCTGCACCTCGCTCTCGCTGTGTAGGGCCGAGCGCATGCGTCGAGAACACCGCCGACTTCCCTTTGACGCAACAAATCACGTGCGGGTTGGCTATCGTCGAAATCAAGACGATTCGGTCTCCGCCGCTTGATGCTCGACCGTTTCGCGGTGATCTCTTCGGGCCACACGAGCTCCTTTGCGCGGCAATGGCTCGGGCTTTTGGCACAGCGAACGCAGTTGGTTATGATCTTCGTAGCGGGGCGTATAGATCGTGGCGCTGCCAACGCGAACGTCGGGCATGCTCGCAGCCTTGTGATCGCTGGCTGCATTCCGGCGACCGCCAATCAGAGCGATCTCTAGACCTGTTTCGGTGTGCTCCGAGCGATCCGGCGATCGTTACCTTTTATGAGATTCGGAGCTGGATGGATTCGCGCTACCCAGATGCCAACACGATCAGAACGGAGTACCGGACTGTGTTGGTCGCCTATTGCTGAGTCGAACCGACGAGTTTGGGGGATTTTCAATCTTGGATACAAAGCAACGTCCCAAACGCTGGCACAAGGCACTCGCAGGACTGCGAGCAAAGATCGATCAAGATATAGCAGCGGTGAAGCAGCTTAAGAAACAATACGAATGGAACCAAGCGCACCTTGGCGAAGTTTGTCCGCATCGAGTAAGCCACACTTATGCAACATGGGAGCACTTCTGCAACGCGGGACAGGTTTTGATTGCCACTCACCACAAGTCGGTTGCTCGCTTGTCCTTGGCAAGCTACGAGCGGGGGCTCGCCTTGCTCAATGCCATCTGCTACCTGACAGACGAGCGCGGCTACGCGGTGAGTATGGCCGGCAGCGAAGAAAGATTGCGGTTATCGCGAGATGGAGCTCATGTTCAGATACGGGTCGCGGAAAAAATGACCAGATCACGTCGGGATCACTCGAGTAATCCGGGTGCTTGGAACCAACTGCAAACGCTCACTCCGACGGGCCGGCTTACGCTGATCGTTGAACAGCAAGGCGTGGGGCAGACGGAATTAGTCGATCAGCCGGGCAAGCTGCTCGAGGATCAACTCACGGACGTTTTGGCTGCTGTCACCCAACAGCACCAAAGGTCGCTAACGCATATTGCTGAACGAGCACAATGGAAGCGGGAAATCCAGGAGACGGCACTCAAGAGACGAGAACAGGAGTCGAGGGATCGAGAAGTCCAACAAAGGGCCGACGAGGAAGCACGGCGCCGTCTAGTACTTATTGCGGAAGTCGAGGACTGGCATCGAGCGGAACTGATCCGCGCCTACCTTTCCGTTCTGGACAACCGGTTGGCAGATGGGGGTTATGCGACAGACGGTTATGAGCAGTGGCGGGCGTGGGCCCTCAGGGTTGCCGATGGCCTCGATCAAAGCGACCGCCGAGTCGACGTCCCTCCCGCCGCGAGTCCCCCCGTCCGCTGAGACGCATGGATCGAGATGGTTCCAGACGGATCAAATCCGGTTACATGGCGGTTACATGGGTCGCACAAATGAAAAAGGGTTACAGGAAAATCACCTGTAACCCTTTGATATTCTTGGTGGAGAGGAGGAGGATCGAACTCCCGACCTTCGCATTGCGAACGCGACGCTCTCCCAGCTGAGCTACCCCCCCAACGTGAAAACAATTCTAGCACAGGCTTTTTGCGTTTGGACAAGCCCCCGGCGTGGCAAAACCCGGGGGCAAACCGGGCGCTAAAACATCACTTCGACGGCGCGCCAGCCAGCACCCAATCCACCACGGTGCGAATGTCAGCATCGCTCATCGACTGATGCGCCGGCATGGGAATCATCCCCCATACGCCGGAGCCGCCCTCCTTCACCTTGCGCGCCAATTTTGCCGGCGCTTGCGCATCGCCCTTGTACTTCGTCGCGATCTGCTGGAACGACGGGCCGACCAGTTTGCGGTCCACCGCGTGACAGCCCATGCAGGCGTTCGAGTTCGCAACGATCTGACCACGCGGCGCATCGGCCGCACGCGCTGAAGAGGCAACGGCACCCGCCAACGCGCTAACCGCCAACAGCGCGGCAATGAAAGCAACGCCCCGCTTCATGGCGTCGTCGCCGCCGGATTGCCCGGATGCACCGCGTTCGAATTGTTGACCGGCGCCGGCGGCTGCTGATCGAGCGGACGCGAACTCACCGATGAATCGGGAATCGTACCGACGGTCGGCGCGTTCGCGTCAGGCTGCGAAGCGGCTGCCGGTGCTGCCGCTGCTGCAGCGGCAGCCGCCGCCGCTTCCTGCGGCTGAATGTACTGGAACACCTTCACGACCTGCACCACGCCCGGCACGCGGCTCGCGACGTCGGCGCCGCGATTGCCTTCGTCCATCGTGACAAGACCCATCAGATACACAGAGCCACGCTCAGCCACGACTTTGAAGTTGTTCGCCGAAATATTCTTCTCGGCGATCAACGCGGTCTTCACGCGCGTTTCCAGATACGTATCATTGGTGCGCGACGAGAACGAGCTCGCCGGCATGATCGCCAGTTCGTTGACGATCGTGTTCACATTATTCAAGCCACGCACGATCGTCTCGGCCCGTTGCTTCGACGCGTCCCCCGCCACTTCGCCAGTCAGCAGCACGCGCCGGTTAAACACCGCGACGTTGACGTGCGCGCTGTCGGGCAAGTTCTGGCTGATCTGCGACAGCGCCTTCACCTGCAACTCGCGATCCTCGGTCTGCGCGCCGAGCGTGCGCCGGTCGGTCGCCACCAGCGCGCTGCCCCCCGCCGCGCCGGCAACGGCGAGAAAGCAACCCTGCAACGTCGCGGACAGTCCCGCCGCGAACCCGACCACCAGCACGGTTCTCACCAGTGTCTTCTTGACGCGGAATACGCTCATCAACTAGCTCTCCTTCGGAATCAATCTCAGTCTTCGCCCAGCAACATGGCATCGATGCCGTCGCACAGACAATGGATGGTCAGCAAATGCACTTCCTGAATACGCGCAGTGCGATCGGACGGCACACAAATATGGATATCGGTATCGCTCAGGACGTCCTGCATGCGGCCGCCGCCCTTGCCGCTCAGCGCGACCACGATCATTTCGCGCTCATGCGCGGCCTCGATCGCGGCCAGCACATTGGCGGAATTGCCGGACGTGCTGATGGCCAGCAGCACATCGCCCGGCTGGCCGAGCGCCCACACCTGCTTCGAAAAAATCTGCTCGAATGAGTAGTCGTTCGCGATAGCGGTGAGCACGGATGTGTCGGTGGTCAGCGCGATCGCCGGCAAGCCCGGGCGCTCACGCTCGAAGCGGCCGATCAGTTCGGCAGCGAAATGTTGCGCGTCGGCCGCCGAGCCGCCGTTGCCGCACGCAAGAATGCGACTGCCGTTGGCAAGCGCAGCGAACATCGTGTCGATCGCAGCGGCGATCGGCATCGACAGGGTTTCGAGGGCTTCGAGTTTGACTGCCGCGCTATCGCGGAAGTGTTGTTGAATGCGTTCGACTGACATCGAGTCTCTATTTTCTACCGCGAAGGGACCGCAATGCGCGGCCGTGTTGTGAAGTCGTATTGCGAAGTCGTGCCGCTCTGATGAACCCTGCCGGCAACTCGGCGGGTAGGCGCAAAATCATCGCGAAATGCGCTGCTTCCTCGCTGTGTCCTTTACGCCGGCGGCGTCCACCAAGCCCGCACGCGAGCGCAAGTTTATCGCACTAACACGCGTTTTCCGCGCACTGCATCAGACTTCATCGGCGCGAAACGCATCGCGCAGCCACACGAGCCGGCCCGCTTCGAACGCAATCACGTCGAAACGGCATGCAGGCTCATCGTGCGAATGCCTGCTGCGGGTTGCGAGAAAATACCGCGCGGCACGCACGATCCGCTGTTTCTTTTGCCACCCGATGCTCGCTGCCGCGCCGCCGTAACGCTGCTGCGTACGCGCGCGAACTTCGACAAACACCAGCGCGCCGTCACGGTCGCGCATCACCAGATCGATCTCACCACCCCGGCACAGCACATTGCGCGCGACGAAACGCAAACGCTGCCGCTGCAAAAATTCCATCGCACGCGCCTCGAAAGCCGCGCCGACGAGTTTGGACCCAGTTGGTCCCGAAAAGTTGTGCGGTTGGTTTGGGTGGCACAATGGCGGCCTCGTTCTGTCTGTCTGCGTCTTCTGCCTCATGACTCCTCTCTCCGAACTCGCGCAAGGGCAGCAGTACCCCGCCGCCGCGCTGTATGTGGTGGCCACGCCGATCGGCAACATCGCCGACGTCACGCTCCGTGCCTTGCATGTGCTCGGACTGGTGGACCGCATCGCCGCCGAAGACACCCGCAACACAGGCCAATTGCTCGCGCGCTACGGCATCTCCAAGCCACTCGTGGCAGTTCATCAGCACAACGAGGGGGCCGCAGCGCTGCGCCTGATCGAACATCTGCAAGCGGGCGAACGCGTGGCCTACGTATCCGATGCGGGCACGCCAGGCATCTCGGACCCCGGCGCGAAACTCGTCGACGCCGTGCGCGAAGCCGGTTTCCCGGTCATTCCGCTGCCCGGCGCCAGCGCGCTCGCCACCGCGTTGAGCGCGGCCGGCGACTGGGTCGCGACGTTCTCATTCCTTGGCTTTCTGCCGCCGAAGGCAAAAGCACGCGCCGCCGCACTGCAGCCGCTCGCGCGCCATCCGCACGCGATGGTGTTCTACGAAGCGCCGCACCGGATCGTTGAAACGGTGCAAGCGTTGGCCGACGCATTCGGCGGCGAGCGCAAGCTGCTGATCGCACGGGAATTGACGAAGTTACATGAAGCGCTGCACCGCGGCACACTGGCCGAAGGGCCAACGTGGCTCGCTGCCGATCCGAATCGGCAACGTGGTGAGTTCGTGCTGGTGGTGGAAGGCGCGCAGCCGGAAGCCGCGGGCGAACACGATCACGACGCGCTGCTGGGCATGCTGCTGGAAGAGTTGACGGTGAGCAGCGCGGCAAAAGTCGCGGCGACCCTCACCGGTGCGTCGCGCAATGCGCTCTACACGCGCGCTTTGGAGCTGAAGAAAGACGAGGAAGAATAAGCGGACGGGTAAGGCAAACGAAAAGGGCCGCACGATGCGGCCCTTCGTCTTTCGGCAAACACGGCAAGCATTGCCGCCGTGCAGCCCGGCGTCACGAAGGGCGCTTCTTGCGCGTCCGCGGCCATTACATGACTGCTCTGCGCTCGAACCTTAGTTCGACGCCAGTGTTTGATTCATCTCAGCACGTGCTTCCTGCTGCGTCAAACCTTCAATTTCGACCCGCGCCGTACCGGCATGGCGCATGTGCAGCGCGGATGCGGCGGCCATCGACAGGTCAATGATCCGGCCGCGCGCATACGGGCCGCGGTCGTTGATGCGCACGACCACGGAAAGCGAGGTGGCCGGATTGGTGACGCGAACATACGAGCCGAGCGGCAACGTACGATGCGCCGCGGTCAGCGAGTGCATATCAAAACGTTCGCCGTTGGCGGTGAGTCGGCCATGGAAGGCGCGACCGTACCACGAAGCGCGACCGATCTGATGAAAGTCCGAAATGCCGGAACTATCGTCCGTCATCGGCTTGGCATCGGCCAGCGGCGTGCCTTGGGCGGCTGCATCGGATGCCGGTGCGCTACCAAAAGCTTGTGGGCCGAAGGAACCTGCCTGCGCATTCTTCGTGCTAAGCGGTGCGTCGCTTGCGGAAGTGCTCGCGCCCGGAGGCGTGGCGCAGCCGGCCAGCGCAAAAAAGGCAAAAAGAGTCCCCAGACCACGGGATAACCGAGTTTTCATAAGACGTGCAATCAAATTGTCGAGCCGCATCACGCGAAAAGTTGAGCGTGTTGCCTGCGACTCCGGCGGCAATGGACGACAACGCGCCGCGCAGAAGAGCGCAGTACGTCAAAGCCCGGATGCGGCTCATTCAGCCGCTACCGCACGGTTAATTTTCACGTCTGGCGCAACCTGTCCCCGGCAGCCTGACCAGACCCCACATGCCGCCATCGAACGTGGCAAACACGTTCTTGCGCGCGGAACTCAGCGCACAGGAACGGCGGCGTAGGCCTCACCCAGCGTCACGGCAGTTAAGTCCGTTGCAGGCGCGCGGCGCCTGGCTGGGTAAGACGTGTGCATCGAACGCATCGATACTTGATGGCCGCCCAAAACTGCGACAGCCCATACTTGAGTGGCAATCCGCGTGCCCATTTTTGATGGGGACGCATCGCCGTGTGGCATGCACAATTCCTTGTGCATGGAACGCATTATACCCAAAAGAAATTTTTGGGATGGCAAGCGACTGAAAACCTTGATGAATTTTCACTCCTGCTGCAAAAATGGGCAGCCGAAAGCCCGCTGCGACAGGGCCTCAGCGCCCTCGACGAGCGTCGACGAGACGCCGGTACAATCAACGTTTTTCCAGCGGCGCCGTCATCCATGAAAGTCACCTTGATCCCCGTCACGCCGTTCCAGCAGAACAGCTCGCTGCTCGTTTGCGAGGCAACCGGACGCGCGGCCGTCGTCGATCCGGGCGGCGACCTGGATGTCATTCAAGGCGAAATCGCACGCCAGAACGTGACGGTTGAAAAAGTGTTCCTCACGCACGGCCACATCGATCACTGTGCCGGCGCGAAGACGCTCGCCACGCATTACGGTGTGCCGATCGAAGGTCCGCATCCCGACGAAAGCTTCTGGCTCGACAAGCTGCCGGATCAAAGCACGCGCTTCGGCTTTCCGGCAGCCGAGGCCTTCGAACCGGACCGTTGGCTGCAAGACGGCGAGACCGTGCAATTCGGCAACGAAACCCTCGAGGTCTATCACTGCCCCGGCCACACGCCGGGCCACGTGGTGTTCTTCAGCCGCGCGCATCGCCTGGCGCTGGTAGGCGACGTGCTGTTCGCCGGCTCGATCGGCCGGACGGATTTTCCGCGCGGCAATCACGCCGATCTGATACGTGCGATCCGCGAAAAACTCTGGCCACTCGGCGACGACGTCACCTTCGTTCCGGGCCACGGTCCCACCTCCACGTTCGGCGCCGAACGCCGTACCAATCCGTATGTGGCAGACGGAGTCAAAGCATGAGCAGCGAAATCTATGTGAGCACAGATGTCGAAGCAGACGGTCCGATTCCCGGTCCGCATTCGATGCTCAGTTTCGCGTCCGCCGCGTACACGGAAGACAAGCAGCTGATCGCCACCTTCTCGGCGAATCTCGAATTGCTCGACGGCGCCAAACCGCATCCGGTGCAGGAAGCATGGTGGAAGACCCAGCCGGAGGCATGGGAAGCGTGCCGCAAGGATTTGCAGGATCCGCTGGCCGCGCTGACGGCCTATGTCGAATGGGTCGAGGCGTTACCGGGCAAGCCCGTGTTCGTGGCGATGCCGGCCGGCTTCGACTTCACCTATATGTTCTGGTACATGATGCGGTTTGTCGGCCGCTGCCCGTTTTCGTGGTCGGCGCTCGACATCAAGACGCTGGCCTTCGCACTGACCGGCCTGCCGTACCGCAAGAACATCAAGCCACGCTTCCCGAAGCACTGGTTTGACGAACATCCGCACACGCATGTCGCGCTGGACGACGCGATCGAACAGGGCGCGCTCTTTTGCAACATGCTCAAGGATCTGCGCGCCGTTCAGGCGGCCACGCTGGCGGCCGGTCGGGATGGGGGCGACTCAGGACAAAACGCCGCTGAGGAACCGGCAAATTAGGTAATCTCCCTCGCCGAAGCCGTTTTACATTGCGTTTCGTTTTCGAGCCCTCTACCATGCGTTGATACGGCGACGCCAACGGAGGCGCAGTTGACACTCGATACGTTCTCTCAAAAAATCCTGCGCCTGCTGCAGCTCGACGCACGCCGGTCCGTGCAAGAGATTTCCGACCAGGTCGGCCTGTCGAGCACCCCGTGCTGGCGCCGTATCAAGGATATGGAGCAGTCGGGGGTGATCCAGCGCTACACGGCATTGCTGGATCGTGAAAAGTTGGGCCTGCACGTGTGCGCCCTCGCGCACATCCATCTCACGCGCCATACCGAGGGCGGGGTCGAACAGTTCGAGCGGGAAATCGCCACCTGCCCGGAGGTCACCGAGTGCTACAGCACGACCGGCGAATCCGACTACATCCTCAAGATCGTCGCGCCGGATATCAAGGCGTACGACAGCTTTCTGCACGAACGCATCTTCAAGATTCCTGCCGTCGCGCAGGTTCGCACGAGCGTCGTGCTGCGCGAGATCAAATTCGATACGCAATTGCCGCTATAAGACTGTGAAGCCGCCGCTCACGCGCTCAGCGTGCGGCGGCTCGGCTAGAAACGTCAGTCAGGTGGCGCCGTGCGATTCCGCAGCCTTGGCGGGGGCGATAGCCTCGCCAGACCCTGTTTCCGCCGAGGCGCCGCTTTCGGCCGGCAGTGCGCCCACCTCCTGCAGCACGTCCAGCTTGCGGGCACCCAGGCTGCGCCTGAGGGCGTCGAGATCGACACGCGCAAGACCGGGCGCATCGCTTTCGGCTGTGCGCAAATCCGGCTGCGCCAAAACCACTTCGACATTGAGCCCCGTGCTCAAGTAGTGGATATTCACCGACGCGGGCTTCAGGCCAGCCGCGGCGAACACCGCATTGACATCGGCGACGACCCGCTCCCTGTTCGGCAGATTGACGGTTGGGCGCGCAACCGCGTCGTTCTCCGGGTCCACATGGATCAGCGCGTCCAGCACGCGGCTGTCGGCGAGCACGCGCAAGCGCGCCGATTCGGCGATGTAGTGCCCTTCCGAGACCGAGATCAGCGGGTCGACCAGAATATGCGCGTCGACGAGCGCGAAGTCACCCATCTTGCGGGTGCGCATTTCATGCACGTCGCGCACGCCGGGTGTCGCGAGCAACAGCGCGCGCATATCGGCGGAGGCGGTTTCGTCGAGCGCACGGTCGGAAAGATCCTGCAACGCATCCCAGCCGAACGTCCAGCCCATGCGCGCCACCATAAAACCGACAATCGCCGCGGCAATCGGATCGAGCAGGCGCACCCCTGCGAGGCTGCCAATAATGCCGAGCGCGACCACCAATGACGAAGCGGCGTCCGAGCGTGCGTGCCATGCATTCGCGATTAACATTGCCGAACGCACGCGTTGCGCTTCGCGCAGCATGTAGCGAAACAGGCTCTCTTTGGAAATCAGCACCAGCACCGCGACCGCAAGCGCGCTCATATGCACGGCGGGGATGCTTTGCAAATCGGCAAGACGCGTCCCGGCGCGCCACAACATACCGACACCCACCGCGATCAGCAACGCACCCAAAAATAACGAAGCAACCGTTTCATAACGGCTGTGTCCGTAATTGTGATCCGCATCGGGCTCGGCGCCGCTGTGCCGATTAGCGATCAGCACGACAAAATCGGAAATCAGATCAGCTAGCGAATGGATACCGTCAGCGACCAGCGCCTGCGAATGGGCAAACACCCCGATGACGATTTGCAGCGACATCAGCACCGTATTGAGCACGATACTGACAAAGGTGCTTTTTCGCGCGACGCGATGTTTCTCGGTGGACTGGACAGCGGTGGCGGAAGACATCTTAGAAACGAAGTGAGAAGTTCAATGCCTGCATTCTACCCGGCGCATCTCGAAATGCGCTGAAGGGAGCACAAAAAAACCTTTTAAATCAGACGCTTATCTAAACGAAAAGCATTCGTGTTCCGGTTTCATGGAGCGCGTGTGACAAAGAGCTACAACCATTCGCCGCGGCAATAAAAAAACCGCGCCCTGGTCGGTACGCGGTTTTTTTCTGGCAGCAGCGGCGCGCTATAAGCGCCACTGATTGACCGTATAAATATTACTTCTGGATCAGAAACTTCTCGCGATCCAGACCTGCGATCCAGCGCGGCGGCTTGCCACGGCCCGACCACGTGCTGCCGCTATCCGGGTCACGATACTTCGGCGCAACGCCTGCACGCGGGCGACCGGCTTTAGCAGCCTTGGCACCACGACCACCACCGAGTTCAGTCAGCGAAATGCCGTAATCGGCCATTTTCTGCTTGATCTCATTCAACACTTCTGCGTACTCACGCGACTTTGCTTCTTCGATCTGCTTTTCGAGCTTCTCGCGCTGAGCGAGTAGTTCCTTGTAGGACGACATAGGTTCCCTTGTGATTTGGATAAATGACTGCCAGTCTTAAGCCAGCTTGCCCTTTGAAGGTGATCATGCCTCGGAATTTGATGGCGAGATTAACACAAAATAGAAAGACTACAAAAGCGTCGTCGTAAAAATTAATCCCTACTCGTTTCAATAAATTTCACGCGAGCGCAGACCCTTTCAAATTGGTAATTTCGCATTTTGCTGAAAAGCGTCGCCACACATCCGTAATTATTGGATTAACTATCAAAAAATGAAATTTAAGATGAAAAATCAGCACCAACATTTCATGCCATGAGAGCTTTTACATGAAATGTCGGAGCATATTGCGACACACGCTCTACCCCGT
>NZ_JAQQDU010000133.1:0-19259 GCF_046027825.1 Paraburkholderia sediminicola
GTCTCAGGTCCAAAAAGAGCTTCAGCTCGTCGATCCACCGTTCCATCCGTATCCGTTGGGATTCTGGAATAGGTGTAAAGCTCGGTGAAACGCCGCACCGCATTCGGAAGCAACATCAGGTTATCGTAGGCCGACTTGTCCGGAATGGCCCTGAAATTCAGGATCGTTTCAAAGAGGAAGTGATACTCTGAGGCGTATTTGCACAGCGATTTAGGCATATTGCCCAAGATTGACTGTGTGGGACTCACTTTTCGAAGGAAAAACAACGCTGCCCGTGGTTGCTTTTTGGGGTCTATCTCGCGAACAAGGTCAAAGAATTGGAAATTGTGTGTCGACAAGAAAAACTGCTTGCACCGAGTTGTCCAAGTGTTCGCCTCATTTTTCCAGAAGAACGCTTCTTTGATAGCGGCGGCGACCTGAAAAAGGTGATTGGCATCCAGGCTAGAGATCGGGTCGTCAACATAAACAACGGTCTCCTTGAACTCCCCCGGCTTTAGTTCTTTAAGCTTCGCCAGAAAGTAAGAGAAGGCGACAGCCGTTCGTTCGCCGTCGCTGAGATTCTTGGCGGGCTTGCCCGTCTTTCGGACAAGTTGGAATCGCTCCTGAGCCGTCGCGTCCTTAACCACCTTGATCTGCACGGCTTCGCTACCCAGCATCGAGGCCAGCCGTTCGTTAATCTCCTCGCGCCCTCGTTGAGCTTGGCTGATGAGAGCGTGAAGAGTCTCAAGTTCGCGTTGCATGGTCTTCACGAAAATCTGGAGGCGGTCTTGCCTTGCTTGCAGGTGCGTAATCTTGCTGGTTAGCTCGGACTTGCTTTGTGTGTCGACGAACTGCCGCACGTAGTGATAACGCACCCGCTTGATCGCGGTTGCCTTGGCATTGGAGAAATTCACGGCTAGTTCGTTGTTCTCGTCGATAACCGCGTTGATCGCCTTGATGCTGTCGATGATGGGCTGCGCAAGGTGCTCTGCAATGGGCGTTGGCTCCACGGGCTTGAACGGCGCATCGACCTTTAGTTGGACGTCCGCGGCGAGAGTGGCCACCGCCTGATTAAAGGCTGCCAATGCCTCCGGCAGTATGGCGGCAGTCTGATTGAACTTTCCGCGGAACTGGGGGTTGAACTCGGCTTCCCTCGGCAAAGTGAGCTCGATCTTGGCGGCATGCACACGTGTCAACAAGGCAACGACCTTTTGCTTTTGCTCCCCAAGATCCTTCGAGAAGTGCGCCTGTAGTTCCGCAAGGCGGTGCTTCGTCACGTCTCCACCGCAAAACTCACAGGTTTCCTTGTCCGCGTGGAGGGAAAGGCCCGCTTCGACCCATCGCTCAATGGAAGAGTGTTTTTCGAGGTGCTTGATCGTATGGGCTAAGCTCGGCGTAGTCGCAAGGATGGAAATCGCTTCCTTATGCAAAGGTTCGATCGACGGCGACGCGGACAGACGATCAACGGTGCCGGGCTTCTTGCTATCTGGGGTCAGAGAAAGCTCAAGCTCATCCTGAAGATCCTTCTCAGAAAGAGGCTGCGAATCGATAATAGTGACAGTTGTGATGTCACTATTGAGGTGGGTGGCCGTGTATGGATCGAGTTTTAGCGTCTGCCGAATATTTTTTGCCGCTTCAGTCTTAGCCTGGGAAACGGCGCCCTCAATGTCACCGATTCGCCCTTTGATTTCGCGGATTCTCGCAAGAGTTTTTTTGATTCGCTCATTATAATTGTCCAGCTTTTTTTGAGCTTGATCGGACTCTTGGCCTAGAAGCAAGATGGGCTTGAAATGCTCGCCACCAAAGTGAAGATTGTCGCGAATGAAATCAGAATTAAAGACCCGTACGGTCAATCCAGATTGCGTGTAGTTCGCTTCCGTGATTGAGCCGTTATCGATCTCGAGAGCGAACGAGCAACCACCAAGATCTGGATTGGGAGTCTTATTTTCAAGCTGGGCGAAAAGGCGCGAAAGCGTAGTCTTACCCGAATAGTTCCATCCATAGATGAGATTCTTAACCCCGAACTCCTGGGTTCCTAGGGGCTTGACGTAATTCTCATAGACACCAAGTCCTTTAATCTTTGCGATTGCCTTGATCACCCTTCGTCCCCTCTTGCTGTCTTGCTTTAATGGTTTAGATGAGAGTGGCTATGACGCGTCCAGTGGTTTCGATACTAACGAGCACTTTACTCTTTTCTTGGAAGCGGACGTTGCGCCCCGTTGATTGGGGACCGACGGGTATGTCCACTTAGGCCGACCTTCAGTCGTCTGGACTACCAGTCAATGCGGTGCTTTTCATCGGTTTCACGATGACGACGATCGTCTTCCACGTGAAGATACTGACTGGTGGTCGTGAGCGACGCATGCCCGAGGTTGTCGCGCACAAGCCGCAGATCGACCTGCTGGTCAGCCATATGCGATCCGGCGCTGTGTCGCAGCCAGTGCGCCGATGCCTGCTCCAGTTGATCGGCTCGTGGCGCATGCGTTTCGCCGCGCGCGCGTAGCGCGTCGGCGGCGCCGCTGAAAACCTCCTTCACAATCCGGTGCAGCGCGGCGCGCGTCAGCGGCTTGAGCGACTGCCCGATCGGCAGTACCAGCGGCGTGTCTTCATCCGACGAAGGGCGTGCCGGCAGTCCCCGTTCGCGACGGTACGCGCCGAGCTCCGCCATCATTTCCGCAGTAGCCGGCACCAGGCGTTCCTTGCCGCCTTTGCCGAGAACCTCGAGCCACCAGCGATCCTGGCCGTTCGCATCAGGGCGGCAGAAAAACCGGCCCATCGTGTTTTCACCCACTTCGGTAATCCGCAGGCCACCCAGATAGAGCAGGGTGAACAGCCAGCGCACGCGCGCGTAATGTTCGCGCTCGCGGTCCGTCGCCTTCGGCATCGCGTGAATCCAGGTTTTGACTTCGAGCCAGAGCTCAGGCGACAGATAACGGGTGATCCGCGGCTTGGCGCGCCGCGCGCGCTGGCGCGACAGCGAGAGTGGATTGCCGGCCAGATACCCCGCCTGCACCAGCCACGCGAACATCACGTTGAGAATCACCATCGCCTGACGCTGGCTGGTGGCGGACAGCGGTCCGTAGAACGGCCGCCAGCGCGGATCGCCACGTGGGTGCTTGCGTCCGCCACTGGCGGTCCAGCGCGCGCTGGGCTGCGGATCGGCGAGGAAGTGCTGATAGACGAGGAGGTCTTCGTGGGTCAGTGACGACAGCGGCTTGCCCATCTGGAGGACGGACCACAGTAGCAGACGTTCGGCTTCCTTGCGGTAGTTGTCGAAGGTCGTCTTGGTCTCGACAAAGCGGGCCAGCCATGCACGGATCGCGTCGAGATCATTACGGGCGGCGATCTGCGCGGTGCCATTTCTGGAGCGATTGTTGCCCGCGCTGCCATCCAGTTCAGACGGGATGGTCAGGTTGTCGATGGGCTGCGGAGGCAGCAGCAGGGCGGTCATGGGATGGCTTGAGGTCGATCGGGGTGTCGTGCGTTTGCTGTAAGCGGCGACGCATTGAATGTCAACATTATAGAACTAATGTCAAAATTAAGACTATCATTCATTGGATATTTATCGGTTTACGTTATATTATTTTCTAAATTCAACAAAAACTCTCCCCATGTCCGACGTCCTGCCCGATGAAGCCCGCCTCGCCGCCGAAATCGACCGCCTGAAGGCCGGCTTCCCGAAGACCCGCGAGCTGTACCGCGAAGTCTGCTCGCTGCTGTTCTTCCGCTTCGGCATCACGCCGACCGCGAACCGGCTGTATCAACTGGTGAAGCGCGGCAGCATGAGTACGCCGACTCAGGTGCTCGGTGAGTTCTGGGTCGAGTTGCGCGAGAAGAGCAGGGTGCGGATCGAGCATCCGGATCTGCCTGCGGAGTTGCAGGCAGCGGCAGGGGACTTGGTCGCGACGCTGTGGGCGAAGTCCACCACGTCAGCGCAGGCAGCGCTCGAGGCACTGCGCGCTGACGCCGAAGCGGAGAAGACCAGCGCGCGCAACGAAGTGACGTCACGGCAGGCCGAACTCGCGCGCACCGAAGCAGTGCTCGAACAACGCACCGGCGCGTTGCTGGCGGCACAGGTGCGCATTCAGGAGCTTGAGCAGGTGCTGGCCGCGGCTGATGCGACACGTCGGGCGCTGGAGACTGAAATCGCGCGACAGCAGGATGAGATCGGCGCGCGCGATCGGGCGCTGGTGCAGGCGAGGGCGGATTTCTCAGTTGAACTCGACAAACTTCGGAGCAGCGCTGAGCTCGCGGAAGAGCGTTTGCGCGCGGCCGAGAAGCGGGCCCTCCTTGAGATCGAACGGGAGCGGGGCGTGAGCGCACGGTCCCAGAAGGAGCTTGAGGCGGCCGCGCGAAGGGCGGAGCAGAGCGAGACCCGGCATCGGGAAGAAATCCAGGCGCTGCAGGTTCAGCTTGGCGACGCGCGCCATCGCGCAGGCGTCGTCGAGGGGAGTCTGGAAGCGCTTCGCAACTCGAACGCGGCATACGTCAGGGAACTCGACACGTTGAGATTGCAACTCGCGACCGCCGCGGCGAACCAGCCAGCAGCGCAGAAGCGCTCACGGCCTTCCGTCGCACCCAGCAAACCTCGCCGTACAGTGCCCAACGTTCCAACGCGGAAGCGGTCAGCCTGATCCCGGTCCTGCGCCTTGGCGCGTCGCCGATTTTTCCGACGGCGCTAGGACATCTTGGGTGTTTGCAGGCCGCATTGGCGAACTGCGCGCGAAAATGCATCAGAATGGGCCCGGTTAGTCGCCCACAAAGCGGCGTAATCGAAAGCTTAGTCTTCGTCATCATCATCAATTGCCCCGCGGACTGCGTGGCTCATCGCAATGCTTTGTTCCGCGTGCCGGAGCAGTCCATCGTAAAGAGGGAAAGCAATCGAAAATCTCGATAGCTCGGACAGTGCTTTCTCCGCGTCCTGCTTCATATCCAAGTCTTTTGGACTGGGCTGACCGGGGGCACTGCGCGAGACACCGTTGATTGCGCTGCGGTAAAGGCCACTTATTGCGGCGTCAGCAAGCTCACGGTCGAACGTCATCGCCAGGTCCAACAGGCGGATGACAATATCCCTGTATGTAAAGACGAAACTATTGTCGGCATGGGCCACGATTGAAATGAGGACACGGATACTTTGTGGAGACGGTGTCAGAAGCTCATTCGCGAGTAGAGCAATGACGTGGTCGTCGAGAGGTCCGAATAACGAGGCGAATAGCTCACCGGCTTCACTTAACAGCGATGCGTCGTCGCCTTTGTCTCTCATCCATTCAACCAGGCGGCGCATGCACCCATCGGCGCCCGGTGCGTCTTTGAAGCGCAAGGCAACCGCCTGATAGGGCCGAAGATAACAAACCCGATAGCTCCAATCATCGTTCCGCGCTGAATAAAGCAACCTGGACAGAAAAAAATCTAGGACGAGCGCTGGACGTTCGCCAGACAATGCCGCGAGGACGGCCTGGACCCAATATCCGTCCAGATCCGCCGACGGGACCAACTTTTCGAGAAGCGCGGGGACGTCTTCGTCGCTCAATGTGGATAGCGGCAGTGGCCCTTCGCGTTGCAGAATGGTAAACGCTTCGTCCGCGAGTTCGCGAGATGCTCCGAGCGGAAGCAATTTAAGCAGGCCGATTGCGCCTCTCTTGTCCGTGCTCGCCACCGTCATGATTGCCCCAAGCCCACATCGACAGATTGACGGTTCGGCCGAGAAGATGCTTTGCAGCATTCGCAACTCACCGGCGGTAAACTGGGTTGCCGGGCGATACATCGAATAGGCACGGGCCACTATCCTCTGCAGCACGTCATTGCCACTGGACCAGAGGCGCTTTGCTAGTGCGAAACCCGATTTATGCCGGTTTCCCAGTACCTTGGCGAGGGCTTCCCCGGCAAATCGAGCTATGGGACTGTCGGGATGCTCAAACGTGTGCTCAACGGTTGCAAAGGGCAGGTCGGGAGACTTCGAAAGCAGCAGATTGAACAGGAAATACGGTGACGACTCGGTGGCGACTCCGGCAGATGCAATGGCTGTCAGGTGATTCTCGACGGCCAGAAGCACGCGTTCGGCGCTTGAACCATCGGAGAGCAGTTCATTTGCCAGTTCGTCGAGTCTTTTCCGCCAGCGTTGCTCGCTGTCGGTCAGCTCGCCGTCCAGATGAATCTGCATCCATCCGCTCATAAGAGCCTGGGCGACGCGAGACTCGAGTGTCTCCGGTAGCTTGGCGATAATTCCCCTCGCAAGCTCGCGCACTTCCTCTGCCCCATGTTGCGCGAGCCAACCGATACCTTTGGCCATTTCGATGTGAACGATGTCAGCCAAGGCTTCGCGTTCCACGACGTGCGTTAGCTTGGTCAACGTTTCGACGAATTCGGACGTCCATTTAGTCCGTGTTTCGTCGTTGGCGGAGGCGCCAAACGAGCCCATTGGATACCGTACGTTGTGCGTAACAAGCGCCGCCACAATCCGGGCCTATCGAATATCTCGTTTGACAGTCCAGTCTATTTCTCGATCGACGAAGTGGTGAACTATCTCGAGAACATGAACTCGGAAGTCATCGGCAAACTCGCAGGCGAGGGCATGCCAAAGTTATTGGACGGCACGCTCGTAAGCGATCGTGATACCTGCTATTTTGATGCCGTCCAGACTTTCGTGGTGTCCTCCACAGCGAAGGAGACGAAAGCAACGAACGGGCCGTTCCACGGAGAATTTGATCGCCTCATTCTGCGACTTCGGACCCGGTTGGCTGACCCGCGTTTGCGTTTCCTTTTTTATCCGCAAAAGCCTGATGGAACTTCTCTGTCCACTGGCGACTTTGCTGATGTTGTACGTCAGTTCATCGGCTATCTGACGCGGTCCAACATTTCGATTGTCGATCTGAGTGGCATTCCGTTTGAGGTCCTCAGTATCGTCGTGAGCCTCATCTCACGGATGATATTCGACTTTGGCTTCCACTATTCCAAGACCCGGCATGCCGGTGGTCAGGTCAGCGACGTTCCTATCATGGTGATATGCGAAGAGGCGCATAACTATGTACCGCGGTCGGGCGGGGCGCAGTATGACTCGTCGAGAAAATCGATTGAGCGGATTGCAAAGGAGGGGAGAAAATATGGCGTGACGCTCATGGTCGTGAGCCAGCGACCATCTGAAGTCTCCGAAACAATTTTCTCCCAATGCAGCAACTTCATTTCGCTGCGATTGACCAATACAGTTGACCAGAGCTATATCAAGTCGTTGCTGCCCGACGTCTCCGCCGCTATTGGCGACCTTCTACCCAACCTTGGACAAGGTGAATTTCTCGCAGTCGGTGATGCTCCTCTGATGCCGACGGTCGGCAGATTCGCATTGCCAACGCCGGAACCGCATTCGCGAAGCGTGAATTATCTGCAGGAATGGAACGCGGGTTGGCGCGAAGTCAATTTCAACGACGTTGTCGAAAGGTGGAGGGGAAGAGTCCTCGCGGCTTCATAAACGGTGGCGGTGCTGACTATCGTCTGCCGGGCTCGACGCGGAGCCGGTAGCGACGCGGGAGCGCAAGCCGCCCGGGGCATCTGCGTACGTTGGACGGCGTGATGCGCAGCAAACGCAGGCTACAGGTCATAGCATACTCGCTCGGTATGCGTCGGTATCCGCGACGGTATCGTCGATACACAAGCTGGCGGAAACCCCGTCCCCGCAAAGCTGTAGCCACCGGATTGACAATCGAGTGAGGAAATCGTCCTCCCTATTTATGATTTACGCATTGCTTGTTGTAACGGATGGTTCTCAAGCGTCAGTTAGAGGGAAGGGGACTTGTCAAGTGGACAACGAAAGACCGAGCTTGATGCGTCGACGCTGCGGCATGGCTCAAAAAATCATCAAACAATAATTTGATATCCTAAAGTTTACATAAGCAAAGTTATCCATCGGAGCAGTCGACACAACGAATTTTGACATGTAAGGCGAATCCAAATTTGATACGCACTCGGGGCTGCAAGTTCGCCAGCTACCGCCGGATTGCTTGACCAGCACAGATAGACAGTTTCGCAGGTAGCTGTTAAGTTTCACCTAGATGCTTCTCATAGCGGGGGTGACATGACTGACTTGGAAATCCTCTCGTCCGACGTCATCGCATTACAGAGCCAGCTGCGAGCAGCCAGCCTGCGAGCGCTCGAAATCATCACAGTGACCGACGGCGGACTAGCTGAAGAACTGTTACAGACGTTCGGAAATGCCGATTTTGCAGCGTCTTGGTTGGTACTCTCCCAACCTCACTTCAATGGGAAAAATCCACTTGAGGTGCTTTCGGGAGGGCAGCGGGATGAGGTCGTCAATGTCTTGCAGAGAATTCAGTTCGGGACATGTGCGTAAGGCGTCCGTCGGCGCGGCGGTTTGCAGCGGGCGGCTGTTTCGTGCCTCCGCGGTGCTAGTGAAGGTCTCGCTCCAGCCGAGTCGATCAAATCTGCTACTGGATCTGATCTGGCGGCCGCCTAAGCGCGTCAACCCACGGGCTGCTGCGGCCGAGCAAGGAGTCGACACTTAGAGCGCCAAGCCGCAGACGTCATTTTCGCAAGCGGGAGCAGCTTCGAAAGGCAGTCCGCTGGGCACCTCAGTTCCTCACGGTGAGGCAAAGATGGCCAGTTGACAGCCGCCGAGCAGTTGTAGGTTGGTTGGCGTCGGACAAGAAGTAATGCTGATCGCCTGTTGATCAAGGTGATGCAAGTTTGGACGCAAGTTGACCGGAAGCCCAAACTAAGTCGCGTGGTGGTTAGATTTAGATAGCGATAGTGGTCGAGATTGCTTGCGTCGGCCAGCTAGCGCTTGCGTCAGGCTGCATTCGCCACAGCTTCCGCAAACAATTTGACATAATATAAATTATCAACAGAACTGGTGTGTTGTCAGGGCTTTTTCTTTGTTTGTCAGATACATACCGACTCGATATGCCACCGTCATCCAATGGCCCGTCTCCGGGTCACGAAGTCGCTGCCGGTCAGTCGCAGCGGCTCGTCGGGTCGCGCAAGTAACTTTCTTTGGGCGACCGCGACGATGCGGTTGCGACCGTTTTCAAATGTTTTGAGCGTGCGCGTGTCGATGGCGGTGTGAATCCGCGCAAATCTGGCGGCGTCAAGTTGACAGCGGCATTTCACATGCGGCAGTGGAGGCCGCGCCGTGTTGCCTTGACCTGATAGGGATGAGCAGGAAGTTGACGCTGTGGGCGTCGAAGGGAGCCCGTAGGGCGACTGGAGACGCACATAGCGTCACGCCTTCGCGCGTGCGGCCGGGAGCGTGGTAGAAACCTGGTTCGCCGAAGAAACAACAGGCGCGACACCGGCCTCAAACCGCCAAGTTCAACCCGGTGCCACGCCTCCACGGATTCCCTGATGCGGGCCATAAGGCCGGCAGGCGGAACGCATGAAGCCGCAGTATCGCATCGCTTGCGCGTCCCGTCGATTTCTCCCGGAACCTCTTCGGCGTTCTACAAGGACCGCCGATGCAGGCCACGGGCCGCCTCTTCCTGTGCGCCCGTTGCCGGGCGCAGGTGTTCATCTGTCGCCGCTGCGATCGCGGCAACCGCTATTGCAACGCCGACTGTGCGCAGGCCGCCCGGCGCGAGAACACGCGCGCGGCGGGTCACCGCTATCAACAAAGCCGTTGCGGCCGCTTTGCACACGCTGCACGAGCCCGACGCCACCGGGCCAGATGCAAATTCGTGACGCATCACCGTTCACCCGCGTCCCCCGCGAATGATGTACTGCAGCCGGACCCGACCGACGCCGCCGTTGCAGTCGCAACTGACACTTGCGTAGCGGCGGCGCCAGCAACGTCGCGTTGTCACTGTTGCGGCTGCCCGCTGCCGCCGTTCGTGCGTACAGGCTTTGTGCGTCGCCGTGGTCCTCGTTGTG
This sequence comes from Paraburkholderia sediminicola, assembly GCF_046027825.1. Classification (GTDB taxonomy): domain Bacteria; phylum Pseudomonadota; class Gammaproteobacteria; order Burkholderiales; family Burkholderiaceae; genus Paraburkholderia; species Paraburkholderia sediminicola_D. Next base: position 9,853 of record NZ_JAQQDU010000133.1, read on the forward strand.
TTTATCGGCGGACTACGGAGATTCTGAATGACGATAGCAGTTGAACTGGAGGCGCAGATCCTGCGCCTGTACCACGTCGAGAAGTGGCGTTGCGGCACGATCGCGAAGCAGTTGCACGTGCATCGCGAGACGGTGCAGCGTGTACTCGCGCATGCCGGGTTGCCCCGACACGGACCGCCACCGCGCGCCTCGATGATCGAGCCTTACCTGTCGTTCATCCAGCAGACGCTGGAGAAGTTCCCCTCGCTCACGGCCAGCCGGCTGTACTCGATGGTGCGCGAGCGTGGCTACACGGGCGCTCCAGACCACTTCCGGCACCTGATCGCGCTGTACCGGCCGCGCCCGCCTGCCGAGGCCTTCCTGCGTCTGCGCACATTGCCGGGCGAACAGGGGCAGGTGGACTGGGGTCACTTCGGTCACATCGAGATCGGTTGCGCGCGCCGACCGCTGATGGCCTTCGTGATGGTGCTGTCTTACTCGCGCGATATCTACCTGCGGTTCTTCCTTGACGCCCGGATGGAGAACTTCCTGCGTGGCCACGTCGGCGCGTTCAACACGTGGTGTGCCCTGCCAAGGGTCCTGCTGTACGACAACCTCAAGAGCGCCGTGCTCGAGCGTCAGGGTGACGCGATCCGCTTCCATCCGACGCTGCTCGCGTTCGCCAGCCATTACCGCTTCGAGCCCCGTCCGGTCGCCGTGGCACGGGGTAATGAGAAGGGGCGCGTAGAACGGGCGATCCGCCACATCCGTGAAGCGTTCTTCGCGGCGCGCAGCTTCAGTGGCCTGGACGACCTGAACGCGCAGGCCGAGCACTGGTGCCGGACCCAGGCGGCCGACCGGCCGTGTCCCGAGGATCGGACCATCAGCGTACGCGAAGCCTTCACAAAGGAACAGCCGATGCTGCTCCCGCTGCCCGACAACCCGTACCCCGTGGAAGAGCAGCTCGCGGTGAAGGTCGGCAAGACGCCGTATGTGCGCTTCGACCTGAACGACTACACGATCCCGCACACGCATGTGCGCCGAACGCTGACAGTACGTGCGGACCAGACACAGGTCCGGGTGTTCGACGGTGGCGAAGTGATCGCCAGTCACCGCCGAAGCTATGACCGCGACGCACAGATCGAGGACCCACAGCATCTGAAGACGCTCGTGGAATTCAAGCATCAGGCCCGTCAGCACCGCGGTATCAACAGTCTGACGAAGGCGGTGCCGGCCTGCCAGTTACTGCTCACGCGAGCGGCCGAACGCGGTGCAAACATCGGCGCACTCACCAACGCGCTGCTGCGCCTGCTCGATCGTTACGGCGCCGCCGAACTGCAGGCCGCCGTCGAGGACACACTACGCACGGGCTCTGCACATACGAACACCGTACGTGCTGCACTTGAGCGCCGCCGTGCCGCGCGTGGTGCTCCACCACCTGTCGCGATGAAGCTGCCCGAGCACGTACGACGCAAGGATGCGCCCGTGCAGCCGCACCGCCTGGACACTTATGACCAACTCACTGCCGAAGATGACGACATCGAATCCGAACAACAATGAAACCCTTCGCTCACGTGCACAGGCGCTGCGCCTGAACGGGCTCGTCGAGCACTGGTCCGAAGTGGCTGACGCCAACTGGGTCGCGCCGCTGCTGCAGTGGGAAGAGGATGAGCGCGCCCACCGTTCATTGCAGCGGCGTATCCGCGACGCAAAGCTGGGCGGCTTCAAGGCACTGGGTGACTTCGACTGGAAGTGGCCCAAACGCATCGAACGTTCGGCCGTCGAGGATCTGATGTCGCTCACGTTCCTCAACGACGCAACCAACGTCGTGTTCATCGGCCCGAACGGCGTGGGCAAATCGACACTCGCGCAGAACGTGGCGCACCAGGCCCTCATCGCGGGCCACACCGTGCTGTGCCGGTCGGCCAGCGAGATGCTCGGCGAACTGGCCGCACTCGATAGCGATTCTGCGTTGCGCCGGCGGCTGCGCCACTACGCGACGCCGGACATCCTGCTCATCGACGAGGTGGGATATCTGTCCTATTCGAATCGCCATGCCGACCTGCTGTTCGAACTGATCAGCAGGAGGTACGAGGCCCGTTCCACGATTGTTACGACCAACAAACCGTTCTCGGAATGGTCGGAGGTGTTCCCGAACGCGGCCTGTGTGGTCTCACTGGTCGACCGGCTGGTGCATCGCGCCGAGGTGATCTCGATTGAGGGCGAGTCGTACCGGCTCAAGGAGGCACGCGAACGTACCGAAGCCCGCGCCCGGCAACGGAGCGCAAAAAGAACCGCCGTGAAGAAAGGAACTGCCTCATGAGTCACAAACCGTTGCTGCCCTCTGGCCGTCGGCGCGGGCTACCGTTCGTTGTACCCGACGACTGGACACCCGACCAGGCGCTCGCCGTGTTCGAGCTGCTCGATGATCTGCTCGCCGTGATCACCGACTTCTATGGGGACCAGTTACACGAGTTGCTGCGTGAACGGCGCCGACCTGTCGTCGCTACCCGAGCTACCGACCGCGGCCCACCGTTCTGATCCCTGCGCCACCGTCACAGCGCCATGAAGGGCCCGGTGGCCCCTTCATGGTTGACCGTTTCGCTCAACCTTGCGCCGCCATCTAAAAGCGGTTTTACACCGCCGCTAACATGCGCGTCGCGTCGGCGCTACGCGGTAGCCAAAAATGCTCTTCGAGTGCGTCACGCGCGATTGCGCCTTCGACCTCGCGGCCGCGGATCGACAGCATGAAAACCACGGCGCGTCCGTCCGGCGAGACGACGGGGGCGCAATCAAGAACTTCCATGACGTACCTCGACAATATCATTCGCGGTCTTTGTATTTGTACTGCGCCACTCAGCAATTAATCTACCAGAAGTCGAAAGCAGCGCAATCGTCAATGACGCAACGGTTCAGCTTCACGAGGTATCCGTTATCGATAACCGCCAGCGACGTATGTGCTCATTATTTCTTCAGACGGCTGACCTGTTGCAGGCGGTTTTGCGTTTTGAGGTGTAAGTGATTGCCACAGACGGTTAGTCGCGTATTGGAAATCAATATTCACCGTTATGGTGAGCTTTTTCGGGAGTACGCGTGTACTACCATCTGGCGAGTGGTCCGGCACTACAGCGTGAAGACTCGACCCATAAAGCTGAATTTTTCAGCGAGAACGCAATAGTCGTTTCTGGAGAAGCGTTCGTAGATCCCGGCGCGTATCGGTGACAACGTGAATGTAAATCGTGTCGCCGCGCACCTCATAGATGACCCGGTTCTGTCCGCTCAAGGCTTCCCGAAAATTCAGACCGCCGAAATCTGCAAGCTCGGCCGGGACATAACCGCTCTGTGGGAATTGCCTGATATTGCTAAACGTGACGGTCAATTCAGCGGACGTCTGCTTCCACGTCTCGGCACCGAAGCTTTTGAGGATGTAGCGACGCAAATCCTTCGTATCCTCCTGCGCTTGGTCGAGAATCAGGAGCTTCAGCTTCGCCGGCCCCATCAGCGGGTTTTCTCCTTCCGATCAAGGTCGGCGAGCTCAGCAAGAAACTCACCAGCTTCCTTGAATTTTCCCTGCTCAATGTCCTTCTGGCCTAAGGCCAGTATCTTGAGCAACGCCAGCGTTTGCTGGGTATCCTCATAGCTCTGTACGTCCTGCACGACGAGCTTCGCCTCGCCATTCTGCGTAATGAGCAGGGGCTCGCCAGAGGCCGTCAAATCCTTGACGATCTGCGCTGCGTCGCTTTTCAGGTAGCTAATTGGCTTTACGTGGTCTGCCAGGCGCATGTCTGATCCTCCGTTGGCTGCGTCATTCAGACCAAATATAGACTAAATTCAGTTTCATGGAAAGTCCTGAATCAGCCTAAGCTGCTTCGTGATCTGTCATCGAAGGCTCGATTTGCCCGCCTACAAAATATGCTGCAGTTCGACGTCATTCATTGGTCGCCATGAATGCGCCGCCCTATCCTGCTTCGCCCGCCTCGCGGGCCACCGGCGATGCAGCGCGCTGGTCGGGCCTCAGCCAGCGCTGCAGCGAATATCTGCTACGGCTTGTGCAGCACGTCTTTGCCTTCAACCAGAGGCAAGCCGATTTTCGACTGATCCAGCTTGCAATACTGGCGCTCAATTTCACTGATTTCTAAGGTCTCGGTTTCGTTCCAGTCTGTGGCGATCTCCGCGCGAATCGTGACCTTCATTTCGATCTCCGGCAGACCATGGCGCTCAAATTTTAGCCAGCACGCTGCCGAAACCCAAGACATTTAACGCTCCCCAGTCAACCTGCTTTCTGACATTTAGCGCACATCTACACCAATTGCGCCGCCGCTTTGCGGCGACGGCGCCGACACATATCCCTCTGCGGTTGCCCTTTGATGGCATTCTCGTGCTTGTGCGGGGCCGCGCTCCACACCTAACGCGCCCTAGCATGCCGCCGATGCCTGCACGACCAAAGCGGAATTGCGCTGGGCCACCTCGTCCATCTGGCTCATCGCCTGATTGACCTGCTGGCATAGCCTGATGCAAGTGCGTCCACTTGATCTGCTCGCGGTCTGAGCCGCGCTGCTGCTGTTCAACTGGGGTGAACACACCGTTCACAAACACCGCGGCCGCCATGAACACCTGCTGACGACCCTTTTCTACAAGCGCCACAGCGGCGACCGTCACAGCCTTTTTATCGATACGCGAATGCGTTTTGAACAGGCCCGCGATTCGCGCGTAATTCTTTCCCCACCCGGCTGTTCGTGGTCTTCAGCGTCTGCGTCGCGTTACCCGCATGGTAGCTGCTGGCCAGACCCCCAACGGCCTGTGGACAGCTGTGGACGAATGACCTAATGGCTACTCAAAACGCCATGCGCTTCGTCACTTGGACCGATGGCCATCACGCTAGGGTCCGGGCATACCGGGTAATGAGCGTTATGCAGACGGCACTTATCACGGCGGCACCTCCCACATAGAAGCCCGGCACGACCTTGGAGCCAGTCGCCGCAATCATGTACGTGATCAATAGTGGCGTGAACCCACCGAATGTCGCAGCCGTGAAGTCATGAGCTATCGAAACCCCCACCGTTCGTATCGCTGGTGGAAACAGGTCGCAAAGCAGCGCAGGCATCGGCGCCTGATATGCGGTCATCGCGAGGCCGAGAACAACTTGACTCATTAGGAGCGAAGCTACGCTTGGATTCGATACTACGAATTGGAACGCAGGTATCACGATGACAGCCATCATGATCGCTGCGGTGCGCATCACTTGAAGCCGGCCAACCTTGTCAGATAGTCTGCCGAAGATGGGCGAAAACACTGCCTGGACGCTGCCGGTCAGTATGGTGGCCGCAAATGCACTTGTCGGCGCAAGCCCGAGGGTTCTCACTGCATAGGTCGGCAGGTAGAACGCAAGTGCATACGAAGAAACCGAAACCAGGATGAACGTGCCGATGGAAAGAAGACAAAGGAGTGGGTATCGGCTGAGTGCTTCTCGCACCGGCGTCGGATGCCGGGGAGCAATCGTCGTGCTGTGAACCTCAGAAATGTTGCGCCGAATGTAGACCGCGACGGGTATGATCACGAGCCCAAGGACGAACGGGACGCGCCAGCCCCAATTGGAAATTTGCTCCGTTGTAAGCGCAACTGAAATAACGACCCCGGTAAGACCGGCAAAAACCGACGTAAGCCCTTGGGCCGCAATCTGAAAACTGGCAAAAAAGCCTCGCTCGGCCGCAGGCGCCCGCTGAACGATGAAAGTGATGCCGGAACCGTATTCGCCCCCTGAGGAAAATCCCTGAATCAGTCGGGCGGCCACCATCACCACTGTCGCGGCGACACCGATCGATGAATACGTCGGCGTGAAGGCAATCATCGCTGTTCCAAGCCCCATCAGCGTCACAGTCAGCGTGAGCGCTGATTTCGCACTGACCCGGTCAGCATATGAACTGAGGACCATTGCCCCGAGCGGTTTCACAAGATACGAGCCGCCGAACGTGCCAACGGTCGCCAGAAGCGAAATCAACGGGTCCGCGTGAGGAAAGAAAAGCTTCGATATCGTCACCGAGAAGTACAGATATGCAAACAGGTCGTACCACTCAAGGGTGGTGCCGATGACAGCAGCAACGATGGCCTTCCTCTCTACAAATCGCGTTGGCTCGATGTTCGTCCCTAATGAGGGGGAACCGGCGGGGTGCTCTAGCATGTTCACAAGATACCTCGATTAGAGTTTGGAGTAGCAAGACACGCGGCCGCCACTCGATTGGAGTTAGTCGAGCTTGCTCGCCTCTGGCCCGGACACCGGTATTTCCATCAAGTCAGCGCCAAAGAATATGTTGCCGCTGTAAATCCGGCTCACCTCCGTAATGACGCGTTCGCGCACGCCTGGTTTGTCGAACTGCTCCGTGACGTGCGAAATGACCAGGTTTTTAGCGCCCGCCTGTTTCGCCGCCTCCGCAACCTCGATATGTCCAGAAGAGAATGCCGCGAATGTCTTGCTCGGTGCGGTGCCGGTGAGGTAATGGCACATATGCACCAGCACGTCACAGCCCTGCGCGAGTTGATTGAGCGCGGGGCATGGACCGCTATCGCCGGAATAGACAATCGATTGACCATGGTGGTCGATGCGATAGCCATAGGAGGTGAGGTGCGGCGCAAAGTGGTTCACCGGAACGACCCGTACGGTCCACTCGGCTTCCGTAACGGTACCGTCCGGAGCCAATTCGGTTATCAGAGGCTGCGGCTTGCGCCGGACGCCTTCCCCGCCACGAGCGCGATACACGTCAATGCTCGCCTGATTCTCAGTGCGAGAAATCAGGTCTGGACCAAACGCGCCATCATCGCCGAACAGGCGGTCGGTAATCTTCTGCAGCGGCGGCGGCCCATAGACCTTCAGCTCCGGAATCTTGCCCGCGCCCTGGTCCCAGCGTGTAAGGAGAAGCCGGGGGTAGTCGCCCATATGGTCGTAGTGATGGTGACTGAAAAACGCATGCGAAACACGCGTTGCCGGGACACCGAGCTCGAGCAGACGGTGGTGCGAGCCGAAACCATGGTCGAACACAATGTAGTCATCGCCAGCTTCGATGAGGTAACCGGAACACATCCGGTTCATTGACGGTGTCGGCGTGCCGGTTCCCAAGAGCCACAGTTTCATTTGACCTCCAGATCAAGAAGTGGGATGCGTGTCTGGCACCTGTGGACTCGATACTAGGTCAGCCAAATAACCAAATATTGAAATATACTTATTCGTCGATAACCAAATGGAAATTCGGTGCGCGCATCGGAAGAACAGCTTTGGGCCATTTTGACGCAGCGCTTGAAGGCTCGGCACTTCGTATTGCTGTCGTCGGTCTATCGCCACCGCTCGTTGCGTAAGGTCGCTGACGAGATGAATCTCAGCCAGCCTGCTATCACCAAGGCACTGAAGGAAATGGAGGAGATTGTCGGTGCCGAACTTTTCGAGCGAACTTCGCGCGGACTAGTGCCGACGCCAGTTGCCTATCTACTCGTACCGCGGAGTGCGGCCTTTCTGGAAGACCTGCGCAACCTCGCCGCCGACTTGACTGCGTTTCACGCCGGGTTTCACGGCACCGTGAGAATTGGAATCATCCAGTTCATCTCCTACTCACTGCTCACGAAGGCGATGGACGCGCTGCGGCAACAGGGATTCAATTATCGCTTCGTGGTTCACGATGGTCACACCGACGCACTGGTCGACATGCTGAGCCGTCATGAACTCGACTGTGTGATAGCCAGGCTCACACACGTGAACTCCAGCGAGATGGAGCAGGAAATTCTCTATACGCAGCAAGCGGTTCTTCTTTCGAATCGGGCGTATCAGTCTCCGAATAGCCGAAAGCTGACAATCAACGATTTTGCCACTGCAGAATGGGTTCTTCCGCCGAAAGCCACCCCTACCCGTCGTGCATTCGAAGAAATGCTCGTGCGGAGCGGGGTTGTCATACGCGAGCCACTTGTCGAGACAATCTCGGTTGCGGCCATCAAAGCTACGCTTGCCTCCAATGAGGTATGCGTCACGATGCTCCCGCGAGACCTCGCCGAAGAAATCGCAGCGGAAGGATTGTGTAGGATTCTGCCTGTTGAACTCGACTTCTTGCTCCCGGCAGTGAGCTTGATTACTCGAAGAGCGGCCCAAAGTGACCGGACGCTTGGAGCACTCAAGCGGGTGATCCGAGCAGTCGCGCCATAGACGCTAAGCCAGAGATCACGAACCGGTTTTAACGCTAGGGAAACACTGATTAATAAAGCTCGTTGGTCATCGGTGACGTAGCCGAGGACGTTATAGAAGGCAGTTCACGGAACGGACCCACGACGATGAAGAGGCAGATCGGCTTCGCGGAAGCGGAAATTGCAGGCAAGAAGCGCGTGACGAAACGCCAACGCTTCCTGGCGGAGATGGAGAAGATTGTGCCGTGGCAGCGCTTGCTGTCTGCAATCGAACCGCATTACCCAAAGGGCACGCGAGGCCGTCCGCCGATTGGCCTGGAGCGAATGCTGCGGATCTACTTCCTGCAACAGTGGTACGGGCTGTCGGACGAAGGGCTGGAAGATGCGCTGTATGACAGCATCGCGCTGCGCGCCTTCGCCGGCATTGATCTGGCGGTCGAGAACGTGCCGGATGCGACCACGCTGCTGAAATTCCGGCGCCTGCTGATCGAACACGAACTGACACGCAAGCTGTTCGACGAGATCGGCATCTCGCTGTGCGAGCGAGGCCTGCTGATGAAGGGAGGCACGCTGGTTGATGCGATGATCTTCGAAGCGCCACCGTCGACCAAAACCGCCGGGAAGAGCCGTGACCCTGACATGCATCAGACGAAGAAGGGCAACGAATGGCACTTCGGGATGAAAGCCCATGTTGGCGTGGACGCCGACTCGGGCCTGATTCACAGTGTGGTTGGCACGGCGGCCAACGTGTCGGATGTGTCGCAGGCGCATGCCCTGTTGCACGGGCATGAAGAGCAGGCGTTCGCCGACGCGGGCTACATTGGCGTAGACAAGCGCGAGGAAATGAAGGGCAAGGCGGTGAAGTGGCACGTCGCGGCCAAGCGCGGAAAGATCAAGGCGATGTCGGAAGGCCCGCTGAAGGACCTGGTGATAGCGGCCGAGCGGACAAAGGCGCAGATCCGAGCGCGGGTCGAGCATCCGTTCCATATCGTCAAGAACCTGTTTCACCATCGCAAGACCCGATACAAGGGCTTGGCCAAGAACACGGCGCAACTGTTCAGCCTGTTCGCTCTGGCGAATCTGGTGATTGCGCGAAATCTGTTGCGATCGGTTCATGGGAGCAATCCGTCATGCGTGTAAAAAATGCGCGCGGGGAGGCTCGTTTACGAGCCAAATCAACCGAAATGAGCGCCGATTCGATTCGCTATCCAGAAAGTTTGACGCCTGTTCTTCTGCAAGCCGAACGGGCAGCACATTAATCAGCATTT
>NZ_JAQQDU010000134.1:0-18826 GCF_046027825.1 Paraburkholderia sediminicola
TCTGGTGGGCGATCTGTTCACGCTCGTGCCGGAACTCGTTAACGAGCTCGGCTAAGCGCCGCAGCGCCGGTAAAAGGCGCCTGGCAGCACACGGAAGGGCGCGGGACCTATCAAGTCCGGCGCCCTTTTTATATCGACAGTCAGGAGGAGAACTGAAATGAGCTATACGGCGCCCATCAAGGACATGCTGTTCGTGATGAAGGAACTGGCCGGTCTCGACGATATCGCGACGCTGCCGGGCTTCGAAGACGCGAACCTCGAGACGGCTCAGGCCGTGCTCGAAGAGTCGGCGAAACTGTGCGGCGAAGTGCTGGCACCGCTGAACGTTGAAGGCGATCGCAATCCGAGCAGCTGGAAGGATGGCGTGGTCACCGCAACGCCGGGTTTTAAGGACGCATTCCGCCAGTTCGGCGAGGGCGGCTGGCAAGGCGTGCAACACCCGGTCGAGTACGAAGGCCAGGGTCTGCCCAAGCTGATCGCCACGGCCTGTATCGAGATGCTGAACGCGTCGAACCTGTCGTTCGCGCTGTGCCCGCTGCTCACGGATGGTGCCATCGAGGCGCTACTCACGGCGGGCAGCGAAGAGCAGAAGCAAACCTACGTGCCCAAGCTGATTTCCGGCGAGTGGACTGGCACGATGAACCTGACCGAGCCGCAAGCCGGCTCCGATCTCGCGCTGGTGCGCACCCGCGCCGAGCCGCAAGGTGACGGTTCGTTCAAGCTGTTCGGCACGAAGATTTTCATCACGTGGGGCGAGCACGACATGGCGAAGAACATCGCCCATCTCGTGCTGGCGCGCACGCCGAATGCACCGGAAGGCGTGAAGGGCATTTCGCTCTTCATCGTGCCGAAGTTTCTCGTCAATGAAGACGGCTCGCTTGCCGAGCGCAACGACGTGCATTGCGTGTCGATTGAACACAAGCTCGGCATCAAGGCGAGCCCGACCGCGGTGCTGCAATTCGGCGATCACGGCGGCGCGATCGGTCATCTGATCGGCGAAGAAAATCGCGGCCTCGAGTACATGTTCATCATGATGAACGCGGCGCGTTTCGCCGTGGGCATGCAGGGCGTTGCCATGTCGGATCGCGCGTATCAGAAGGCCGTTGCGTATGCGAAGGATCGCGTGCAAAGCCGGCCGGTGGATGGCTCCGCGAAACAGTCGGTGGCGATCATTCAGCATCCGGACGTGCGCCGCATGCTCGCGACGATGCGCGGTCTCACGGAAGCATCGCGCGCGTTGGCGTATGTCGCCGCGGCTCACAGCGATATCGCGCATCGTCATCCTGACGAAGCGAAGCGCGCTGAACGTCAGGCCATCTACGAATACCTCGTGCCGATCGTGAAGGGCTGGAGCACGGAGCTGTCGATCGACGTGACGAGCCTCGGCGTGCAGGTGCATGGCGGCATGGGCTTCATCGAAGAAACGGGCGCCGCGCAGTACTACCGCGACGCGCGTATTCTGCCGATTTACGAAGGGACGACCGCGATTCAGGCCAACGATCTGATCGGCCGCAAGACGGTGCGCGACGGCGGCAAGGTCGCCAAGTCGCTGCTGGCCGGTGTCGCGGAAACGATCGAGGCGCTCGGCGGCCAACAAGGCGCTGCGTTCGATTCGATGAAGACGTATCTGGCACAGGGTCATCGTTCGTTGAGCGCAGTGGTCGATTTTGTTGTCGCCAACACGAGGAGCGATCCGAACGCGGTGTTCGCCGGCAGCGTGCCGTATCTGAAGCTGGCGGGTGTTGTGCTGGGTGGCTGGCAGATGGCGCGTGCGTTGCTCGTGGCGGCTGACAAGCGCGACGAGGATCCGTCGTTCTACGGCGCGAAGATCGCGACGGCGCAGTTCTATGCCGAGCATGTGCTGCCGCTGGCTTCGGCGTTGGAAGCGTCGATCGTCAGCGCGAAGGGTGGGGAGAGCGTGCTGGCGTTGTCGGAAGATCAGTTCTGATGTTGCACTTCTTCTCTCGAGCAATGTAGCGAGAGCTCGCTTGCAAAAAAACAAACGGCGCCCTTGGAGGCGCCGTTTGTTTTTGTCCGGCCGGTTTGTCTGGGATGACCAACCGGCGTAACCGCTCGCGAAGCGTTAAAACGTTAAATCTTACGCACAAGCCCCTTACGCATAAGCCGGACGATGTGCACCGTTGGTCTCGCCGAGATAGCGATGCACCGACAGATCGTCCGCCTTGATCACCGGCTGCTTGCCCGACATCACGTCGGCCAGCAATTGGCCCGAGCCGCATGACATCGTCCAGCCCAGCGTGCCGTGACCGGTGTTCAGGAACAGGTTCGGTACGGGGGTGCGGCCGACGATCGGCGTGCCGTCCGGCGTCATCGGACGCAGGCCGGTCCAGAAGCTGGCCTTCGTCGTATCGCCGCCGCCCGGGAACAGATCGTTCACGCACAGTTCCAGCGTTTCGCGGCGCGCCTGGCGCAACGACTTATCGAAGCCGACGATCTCCGCCATGCCGCCGACGCGAATCCGGTCGTCGAAACGCGTGATCGCGATCTTGTAGGTCTCGTCGAGCACGGTCGAAACCGGCGCGGCTGCTTCATTGACGATCGGCGCGGTGATCGAATAGCCCTTGAGCGGGTAGACCGGAATCTTCACGAGACCGGACAGGAATTTCGTCGAGTACGAACCGAGCGCAACCACGAACGAATCCGCGCGCACCAGTTCAGCGCCGCACTGCACGCCGGCGATGCGGTCGCCTGCCATGGCGAGTGCGTCGATCGGCGTGTTGTAGCGGAATTTGACGCCCAGTTGCTCGGCGAGCGCGGCGAGGCGCGTGGTGAACATCTGGCAGTCGCCGGTTTCGTCGCCCGGCAGGCGCAGACCGCCCGTCAGCTTGTGCGAGACCGCGGCGAGCGCCGGTTCGGCTTGCGCGAGTTCGGCCGGCGACAGCAGTTCGTACGGCACGTTGGCTTCCTGCAGCACGGCGATGTCTTTCGCGGCGCCGTCGAACTGCTGCTGCGTGCGGAACACCTGCAGCGTGCCGCCCGTGCGGCCTTCGTACTGGATGCCGGTTTCGGCGCGCAGCGCTTGCAAACAATCGCGGCTGTACTCGGCGAGGCGGACCATACGGCCCTTGTTCACCGCATAACGCGACGACGTGCAGTTCTGCAGCATCTGCCACATCCATTGCAACTGGAATTGCGTGCCGTCGAGGCGGATCGCCAGCGGTGCATGCTTCTGGAACATCCACTTGACGGCCTTCAGCGGCACGCCTGGCGCCGCCCACGGCGACGCGTAGCCCGGCGAGATCTGGCCGGCATTGGCAAAGCTGGTTTCGAGTGCCGGGCCGGCTTCGCGATCAATCACCGTGACGTCATGACCGGCACGCGCCAGATAATAAGCACTCGTCACCCCGACGACGCCACTGCCCAAAACGACGACTCGCATAACTGCTCCAGGATATTCAATAAGAGGTCTGAGGGCGGCGCGCTCGCCGATTCGTTGGAATTCGTTCGATTAACGAGGTGTAACGCGGATCGCCCAGTGTTATCCGCTATACTATTAACAGTCAGGTAGGTTTTGTTATTGTATTTTCAAGATTTTCAGCAAAAACACTATGCGTACACAGCGCCAACCGGTCCGTGCCCTCGACAAACTCGATCACAAGATCCTGCGGCTCCTGCAACAGGACGGCCGGATGGCGATGAAAGACCTCGCCGAACAGGTCGGGCTGTCGGTGACGCCTTGCATCGAGCGGGTCAAGCGGATGGAGCGCGACGGCGTGATCACCGGCTATCACGCGCGTGTGAACCCGGCTGAGTTGGGTGCGGCGCTGCTGGTGTTCGTCGAGATCACGCTCGATCACAAAAGCGGCAACATGTTCGACCAGTTCCGCCGCGAGGTGCAGAAGATCCCCGAGGTGCTGGAGTGCCACCTCGTGTCGGGCGACTTCGACTATCTGATCAAGGCGCGCATCGGCGAAATGGCCGACTATCGCAAGCTGCTGGGGGACATCCTGCTGCAACTGCCTGGCGCGGTGCAGTCGAAGAGCTATGTGGTGATGGAAGAGATCAAGGAAACGCTGACTATCGCGGTTGGCGATTAGCTCGCGCGGCAGGGGCGTAGCTGGACTCGACAAACGGCGTAAACACTGTATATTTATACAGGTGTTTTGCGCCGTTTCTGTTTCTTCGTACTCCAGCCGTGACCGATTCCGACATCCATTCCGCTAACGAATTTCCGATCGCTCCGCCCACGCCCCGCAAGGGGCGCGGCGCGGTGACGAACCTGCAAGGCCGTTATGAAGTCGACCAGCGCGAAGTGGTGGACGACGGCTGGCTTTCGTCGCCGGAGGAAGACGGTGAGCCCAAGGTCTTGCGCACTCAGGTTTTCGAAGAGCGCGCCAAGACTATTCTCACGCGTAATGCGTCGCCGGATATTCCGTTCAGCGTGTCGCTGAACCCGTATCGGGGCTGTGAACATGGCTGTATCTACTGCTTCGCGCGGCCTACGCATAGTTATCTGGGGCTGTCGCCGGGGCTCGACTTCGAGAGCCGCATCTACGCAAAGGTCAATGCGCCGGAGTTGCTCGAGCGCGAGTTGTCGAAGAAGTCCTATGTGCCCGAGCCGATCGCGCTCGGCGTCATTACCGACGCCTGGCAGCCGGCCGAACGCGACTTGCGGCTTACGCGGCGGGTGATCGAAGTGCTGAGCGAGCGGAGTCATCCTTTTGCGGCGATCACCAAATCGTCGCTGATTGAGCGCGATCTCGATCTCCTCGCACCTATGGCGGCGCGCGGGCAGTTCATGGCGGCCATCACCATCACCACGCTGGATGCGGATATCGCGCGGACGCTCGAGCCACGTGCGGCTACGCCGTCACGCCGCTTGCGCACGATCCGTACGTTGAGCGAAGCGGGTATTCCCGTTGGCGTGAGCATTGCGCCGGTGATTCCATTCGTCACCGAGCAGGACATGGAGCGCGTGCTGGAAGCCTGCGCCGAGGCTGGCGCAAGCAACGCAAGCTACATCGTGCTGCGCTTGCCGTGGGAAGTTGCGCCGCTATTCAAGGATTGGCTCGCGGCGTATTTTCCCGATCGGGCTGACCGGGTGATGAGTCGCGTGCGCGATATGCGGGGCGGGAAGGACTACGACGCGAACTTCTCCACTCGAATGAAGGGGGAAGGATTGTGGGCGGACCTGCTGAAGCAGCGCTTCCACAACGCAGTGCGCCGGCTTGGGCTAAACCGGCGCGATCGCGGCATTCTGGATATGTCGCATTTTCGCCGGGCCGAGCCGGTGCGTGCTGAACCGCCGCCACGCGAGAATTCGCAATTGAGGCTTTTTTAGCGCGGCACGCGCCCGGTTATTGCGACAGCGCTTTGGCGGCCTGCACCTGGCTTTCGAAGTAAGTCTGGAACGAGATCGCGAGGCCCGTCATCAGCAGGAACGCGCCGATCAGCAGCGAAAAGATCACGATGAAAATGACGGTCCAGCCAGAGCGGCTTTTGCGCTCGGTTTGCGGATTGAACTGCGCGTCCCATTTTTCATCCGGCCGCAGGCCGTAGACGATCGCCGCCAGAAAGGCGGAGAGCAGCGAAACGGCGCCGAAAAAAGCGAGTACCCAGCCGAGCATCGAGGCCCGCTCGCTTGCCACAACCAGCA
Organism: Paraburkholderia sediminicola; assembly: GCF_046027825.1. Taxonomy (GTDB): domain Bacteria; phylum Pseudomonadota; class Gammaproteobacteria; order Burkholderiales; family Burkholderiaceae; genus Paraburkholderia; species Paraburkholderia sediminicola_D. The sequence continues at coordinate 5,618 of NZ_JAQQDU010000134.1, forward strand.
TGGCGCCAGGAATGCCGATCAGCGTACCGAGCAGATGGGCCCAGCCGTAAATGTCGCGTGTGCCGTACAAATAGAAACGGTGGGCGCCAAGGCTGCCGAAGAAGAACGCCAGCGCGGCAGTAATCGTCTTGGATCTGAAACGCGAGGAAGTCGAGGCAAGGGTGGACATGTAGGCGAGGGCAGAGTGACAGACGGTCGAAAGGAGCGGCGCGCCGGTGGGCACGGACCGACGCGCATTCTACGCCCGCGGCGCGCTCACCGCGAAGGCTAAGGCGCTGAATAGGTCACGCGGTAGACCGCGCCGGCGTAGTCGTCGCTGATCAGGAGCGAGCCGTCAGGCATCGGTTGGACGTCGACCGGGCGGCCCCATACCGCTTCGCCCGGTTGAAGCCAGCCTTCGGCAAAGACTTCCTGATGCGCGTTGCTGCCGTCCGGGTTGGTAATCACCCGCACGACCCGGTAGCCGACTTTCTTGCTGCGATTCCACGAACCGTGTTCGGCGATGAAAATATTGTTTCGATACGCGGCCGGAAACATCGAGCCGCTGTAAAAACGCATGCCGAGCGAGGCGACGTGCGCGCCGAGTTTGACAGTCGGCGGCGTGAAGGCGCTGCATGGATGGTCTTTGCCGAATTCGGGGTCGGGCGTGTCGCCGCCATGGCAGTACGGAAAACCGAAGTCCATGCCAACGCGTGGCGCGTAGTTGAGCTTGTCGTGCGGTACGTCGTCGCCCATCAGGTCGCGGCCGTTGTCGGTGAACCACAGTTCATGCGTCACAGGGTGCCACGCGAAGCCGACCGTATTACGAACGCCGCGCGCCACGACTTCATAATGACTGCCGTCCGGGTTCATGCGGCCGATCAGCCCAAAGCGGTTGCGGTCTGTCAGGCAGACGTTGCACGGCGCGCCTTGGGGCACGTACAGCTTGCCATCGGGCCCGAATGCGATGAATTTCCAGCCATGATGGGTCTCCGTCGGCAGTGTATCGGTGACGATGACCGGCTTGGGCGGAGCGTTCAGATGGGTGTCGATCGCGTCGAAGCGTAGAATTTTCGACACCGCGGACACATACAGTGCGCCGTCCCGCCACGCCACGCCTGCCGGTGTTTCCAGGCCGGAGGCGATCACGTGGCGAGCCGTCACGCGCCCATTCTGCAATTCGAGCGCGTAGATGTGGCCGTCGAGGCTGCCTAGATAAAGAATGCCCTTGGGCGAGAGCGCCATCCCCCGTGCGCTGGGCACCTCGTCCGACACGACCTCGATATGGAAGCCTGGCGGCAGTTTGATGTGCTCGATCGGCAACGCGGCGAGTGCCGGCAGGGTAGAGGCGGCGAGCAACAACGTTGCGCCCGCTCGCAGGGCCTGAACACGGACGGCGCGCGAAAAGCCGGCAACTCGCCGAAAGACGACGAAAAAAGCGAAAAAAACCGCAGGTGGTGGCAGGAGTTTCACGGGCGTTCCGTCAGGTAATTCGGGCGTTTCGGCGTGGTCCGGGGTCCCCGTCTGTATGGCCGGCACAACCCCGTCGCTCAGTTTATCCCCGTAAGTGTTTGTTATGGCGTTGGTTTCCCGCTATAATCGCGTGTTTCAGTCGTTCCGAACCCCGGTTTTCAAGGATTCTAGTATGGTCATCATCCGCTTGGCTCGTGGCGGCTCCAAGAAGCGCCCGTTCTACAACATCGTCGCAACCGATTCGCGTAACCGTCGTGACGGCCGCTTCATCGAACGCGTTGGCTTTTACAACCCGGTCGCTACGAAGGGTGAGTCGCTGCGTATCGCTCAAGACCGCCTGACGTACTGGCAAGGCGTTGGCGCACAACTGTCGCCGACCGTCGAGCGTCTCGTGAAAGAAGCGCAAAAGGCGCAGCCGGCTGCTTAATGGTAGCTAGCATGCGTATCGTCGTCGGTTCGGCCGGCGGCTCGCGCAGCTTGCGCGAGCAGTCCGATGCGCGAGTTTTACTGAAGCAGACGTCGAAGTTGGCAGCGAGGTTCTCTTATGTCTGGGCGTGATTCCGGTGGTTCTGATCGCGTAAAGGCAAAAGCAGCCGCCCCGCGCGCGAAGACGTCTGATCAGGCGCCGTTCGGTGCATTCGTCCGCAAACCGGTCGAACGGGCCGAAGGCAAGGCGAAAGCCGAAGTTGCAAGCGCCGGTTCCAACGCAGCAGGCATGCGCGCGGAAACGGCGGAAAGCTGGCCGGCCGATGCGGTCGAGGTCGGTGCGATCGTCGACGCTTACGGCCTCAAAGGCTGGGTCAAGGTAGCCGCGCATGCGGATGCCGGGCATGGCGGCGACGCATTGCTAAGCGCGAAGCGCTGGTGGCTGATGAAAGGCCACGAGCGCAAGTCGGCGCCGTCATTACAGGCAAAAATGCATAGCGACAGTGTCGTTGCCCATCTGGGCGGCGTAACTGACCGTGATGTGGCACTGGCACTGCGTGGTACGCGCATCTATATCAGCCGCAGCGAATTTCCGGCCCTCGAAGCCGATGAATTCTACTGGGTCGACCTGCTCGGCCTGGATGTGGTGAACGTTGCCGGGGTCAACCTCGGCAAGGTTGCAGACATGATCGACAACGGTGCGCACTCGGTGTTGCGTATCGAATATCCGGATACCGACAAAAACGGTAAGCCGGTGACCGGCGAGCGCTTGATCCCGTTCGTCGGCGTCTTTGTCAAAACGGTGGATCAGGCGGCGAAGCAGATCATCGTCGACTGGGAAGCCGATTACTAAATAACTCGCTGACTGGAGAGAGCGATGCAGTTCGATGTCGTGACGCTCTTTCCTGACATGTTTCGTGCGCTGACCGACTGGGGCATCACCAGCCGTGCGGCGAAGCAGGAGCGCTACGGGTTGCGCACGTGGAATCCCCGCGATTTCACTACGGACAATTACCGCACAATCGACGATCGCCCCTACGGCGGCGGCCCCGGCATGGTTATGCTGGCCAAGCCTCTGGAAGACGCGATCGGCGCGGCGAAAGCGGCGCAGGCGGAGCAGGGTATCGGCGCGTCGCGCGTCGTGATGATGTCGCCGCAAGGCGCCACACTGAATCACGATCGTGTCATGCAGTTCGCGGCCGAACCCGGTCTGATCCTGTTGTGCGGGCGTTATGAAGCGATCGATCAGCGTTTGCTCGACCGTGTCGTCGACGAAGAAGTCAGCCTCGGCGACTTCGTGTTGTCAGGCGGCGAATTGCCAGCCATGGCGCTGATGGATGCGGTGGTGCGTCAGTTGCCCGGCGTGCTGAACGACTCGCAATCGGCGGTGCAGGACAGTTTCGTCGACGTGCTGCTGGATTGTCCGCATTACACGCGTCCGGAGGAATACGATGGCGTGCGTGTGCCCGATGTGCTGCTCGGCGGCCATCATGCGGAAATCGAAGCGTGGCGTCGGCGTGAGGCCTTGCGCAATACGTTGAACAAACGGCCCGATCTGATCGTGAAGGCCAGAAAGAACAAGATGTTGAGCCGTGCCGACGAGGCATGGCTTACGAGTCTCGCGAAGGAAGCGTCGAAGGCGTAAAGCCTTGGACTTTCGAGCGGACATAGGCGGTGCCGCACATGCGTGTACGGCGCCAGATGTGAACCCATCCTCTATCGGGGCCGTAGCCAAGCAGTTTTCTGTGAGGCAGGTACGAACGTCGACAAGATGGACCTAGGAGTCAGTGATGAATCTGATTGCAATACTCGAGCAGGAAGAAATTGGCCGCGCCCTCGGCGAGAAGACCATCCCCGAATTCGCCCCCGGCGATACGGTGATCGTCAGCGTGAACGTGGTTGAAGGTACGCGTAAGCGTGTTCAGGCTTACGAAGGCGTCGTGATCGCCAAGCGTAACCGTGGTCTGAATTCGTCGTTCATCGTCCGCAAGATTTCGTCGGGCGAAGGCGTCGAGCGTACGTTCCAGACGTACTCGCCGCTGCTGGCAAGCATCGTCGTGAAGCGTCGTGGCGATGTGCGTCGTGCGAAGCTGTACTACCTGCGCGACCGTTCGGGCAAGTCGGCTCGAATCAAGGAAAAGCTGGTCGCAAAGAAAGACCGCGCTGCTCCGGAAGCGTAAATGCTGTAAGAAAAAGCACCCTTCGCGGGTGCTTTTTTGTTTGCCAGGTCAAAATAGCGGCATGTCCCCTATCCGCTCATTCCGAGAGACCCGTTGATCCGCCCCGCCTTTGAGCCTGAAACTCTGCCTGTCGAAGCGACGGGTGCCGATCTGCCACCGGTCGCTGCCGGGCGGCTGACGCCCGACGGTCTGCGTGGGCGTTTCGCGCAGCGTCTTAGCTGGACGCCTGAACCCATTATCGAAGTGCCTTGGCGTGACGTGCGCGCCGATCCGCGCGTGGCCGCCGTGCTGGTGCCACTGGTCGTGCGCGACAACGGTCTCACCGTGCTGCTGACGCAACGTGCCGACCACCTGAACGACCACGCCGGCCAGGTGAGCTTTCCCGGCGGCCGTCATGAACCGTTCGACGCAGATTCGACCGCCACGGCATTGCGCGAGGCGCAGGAAGAAGTCGGACTCGATCCGTCGCGTGTGGAAATTCTCGGTGCGTTGCCCGACTATCTGACGGGCACCGGGTTTCGCGTGTCGCCCGTGATCGGCCTCGTGCATCCGCCTTTCACGTTGAAAGTGGATGCACTCGAAGTGGCCGAAGCCTTCGAAGTACCGCTCGCTTTCCTGATGGACCCTGCGCATCACGAAGAACGCGTGTTTCGTTACGAAGGCGGCGAGCGGCGCTTCTTCGCCATGCCTTATCCGCGAGCTGCGTCGGTGCCTGAAGATCGTGAGGATCAGGTCGGCGGCCATCATTTCATCTGGGGCGCGACAGCGGCGATGCTGCGCAATTTCTATCGCTTTCTCGCAGCGTGAGCTGCGCCGGACTGTGCAGTTGTTGGGTGTTTGTCAACGTCCGCGCTCAGTCGCATCCGACCCTGTGCTATCGTTATAAAACAATCGTAAAAACTCGAAAAGCACGGCGCATCGCATGACTTTTTTCTCCGTATTGCTGGCTCTGATTATTGAACAGGTCCGCGCGCTGTCGCTGAACAATCCGGTGGCGGCATTGCTTCAATACCATGCGGAGTCGGCGGCGCACGGATTCGATGCCGGCAAGCCCAAGCATGGCTTGCTCGCGTGGCTCGTGGTGGTGGTGCCCTGGACGCTGGCCGTCGCGCTCATCTACTACGTGCTTTATCACATTCACTTTGCGCTGGCGTTCCTGTGGAACGTCGCGGTGCTGTACTTCACGCTCGGCTTCCGGCAGTTCAGCCACTACTTCACCGATATCCACCTCGCGTTGAACAACGACGATGTGCCGCGCGCGCGTGAAATCCTGCATGAATGGACCGGGCTCGACACCGTCGACATGCCCGTCAGCGAGATCGTGCGTCATACGCTGATTCACGCGGTGGTCGCCTCGCATCGGCATGTGTTCGGCGTGTTCTTCTGGTTCCTGATTCCGGTTGGGCCGGCGGGCGCGGTGCTGTATCGGATTGCCGAGTATCTGGCGCGTACGTGGGCACGGCCGGTCGACGATCGCACCGCGGCGTTTTCAAGTTTCGCGCAGCGCGCCTTCTTCGTGATCGACTGGGTGCCGGCGCGGCTGACCTCGCTGGGCTTTGCAATCGTCGGTAATTTCGAAGACGCGATTTATGCATGGCGCAATCACGCGCGGCAGTGGCCGGACGCGAACGACGGCGTGTTGCTGGCCGCGGGCAGTGGGGCGCTGGGTGCGCGTCTGAGCGGGCCGCTCGCCGAGCCGTCGAGTCTCGACGCGCTGGCTACCGGCGACGGCGGCCCGATGCAGGTCGGCGACGACTGCACACCGCGTACGCTGCAATCGGCGGTGGGTCTGGTGTGGCGCGCGGTGGTGCTGTGGATGATTTTGCTGTTGATGCTGACGATCGCCGTTTGGCTCGCCTGATTCTGATGCGGATCGCTTGAGTTAGCGCGTGATTAACGCAACGCAGAAAAAAGCCGGGTATCCCGGCTTTTTTTATTGCTAACGCCGCGGTCGCTTCACCACCTAGCACCTGAGCCCGAGCCGCTTCACTGTCTATCAGCCGCACCCGAACCGCTTCACCGTTTGTCACCCGCGCCCGATCGATCGCTTCGCAGCTCCCCTACGCCTCAACGGCTTCACCCATCCAGCGGATCGCGCGCCGTCCCACACTGCCAGCACACCGTGAACTGTGCCTCGAGGGTCTCCCCGCACTGGTGGCATTGCCACGAAGGCGTGCCCGCCGCCGGCCCATGCGACGCCGCATCGATCAACCGGCGCGCCATTGCCTCGTCGCGTTCATCGACGAGCCACAACTCCGGCGCGCACTGATCCGCCGGAATATCGCCGAGCGCGCCGTTCAGATAACGGTTATGCAACTCGCAAGCGATGCCTGCCGTCGCCAGCACATTGACCCAATGCTGTCCGATGATCAGATTCGGCGCGCGCATCAATTTCATCGTGAATCCATGGGTTGGCAGCGGCGCGCATCAGCGCACGATCTGGCTGGCTTCGTGCACCAGTTGCGCATACAGGGCGTGCCGTTCGCGCCGGATACGGCCATCGGCGACGGCTTCCAGAATCGCGCAGCCCGGCTCCTGCAAGTGATGGCAGTTGTAGAAGCGGCAGTTCGGCAGCAACGGCCGGAACTCGGGAAACGCGCGTTCGAGCCGGCCTTCGGTCAGATGATGCAGGCCGAATTCCTGGAAGCCCGGCGAATCGATCAATGCACCGCCGTCACCCCCGGGCAAAGGATAGAGCCGCGTGAACGTGGTGGTATGCCGCCCACTGTTCAACGCCGTTGAGATCTCACGCGTGGCGACTTCGGCATCCGGAATCAGCAGATTCACCAAGGTCGATTTGCCCATGCCCGACTGGCCGAGCAGCAGCGTCGAGTGGCCTTCCAGATGCTCGAGCAAAGCGGGTCGCGCGGCCTCAGGCTGTGTCTTGATCGACACTTCGACCACGGTGTAGCCGAGTGCGCGGTACGGTTCGAGCCGCTTGCGCGCGCCCTCCAGCGCGCCGGTCACGTCGATCTTGTTCAGCACGATCAACGGCTTCAGCTCGTTTGCCTCAGCGGCGACCAGCGCCCGTCCAAGCAGGTCCTCGCTGAAATGCGGCTCAGTCGCGAGCACGACCAGCAACTGATCGAGGTTCGCGGCAAAGAGTTTCGACTTGTACTGATCCGAGCGATACAGCAGATTGCGCCGCTCGCCGATCTCGACGATCACGCCCTGATCCGCCGAAGTCGGTTCGTAAATCACGCGATCGCCGACCGCCACTTCACTGCGCTTGCCGCGCGGGAAGCACTGGAGCATCGGGCTGCCGTCTTCCGGCTTGACCATGTAGTGGCGCCCATGAGCGGCAATCACGAGCCCTGCTACGCGCGTGCTGGACGGCGCGCGCGGCGCTTTCGGGGAGCGGGCGCTCATGCGTGCCGCAGCAGTCGGTCGATCCGCTGCGACGCTGGCGGATGCGAGTAGTAGAACGCGGTGTAGAGCGGATCGGGCGTCAGGGTCGACGCGTTGTCCTCATACAGCTTGACGAGCGCATTGACGAGGTCTTGCGCATCGGTTTGCGTCGCGGCGAAGGCGTCGGCCTCAAACTCGTGCTTACGCGAGCTCAGGCTGCCGAGCGGCGTGACGAAGAACAGGAACACCGGCAGCGCGAGGAAGAACAGCACCAGCGCGAGGCCGCTATTACCGCCGATCAGCGAGGGCCGCACGCCCAGTCCCTCATAGAACCACACGCATTGCGTCAGCCAGCCGAGCAGGGCGAGCATCACGAGGCTGATCGCGAACATGACGACCATCCGCTTGATCACATGACGGCGCTTGAAGTGGCCGAGTTCGTGCGCGAGCACAGCTTCGATCTCGTTGCCCGACAGGCGCGCGAGCAGCGTGTCGAAGAACACGATTCGCTTGGCGGCGCCGAAGCCCGTGAAATACGCATTGCCGTGCGCCGAACGGCGGCTGCCGTCCATCACGAACAGGCCCTTGGCGGCGAAACCGCAGCGCTTCATCAGCGCTTCGATGCGGCTTTTCAGCGCTTCGTCCTTGAGCGGCTCGAACTTGTTGAAGAGCGGGGCGATAAACGACGGATACAGCACCAGCACGAGCAACTGGAACCCGACCCAGACGATCCACGTCCACAGCCACCACAGGCTGCCCGCCTGGTTCATCAGCCACAGCACGACGAACAGCAGCGGCAGGCCGAACGCGGCGCCGAGCAGGACGCCCTTGAGACGGTCGAGGAAGAAAATACCCTTGCTCATCCGGTTGAAGCCGAAGCGTTGCTCGACCACGAATTGCCGGTAGTACTCGAACGGCAGATCGATCGCGCTCGTGATCGCGATCACCGCCGCGACCAGCGCGATCTGGCCGGCGTAGCCACGGCCAAGCCAGTCGGAGATCGCCAGATCGAGCGCCTGCACGCCGCCCAGCAGCGTCAGACCGATCAGCACGGCCGCGCCGACGACGATCTCGATCATCGTGAGGCGCGTGCGTTCGACGGTGTAGTCGGCGGCGCGCTGGTGCGCGGTGAGCGCGATGGTGCCGGCGAACTGGCTAGGCACCTGCTCGCGATGGCGGGCGACGAAGCGGATCTGCCTCGACGCGAGCCACAGTTTGGTGCCGACCATCGCCACGACGGCGACGACGAACAGAACGGTGAAGTACAGGGTAGGCATCCGGGGATTCCGTGGTATCTATGCGAGAATTATATGTTTCTTCCCGCCTGGCGGCGGGGGATAAGCCAAACCCGGCTCAAACCCGGCCCAGGCAGGCGCAAGCAGGCCCAGGCCGGCCCAAACCAATCTCATACGAACAATTGCCGCGGCAAGCGGGCTTCCAGTGAAGCCGTCTGCCCGGCCATCAGGGTTGCCTTCATGACTGACATCCTCGCCTCCACCGAACAGCCGCCGCTCGTGCGCAGCGACATGAATCTCGTCTGGCTGGACATGGAAATGACCGGGCTCGAACCGGACACCGACCGCATCATCGAAATCGCGGTAGTCGTGACGAATTCGACGCTCGACCGCCTGGTCGAAGGGCCGGTGCTGGCGATTCATCAGAGCGACGAGACGCTCGCCAAAATGGATCAGTGGAACCAGAACACGCATGGCCGCTCGGGCCTGATCGACCGCGTGAAGGCGTCGACGGTGAGCGAAGCCGACGCCACCGAACAGATTCGCGACTTTCTCGCACAATATGTTCCGCCGGGCAAATCGCCGATGTGCGGCAACTCGATCTGCCAGGACCGCCGTTTCATGGCGCGCTGGATGCCGGATCTGGAGCGCTTCTTCCACTACCGCAATCTCGACGTCAGCACCTTGAAAGAACTGTGCCGCCGCTGGCAGCCGGCCATCTACAAGGGCTTCCAGAAGCGTGCGATGCACACGGCGCTGGCAGACATCCATGAATCAATCGACGAACTGAAGTACTACCGCGAGCACTTCCTGATTCCGGCGGCCTCGCAGGTCCCGGAAACGCCTGCGGAATAATCCGTCAGCCGCCGTTTCAGTTTCAACCCTGCCGAGGCGCGCGCTGCGCGTTCTTCGGCCGGAACGCCTTCACCACGTCGGCGTTGGTTTCCACATATGGGCCGCCGATCAGGTCGATGCAGTAGGGCACCGCCGCGAAAATACCCGGCACCTTGACCGCGCCGCCTGCTTCGGCGTCACGCAAGCCTTCGAGCGTTTCCTTGATCGACTTCGGCTGGCCCGGCAGGTTGACGATCAGCGCCGCGTGCTCCGCGGTTTCGCGGATCACCGCCACCTGGCGCGACAGAATCGCGGTCGGCACGAAATTCAGGCTGATCTGCCGCATCTGCTCGCCGAAACCCGGCATTTCCTTGGTTGCGACAGCCAAAGTCGCTTCCGGTGTCACATCGCGACGCGACGGGCCAGTGCCACCGGTGGTCAGCACCAGATCGCAGCCCACTTCGTCGACCAGTTCGATCAGCGTGGCGGAAATGATGGGCGCGTCGTCCTGAATCAGGCGTGTGACCACTTGAAACGGGGAGGTCAGGGCGGCGCCGAGCCATTCCTGCAGCGCCGGTATGCCTTTGTCCTCATACACGCCGGTGGACGCCCGGTCGCTGATCGATACGAGGCCGATCACGATTTCGTCGGGGTGACTACGCGTCGGCTTATTTGCCACCCTATTTGCCAACTTAGGCGTCGCGGTCGTCATCGTCGTCTTCCAGAGCGTCTTCGGCGTCGGAATCGGTGGCGGCAGACGGGCCGTCGGCGTTCTTGATCCACTGGAACAACTCGCGGAAGTAGCGCGGGGGCTTGCTTTGCTGCGCTTCCTTGCGGGCGTTGCGGATCAGCGTGCGGCCCTGCTGCGGATCGGCGTTCGGGTGCTGGCGGATGAATTCGGTCAGCGTGGCGTCGTCGGCGAGCAGTTTCTCGCGGGTGCGCTCGATCCAGTGCAGCTTGGCCGTTTCAGCCTTGTTGACGCCGTTATAGGTGTCGAGCGCGGTGCGCAGCGCGGCGGTTTCCTCGTCCAGCAGCGAGCGCATCACGCGCCCGACGTACTGCACCTGGCGGCGCTTGCCTTCGTGATCGGTGATGCGGCGTGCTTCGCGCACGGCATCGTCGAGTTTTTCGGGCATCGGCATGCGCTTGAGCGCGTCTTTCGGCAGCGCGATCAGCGCCGAGCCCAGCTCCTGCAGCTCGTGCATTTCGCGCTTGAGCTGGGACTTGCTGGGACGGTCGTAGCCGTTCTCGTCGACTTCCGGCTCGGCGGACTCGATGGGTTGAATGCGGGTTTTGCGTGTCATACCGATATTGTAACGTGCCGCGCGCGCGGAACCCGCCGTGTTGCCGTGCACAAGGCTTCCCACGAGGTTTTTTGCAGGCGCGGCAAACCCGGCAAGCGGCGACAAAGCCGGGGCGCCGCAGGGGTAACGCCAGGCTCAGCGAATGCCAGGTACAGCGTCGCGTACCTTGCTATGATCGCGGGATGCGTGACTACGCAAATGAGCACACAAATGGCGCACGCAAAATGCGTACGCACGTGCATGGCATGGGCGAACACACAGGGCCGCTCGGCCCCGAACAGGACGGCAACGACAATGGCAGCAGACATGGACGTCAAGCAGCGCTTTTTTCCGCATACCCAGGATGAGCTGAAGGAAATCGCCTCGGACATCCTTCGTCACGCGAAGTCGCTCGGCGGTACCGACGCGGCAACCGAGATTTCCGAAGGCGACGGCCTGTCCGTTTCCGTGCGGCGCGGCGAAGTCGAGACGATCGAACACAACCGCGACAAGATGGTCGGCGTGACGGTGTTCATCGGTAACAAGCGCGGCAACGCGAGCACCTCGGACTTTTCGTCGCAGGCTTTGAGGGACACGGTCGCGGCGGCGTACAACATCGCCCGCTTCACGGCTGAAGACGACTGCGCCGGTCTCGCCGAAGCCGACTTGCTCGAAACCGCACCGCGCGATCTCGATCTGTATCACCCGTGGAATCTGTCCGCCGACGAAGCGGTGGAAATCGCCCGCCGCTCGGAAGACGCCGCTTTCGCAACCGATCCGCAGATCAAGAACTCGGAAGGCGCGAGCGTCTCGGCGCAGCACTCGCAATTCGTTCTGGCGACTTCACGCGGCTTCCTCGCCGGTTATCCGTATTCGCGTCACTACATCGCGTGCGCGCCGATCGCCGGCAGCGGCCGCAACATGCAGCGCGACGACTGGTACACGTCGACCCGCAGCGCGGCAGACCTCGCCAATCCGGAAGCGGTGGGCCGTTACGCGGCGCAACGGGCGCTGTCGCGCATCGGCGCGCGCGGGCTCGATACGCGCAAGGTGCCGGTGCTGTTCGAAGCGCCGCTCGCCGCCGGCATTCTCGGCGCGTTCGTTCAGGCGACGAGCGGCGGCGCGCTGTACCGTAAGACCTCGTTCCTGGTCGACAGCCTCGGCAAGCCGGTGTTCGCGCCGCACATCCAGGTGGTCGAAGATCCGCACGTCGCGCGTGCGATGGGCAGCGCGCCGTTCGACGAAGAAGGTGTGCGCACCAAACAGCGTTCGGTGGTGAAGGACGGCGTGGTGGAAGGCTACTTCCTGTCCACCTACTCGGCACGCAAGCTCGGCATGCAGACCACCGGCAACGCCGGCGGCTCGCACAATCTGTCGCTGCGCAGCTCGAAGACGCGTCCGGAAGACGACTTCGAGGAAATGCTGAAGAAGCTCGGCACGGGCCTGTTGCTGACCGAACTGATGGGCCAGGGCGTGAACTACGTGACGGGCGACTATTCGCGCGGCGCGTCGGGTTTCTGGGTCGAGAATGGCAAGATCCAGTATCCGGTCGAGGAAATCACCGTGGCGAGCACCCTGCAGGAGATGTTCCGCCATATCGTCGCCATCGGCGCGGATACGATCACGCGCGGCACCAAGGAAACGGGCTCCGTGCTGATCGAACGGATGACGATCGCGGGGCAGTAAGCGGTTCGACCAAGTGACGCCAAGACCGGCCGCGGATTACTCGCGGGCCGGGCCTCGAGCAGGGCTGAAAACAGAAACGCCACGCGTGCAACTGCGTGGCGTTTTTTTATGCGTGTGTGGCGGCCGGTGGCGAATGATGAAGGCGCGAGGCCCGGTGCGCTGACCGTCAGTCAGGCGTGCCGCCAAACCTCAAGCGCCCTTGCGCTTATATGTCACGAATGCGTAGTCGAAGTCATTCGGGGCGTCCGCGCGATGCGTTTCATGCGCGACTTCTTCCCACTCGCTTTCATCGAGCTCGGGGAACGTGGCGTCGCCTTCGAAGTCGGCGGAAATCTCAGTGATGATCAGCTTGTCCGCCTGCCGCAGACCTTCCGCATACAACTGCGCGCCACCAATCAGAAACGCCTCCGGCGCCTGGTCCTGCGCGGCGAGCTTCAGTGCGTCCTCGAGGGTGGTGGCCGCGTCGCAGCCCTGAAAGCGCCGAGCGGCATCCCGTGTCACGACAATGTTGCGGCGTCCCGGCAACGGCCGGCCGATCGATTCATGCGTCTTGCGGCCCATGATGATGGGCGCGCCCATCGTGGTGCGCTTGAAGAACGCGAGGTCTTCGGGAAGTCGCCAGGGCAACTGGTTGTCGCGGCCGATCACGCCGTTATTGGCGCGAGCGACGATCAGGGTGAGCGTCGTCATCGAATGGAAAGGGGAACGTAACCGGGTTGATTCTACCTGAGGCGCAAGACGGCGCCGCTATCCAGGCCGGCTCGG
>NZ_JAQQDU010000135.1:0-18757 GCF_046027825.1 Paraburkholderia sediminicola
GGCGCGCGGCCGGCGCCGCGCCCATCGCCAGGTTTCAAACAACGGGAGGCATGCCTCCCGCTGTGCATTCCCATCACGAAGTGATGTAGCATCGCGCACCACCCAATACAGATTCCTAGACGCCTGGAGCCTCTGCAATGTCCTCGATCTCTACCACGTCTTCTGCTGCGTCAACCGCCGCCGCGAATGCCGCGATGCAATCGGCCGCGCAATCGATCATTAGCGGTTCGACCGGCAATACGTCCATGGACGTGGGGACGCTCGTCACGGCCCTCGTGAATGCGAAGACCGCAGGACAAGCCGCGGCTCTGACGGCGCAACAAACTTCGGACAACACTCAGGTGTCCGCATACGGCGCACTGACCGCCGCGCTGGATGCACTGCAGTCAGGCATGGCGGGCCTGGCCACCGGTGCCACGCTGTCGACTTTCGCGGCAACCGCAAGCGGCACCGGACTGACGGCCACCGCAGGTACGGGCGCCGTGGCCGGCAGCTACTCGGTGGGGGTCACACAGATCGCCAGCTCGCAGGCCTTGTCCTCGGCAGCCTTCGGCGCCACGACGCAATTGGGCACCGGCACGCTGACGATCGGGATCGGTAGCCAGTCGATGAATATCAACATCGACAGCACCAACAACACGCTCTCCGGAATTGCCGCCGCGATCAACACCGGCAGCGGCAACCCGGGTGTCACGGCGACCGTCGTGACCGGCACGGACGGCGCCCACCTTGTACTGCGCTCGGCAAATACGGGGGCTGCCAACGTCATCAACATTTCGACCAACGTCACCAGCGACAACGGCTTGTCGAGCCTCGGCGTGACCTCGACCGCGAGCACCACCGGCGGCGAATCGTCGATTACGTCGGCGAATCCGAGTAACGCCTGGACGCAGAGCTCGTATGCTGAGGATGCGGAATTTACGATCGGCGGGATCGCCGCCAGCAGCTCGACCAATTCGGTGACCACCGCTATTTCCGGCGTCACACTGAATCTGGCGGCGGCCGCCGCCGGCACTACGCAGACGCTGAACATTACGGCCGACACGTCGGCGCAGAGCACGGCGATCAACAATTTCGTCAGCCTCTACAACACCGTCGTTACGACGATGGCGACGCTCACTTCGTACAATTCCTCGTCTTCGTCACAAGGCCCGCTGCTGGGCGACTCGACACTGCAGACGATCCAGAACACGCTGGCCACTATCGTCGGCGGCGCCGTGGGTTCGGGCAGCACAGGCTCCACGCTGGCGGCAATCGGCATCACGCTGAAGGACGACCCGGCAGACGGCACGATGGTGATCAATAACAGCACGCTGAGCACCGCGCTGACGAGCAGTCCGGCGACCGTCGCCGCGCTTTTCAACTCGACCAACGGCATTGCCGAGCAGTTGAATAGCAGTATTACCAACTTCACGCAGACCGGCGGCATCATCGATACGCGCACTTCTGCGCTGAATACCGATCTGACGAGCATCACCAGCCAGCAAAGCGCACTCTCCGACTACACGGCTCAACTGACGAGCCAGTATCAGGCGCAGTTCACCGCGCTTGACACGCTGATGGCGACGATGAACAACAATTCGCAATACCTGACCGCGCTGTTTGGCGGCGCCAACAGCGCCGGCGCGCTGGCGTCCGCCAACAACACCTAAGTCCATGGACCTGATCGAAATGAACCAGACCGAACTAATCGAACGGCTGCTGTCGATGACCCGGGAAATCGAACAGGCTGCCTCGCTCGCCGACTGGCCGGAAGCGGCCCGCCTTACCGAAGCGCGTTCGCCGCTGCTGATGTCGCTGTCGGCAGATCAGGAACCGGCCGCGCTCGAAATGATCCACCGGATCCAGACCATCGACGACGCGTTGCTCGCCGATGCGGAAACCACCCAGAACGAACTGCACATCGAGTTCGAAGCCGCAATGGGGCGCACCAGGGCCGCTGGCGAATATCAGCGGATCGCCCGCATGTAGGCGACCCAAGGCCTGAAGGCCGCTGTCCGGCAAAAAAAGCCGCATAACCCGCTTGACCCAACAATAAGAACTACGCGCTGAAGTCAGGGCGCGCTCGTTCCCTCAGCCCGCCTCGTGCGGGCTTTTTTCTTGGCTTTTGAGCTTCCGCGGCTTGCTCCATACGCCAAACAGGCGGCGTTTTCACCGTCATCTCCTCGCATCGGAAAGCCTCGCCTCGTCGCACAATTTCCGTCATAGACCATTCCGCGCTGAGACCATGACTCTCCTGTATGAGCAGCCGACCGCTGAACCCTTGACGCCCGAACAACAACTCGAGCAAGACATCGCACTCGTTTTGCAAACGGCGCTGGAGCACCATCACAAGGGCGAATTCGACGACGCCGAGGCGCTGTACCGGGCGATTCTCGACGCGCGACCGAATCACGCCGACGTGCTTTACAACCTTGCCGTACTGTTCGTCCAGACTGGCCGTCCGGCAGATGCGTTGCCCCATTTCGAGCAGAGCCTGGGGCTCCAGCCGCATAACGGCCAGTATTGGGTGGGCTACATCAACGCGTTGATCGATGCCAACCAGGTAGCCGCCGCGTGGTTGGCATTGGAAATGGGTCAGAAGCAAGGGCTAAAGGGCCCGGCGGTGGACGGCCTGATCACGCGAATGTCGAATCCGGATAAGGTCGTCCCGACGTTCCAGGTGCCGGTTGAAAAACCGGCGACAGAAAACGGCGCTACCGCTGAAACCAACGGCGCAGCGGCGCAAACGGCTACGGTCGCGGGCAAGTCCACCATCGCATCAGGCAGACGGGTCAGCCAGCAGGAAACAACACGCTTCACTTCGCTGTACAACAAAGGCCAGATCGCTGAAGCCGTCAAACTCAGCCGCTCGCTTACCGAGCGCTTTCCAGCCGACGGTAACACCTGGCGCTGGCTTGGGATTGCGCTGCACCGTCTGGGCCGATACGACGATGCGCTTGCCCCCTTGCGCCGTGCAGCCGAACTGCTGCCGGAAGAACTGGAAAGCCGCACCGTGCTCGCGGACACGCTGCGACTGAAAGGCATGTCCAAGGACGCGGAAGAAGTCTGCCGAGCCATCATCGCGATCAACCCCGACTACGCCGAAGCACAACGGATCTTGGGGATGGTTCTGGTACACCAGGGCCGCGTGGCGGAGGGTCTAGCCGCGGCACGGCGTGCAGTTGAACTGGCGCCAGCCGATTCCGGTACGCATAGTGCACTGGGCGTGTTGCAACTCGATCTGGGGTTGGTGGCCGAGGCGGAGCTTAGCTTCCGCACAGCGGTTGAGAAAAACCCGAAGGATGCGATCGCCGCCGACAACTTCTTATTTACGCTGGCTCACAACCCTGAGATCGATCAGGACACGCTATTCTCCGAGCACGTTAAATTCGCCCAGATTCATGAGGCGCCAGTGCGCTCGCAGTGGCCGCGCCACGTCAACAAGCGCGCCCCTAACCGCAAGCTGAAAATCGGCCTCGTCTCCGGCGACCTGTTCCGTCATGCCGTCTCGTCCTACCTGCTGCCGATCGTGGAGCACCTGGCGAAAGACTCCAGCCTCTCCCTGCACGTCTACGCCAATCACATTCTAGAAGACGATTACACGCGATTGATCCGTGATTGCGCCGATGAATGGCATCAGATTACCGGCATGCCCGACGCTCACCTGGCCAACAAGATCCGCGAAGATCGAATCGACATTCTGTTCGATCTCTCGGGGCACACAGGCCGCAACCGTCTTCTCACCTTCGTGCGCAAACCCGCGCCGATCCAGGTGAGCTGGCTGGGCTATCCGGCCACCACCGGCTTAAGCGCGATGGACTATTACCTGGTGGACCGATTCGGTGTGCCGTTCGGCGACCCGGAGCGCATGTTCTCGGAAAAGATCGTCCACTTGCCGGCAAATGCGCCGTTTCTGCCGGAAAAGAGCGCGCCGCCAGTCAACATCCTGCCGGCTATGCACAACGGCTATGTGACCTTCGGCAGTTTCAACCGGCTGAACAAACTGCGTCCCGACGTGATCGCGCTGTGGGCAGAGTTACTGCATGCGCAACCGTCGTCGCGGATGCTGCTCGGCGCGATCGGTTCCGACGAAGACGAACAGTTGCTGATCGACTGGTTCGCGAACGCTGGCATTGCGCGCGAGCGTCTCATGTTTCGCCGCCGTTCGAGTATTCCGGTCTACCTGCAACAGCATTTCCACGTCGACATCTGTCTCGATACGTTCCCGTACACGGGTTCAACCACGGTCCTGAATTCGCTATGGATGGGCGTGCCGACCCTGACCATCGCCGGCGACACACTCCCGAGCCGCGCCGGTGCGACCTGGATGTCGCACGTTGGGTTGCAGGAATTTCTTGCAACGGATAAGGCGGACTTCGTCGCAAAAGGCATCGCCCTGTCTTCCGATATTGCTGCGCTCGCGGCTTTGCGGACCGGCTTGCGCGAGCGCTGCATGGCATCGGCGGCATTTCGGCCCGAGGTGGTCGCCGCGGGGCTGTCGCGCGCATTGCGAATCATGTGGCAACGCTGGTGCGACGGCCAACCACCCGCTGCCTTCGGCGTCTCAGCAGAAGACGCTATAAGCACCACGGCCGATACGGCCGCACCCTCCGGAACAGGGGAAAACAAGTGAACGCAGCCCTACCACTTGGCGCAGTCGAGCCGCAGACTAACGAGCGCATCTACGTCACCCAGCCGCATCTCGCGCCGCTCGAAGAATTCATTCCCTATCTTCAGCAGATCTGGGACAGCAAAGTGCTGACCAATGGCGGTCCGTTTCACCAGCAGTTCGAAGCGGCGCTGTGCAAATACCTCGGCGTGCGCCATCTGGCGCTGTTCACCAACGGCACGCTGGCGCTGCTCACCGCGCTACAGGCGTTGCGCGTGACCGGTGAGGTGATCACGACGCCTTACTCGTTCGTCGCAACAGCACACTCGCTGGTCTGGAACGGTATCAAACCGGTATTCGTCGATGTCGATCCGGCAACGCTGAACCTCGACCCCGCCAAGATCGAGGCGGCAATTACGCCGCAAACCACGGCGATCATGCCGGTGCATTGCTACGGGAAGCCGTGCGACGTCGAAGCGATCCAGAAAATCGCGGACAACTACAACCTGAAGGTGATCTACGACGCGGCGCATGCATTCGGCGTGCAGACCGAAGCCGGCAGCGTACTCGAACACGGCGATCTCGCCGTGTTGAGTTTTCACGCGACCAAGGTTTTCAACACATTCGAAGGTGGAGCGATCATCTGCCAGGATGCGAAGACGAAGCAGCGTATCGATCATCTGAAGAACTTCGGTTTCGTCGATGAGACAACGGTGGTTGCCTCCGGCATCAACGGCAAGATGAGTGAAATCAACGCCGCGTTCGGGCTGCTTCAGCTTCAGCATATCGACGAAGCGCTGGCGCGGCGCGCGCAGATCGACGCGATTTATCGCGAACGGTTGCGCGATGTGCCTGGCATCCGCTGCATCCCGAAGGCGGGCGAAAAGGTGGCGAACCATTCGTACTTTCCGATTCTCGTCGGGCCAGAATATCCGATCAGCCGTGACGCGTTGTATCAGAAGTTTCGCGACCACGACATCTATGCGCGCCGCTATTTCTACCCGCTGATTTCGGACTTCCCGATCTATCGTGGCCTGCCGTCCGCGCGCCGCGAAAATCTGCCGGTCGCGCATGCCGCCGCGCAACAGGTGCTGTGTCTGCCGATTTTCCCAGCGCTGACGGACAACATGCTCGATCGCATCGTCGGACTCATTGCGGATTGCTGAACGTCATGAAGCTCGCGATCATGCAGCCCTATCTGTTTCCGTATATCGGATATTTCCAGCTGGCGGCCGCAGTCGACAAGTTCGTCATTTACGACGACGTGAACTTTATCAAGAACGGCTGGATAAACCGCAACCGGATGCTGCTGGGCGACCAGGTTCGCTACCTGACCGTCCCGCTTGCCGGTGCGAGCCCAACGCAAAAAATCAACGACGTCCTGATCCAGCCGCGCGAGCGCTGGCTGCGCAAGCTGCTTGAATCGATCCGTCATGCCTACGCGAAAGCGCCCCAGTACGCACAAGTCAGCGAATTGATCGAGCAGATCCTGACAACACCGTTCGAGCATATTTCGCTGCTCGCGTCGCACACTGTCACGGAAATCTGCAGGTACCTGGAGATCGACACTGAATTCGTCGCCTCGTCGACCAGGTACGGCAACGCGCAGCTCAAAGGAACTCAGCGGGTAATGGATATCTGCACACGCGAGCACGCGCTCATCTACGTGAATCTGCCGGGCGGCCGGGCACTTTACGACAGCGAGGCGTTTTCCGCCCGCGGCGTGGAACTCGCCTTCATCGAACCGAATCTGTGCCCTTATCCGCAGTTCGACGATACATTTCATCCTGCTTTGTCGATTCTCGACGTACTGATGTTCAATAGCAAAGATTGCGTCCGAGACATGCTTTCCGCGCAGGTGCATGCATGAACGCAGATCGGCCGCGCGCAATCGGTGGTTATTTCGAACTGGAGTTGCCGCCGGCCGGGTCGCGTCTTCACGACGGCGCACTGCGTTTTCAGTCGTCGCGAGCGGCGTTTCTGGCGCTGCTTCGCTCGCTGCGCCCTGCCGCTGTCTGGATGCCCTGGTACATTTGCGATGCCATGATCGAGCCGCTGCGCATGACCGGCACACCCGTCAAACGCTATCGGCTCGACTCGGATTTGCGCGTGCAATCCGTCGACCTTGGACAGGGTGAGTGGCTTGTCTACGTGAATTACTTTGGCCTGTGCGAGCACCAGGTCGGCGACGTGCTCAGCCGGTTTCCACGCGAACGCGTCGTGATCGACAATGCCCAGGCCCTGTTCGCGCAGCCGCGCGATTGCCTGGCCACGCTGTACTCACCACGCAAATTTCTCGGTGTGCCCGACGGCGGGTGTCTCGTCACGCAGCAGCCGATCGATATGCCAGATGCGATCGACGATGCCTCGCTGCAACGCTGCGGGCATCTGCTGAGCCGGCTTGCTCAGGACGCGGAGGCCGGTTACGCAGACTATGCGGCAGCCGAAGAAAGCCTGAAAAATCAGGAGCCGCTGCAAATGTCGCAACTGACGCAGCGCATACTCGCCAGTGTCGACTATGATGCCGTCCGCGCACGGCGAGTCGCGAACTTTGCTTATCTGCACGAGAAGCTGCAGCGCTACAACCGCTTCACGCTTTACCATCGCGAAGAGGCAGTGCCGCTCTGCTACCCCTTTTTCGGCGCGCCCTTAGGACTTCGCGAAGCGCTTCGCGCGCAACGCGTCTACACGCCCGGCTACTGGCCGGACGTCGCAGCCGCCGAAGGGGTGCCGGAATTCGAACGCGACCTTCCTGACTCGACACTTTTCTTGCCATGCGATCAGCGGCTCACGCGTGACGATCTGGCGCCGATAGTGCAACGCATACTGGACCGAGTCGCATGATCAACAACACGATATTCCTGCGCGAAATCGATCGCGGCGACCTTGCGACCATCAACGCCTGGCGCGCGGATCAGGCACTCGTCAGTCTGCTTGGCGGCGCCTTCCGGCATGTGGGTCCCGAGATCGACAGCAAATGGTTCGATAGTTATCTCAATTCCCGCACGAATAACGTTCGTCTGGCGGTTTGTCTCACCGCTACCCAGGAACTCGTCGGCGTGACGTATCTGCTGGGGATCGACTGGGTGAATCGCTGCGCGGAGTTTTCGATTCAGATCGGCGCGGAGTCGGCGCGCGGCCGGGGGATTGGCGAGGCCGCGACGCGCTTGACGCTCGAGCATGCGTTCAGCGACCTGAATCTGCACCGTGTTTCGTTGACCGTGCTCGCGTCCAATGCGCGCGCCAAGGCGCTCTACGAGAAAGTGGGCTTTCGCGCCGAAGGTCTGATGCGTCAGGCCGCCTTCAAAGGCGGCCGCTATCTCGACGTCATTCCGATGGCCATGCTGGCTGCCGATCGGTCCTGAGCCATTCACCTTTTCCCGTTGCCTCGCCCTCATGAATACGATCGACGCTCGACACGACACTGCGCTTGCGACGGCAGGCTGGACCGTCGTCCCCCAACTGATTCGCACCGATCTGATCGACTCGCTGGTCAAGGCGCTCCCCCCCTCCCTTGCGCTGCGCAACGAGATCCGGCAACGCAACGGCGTGCTGGACAACAGCGCAGGCACCCTGCATCACCTGTTAATGGATAGCGAGTGTTATGTCGAACTGCTGGCGGAGCTCGCAGTCCTGGAGCCCGTTTTCAAACGGTACTTCGGCGGCAACTTTGTCCTCAATTCGTACGGCGGCGTCATCAATGAGCGGGACTCGCGCTCCTATGTGCAGAACGTACATCGCGATATCCGCTTCGGCTCGGACACGCGGCGCTTCATGCTGAACGCATTGGTGATGCTCGACGATTTCACACTGGACAACGGCGCGACGCATGTCCTTTCGCACTCGCAGAACATCCAGCAGCAACCCGCCGACGATGCGTTCTATGCCCAAGCGGCGCGTGCGACTGGCGAGCGTGGCTCGGTCCTGCTTTTCGACTCACGCATGTGGCACGCGACCGGACAGAACGCCACCAACGCGCCGCGCCGCGCTTTGACATTGACCTTCACCAGCCCCTTCTTCAAACCGCAGCTCGACTACGCCCGGCTGTTCGGCTACCGCAATCTCGACCGGTGCGATGCGTGGATGCGTCAGGTACTCGGCTTCAACGCCCGAGTGCCGGAATCGCTCGATGAGTTTTACGTTCCGGTCGAGCAGCGTTTCTATCAACGTGGACAGGATTGATCAGCATGAGCAGAGACTACAACGCGGAAGCGAAAGATCACCCCGAACATCGCTACGCTTACGATTTCGACTATCTGATGCATGAATACATGCTTCAGACATTTGCGCCGTTCCTCGCCAATGGCAACGCGCTCGAACTGGGATGCTTCGAGGGCAATTACACACGCCTGCTCGCTCAGCGCTTCGACGCGCTGGAAGTCGTCGAAGCGTCGACAGACTGCATCGCGGTGGCGGCGGAAAAGGTGAAAGACTCGGTCAAATTTCATCACTCGACGTTCGAGACATTCGAACCGACGCGGCGCTACGACAATATTTTTCTCATCCATACGCTCGAACACCTCGATCATCCCGTCGAGGTCCTGAGCCGGATCCGTGGTTGGCTGTCCGAAGGTGGCCGCCTGTTCGTGGCTGCGCCGAATGCGCGCGCCGGATCGCGGCAGATCGCAGTCAACATGGGGTTGATCGATCATCACGCAGCCGTGACGGCGGCGGAAGCGGCGCACGGCCACAATGTGACCTACTCGATCGATACGCTCCGGGCCGATCTGCGTGCGGCAAAACTGCGGCCGGTCACGGAAGGCGGCGTCTTTTTCAAGGGCCTTGCCAACTTTCAGATCGACGCGGCTCTACAGGCCGGCATCATATCCAGAGCGTATCTGGATGGTTGTTTTGAGTTGGGGCGCATCTATCCCGACTTGTGCTCCAGCGTATACGCGATCTGCGAGCGCGGTTACGGCAACTGATCGATTCGCAGGCGAATCGTGTGTCTGCGCTAGGCGCCACCGAATTGCCTGAACCCAACTGGACGGCCGCCCCGACTTTGGGCCGATGACGTGGGAACCAACGATTCCCACGTCCAGCCATTTTCACCGCCTGAACCGCCCGCCCCCGCCGCCAAAGTGCCGCTGCGACTGAAACTGCCCACTCGCCCGCGCATTCCCGAGATCGTGCCCCTGCCTCAGCGAATCGAGTTTCTGAGTCTGACTCGCGTTCGGCTGAACCGGCTGCCAGCCGTCGGCACTGTGCTGCTCCCAGCCGCCGCCCTGATCATGCCGGTAGACGTTGCCATCGCTGCCCGCATACACGTTGCCGTTATTCCACGCGACGGCCTTGCCCGTGTCCTTGTTGCCGACGATGCCTTTCGTGCCCG
The DNA here is from genome assembly GCF_046027825.1 of Paraburkholderia sediminicola. Taxonomy (GTDB): domain Bacteria; phylum Pseudomonadota; class Gammaproteobacteria; order Burkholderiales; family Burkholderiaceae; genus Paraburkholderia; species Paraburkholderia sediminicola_D. The sequence continues at coordinate 9,924 of NZ_JAQQDU010000135.1, forward strand.
CCTGGTGATCGCCTGAATACGCGTTGCCGGTCACGCCGGCCTCAGCCGCGCCGTAGCGGCCCGTTTGCGCGTTGTAGCCGGCGCGCTGGCGACCCGCCGCATAATCGCCCGTGCCTTCGTTGCCCGCCACGCCGCCGCGCGCCGCCCCGCTGCGGCCCGTCGACGGATTGCTAAACGAGCCTTGCCGCCCGGCCGCGAAGTTGCCGTTGTAGGCGTTCTCGACCGCACCACGGCTCGCCTGAAAGTGACCGCCGGTGTACGGATTAAAACCGGATGCCGCCGTTCCCGCCCAGCTATTGCCTGTCCAACCGTTCCAGCCGCTTGCGTGGGTCACGGTGCCCTGCCCCCAACGGCCGTAGATATTGGCCTGGTTGACGTTCGCGTATTGCCAGCTCCACGGGCCACCGCCCCAATATGGCCCCCAGTACGGCGACGGCGCGCCCCACGTGGCGCCGATCGCAAAGCCAAAGGCGAAGCCCACCGTCGTGCCGAGCGCGAAGCCCGCGCCGTAACCATAGGTGGCCGGGTAGCCGTAGTAGACGTCGCCGACATACGGCGCGTACACATAGCCCGTGCCGTACACGACGGTGCCGTCCGGATTGACGACCACACCCATGTAGCCCGGCGTATAGCCGACCACCACCGTATCCGGCGTCGCCGAATAAACGTGGACATAGGTCACGTAATGCACGGGCGAAGCCGCCGGAATCGTATAGATCGCGGCCGGCACGGTATCGGCGACATGCCACGGACCATTCGCCGCGCTCGCGGTGAACCAGATCCCGTTGGCGACCGCGAAGAATTGCGACGGCGCGGTCTGGATCACCGGTGTCGCCGTGTTCACCGCGTACGACAGTGACGTGCCCGCGATACCGACGAATTTCGGCGAGCCGTCATAGACGACCTTCAACGCGGTGGTCTTGCGCGATACAGTCGCCGTCTGCGGGATGGTGGCGGCAATCGCCGCCTCTTTGGCCTGCGGTGTGCCGGGCACGGAGACGAGCGCATTCGCGTGCGGATCGTCAGCGGCGATCTTCGCGAAATCGGCGGGCAGGCTCCTGCCGTCGACGAACGCCCACGGTCCGCTCAATGCCGCTGCGCTGAACCAGCGGCCCGACAGCAGCAGATAGTAATGGTTGTCGCGCGGCTCGACGAACAGCGCGTGGTCTGCGTTGGCAACGGACAGCAGGTTCACGCCCTTCACCGGTTGCAACGCCGGCTTGCCGGTCGTCACAACCAGCTCGGCCGGCTGCGCGGCGACCACCACGTCCGGCGCCTTCGCGGGCTTCTTGCCGTCCGCGGGCAACATCGGATCGGACTTCAGATTCGTCTGTGCCTTGTTCGCCGCGGCGACCAACTCATGCGGCGGCGCGGCATTCAGATGCCACGGACCGCCGAGCGTTGTCGCCTCGTACCAGTAGCCCGCGGCATTCAGATGCAGCGTACCGCTCGCGTCCTTGAGCAACATCGCTCGCGTGTTGATCAGGCGTTGATAGTGCGTGTCGCCGAGCGCACGCCAGTTCGCGTCGCCGTCGACCAGCACGAGCAACGTGGGACGTTCGGCAAAGATGATGTTGGGTACATTGTTCTGCACCGCGAGGCCGGGTTCAGCGCCTTCGTGGGTGCTGGCATAACTGGCCTGCAATTGTTCGAGCGAGGTGGTCAAGCCGTCATTCGGAATCCGTGCCTGCAAGGCCGTTTTCACCCCGGCAGCAGCACCCGGCGTGGCCGGCATATCGACCTGGTCGAAGACAATATCGAGCAGTTGCACCGTCGAGCTGGTCTTGTCGATTTCAGCGCGTGCCGTGAAATGCGCGACACCGTAGTTGGGCGTAGCGCCCTTCGCGCCGACCGCAAAAGCCGCGCGGCCCTCGATGCGGTTGCCTTGCCACACTTCGACCTGCGGCTGATACAACTCAATGCGCTGCTCCGCATTATCGAAATCGCGCGGCCAGACGGTCGGAAGAGGTTGCAATGCGGACTGCACCGCGGCGGCGGCGAGCGCCTGAGCGGGCGTGGCGAGCGTCACCGCCAGCGACGTGCAAACGCCGGCCAGCAGCAGCAAGGATCGCTTCATCGTGGTTTTCATTGCGCTTGATTCCTTCAACGTGAAAATCGGTGTACAGAAACACGTAGACTGCGGGCGACGCTCGAACCGTGCATGCAATCTGTTGCCGCGCCCCCTTCTGCAAGCTCAACTGGACTGATTGATTCTCGTCACCGCCAGGCACTGCCCACCTGCACATAAAACGCGTTCTGCCCCGGCCCGTGCGCGACATCGATCCCCATCGTCACGCCGAGCTTGCGAGCAATCAGGTAACGAAAACCGGTGCCGAAGCCGAACGCGGTGGGCGCATCCGAAAACGAATGCAGTTGGCCATAGGCCTTGCCGACCCCGCCGAAGCCGAGCACCGACCAGCGCGGCGTGACGTTCCAGCGAATTTCGGCTTCCGCCGTGAGCTGATTGCTGTCCTGGAACTTCGCATCGGACACACCGCGCAGCGACACATACGGCTGCGCGAAAAACGGAATGTTGCCCTGCGAGAAACCAGTGTCGGCACGCAGACCGAGCACCCAGGTCTTCGACAGCGGAATCCACTGGTAGCCGCGTGCCGTCTGCTCCTGAAAATTGGTGGAACTGCCGAGGCCACCGCGCGCGAGATCGGCTTCGAGCTCCGCATAGGTGCCGCTCGACGGATAGAACATGTTGTCTCGCGTGTCGTAGTCGACCACCACTCCGCCCTTGGCGACGCGTTGATCTCTCTCGAACTGACGAATCCCCGTCGGAATGACCGGGCCGAAGCGCGTGCTTGCGTCGAAGAAGGTGTAGCGCGGGCCGACGTACCAGTGGCTGTTGCCGATCCGGAACAGCACCTGCTGCACCACCGCGATACCGTCGAGCTGGTAAGCGCGCGGCTGGTTCTGGATGCCGTAGTAGTTCAGATGCAGCCCGACCTTGCCGACCACACCGAGATAGCGGATATGGTCGTCGTCCCACGTGTGGAAGTGCATCAGTCCCGCGCCCCAGCTATGCGTGCCGGTCGCAAAGCCGCCCACGCCGGTGATGTTCGGCGGCGCTTTGGAATCATCGGGCGCATCGGCGCTTTTCTTCGGCAGCGAAAAATAGAGCAGACCGAGCCCCAGGCCATAGCCCACCGCCGGTTCGGTGATGAGCGTCGGAACCGGCAGCACGCCGCGATGCGTCAGCAACAGGTTGCTCAGGTCGAAGGCACCGTCGTCGGGATCGGTGAATTTCGACTCGGCGTGGCTATAGCTCGCCGCCAGAAGCAGCGCCACGGCCAGTGCCGATGCACGCAGCGCGCAGTGGCGCAGCACGCTGGCGCTGACTGACTTGACGGCGGACGACGGCGCACGCAAGGAATAACGGCTCACCAGGCACACGCTCCGTTACTTGAAGGTGGCACTCAGCGAAAGCTCCACTGCGTTGCCCTTCGGCCGGTTGCTGACGTTGAACTCGTTGACCCACCGCAGCGCTGCCGACACCGGCGTTTTCTGGACCTTGCCCGACCACGTGACCATCGGCCCGATACCCACCGAATGTCCCTGATTGCCGCCGGTGAGCTCGGCAAGGCCGCCGCTGTCGTGACCGAGTTGCTGGATATAGCCGCCCACCACGCCCACGCCCCAGCCGCCGCCGAAGCGTTTGAGCGCCAGCAGATCGAGCACGCTGACCGGTGCGTTGTGATAGTGGGTGTCGTTATTGGGCGTGTAGAACTCGACGCCGTAGTTCAACGACAACTCGATCTCTTCTTTCGGGAACAGCTTCGTGTAGGCAACCGTCGGCGTGAAGGTCCACGTGTTCTGCCCGGCATTGGCCAGCCGGCTAGAACTGTAGGCGCCAGTCGGCGCGTAAATCTGCACGCTCAACGCGACGTGGTCGGTCTGGGTCAGGTGATAACCCGCCACGACCGGCGTGAAGAAGATGTCGGCGAATTGCGTGCCGTGATCGTTCGGCAACAGGCCATGAAACGACGACACGTTGGTGTACTGGATCGGCACCCCGAACGAGGACGCGAAGTTCCAGCCGCCCGCGGTAATGCCCCATGTCTTGACCGCGTTGACGAGGGTGTACACGACCGAATAGTCGAGGCCCTTCGTGATCTTGCCGGCAATCGGAATCGTCTTGCTCGCGCCGAGGGAGCCTTCGTAATAGATGGTGTTGGCCGAGACGATCCAGTCGTCCGTCGGCGGCACGACGCCCGCGTACGGTGTGACCTGCATGCCGGTGATCGGCCTGCCGATCCCCCCTTCGGTCGCCCACCCTTGCTGGGACAGACACAGGCCGACGGAGGTCAGAAGCGCACCTCTGCACAATCGGCTAGCGAGTGGCCGGCTATTGAACAAACGGTTTGTGCGACTCATAGTCATCCTCGGAAATGAAATGCCACGTACTTGAATGCTGTGGAACAAGGGGTGAACGAACCGCGGCGGCATGCCGTCCGCGTACTCAACAATGCATGACTCATGACTCATGACTCACGGCTCACGCTTCACCGGCGGCGGCGTCCAGCTGCCGTCAAGCGCTGCCTGTCGCGGCCAGTAGGCGCGTACGTACAGAGAGAACGCTTCATTGGCCGGTGCCGGCAGCCAGTTGGAGACCTTGTCGTCACCGGGGCTCGTGGTCTGCACGTAAAGCGTCAGCGAGCCGTCGGCGTTGAACTTCAGGTCCTTGTTCTTGGTGCCGAGCGAGTAGCGGTTCTGCGTATTCGGCGAGAAGAAGTGATGCGAGTTGTACAGCGTTAGCGACCAGAACCCTTTGACCGGCGGCAACTGATCCTTGGCAAACGTCACCGTGTAGTGCGCATTACCGTCGAGACGCTGACCGGATGCGTCGGCATCGGCATAAAAATACTTGGTCTCGTTAGGCTTGTTGACGAAGATGTTCGACTTCGCCACCGCCGTGCGCGTGAAGTAGTCCGTGCCGAACGCGGCGCCATTGCTGATGGTGTTCCAGTTCGCCGGCAGCCGTTTGCCGAAGGTGTTGAAGTTGAACAGCGGCGTGACCAGATCCGTCTCGGCTCTCGCCGCTTCGGCAACAATCGCGGCCTTGATCGCCGGATCTTTCTGCGCCGCCGCGATCAACGCACGCGCCTGCGCGTAGAGCGCTTCTTCGCCGCGTTGCGGCGGCGTCTCGTCGAGCACCGTGGGCAGCATGTCCCAGAAACGGTTCGGATCGACCCATTTGATCTCTTCCGCGCTCCCGCCAGTTGAACTGTCACCGGACTTACCGAAGCTCGGCAACTTCGACCAGTCGGTTTCCTTGACCTTACCGTCGTACTCGGAGAGGGGATACAGGCCAACCTTCGCAATCACCGACTGCACAGCCGCGCGATCTTCAGCCGTGTCGTCCATGAAAATGCGCGGAATGAAGCTGCCAACTCCGGTCGGCGAGCGGAACACCTGGCGGATGCCCTTCGGCACCTGGCCGTGCCAGTCAGGACCCGCTAACAGATAGAAGCCCGGACGCGTGCCGTACATCTTGCCGAGGCTCGCGAACCCATCGGTGCGCAAATCGACGGCCTGATAGACCCAGAAGCGTTTGCCGAAATCGGGCACCTGCACGACCACCGGCGTCTGGTTCAGATCGAGAATCGAGGACCCGTAGACCACATCCTGATTCGGGCACGCGACAAAACGCTCCTGCGGCTCGATATAGTCGCGCAGCATCGACAGGTGATTGGGCGGCGCGACCGGCACGATGCCGCCGTTCAGACCCGGCTGCGGCACCTGCTTCATCGCCAGCAGACGGCCGTAGACGTTCATCATCGGCCACGCCCAGAAGTAAGTCTGGCGCGCCACCAGCCGTGCGTATTCTTCGGAGATCGCGTAGCCGGCCACCGGGCCCGGCACGGACGCAGCGGCGGCGGTCGCATGGGGCGGCTGGTCCTGCTGCGTCTTCGCCAGAATGGGTGCGGCGACCGACGCCAGCACGGCGGCGGTGACCCACGTCGCGGTTTTTTTATTCATATTCTTCTCTTCGTCGTCCATTCGCCGCTTAGCGTTTCTGGGGTGCGGGGAATTTCCAGCTGCCGTCGAGTACCGCCTGGTCGGGGCCGTAGATACGGGTGATCAGGTCGTATGCGCCTGTAGGCGCCGGCAGCCAGTTCGAAGCCTTGTCCGCACCCGGCGATGTGTTCTGCACGTAGATATCCAGCGAGCCATCCGCGCCGTACTTCAGCCCCTTGGTCCGGTCACCGATCGAGTAACGATTGATCGGATTGGCGACCAGATGGCGCGCCGGCAGGTCATACAGCGTCATCGACCAGAAGAACTTCGCGGGCGGCAGGTCCTTTTTGTCGAAGTGCAGGACGTAGGGCTGCGTGCCGACCAGTTGCTCGTGCGCGCCGTTCACATGGGTGCCGACATACACCGCTTCTTCCTTGGTATTGCCGTAAATGCCCATCGCCGCTGCCACGGCGCGCTTCACATAGTCATCCTTCATTTGCTCGCGCGTGCCGAACAGATCGAACGAACTGGTGGTGTGCTTTTCGGCATCGGCGAGCGCCGCTTTGCCGTCGGCCAAGCCGGCTTCGAGCGCCGCCCGTGTTTCGGGTGGCAACGCGGCCGGATCGAACGACGCGCCGGGCGCAATGCCGATCCTGGCGAAGCGCTGCATCAGTGCTGCCTCCGACGGTGCGGGCGGCTGGCTGAATTGCAGCAGGAAGTTCAGGTACGCGATGAAATCGACTGAAGTCGCTTTCGCTTCGTCCCACTTCGGAAAGTTAATTTTCGGAGCCGGCGGCGGTGCGCTCGTATGCTCGAACGCGGACAGCGGCGTGAGCTTGTATTGCTTCTGGATCGCCTGAACGTTTTTCACGTCGCTCGAACCGTTCAGCACAGTGCGGCCAAGCACGAGGATCAGGTCGCTCTCCGAGCGGATCACCTTGTCGATGCCCTTCGGCGTCTCGCCATGCCAGTTCGGGCCCGCGAACAGATAGCGGCCCGCCTCGCTGCCGGTCGCGCGCGAACCGATATAGGCGAAGTTGTACGTGTACATGTCGACGCACTGGAACGAGTAGTAGCGATCCTTCGACACCGCCGGCACGCTCAATATCAACGGCTCGCGTCGCAGATCGAGCCACGCCCACGAATACGGCGTGTCGTTGTTCGGCGTGACGATTTCCTTGTTGTCGGGACCGTACGGCTGCGAGTAGTGACGGAACTTGTCGAAGCCGCCAACGTACGCTTTCGAGCTTGGATCGAGCGCCTGCTGATAAAGCGTCTTGTAGTTGAACAGCATCGGATACGCGTACAGATACGCGTCCTTGGCGATGGCGCGCGCTTCTTCCGGGGAGGCGGTGACGGTCGCGGATGCGGCGGGGGCCTGAGCAGCGGCCTGCGTGGCCGGCAACATCGTCAACGACAGGCCGGCGACAACCGCACCGATTTGCAGGCGTTTAAGAAATGTCATGTTGGCTTTCCTTCAGTTTCTGGTCTGTCCGGTCTATTTGCCGAACGTCATGTTCAGGCCCGCGAAGATCGTGAACTTCGGTACGCCCGCGCCGGAATGGGCGACGGAGTACTGCGGTTCGATGAACGCGTTATAGATGGTCGAGCCACCCTTCCACGCCTTGCCGGCACCGAGGCCGACCGGAATGTAATAGCTGCCATGCTGCAGGTCGAACGTCCAGATGCCGGTCGAGCGGATGTACCAACCGCCCGGCAGGTTGAAGATGCCGAACAGCTGCGCCGTGAGCGACTGCGTTGTGGGCCGGTCGCTTTGCCCGGCGAACGAGTGCTGCCACTGCACCAACGCGCCGAGGAGCCGCTCTTTCGTCGCGCTAACTGCGACAGCGGCAAGACCGGCCTGCCACTTGCCGGTGCCGAGGCTCGGATCGGTGGCCGTCGGCAGGGTCACGAGCGGACCGACACCGAGCTGCACGTCACCTTGGGAGAGCAGGAAGATGTCGAATAGATTCAGGTCGCCGAGACCGGTGTTATAGCCGCCGCTCGGATCGGGGCGTGTGCTGACCGGCAGCGTTGCGCGGAAGATTTCCGGCACGCCGATCAGACCGTTCGGGTCGATCGGCACGGTAGGGCGCAAGAGCAGATCGTTGGTGTGCGCGCTCGCACCGAACACGCTTGGCGTGTAGTAATTCTGGAGGTTGAATGAGGCGGCCAGATTGAGCGGGTTATTACTCTTATTGGCATCGTCGGCCGATGCCTGAGCGAACGCCGGCGACAACAACACCGAGGCGGCGTATAACGCTGCCGACCCAACCACGCATTTACAACCCATCCCCGCACCTCGTCTATGGGCATTTCTTATAGGCGAACGCATTTCTTTGCTCAACGCAAATAAGTCAAAGAAATAGCATTCGTATTCTCGAATTAAATCGAGCTAATCGCGGGCGTGAGTTCGCCCATCCGGCAGCCACACGCAGCCCGGGAAATATGCAAAACAAATGATGCCGCGTGGTTAAATCGCGCTAAGTCTCTCGAACCCGCTGGACAGGCTGTACAACCGGATACAGGGCTTGCATGGACGCTCCTTTCAGACTAAAGAGACGCCGCACCAAACGAAGCATGCGGGAGGTAAAAAAGTTCACAACAGGGGACGTCGTGGCGGAATGGTAGCAAACGTTTCAGCAGATTACAGAGATAAATTTGTAACACGAACGAAAGGTAGGTCGATTCCTCCCGGATTAGATTTTTATAGCCATTCCCATTGCATATTTTTGCCACAATGTTGAGCATTTGTTCGCCTGACTCATAAGAAGCTGCATAGCGACATATGCCATCTCAAATTAGCGGCATTGACACCGCCGCTCAAAAAATCAACAGAATGGGCTGCAACAATCACTGCGTCCTAA
>NZ_JAQQDU010000136.1:0-18234 GCF_046027825.1 Paraburkholderia sediminicola
TTAAGGGGTCCCAGATTGACACTTAATATCGGACTCACGACGCCCCCCGCTTACGAGTGCTTCCCGAGGTAAGTGCTGACTTGACCATAGCCATGTTCCGTATCGCTATCGGGCGTGAGGTGGGCGCCGGTTCGATTTTCGCGGCGCCATGTTCTCGCTCCCTTCTTGCTCGAATGATCGGCGCAAGTTCGGGATCAAAACGTCCCGACTCGGCCAACTTGACGAGTTCAGCTACCCAGGCGCGGACGCTGCCGATTGGTTTGCGCCTGGTACCGCGTTTAACGGACTCCAGTGCCCCGACCAGCTCATCCAAAATGGCCTGCGCGACGTTGATCTCTACCCCGGCCAACAGTGGTGACAACAACTTTCGATGTGATTCGATTGAGTCGTCGAAGATCAGTTGTGTTGGTGTTGTGTTCTTAGTTTCGTTGTTGTTCTCGTTGTTGTTGTAGTTAGGTGGCTCCTTGGAAGGGACTGGCAAGTCCCTATCGAGGCCCTCGCGTGCCCCTCCCAAGGCATCCACGGAACGTTTCGCACAAACCTTCCGAGTGGCTAATTCGAATTCCGGAAGCAGACCACGAACCGCGGCTTCCGGGACGCCGCCATCTAGCGATGCCTGCACCCAGTGCGCGCGAAGCTCATTCGGAAGACTAGCAAGCTCTTTCGCTGCGGCCTTTGCAACGTTGCCAGAGAACGTCGCTTCCCAGCTGTTATGACGGAACCAAGTTCGAACAAGGATAAAGTCGTCAACACATACAATGACCTTGCGATCCTGAAGACGCTGCACGACGTTGATGAACTCCTCTTGTGATAAGCCCATTTCTGCGGCCGCGATTCGACTGACCACGCGATAACAACCAATCGTGTTGGTGAAGGGACTGGTGAGCAAATAGAGTTCGCCATACCGCTCGCTGATAGTCAGATCACATGAATCTGCAGAACGCCACGCCTGCTCTGGCGATATTGGCCGGTAGCGAGCCATCAGCGCTTCGCCTCCTCAACCGAATGACGGGGACGACCAATCCGGGCTTCCGTCGATGCATTAGGAGCTTGCGTCTGCATCCGTTGGCGTTCAGATGCAGCGCCATTCAGCCATTCGCGAATGTCCCCGACAAACCAGCAAGCGCGGCGCTTCGTGGGGAAGGCAGTAGATGGTAGTTCGCCACGATATGCCATTTGAGTGATTGCCCCTGCGGTCGTCGCAAGTAGCGCCGCGAGTTCATCACGATTGATGATCGCTTGCGACGCCATACGCGCAAAAGCTTGGCGAATCTCGTTATCATTTTTTGCCATCGGAGACCTCCAGTTACTTGTCGTTAGTACGCAGAGCAGAATATGATTTGAACATTGGACGGTCCATGGCAAGTTTTTGACCAGGAGGAATGCGATGGCAAATGTCGGCCCGAACAGTGGCCAAAAGCTACAGTGGTCTCTGAAAAATTTCGCCGAGATGCTTGTTCGAGAAGCCCGCTGGGTAAGTGGCATGACATATGGCCAACTTGACAAGGCGCTTGCACCGCGGGGCGTCCTCTGGGAAGGAGTGGCGCATAGATATGCAAAGAAGAGTTCCGCGCCGCTCGCATCAGCAATCCAGAGCTTGGAAGAACGTGTAGCAGCTCTCACGAAGCGAAAATCGCGACGCATTTCAATTTTCCAGTCGAGCGATCGCACGCTCATCGGATACCCCGAGGAATTTCGCGATCTTCTGTGCAATAAGTCGGAAACTCAAAGGCTACGGCCACGCTTCCTATTCCTTGCGTACGCGGACGGCTGGCCGACGTTTTTCGACCTTATCGATGTAAATCAAACAAGGCTCGATGGGGGTATCACATTAGGCTCATGGTGCTGGCAGTGGGGTCTTTTGTGGGAAAAAGAATGGCCAGGCTTAGACCGCGCCGCTTTCGGATTTTCCGTCGATGAACCGTTGGACTCGTGTATTGCTCAGTTGGTAAGCATGGCTGAAGCCAAAAAAGCTCGGCTGGGGCCAACTCGACCGCCCCCGTCTTCACCAGCACTCGCGTGGCAATTGCATTGCGCTGCGCCGTTGCAAACGATGCCGAGGGAGTCTGTGTCGATTGATCGAAGTTGGGTGGACAGCGACAGGACGGCGGACGAGTTCCTCGCGGCCCCCCGCCCATGTAACGTGATCGACATGCCAACGAACAGAGCGGCTTTCCGGTTGATCGATCAACCGGTTTTCATCGAAGTGAGGAAGGGCATTTATCGCCGGGGGCGTTTGATTTAGTCACGGCCTGATCGTCGGACATTTCATTGCCAAAGGGCATCCGATGCCGGAATTTTGCCGGAATCAACCGGTTATGCTGAGTTATCCCCAATGCAGTCGGGAAACCAACTTCCTTGCAAAATCAGGTGATTGCCAGTAACCTACAAGGCGCTTGGTTTGACTCTTAATCCGTAGGTCGACAGTTCGAATCTGTCACGCCCCACCAAACTATTCAACAAAAAGCCCGGTCCTCGCGACTGGGCTTTTTGCTTTGCGGCGCCGGCACGGTGTGAGAATGTTGGCTCCGCATTCCCCCGACATGCGATCGGGACTCATGATCCGAAGCGCCGGAGCTTCACTATGTCCAAATCAAAACTCGCCCCTGCCGATCTGGCCATCCCGCTGTCCGAAGAAGAATTCGATGAACTCGATGAGTTTCTGATTTCCGACGTAACGTCGGAAGAGACACTGACGATCGAGGGGCTCGACGGTTATCTGACCGCGATGGCCATTGGGCCGACTACCGTGCCGCCCAGTTACTGGCTGCCGGGCGTCTGGGGCCCCAGCGAGAATGACGCGCCTGCATTCGAAACAGTGGATCAGGCGCAGCACATTCTCGGACTGATCTTGCGGAACATGAACGGCATCATTACCTGCATGGAAAATGACCCCGATGAGTTCGAACCGGTGTTCGGTTTCAGCCGGGTTGACGACAGTGAGCACGAATACATCGACGGCGAAGCGTGGGCTTTTGGCTTCATGCAGGGCCTCATGCTCGTCCGGCAAGACTGGCAAGCGCTGTTCGATAGCGAGCAGGGGCGAGCATGGCTGCATCCGCTACACTTGATGGGCTCAGAGGGGCTTGCGCCGGAAGAGTTGCAGTTGGTCGGCACGGCAGAACAGCGCGACGCCCTCACCAAACAGATTCCCGCCAGCGTTGCCGCGATTTATCGTTTCTGGCTCCCCCACCGTCAGGCCGTGCATGAGCAGAAGCTCGCCGCGATCCAGCGCACTGAACCCAAGGTCGGGCGCAACGACCCGTGTCCTTGCGGCAGCGGCAAGAAATTCAAGAAGTGCTGCGGCGATGCAGCGACGCTTCACTGAAGCCCCTTTACGTAGACGCGAACGTCCCATTTCGAGCGGCAGGAACCTGATCACATGGTTCCTGTGCATGTGCCGCCTCCTACATCACTGCATCATCCAGGAAAGTCATTTCCTTCAATACACCCCTCCCCACTGCCCGATACCGTTGAGCGTCGCAAATCCTGCGCACTCACGTATCGAGGCATCCGATGACCGTCTTACTCTCCATGGCCGCCTTTGCGTTGGCCTCGTCGATTTCTCCCGGACCGGTCAATGTTGTCGCGCTCAGCACCGGCGCACAGCATGGATTTGCCGCGAGCATGCGGCATGTGACCGGCGCGACCGTCGGATTCACGCTGCTGTTGCTGCTCATCGGGCTGGGCCTGCATGAGTTGCTCGCGCATTTCCCGAACCTGATCGACTTCGTCAAATGGGCCGGCGTCGGGTTCCTGCTTTACATGGCCTACAAACTCGCCATCGATGACGGCAAGCTCGGCGCGGACAAGCCCAATCGAGGGCCGTCGTTCGCCTACGGCGCGGCGATGCAATGGCTCAATCCAAAAGCATGGCTCGCTTCACTGGCCGGCATGGGCGCCTATGCGGCCGAGGGCGACGGCCGCCTCGTTTGGCAATTCACCGTCGTGTACTTCGTAGTCTGTTATCTATCGATTGCCAGTTGGGCGTATGCCGGCACGTTCCTGCGTCGATACTTGCAGGAGCCGAAGCGCGTGAGGTTATTCAATCGTGCGATGGCGGCTTTGCTCACGGCAAGCGCGTTGTATCTGCTGATTGCGTGACTCACGCAATTCAACTGCGATACTGCCCCGGCGTCGCCGCGACCAGCCGCTTGAAGGTCCGCTGCAAATGCGCCTGATCGGCAAAGCCCGCATCGAGCGCAACGTCCGCTATCGGGCAGCCGCGCCGAAGTTGTGCGCGGCTGTACTGAATGCGCCGATTGATCAGGTACGCGTGCGGCGTCATGCCATAACGCTGTTTGAACGCGCGGATCAAGTGCGAAGCGGAAAGCTCAGTCGCCTTGCAGACATCCTCCAGCTTCAGCGGACGAGTGCAGTTTTCCGCGATAAATTCCGCGGCTCGCGCGAGTTGGCCGCTCGCGTCGTGATCCGCCAGGGGCGCCGGATTCAACTTCTGTTGTACGTCCGAGAAGAAAGTGACCGCAGCGCTTTCCTTGCGCATGGGCTCACTATCGTCGTCGACGAGAACCGCGTATAGACGGTTCAAACCGTCGAACAACGCCGGGACTGTCGTCATGGTCTGCGAGAACGCGCGAAACGCGTGGTTGTCGCTGAAGCCCAGGTCGTGCTGCAGGCCCGTGAGCCAATCGACCTCGACATGCAGCATCCGATACGACCAGCGCTCGTCGGCAATCGGGTTGCATGCGTGCACGTCGTCCGGATTCATCATCACGACCGCGCCGGCGCCGATCCATTCGCTCGCGTGGCGATTCACATACACGCTATGCCCGCCGGTGACGGCGCCGATCGAGAACGTCTCGTGCGAGTGTTTGGCGTAACAGACCTCGCGGCCGTCTTCGATCGAACGCGCCTCGATGAACGGCAAGGCTTCATCACGCCAGAACTTCGGCGCCGCAGCCGTCACCGCTGAATCACTCCCGTCATTCGTCCCGCTCATCGCGTGCTCCTCGACCATGCGCTTTGTCCCGTTGCAACTTCGCCGCCTGTGCATGTCGGCGCGAACCACATCGTAACGGCGCAATCCGCCGCAGACCAGCGCCGGAAGCATAGCGCCCGCACGTCACTCCGAAATTCCGTGCTTGCCTATCTCGAAATCAATAGTTATATTATGACTAGATAAACTAAGACTAGCCTCTAAGCACGTTGACTATGGTCCGCCACTCTCCGCTCGCCCTCGCCGTCCTCGCCATGCTGACTGAAGGGCCAATGCATCCATACCGGATGCAGCAACTCATCAAGGCACGCGGCAAGGACGAGGTGATCAACGTCGGTCAGCGCAACAGCCTGTACCAAACCATCGATCGCCTGGTGCGCGGCGACCTGATCGCCATCCGCGAAACGGAACGCGACGGCGCGTTCCCCGAACGCACGGTCTATGAAATCACCGAGGCCGGCCGCGACACCGGCCGTCTGTGGCTACGCGAGCAGCTTGCGCAGCCCGCCCGCGAATTCCCGGCCTTTCCGGCCGCGCTCTCTTTCCTGCCGCTGCTTTCGCCTGACGACGTGTGTCGTCAGCTCGACACCCGCATCGGCGCGCTCGAACGGGAATTGATCCGTCTCGACGACATCGCCGAACACGCCACCCAGATTCAAGTGCCGCGGCTGTTCCTCCTCGAAGGCGAACTGGTGCGCGCGCAACTGGTTGTCGAGCTGGACTGGGTTCGTAGCGTGGTGACCGATCTTAAGGCCGGCACGCTGACCTGGAGCCCCGAATGGCTCGAAGAAATTGCTCAACGTTTCACGCTGCCGGCCGGCGAATCCAAGTACAGGCCTGCCCAACCTGCCGCAAAAAAGGAGGCGAAGTCATGAACCGTGAACCCATGGACGTGATCGTGATCGGGGCCGGCACCGGCGGCCTCTGTCTTGCGCACGGGTTGAAGCGCGCCGGCATCAATGTGAATGTGTATGAACGCGACCGCACGCGCGCGGACGGTTTGCAGGGCTACCGCGTCGGCATCAATCCGCACGGGCTCGCGTCGCTGAAGGCATGCCTTGCGCCGGAACTCTATGCGACGTTTCTGGCAACGTGCGCGCGCACGCCCGGCCACTTCAACATCCTGACCGAGCGCATGACCGAATTGCTCACGGTGCCGCTTGAAGACGAATCGATGAGCGGCGGCAAATCGGTCAGCCGGATGACGCTCAGGCAAGTGCTGCTGACGGGCCTCGAAGCGAACGTGCATTTCGGCAAGACTTTCACGTCGTACGAACAGCATGCCGACGGCAGCGTCACTGCACATTTCGAGGACGGCACCCACGCCACGGCAGATCTGCTGATCGGCGCGGACGGCGCGCGCTCGAAGGTGCGCCGCCAATTGCTGCCGCACGCGCGACTAGAAAACACCGGCATCGTCAGCGTTGGCGCAAAAGTGCGCATGGACGAAGCCTCACGCGCGCTCCTGCCGCCCAAGGTACTCGACGGCATCACGCTGATCAACGCGCCGAAGGGCTTTGGCGGCATCGTCCACGTGATGGAATTTCCGTGGCGTGCGGACGGCGACGGAATGAAGGAAGGCATCGGCAGCAATGACGCCGAGTTGCTCTCGCGCTGGCCGGGATTGCTCTACGACAACACGCGCGACTATCTGATGTGGGGTGTCTGGGGCGCGTTGCACAACTTGCCGGCCGATCCCAAACCGCTCGGGCAGGCCGCGTTACTCGCGCTCGCCACGCAGATCACCGACGGCTGGCATCCCAATCTACGCGCCCTGATTCGCGCTTCGGATCCTTCCACGGCCTTCAGCGTCGACGTGCGCACCTCGGTTCCGGTCGACGCATGGCCGACCACCAACGTCACTGTCCTGGGTGACGCGGTGCATCTGATGACGCCGGGCCGCGGCGTCGGTGCGAACACCGCGCTGCGCGATGCCGCGCTCCTTGCCGCGCGTCTGGCCGATGCACAGCAGGGCAAGCTGTCGGGCCACGACGCCGTCGCGGGTTACGAGGAGGAAATGCGCCGCTACGGCTTTCACGCGGTCGCGGAATCGCGCAAGCAGTTTGATGCGAGCGGTGCGCTGCATCGTCCGGTGGTCGGAAGAATGGCGCTAAGCGCCATGCGCACCACCTTGCGTGTGGTGAATAACGTGCCGATGCTCAAGCGTCGCATGATCGACGCCGAAAACGAATTTCGCGGCGTCGATCACAACGCGGCACCCGCCGCGCAGGGTCAGTACCCCGGTCAATAAGTTACTTCGACGAGACGTCGATATTGCCGAGATACTTCGCAGCCAGCGTCTTGACCGTACCGTCGGCCTGGACTTTGGCAATCGCCGCGTTTAACTGATCACGCAGCGCAGTGTCGCCCTTGCGAATCCCGTACGCGATGCCGCTGCCGAGGATCTTGTCATCGCGCACCGGCTGACCGACGAACGCATAGTCCTTGCCGTTAGGCTTCGACAGAAAACCCGTCTGGCCGGCCGGCGCGAGCACGAGCGTCGCGTCGAGGCGACCCGCCACGAGATCCGTATACACCTGGTTCTGGTCCTGATACGGCACGATGGTGACGCCAGCCGGTTCCCAATGCGTCTTCGCGAAGGTTTCCTGAATCGACGCCTGCAGCACGCCAACGCGTTTGCCCTTTAACGATGCCGGTGTCGGCAGCAAGCCGCTGTCGCGCTTCGCGATCAACTGCGTCGGCACGCGATACACGACGGTCGTGAAATCGATCGCCTGACGGCGCTGCTCGGTGGCATTCATCGCCGAATTGATCGCGTCGAACTTGCGGCCTTGCAGTGCGGGAATCAAACCGTCGAACGAAGTTTCGACCCATTTGCACGTCATATGCGCGGCGGCGCAGACGGCATTGCCGACGTCGACGTCCAGACCTTGCAACTCACCGTTCGGCCCTTTCGATTCGAACGGCGGATACTGCGCCTCGAGTCCAAAACGCAGCGTCGATGCATCGGCGGCGAACGCCGCAGACGATGCGGCGATCGACGCGAAGGCGCAGGCCAGCGCCAATAGAGGCTTGAGCAACTTCATAATGAGTCCCTTCCCTTTACTTCGATAATCAGATTTCGCACAAACGCCGCGCGCCTTCGATCAACGTCGCGTCGTCCTTCGAGAAACTCAGGCGGATCAAGCCGGAATCCGTGCCGTCGGTATAGAACGCCGACAGCGGAATCGTCGCGACACGCGCATCGCGAATCAGGCGCAGCACGAAATCGCTATCGCTTTCCTCGGAGAAACCGCGAAAACGCGCGAGCATGAAGAAGCTGCCTTCGCTCGGCAACAACTCGAAGCGCGACTCGCGCAACGCATGGACAAGCAGATCGCGTTTCTTCTGATAGAACGCGGACAGGCCGAGATAGCTCTCGCGATTGGCCAGTGCATCGACAAACGCGTACTGCATCGGTGTATCGGCAGAAAACACCATGAACTGATGGACTTTGCGAATCTCGTCCATCAGTGCGGCGGGCGCGAGGCAGTAACCGACGCGCCAACCCGTCACGTGATACGACTTGCCGAACGACGACACGATCACGCTGCGCTCGGCGAGTTCAGAATCGCAGGCCATGCTCTGATGTTTGGCGCCGTCGAACACAACATGCTCGTAGACTTCGTCCGCCAGAATCACAATATCGGTGTTGCGCGTCACGGCCTTCAGACGCGCGATGTCGGCCTCGCTGAACACGGTCGCAGTCGGGTTGTGCGGCGTGTTGATGATGATCATGCGCGTCTTCGGCGTGATCGCGGCGGCGACCTCATCCCAGTCCACGCGGAAATCGACGAGCGACAGTTTGATCGGAATCGGTGTCGCGCCTTGCAGGCGAACGATCGGGCCGTAGCTATCGAATGACGGCTCGAAGTAGATCACCTCATCGCCGGGATGCACCAACGCGCTGATCGTCGAATACAGGCCTTCGCTGGCACTGGCGATCACGGTGACCTCGCTCGACGGGTCGTAACGCACGCCGTACAGCGCCTCGACCTTGTCGGCGAGCGCTTCGCGCAAGGCGGCGATACCCGCCATCGGCGCGTACTGGTTATGACCGGCGCGCATGGCTTGCGCGACACCGTCGATCAGTTTCGCGTCGGGCGCGAAATTCGGCGCGCCTTGCGACAGGTTCAGCGCATCGTGTTGGGCGGCCAGTTGGCCGATCACGGTAAAAATCGTCGTGCCTACGTCAGGCAGTTTCGAGCGAGCTTGCATGGCGCTCTGCATAAGACTATCTCCCTTTCTCCATCCGGCAGTGGATTCGCGGACTGCCAACGATGCGGCGGTCCCATCCGGTTCGATGATTAGGCATCAGCCAAAGAACGCTCACAATCGAAACTTTGTCATGCGCGGCATGCGTTTACGTCATGGCTCGCGCAATGCCCTTCTGGGGCAGGCTAAGGCAATGAAATCGGGGGTTTGGCAGGAGAAATGCAGCCGCGCGGGGAGCGTGGAAAACGGCTGAGGTATGACGTAATGTGATGCGCGGCGATGATGCGAAGTTGCACGCAATGCGCAGCGGTCATGCCGACTAAGCCGGCTGCGACCGGGCGGTCGCAGCCGTCAAAAGCAAACTAATCGACGATCAGGCGTCGTCCATCATGCGGACTTTGACCTTCTTGCCCTTCACCTTGCCGCCGCTGAGCTTGCGCATGGCCTCGCGCGCGATGCTGCGCTCCACGGCCACATAGGTCGACATTTCCGTCACATTGATCTTGCCGATCTGCGCCCCGGCGAAACCTGCTTCGCCGGTCAGTGCGCCGAGCACGTCGCCCGGACGGATCTTTTCCTTGCGGCCGCCGAGAATCTGCAGCGTTTCCATCGGCGGCAGCAAACGCTCGTTGCTCGCCGGTTTCAGATCGGCCAGCTTGTGCCACTCGACTTCACGCTTTTGCGCCTGTTCGAGACTGCCCACGCGGCCCATCTCGTTCATGCTGGCGAGACTGAGCGCCCAGCCTTCCTGATCGGCGCGGCCCGTGCGGCCGATGCGGTGCACGTGCACTTCCGGATCCGGCGTCACGTCGACGTTGATCACCGCTTCGAGCTCCGCGATGTCCAGACCGCGCGAGGCAACGTCGGTGGCCACCAGCACCGAGCAACTGCGGTTTGCGAACTGGATCAGCACCTGATCGCGTTCACGCTGATCGAGTTCGCCGTGCAGCGCGAGCGCATGAAAACCCTGCGCGCGCAGCACGTCGAGCAGATCGCGGCATTGCTGCTTGGTGTTGCAGAACGCCAGCGTGCTCACCGGACGATAGTGGTTCAGCAGCAAACCGACAGCATGCAGACGCTGGTCTTCGGTCACTTCATAAAAGCGCTGACGAATCTTGGTGTTGTCGTGCCGCTCGGCGAGCTTCACTTCCTTCGGATTGCGCAGGAATTGCTGGCTGAGTTTGGCGATGCCTTCGGGGTACGTCGCCGAGAACAGCAGTGTTTGCCGCTCTTTCGGACATTGCTTCACGACCGTGGCGATGTCGTCGAAGAAACCCATGTCGAGCATGCGGTCGGCTTCGTCGAGCACCAGCGTGTTCAGCGACTGCAACGGCAAACTGCCGCGCTCGAGGTGATCCATGATCCGGCCCGGCGTGCCGACCACGATGTGCGCACCGTGTTCGAGGCTGGCGGTTTGCGGACGCATCGGCGTGCCGCCGCACAGCGTCAGCACCTTGATGTTTTCTTCGGCGCGCGCCAGGCGGCGGATTTCCTGCGTGACCTGATCGGCGAGTTCGCGCGTCGGGCACAGCACCATCGCCTGCACGGCGAAGTTGCGCACGTCGAGGCGGTTGAGCAGCGCCAGCGAAAACGCCGCGGTCTTGCCGCTGCCGGTTTTCGCCTGGGCGATCAGATCGTTGCCGGCCAGGGCGATCGGCAGGCTGGCTGCCTGAATCGGCGTCATCTCGACATAGCCGAGCTGCGTCAGGTTGGCGAGCGTGGCGGGCGGTAGCGGTAGCTGGCTAAACGGCGCGCCGGCTTGAGTGGGACTGTTCATAGGGTGAGGGCTCGCTATCGACTGAAGGGGCTGAAGGCTTGGGACTATTCGGCCATGGGGCCGGTGGCGGGGCGGCCTTCGATCTGCTCGTACAGCACGGTGCCATCTTCCCCGTCGAAACGTTCGACGTAATTGCGCGCGCCACACATCGGGCAACGGAACAGGAGTCCCTGCCCTTCATTCTTGATGACGACGTCCGACATCTCCCACTGCTCGCCGCAGGGCTGGTTTCTACAGGTAAACACGTTGATTCTCCAACTCGATTCGATTGTTGATTGGGTGGGCCGTCGACGCGGCCCAGCCGTATATGCCGTCACTACCGCGATCGGCGCCGCCGTCAATAAGGACGGAGCGCGTCAACCCAGATGCGTATGGCGCGCACGCGCTGCGCCGACGTCCATTTCGGTCAGGCCCTGGACGATGCCGCAGTCTTCAACGGCCTGTTCGCCGTGGCATTGCTCGCGCAACGTGGTCAATTGCACCTTCAGTTGCTTCAATTCTTCGATGCGCGTGTCGACGTGCGCAATGTGCTCGTCGATCAGGTCATTGATGCCGCCGCAGCCGTCCGCCGGTGCGTCTGTCAGACGCAGCAACGCACGAATTTCGTCGTGCGTCATATCGAGCGCGCGGCAATTGCGGATGAAGCGCAGACGTTCGACGTGCCTCGCCGAATAGCTGCGGTAATTGGCCTCGGTGCGCTCCGCTTCGGGCAACAGGCCCTCTTTTTCGTAGAAACGGATGGTTTCGGTCGTGCAATGGGCGATTTTCGCCAGTTCGCCAATTTTCATGGACCCTCCAGATTGCGGCCTTGACCTTGTAGTGGCTTCAAGGTGTTTACTAGACCACAAATCGAACCAGGAAGCCACCCATGCCTCAAGCCAACCTCGCCGAAGTGGACCGCCCGGAACAGGCCAAAGCCTGTGCCCACGGGCACGAAGGGCATGCTCACACGCATGCGGATGATGACGCGCATAGCCACGGGCATGGTGACAGCTGCGGTCACGGCCACCAGACGCGTGCTCAGGAAGACGCTCATGAGCACGGCGAAAGCTGCAGCCATGGCGCCAAAGCACGTGTTCGCGAACTTGAGCGTGAACACGCTCACGGCAAAAGCCACGACCACGGCCACGCATTGCATGCTCATGAACGCCACGACGAACATGCTCACGGCGAAAGCTGCAGCCATGGGCACGAAGCGCACGACCATGACCACGGTCAAGGTCACGGCCACACCCATAGCCACGCAGAAGCCGGCTGCTGCGGAACGGCGCACGCCGCAGCCGCACCGGTCAAGCTGCCGCAATCCGAAGCCGTCGGCAGCGACCTGCGCACCGCCATCCGCATCATGCAGATGGATTGCCCGACTGAAGAAGCGCTGATCCGCAAGAAATTCAGCCGCATGCCGGCCGTGCGCAGCATGGACTTCAACCTGATGCAGCGCGTATTGACCGTTGTCCATGCGCCGGACGCGCTCGACACGATCCTTGCCGCAATCCGTTCACTCGACTTCACGCCGGAACTGGCCGACGCGAACCCGGGCGCGGCAGCCGTGCCTCAAGCGCCGACCAAGCCGTGGTGGCCGCTGGCGCTCGCAGGCATTGCTGCGGTGGGCTCAGAGGCCGCTGGCTGGCTTGGTGCGCCTGCCTGGCTGGCTGCGGGTCTGGCAATCCTCGCGATCGCCGCCTGCGGCCTCACGACGTACAGAAAGGGCTGGCTCGCGATCCGCAACGGCAATCTCAACATCAACGCGCTGATGAGCATCGCAGTCACCGGCGCGCTGGTCCTGCAGCAGTGGCCGGAAGCCGCCATGGTGATGGTGCTCTTCACGATCGCCGAACTGATCGAAGCGAAGTCGCTCGACCGCGCCCGCAATGCCATCCAGGGGCTGATGCAGCTCACGCCCGAACAGGCGAGCGTGCAGCAAGCAGACGGCGGTTGGCAGCTCATGGACCTCAAAGCGATCGCGCTTGGCGCGGTGGTGCGCGTGAAGCCGGGTGAGCGAATCGCGCTCGACGGCGAAATCGTCTCGGGCCGCTCGAGCGTCGATCAGGCGCCGATCACCGGCGAAAGCCTGCCGGTCGACAAGACTGTGGGCGACGCTGTGTTCGCCGGCACGATCAACCAGGCCGGTTCGTTCGACTATCGCGTCACAGCCGCAGCGAGCAACACGACGCTCGCGCGCATCATCCACGCAGTCGAAGAAGCGCAAAGCACCAAAGCGCCGACGCAGCGTTTCGTCGATCAGTTCGCGCGGGTCTATACGCCGATCGTGTTTGCTGTCGCGCTGGCCGTGGCGGTGCTGCCGCCGCTGCTGTTCGGCGGGCTGTGGCACGAGTGGGTGTACAAGGCGCTGGTGATGCTGGTGATCGCCTGTCCGTGCGCACTGGTGATCTCGACGCCGGTGACGATCGTCAGCGGTCTCGCGGCTGCCGCTCGCAAGGGCATCCTGATCAAGGGCGGTGCCTACCTCGAACAGGGCCGCAAGCTGAGCTGGCTCGCACTCGACAAAACCGGCACGATCACGCACGGCAAGCCGGTACAAACCGAGTTCGAAATGCTGGCTGACGTCGACGTCGTTCGTACCACGACACTCGCGGCGAGCCTTGCGGGTCGTTCGGATCATCCGGTGTCGATGGCGATTGCGACGGCGGCAAAAAGCGAAAGCGTCGCCAGCGCCACGGTCGATGCCTTCGAGGCACTGCCAGGCCGCGGCGTGTACGGCGAAGTCGACGGCTTGCCGTACTGGCTCGGCAATCATCGGCTGGTTGAAGAGCTCGGACGCTGCTCGGCTTCGCTCGAAGCGCGGCTGGACGCGCTCGAGGGGCAAGGCAAAACCGTCGTGATGCTGGTGGATGCCGAACGCGTGCTCGCGCTGTTCGCCGTCGCCGATACCGTGAAGGACACGAGCCGCGCCGCCATCGCCGAGTTGCAGCGCCTCGGCGTGCGGGCCGCCATGCTCACCGGCGACAACCCGCACACGGCTGCCGCGATCGCACAGCAAGTCGGCATCGACGAAGCACGCGGCAATCAGTTGCCTGAGGACAAGCTCAACGCGGTGGCGCAGTGGTCGCAGGAAGGCGCGACGGTGGGCATGGTCGGCGACGGCATCAACGACGCCCCCGCATTGGCGCGCGCCGACATCGGCTTTGCGATGGGCGCGATGGGCACCGACACCGCAATCGAAACCGCCGACGTCGCCTTGATGGACGACGATCTGCGCAAGATTCCGCAGTTCATCCGCCTGTCGAAGGCGACGCATTCGGTTCTGGTGCAGAACATCACACTGGCGCTGGGCATCAAGAGCGTCTTCCTCGTGCTGACGTTGATGGGTCTCGGCACGATGTGGATGGCCGTATTTGCCGACGTAGGCGCGAGCCTGCTGGTGGTGGCGAATGGCCTGCGGCTGCTGCGCAAGTAGGAGCACTGCGCCCGGCCGCGAGTGAAAGCCGGTGAAGCGTTAAGAGGGAGGTCGAAATGGGATTCTGGGAGAAGATGCTGGGTGGCCATCGCGGCAGACATGGTGGCGGTGGACATGGCGGTGGACATGACGGTGGGCACGGCGGCGGACATGGGAACTGGGGACGCGGCGGTCACCATGGTTCGCACGACGATGGCTACGGTGGCGGCAGGCCGCCCGTGCCCCCGTCGCCTGCTACGAGCGGAAGCGGCACAGCCTGTCCGGCGTGCCGCGCAGTCAACACGATGGGTGCCCGTTTTTGTCAGCAATGCGGCACATCGCTTTTACCGGCGACCTGCAGTGGCTGTCAGGCTGCGCTGCCACCAGGCGCCAGGTTCTGCCAGCAGTGCGGAACCGCGATCTAACGGCTCTACCTCCGACTGCATCAATCAAAACAAAAAAGGGCGGCCCACAGGCTGCCCTTTTTTCATTGCCTCACATACATCAATGCCCCGTGCACTTAATGCGCAAATGAATAGCCGTCCGTTTGTGCGCGGCCATTGATCCCGGCCTTCAACGTATCGGAAGGCAGTATGCCGAACAGCTTCCGGTAATCGGTCGCAAACTGGCTCAAATGCCAGAAGCCCCACGCCGCGGCGACATCCTGAACCGAGCTTGATGCGGGCGACGCATTGCACAGATCGCGCCGCGCGCCGTTCAAGCGGATCGTCCGCAGATAGGTGGCGGGCGCCATCCCAAGCACGTCCTGAAAGCAGTATTGCAGCGTGCGCCGGCTCACATGCAGCCGCTCGCACAACTCCGGCACGTTAACCGCGCGCTCGCGATTGGTCAGGACGTACTCGCGCGCTTCAGCCACGATCGACTGACGGCGCCCACGCGCCGGCATTGCAACCGGCTCCCCCGCGGCCAACGCGCCCACATCGAATAGCGACGCCAGCACCGACGCCTGCAAATTGTTGCGTGCGAACGAGGACAGCGGCGCGCCGTTCGCCGCACCGTCATCGAGAAGCTGGCGCAGCGATGCACACAAGCGCGCCTTGCGAGCCGTGCCGATCGACACGACTTCCATGTTCGGCAGATGGTCGGCCAACCCGACCCGCTCCACTTCAGCCGCATACCGGCGCAGCACGTCCCCCTTCACCACCACGCCGAAAATCTCGTAGCCCGCCGAGGTCAGCAATTCGAATTCGATTCCGCCCGGACGAAAGGCGAGCGCATCGCCCGCGATCACCTGGGCGTCGATACGACCCGAGCCCTCGGGGCAAGTCGGAATGCCGAACCAGTAAGCGTCCTCCTGCACCTCGCAGGTCTGCCGCAGCGTGTGGCTGGTCGTTTCGACGAAGACCTGCATGTGGTCGAGGCACAACTCCGTCAGGCCGCCGACGAAGCGACCCGCAGTCAGTTGGTCGTAGGTCTGGTTCCAGCCATGGAGATTGCGCGCCTGCTCGTCGGCGTCGTAAGCGACGCAGGTCTGCACGCAAAAGCTCGGCTGTTGCGCGTGCGTCGGTGCTGCCAGGCTGTCGTTTCGGAATTCAATCGTCATACCGGATCTGCGAAAACAGGGTGTCAGGGAAACACGGAAGGCAATTCTCATGCCGAACCGATTCGCAGCTTACGTTGCTTTGATCGAGGCGGCACGTGTTCACGCCCTGTTCAATTTGTGAACAGGGCTGCGCACACTGGTCAGAAACGGGACGTTCATCCCTCGGCGAGTTGAACAGTGCCACGCGCCCTGCTTGACAGGCGTGCCTGCTGCACGTGCACAGTTCCCCAGTGCGGTGCATTGGCACAGTTCTGGCTCTACCCTTTCGCGGCCAAGCGAAATATCGCGCCGAATATAGCCCATTCATACATGTGAGGAGCACACAGATGAATCACGCAGAGATGCAGTTTCTGACCACCGAATTCCCGTACAAAAAGCAGTATGCGAATTTTATCGGCGGCGAATGGGTCAAGCCCGTGGGTGGCGAGTACTTCGACAACGTGTCGCCGATCACCGGCGAGCCGTTCACGTCGATCCCGCGCTCGCGCGAAGCCGATATCGAACTTGCCCTCGACGCCGCGCATCGTGCGAAGGCAGCGTGGGGCAAGACGTCGACCACCGATCGCGCGAACATCCTGAACCGTATCGCCGACCGGATGGAAGCGAATCTGCAGCGCATCGCCGTGGCTGAAACGATCGACAACGGCAAGCCGCTACGCGAAACGATGGCGGCCGATATCCCGCTAGCCATCGATCATTTTCGCTATTTCGCCGGCGCCGTGCGTGCGCAGGAAGGTTCGATCTCCGAGATCGACCACGACACCGTCGCGTATCACTTCCATGAACCACTCGGTGTGGTCGGCCAGATCATTCCGTGGAATTTCCCGATCCTGATGGCGGTGTGGAAGCTCGCGCCCGCATTGGCTGCCGGCAATTGCGTCGTGCTGAAGCCGGCCGAGCAAACGCCTGCGTCGATTCTCGTCCTGCTCGAACTGATCCACGATTTGCTGCCGCCGGGCGTGCTGAACGTGGTGAACGGTTTCGGTCTCGAAGCCGGTAAACCGCTCGCCTCAAGCAAGCGCATCGCGAAGATCGCTTTCACGGGTGAGACGACGACGGGCCGCCTGATCATGCAGTACGCGAGCCAGAACATCATTCCGGTGACGCTCGAACTCGGCGGCAAGAGCCCGAACATTTTCTTCGCCGACGTGATGAACGAGGACGACAGCTATTTCGACAAGGCGCTCGAAGGCTTCACGATGTTCGCGCTGAATCAGGGCGAAGTGTGCACGTGTCCGTCGCGTGTGCTGATCGACGAAAAGATCTACGACCGCTTCATGGAGCGCGCGTTGAAGCGTGTGGCTGCCATCACGCAAGGCCATCCGCTCGACACGAAGACGATGATCGGCGCGCAAGCCTCGCAGGAGCAGTTGGAGAAGATTCTCTCGTACGTCGATCTCGGCAAGCAGGAAGGCGCTGAGTGCCTCATCGGTGGTGAGCGCAACACGCTCGGCGGCGAACTGAGCAAGGGCTACTACGTGAAGCCGACCGTGTTCCGCGGCCACAACAAGATGCGCATCTTCCAGGAAGAAATCTTTGGACCGGTTGTTTCCGTGACGACCTTCAAGACGGAAGACGAAGCGCTCGAGATCGCCAACGATACGCTCTACGGTCTGGGCGCCGGTGTCTGGACACGCGACGGTACACGCGCCTATCGCTTCGGCCGGGAAATCCAGGCAGGTCGCGTGTGGACCAACTGCTATCACGCATATCCGGCACATGCTGCGTTCGGTGGCTACAAGCAATCGGGCATCGGCCGTGAAAATCACAAGATGATGCTCGACCACTATCAGCAGACCAAGAACATGCTCGTCAGCTATAGCGATAAGCCGCTCGGTTTCTTCTGAGCGTAACGACCCTGTCCGAGCGGGCCGCATTGCGCGGCTCGCTCTTTTTCATGGAGGGTATGTGATGGCTGATGCGAAGGAAGTGGCCCGCGTGATCGCCACGCCTGCTGCGGTCGATTTGATCGATAAGTTGTGCGCAGAACACGGGGCCGTGCTGTTTCATCAATCCGGTGGATGCTGCGACGGCAGCGCACCGATGATGTTTCCACGGAGTGAGTTCATGGTCGGCTCGTCCGATGTGAAACTCGGCACGATTGCCGGTGTGCCGTTCTACATGAGCGAATCACAGTTCGAATACTGGCAGCACACGCAGTTGATCATCGACGTGGTGCCGGGCAATGGTGGGATGTTTTCTTTGGAACGGCCGAGTGGATTGCGGTTTTTGACGCGCTCGCGGCTTTTCGAGGATGAGGAGAACGCGTGGTTGGAAACGCATCCTGTGGAACGGGCGGATGGTTAGCGTTTTTATGTCACGCT
>NZ_JAQQDU010000137.1:0-17733 GCF_046027825.1 Paraburkholderia sediminicola
CATGTCTCCGGTCTATACACCGGCCGCTAAGAGAAGCAAGAGAAAGCGGCTCAAACCGCAAATTCTTAAGCGGGTCCCCTGGCTTGGAGGGGGCAGTGGTGCATCTGGAATCCGTGCCCTCGCACATTTAGCGTCAGTGACAAAGAAGTCATCAGCTCCCACTCCGCACTGCGTGCGTCGCGGATGGGTCTGCCGGGGAAACCAGGGGGCTTCGTTCGTGCACGGTGGGTGCCATCGGCTTCGCCTCGGTGAGGCGCTCCCACGCTCATTGGCGAACCCCTGCTTCGAATGAAATGCGGATGCGGTGCACTCGCTGCGCGGCCGTAGCAGCAGTCGCAGTTGCGCTTGCTGCCGCGATGCACTGACGAGTCAGGGAGCTGCGCACACAGCGTGAGTGAAAGCGTAGCCGGCGGATTTATGAAGGACCCTTCGGCGCGCGCAGCGCCGCCGGAGGTATGACTGCTTTGTCACCGGCGCCGAATGTGCGAGGGCACGGATTCCAGATGCACCACTGCCCCCTCCAAGCCAGGGGACCCACTTAAGAATTAGCGGTGTGAGCCGCTTTCTTTGCTTATCTTTCTTTGCGGCGGCAAAGAAAGTAAGTGCCGCCCCGCACAGGGGCAACGCCAATAGACCAATAACAAAACAAGGAAAGGCCCACGCCGCAGGCAAACAGACATGCCGCCGCCAAAGGCAAAAGAAAACCGCTACAAAACCCTGGCAAGCAGCGACAACACCATAGAAAGCACCAACGTCGACATAAACGGAAACGGATACTCCCGCCCAAAGAGCCGCAAAGTAACATCACCAGGCATCCGCCCAATCCCGATCTTCCTGAGCCACGGCCAGCAGGCCGACAACACCGCCACCGCAACAAACGTAGTCAACAGCCAGCGGATCATCGCCAACCCCTAAGGCAAAAAATCACAGCGTATGTGACCGGTCGCCACTGGAAAAAGCCTGCAGCGTATCATCCAGCCCGCGCGAAAACGCGATCACCTTGAACAGTTCGCCCATCTCCGCCTCGGACAATAACTTCTGCACCGCATTCGCCGCAGGCAAAAACCTCGCCGTGTCCGTTGGATCAAGCGCCGACAACGCCTCGGTAATCCCCGCGTTCAACAGGAATCGCGCTTGCGAAGTGAACCCCAGTAAATCCGCGCCAGCTTCGACGCCGGCTTCGGCAATACCGGTAAATTCCACGTGCGCCGTAATATCCTGCAAGCCCGGATAGACAAACGGATCGCCATGCGCCCGGTGCCGGTAATGGCACATCAACGTGCCCTGCGCACGCTGCTCATGGTAGTACTCGTGACGAGGAAAACCATAGTCGATAAAGAAGGCCGCGCCACGCGTGAGCATCGTGCAAATGGTCCGCGTGAACGCCCGGGCGGCGTCGTGCGTCTCGGTCACGTAGTCGTCGCTGGTCGTTTCGATCTCGGCCAGAAACGCAATGTCCGCATCCGCCGATACCAGACGGTCGTCGAACGCAAAAGCCTCATCCCGCCACACCACGCCGCGCTCGTGCCAGGCGCCGCCGGTAAAAGCGAAGAGCCGCACGGGCATGGCGTCCAATACCTCATTGCCGATCACCACGCCTTCGAATCTTTCCGGCAACGCGTCCAGCCAGCGCACCTTCGCAGCCAGCGCCGGTGCGGCGGCTTCGATCGTTTCGCGTTGGCGCTCGCGCAATTCACCCGACAAATCCACGATCGAGTAACTGTCGAATTCGACGCCCAGCGTCTCAAGCGCCTTCAGCAAGCCGGCGGCGAGTTTGCCCGTGCCTGCGCCAAATTCCATCAGGTCGCGCGTGTCGCTGGCCTGCAAGGCCTCGGCGAGCGGGCGAGCCAGCGTCGTGGCGAACAGCGGGGACATTTCCGGTGCCGTCACGAAGTCGCTGCCGTCGTCGCCGCGCAGGCCGAATTTGCGGGCGCCGCCGCTGTAATAGCCGAGTCCCGGCGCGTAAAGCGCGCGCTCCATATAGCGGTCGAATGGCAGCCAGCCGCAGGCGGTTTTGAGCTCCGCGCGGAGCTGTGCGACCAGCGCTTCGGACTGCGCAAGCGCGCTCGGGCCGGGAGCAGGTAAACTATCGGGTTGGTGAGCTTTCGGATTCATCCCCACATTGTAAATGACCGCTTCTCTGGACACCGCTGCCGCCCGCGCGCCTGAAACGCCGCGCATCGTGCTGATTACCGGCGCCGCCCGCCGCATCGGGCGGGCGCTCGCGCTCGGCTTCGCCGCGCGTGGCTGGGACGTGGCGGTCCATTACGGGGCGTCGCGGGAGGAGGCTAACGGCGTGGTCGCGGAAATCGTCGCCTTGGGCCGCCGGGCGGTGGCTTTGCACGCGGAATTGGGCGACGAGGCCCAGGTCGAGCAGCTTTTACCGGCCTGTACGGCCGCGCTGGGCCGCCCGGCGTGTATCGTCAACAATGCGTCGCGCTTCGAAGAAGACACGGCACGCAACGTCGGTTACGACCTGCTGCTGAAACTGACCGCGATGAATCTCGGCGCACCGCTGGTGTTGGCGCGTATGCTGTTCGAGGCCACGCCGGAGGCCGCGCGTACCAACGAAAGCCAGCGCGGGGTGGTGATCAATGTGCTGGACCAGAAGCTGTACAACATGAACCCGGACTATCTGTCCTATACGCTGTCGAAAGCCGCGTTGCAGACAGCGACCGTTGCGCTGGCGCAGGCGTTGGCGCCGAAAGTGCGCGTGGTCGGGCTCGCCCCGGGTCTGACGATGCAATCCGGCGATCAAACGCCGGCGAGTTTTGAAGAAGCTCACCGTACTACGCCTCTGGGCCGCGCGTCGCGGCCGGAGGATATTGTCGCCGCCGCGCTGTATCTCGCCGATGCAGCGGGCGTCACCGGAACGACGCTGGTGGTCGACGGCGGGCAGCACCTCGTGCCGCTGCCGCGCGACGTAATGTTTTTGACGGGCGCCTGAAGCGCGCGTGTCTGTTGCCGGGCCGACCGGCGGCGCTCGCGCGTGTTGAAGTGCCCACTTGAGTGCTCAGCGCTCTTTTTTCGACTGGAACGAACATGTTTGCCGCTCTTTCGCATCCCCGGCTCGCCGATTGCCGCCGGCTCTTTCTGCGCAATTACGAAGTGCACATCAACATCGGCGTGCACGACTTCGAAAAGCGCGGCGAACAGCGCGTCGTGATCAACGTCGAACTGTTCGTGCCGCTCGCGCTGTCCACGCCGGTTCAGGACAAATTGAACGAAGTCGTCGATTACGACTTCATGCGCTCGACCATCGCGCGCCGCGTCGAACAAGGTCATATTCACCTGCAGGAAACCCTCTGCGATGACCTCGTCAAGGCACTGCTCGCTCATCCGCAGGTGCGCGCCGTGTGTGTTTCGACCGAAAAGCCGGACGTTTATCCTGACTGCGACGCGGTGGGCGTCGAAGTCTTCCGTATCAAAGAGGATTGAGCCATGAATGCTCAGGAAATCCTGAACGACACGGCGGCCCCCGGGGCTGCGCAGGCCGCGCACGCCTCAGCGGTTAAAGCGCCGCTCACGCGCCGCGAGCAGAAAGAAGCCTACGAGAACAACAAGCTGTTCAAGCGTCTCGCGCGCCAGGTCGGTGAGGCGATCGGCGACTTCAACATGATCGAGGAAGGCGACAAGGTGATGGTGTGCCTGTCGGGCGGCAAGGACAGCTACGCGATGCTCGAAATCCTGATGCGGTTGCGCGAACGCGCGCCGATCAATTTCGACATCGTCGCGGTGAACCTCGACCAGAAGCAACCGGGCTTTCCGGAACATGTGCTGCCCGAGTACCTGAAGCAACTCGACATTCCGTTTCACATTGAGAACCAGGACACGTACAGCATCGTCAAGCGGCTGGTGCCGGAGGGCAAGACCACCTGCTCGCTGTGCTCGCGTCTGCGTCGCGGCATTCTGTATCGCGTGGCGGGCGAGCTCGGCGCAACCAAGATCGCGCTCGGCCATCATCGCGACGACATCCTGCAAACGCTGCTGCTGAACATGTTCTACGGCGGCAAGCTGAAGGGCATGCCGCCCAAGCTGCAATCGGATGACGGCAAGAACATCGTGATCCGTCCGCTCGCTTACGTGAAGGAAACCGATCTGGAAAAGTACGCCGAGCTGCGCGAATTCCCGATCATTCCGTGCAACCTGTGCGGCAGCCAGCCGAACCTGAAACGCGCGGAAATGAAGGCGCTGATCCGCGATTGGGAGAAGCGTTTCCCGGGCCGCATTGAGAACATGTTCAATGCGTTGTCGAACATCGTGCCGTCGCATCTGATGGATCACAAGCTGTTCCCCTTCGCCGGCCTGCGTGCAAGCGGCGAGGCCGATCCGCAAGGCGATATCGCCTTCGACGAAGAGCCGTGTTCGACCGATGCCGGCGACGGCACGCCGTTCAATGGCGCGAAACCGATCTCGATCGTCCAGTTCGACGATATGTGAGCGTCGGAGCGTCGTGGGAACACGCAGTTAACGCGCGGGAAACGAGCGATTCCGCGCATTTCTGCCCGCTCTAAGGCCGCGCGAGCGGCCTTTGTCGTCATGGGCTGCATGATAGAATCGTCGGCTCCAAACTCGTCAAATTGCCGACGCCATGAACATCGTGATTTTGGCGGCAGGCACCGGTAAGCGCATGCGGTCCGCGCTTCCCAAGGTGCTCCATCCCCTGGCCGGCCGGCCGCTCCTCGCTCATGTCATTGACACCGCTCGCGCGCTCAAACCCACGCGTCTGGTCGTGGTGGTCGGTCATGGCGCCGAAGCCGTGCGGCAAGCGGTAGCGGCACCGGACGTCCAGTTCGCCGCGCAGGAGCAGCAACTCGGCACGGGCCACGCGGTGCAGCAGGCGTTGCCGCTGCTCGATCCATCCGAACCCACGCTGGTGCTATACGGCGATGTGCCGCTCACGCGCGCCAGCACGCTGCAGGCGCTGACCGATCGCGCGGGCCGGGACGGCTACGGCGTGCTCACCGTCACACTCGACGACCCCAGCGGCTATGGCCGCATCGTGCGCGATCAGCACGGCAAGGTGTCGCGCATCGTCGAACAGAAAGACGCGACGCCCGAGCAGCTCAAGATCGCCGAGATCAACACGGGCATCATCATCGCGCCGACCGGGCGCCTCGGCGGCTGGCTCGCCGCGTTGAAAAACGACAACGCGCAAGGCGAGTTCTACCTGACCGACGCAGTCGAGATGGCGATCGAAGCCGGTCTCGAAGTTGTCACCACCCAGCCGGACGAAGCGTGGGAAACGCTCGGCGTGAATAGCAAGCAGCAGCTTGCCGAACTCGAACGGATTCATCAGCACAATGTCGCTGAGGCGTTGCTGGTAGCCGGCGTGACGCTTGCCGATCCGGCTCGCCTCGACGTGCGCGGTACGCTCGAATGCGGCCGCGACGTCTCGATCGACGTGAACTGCGTTTTCGAAGGCCGCGTCACGCTGGCCGACAACGTGACTGTCGGACCGAACTGCGTGATCCGCAATGCGACGATCGGCGCCGGTACGCGCGTCGACGCGTTCACGCATATCGAAGGCGCCGAGGTCGGCGCGAACGTCGTGCTCGGCCCCTATGCGCGGTTGCGTCCGGGCGCGTCGTTGCAGGACGAGTCGCACGTCGGCAACTTCGTCGAGGTGAAGAACGCGGTGCTCGGCCATGGCTCGAAAGCGAACCATCTGACGTATATCGGTGACGCGGATATCGGAGCGCGGGTGAATATCGGCGCGGGTACCATCACCTGTAACTACGACGGTGCGAACAAATTCCGCACGATCATCGAAGATGACGTGTTTGTCGGTTCGGACACACAACTCGTGGCGCCCGTGCGCGTGAAGCGTGGCGTGACGATCGCGGCGGGCACAACGGTCTGGAGGGATGTCGAAGAAGACATGCTGGTCCTGAACGATAAAACTCAAGTTTGCAAGCCGGGCTATGTACGCCCGGTCAAGAAGAAAAGCTGATGGGCGTGACGCGCGCGCGGAGCGCGCTCCCTGAAACCCAGCACTGAAAAGGAATAAGCCATGTGTGGCATTGTCGGCGCGGTTGCGCAACGTAATATCGTCCCCGTCCTCATCGAAGGACTGCGTCGCCTCGAATACCGCGGCTACGATTCGTGCGGCGTGGCCGTGCTCAGCGACAGTGGGCCGCGTCGCGCTCGCAGCGTCGCGCGCGTGGCCGACCTGGACGAGCAGGTGCATGAGAGCCACCTCGAAGGCATCACGGGTATCGCGCATACGCGCTGGGCGACGCACGGCGCGCCGGTGACCGACAACGCACACCCGATTTTCTCGAGAGATGCACTCGCGTTGGTACACAACGGCATCATCGAGAACTACGAGTCGCTGCGCGAAATGCTGCGGGGTAAGGGTTACACGTTTGTATCGCAGACCGATACAGAGGTTATTGCGCACCTGATTCACAGCCTGTATCGCGGCGATCTGTTTGCCGCGGTGCGTGAAACCGTCGGGCAATTGCACGGCGCGTACGCGATCGCGGTGCTGCATAAGGATCAGCCGCATACGGTGGTCGGCGCGCGACAAGGTTCGCCGCTGGTGGTAGGGCTCGGCAACGGTGAGAACTTCCTCGCTTCGGATGCGCTGGCGCTTGCCGGCAGCACCGAACGCTTCATCTTCCTGGAAGAAGGCGATGTCTGCGAACTGTCGCTCGATGGCGTGCGTATCGCCGATCGTGACGGCATCGAAACGCAACGCGAAGTGCGCCAGGTCGCGGCGTATGGCGGCGCGGTCGAACTCGGCCCGTATCGTCACTTCATGCAGAAGGAAATTTTCGAGCAGCCGCGTGCGATTACCGACACGATCCCGCAAGCCGACGCGTTCGACGCGTCGATATTCGGCGAGGGCGCCGACAAGGTGTTCGCGGATATCGACAACCTGCTGATTCTGGCGTGCGGCACGAGCTACTACTCGGGACTGACCGCGAAGTACTGGCTCGAATCGGTCGCGAAGATTCCGACTCAGGTTGAGATTGCGAGCGAGTATCGCTATCGCGAGTCGGTGCCGAATCCGAAGTCGCTGGTGGTGGTGATTTCGCAGTCGGGCGAAACGGCAGACACGCTGGCGGCGCTCAAGCATGCGCAGTCGCTGGGGCATAAACATACGCTGGCGGTGTGCAATGTCGCGACGAGCGCGATGGTGCGCCAGACGGAATTGTCGTTCCTGACCCATGCGGGCCGCGAGATCGGTGTGGCGTCGACGAAAGCCTTCACGACGCAACTGGTTGCGCTGTTCGTGCTGGCCGCGACGCTTGGGAAGCTGCGTGGAAAGGTGAGCGCGGAGCAGGAAACCGAGTATCTGAAACAGCTGCGCCACCTGCCGGCGGCGTTGAATAGCGTGCTGGCACTGGAGCCGCAGATCATCGCGTGGTCGGAAGAGTTTTCGCGCAAGGAACATGCGTTGTTCCTCGGGCGCGGCTTGCATTACCCGATCGCGCTTGAGGGCGCGCTGAAGCTCAAGGAGATTTCCTATATTCACGCCGAAGCGTATCCGGCTGGCGAGTTGAAGCATGGGCCCCTGGCGCTCGTGACGGAAGCGATGCCGGTGGTGACGGTGGCGCCGAATGACGCGCTGCTGGAGAAGCTGAAGTCGAATATTCAGGAAGTGCGTGCGCGCGGCGGTGAGCTTTATGTGTTCGCGGACGCGGATACGAAGATCGTCAATGACGAAGGCCTGCATGTGATCCGGATGCCGGAGCACTATGGTTTGTTGTCGCCGATTCTGCACGTGGTGCCGCTGCAGTTGCTGGCTTATCACACGGCTTGTGCGCGTGGAACCGATGTGGACAAACCACGGAACCTGGCGAAGTCGGTTACGGTGGAGTGAGGCTGATAAGGCGCGGGTGAAATAAAAAAGGACCCGGTGTGTTGCCGGGTCCTGTATCGCCCATCATCCAGGCGAGGCGCCTCATGTGCACGGCGCAGCACCTGCGCGTCCTGCTGTCTCGGCGCTGGTTTTCCTGTCGGCCCGGCAACGGCAACGCCCCTTCACTTCCTCACCACCTCCACCGCGGCTGCCGAAACAAACTCCGCGCGCACGCTGTCCCCGACTTTCAACTCATTGAGTGGAATGCCGGCCGCAGCCCTCAGTACCTGCTGATGCTTCGGCCCACGTAGCGTCACCATCCGGCTCTTGCGGTCGATTTTCAGCACCGTCGCGACAACTTGCACTCTATGCGCCGACGACGCGTATCCCCCTGAAACCGGTATCGCCGCCGTCGTCTCGATGCGCTCACGCACACCTTTGGTCGTCACCTTGTCGATGTGAAGCAGCAGCGCCTGCTGGTATGCAATGTTCAGCTTGTCGCCGACCCGCAGTTTCCTGACATCGGCCAACTGGCGATTGACGTCGACATCCGCCAGATGGCCGTGCGGGCCACGCAGCGTGACGCTGTTGGTGGCCGGGTAGATCGCTACGACACGGACCTGGGTGTGAACGACCTCGGTTTTACCGAGCGCCTCCTGACCGGCATCGGCGTTAGCGTCCTGAGCGAAGCCGGATTGACAGAAAGCGGCCATCAGCACCGCCGCACTCCACATCGCCGCGGCCGATGAGCCCACTTTGCGTAGACGAGTCATCCGTTGCTCCCAAAGTGACCATCTCAAATGACGATCCCGAGTGACTAACCGAAGCAACCCAAAATCCCCAAGCTACGCTTACAACTCCGGACGGGCCAGGTCGCTGGCCACGATGTGCTCGCCATACACCTGCGCCGCCGCGACGGCTTCCAGTTTGGTCGCGTAAGGCCCGAGTTCCGGCGCGCCGTCGAACGGGAACAGCAAGCGGCCATCGGTGGTTCGAACCACTTTCAACACGCCGAAAAAACGCCGGTAGCCAGCCAGCTTCGATGTGGCCGACACTTCAAAATCTTCCTCCGACGTCGCGGGGACGCTGGGAATAAACGCGATCTTGCTCATACCTGAAAACATCTCTTGTTCAATGGGGCGGCGCCCGCTCGACAGGCTAAGGCTACGCCCGGTTGTCCCGGGAAGACAGTCACCGGCGGCCCCATTGTCTCAAATCCCGGCGCATTCAACCGGATGCACGATCAGCCGACCAGCCGCCACGCCCATCCCGCTGCCTCGATTACCCCAGCATGCCGGGCAAGCCGCCCGCCAGATCAGGCGCCGTTAACCGCCGCGGCATGCTCGGCCGCTAGCGCGACATCCCGCTCGGTCACCTTCACGAAGCTCGGCCGCGAGCAGATGCGCTGGGCATACTCGAGCACGACCGGCGTCTCAGGCACCAGCTTGAACATCATTCCCCAATGCAACGCGATGCCCCACAAGATATCCGCCGCCGACATTTTGTCTCCAAGCAAATAGGGCGATGCCTGTAGCTGGCTCGTCACGGTTCCGAGCATCGAATCGAAATCGCCGTACGGTGAGGTAGAGGGCGGAGCCGGTTCGCGCTTCATCGCCTTGTCGACCAGCGCCGGTTCGTAACAGGCCGCGTAGTACGCCAGCCATCGCAGATACGGTCCGCGCGTCGGATCGTCGAGCGCCGGCGCGAGGCCCGCTTCGGGAAACAGGTCGGCCAGATAGATAACGATGGCGACCTGTTCGGTGATCAGCGCATCGCCGTGAAGGATCGCCGGCACTTTGCCGAGCGGATTGATTGCGAGATACGGCGCCTTGCGCTGCTCGCCGGCTTTCATGTTCAGCACCTTCAACTCATACGGTACGCCGAGTTCCTCGAGCAGAGTAACTGCGCTGACAGAGCGGCACTGCGGCGAGTGGAACAGCGTGATCGTGCGGTCGGTAGTCATGGCGGAGGCCTTCTAAGTGAGTGTCTCGTGGGAAGAACCAGCGTCCATCAGGCGCCGGATGCCCCCATCCTAAGCCTCCATACCTGTCAGTTTGTGTCAGGTATGACTACACTTGTTCGAATGAGAGCCAGCCGCCTCCTTTCCATCCTGATGACCTTGCAAGCGCGCGGACGCGTGACCGCGCAGTCGCTCGCCGACGAATGCGCGGTCTCGCTACGCACCATCTATCGCGACGTCGACGCCTTGTGCGCCGCTGGCGTCCCTGTCCACAGCGAGCGTGGCGCGGAAGGCGGCTATCGTCTGCTCGACGGATACCGTACGCGTCTGAACGGTCTGTCGTCGCAGGAAGCGGAGGCGTTGTTTCTCGCCGGTTTGCCGGGACCGGTACAGGCGCTCGGTCTCGGCGCCGTGATGGCCGGCGCGCAAACCAAGTTGCTTGCCGCGTTGCCGGTCGAATTGCGGTCGACCGCGGAGCGCATGCGCTCGCGCTTTCACCTCGACGCCCCGGCCTGGTTTTCCGACGCGGATCAGCCCGCGAATCTGCCGTTGATCGCCAGCGCGGTGTGGGAACAGCATCCGCTGCAGATTCGCTATCAGAGCTGGAAAGCTGAAAAGTTTCGCCGGATCGAACCGCTCGGCATTGTGCTGAAAAGCGGGGCCTGGTATGTGGTTGGGCGGGTCGATACGGACATTCGCATCTACCGCATTTCTCGCATTCTCGAGTTGAGCCTGCTGGACGAGACTTTCGAGCGCCCACTCGCCTTCGATCTGGCGGCCTACTGGCAGGACAGCACGCAGCGTCTGTCCGAAGAGATGTATGCGAACGAAGCGACGCTGCGTCTGTCACCGTGGGGCATACAGATGCTCGAAGCCTTTACCTCACCGTTCGCGCGTTCAGCCGCGAAAATCGGCGAGCCGGATCCGGCCGACGGCTGGCGCATGGTCACCCTGCCGGTTGGCTCGATGAGGCAGGCGTGCGCGGAGCTGCTGCGCTTTGGCACCGAGGCCGAGGTCCTGGCGCCGCCCGAATTGCGTGCGTGCATGGCGGAGGTTGCGGCGGCGCTGCATCAGCGTTACGCGCAATGAAGGCATCGTCTCGCCGTTTCAGCGAACGATATATATGTTGCCTGAGATGATCGACATGTGACGTAACGGTGACGCTTTTCACGGCGCCGTCATACACGCTGCATACAGTTTGCCCGCGAATAAAACTCTAATCCCCAAGGGCAAAAACAATGTCACAGCGCAGCGGGTTGCGTGCTTTCTTCATGGTCGTTTGCGCGGCCTTAGTTGGTCTTATCGTCGCCGCGTGCGGATCATCGTCGTCCTCGTCGCTGACTCAGACCGGACAGCAGCAGATCAAGCACGTCTTCGTCATCACGCTCGAAAACGAAAACTACGCGACCACCTTCGGCGCGAACAGCAAGGCGCCGTATCTGTCGCAGACGCTGGCTTCACAAGGCGCGATGGTGCAGCAGTACTACGGCACGGGGCACGTGAGCCTCGACAACTACATCTCGATGCTCAGCGGTCAGGCGCCGACGCCGGAAACGGACAACGACTGCATTACCTATCAGGACTACAACCTGACGGGCACGACGCCGGACGGTCAGGCGATCGGCTCGGGCTGCGTGTATCCGGCCAGCATCAAGACGCTGCCGGACCAGCTGACGGCGGCGGGCCTGACATGGAAGGGCTATGAAGGCGACATGGGTAACGACCCGACGCGCGAAGCCGCTACCTGCGGCCACCCGACGCTCAACACGACTGATCTGACGCAAACGGCCGAAGCGCCGAGCGCGGCCGTACCGCTGGGCGATCAGTACGCAACGCGTCACAACCCGTTCATGTACTTCCACTCGATCATCGATTCGCCGAACTGCGGCCAGAACGTCGTGAACCTGAACAAACTCACGACTGATCTGCAATCGATCTCAACCACCGCCAACTTCAACCTGATTACGCCGAGCCTGTGCGACGACGGTCACGATTCGCCTTGCGTGAACGGCCAGCCGGGCGGACTGGTCAGCGCGAATACGTTCCTGCAGAAGTGGGTGCCGATTATCACCGCCTCGCCGGCGTTCCAGCAGGATGGTCTGCTGATCATCAACTTCGACGAAAGCAGTTACGCCACCGTGACGCAGTCTGCGTCAGGCGAGGATCTGATATTCGCCGGCGCGACCTGCTGCAGCCAGCAACCGGGTCCGAATCTGGCGGCGTTCCCGCAGACTTCGTCGCTGGCGTACAAGGGCTTGACGATCAACCTGACCAAGCAGAGCTTCGGCGGCGACCAGACGGGTGCGGTCATGATCTCGAAGTTCATCAAGCCGGGCACGGTGTCGACGGTGCAGTACAACCATTATTCGATGCTCAAGAGCATTGAAGACATCTTCCAGCTGGGTCATCTGGGCTATGCGGGGCAGGCCGGTCTGGTCGGGTTCGGCAACGACATTTTCACGAACCTGTAAGCGACTCGATGCTGTTTTTTGCTACCCGATTCACCGCGAGCACCGCCACGCGATGGGCGGCGCTCGCCGCGCTGGCCAGTGCCGTATGGCTGCCGTTGCCGACAGCCGCAGCGTCGGCGCCGGCCGACGCGAAACCCGTCTACAGCGATGCCGCGGCGCTCGGCAAACTGATGTTCTTCGACGCATCGTTGTCGGCCTCGGGCAAGATGTCGTGCGCGAGCTGTCATAACCCGTCGCACGCGTACGGGCCGCCCAACGGTCTGGCAGCGCAGCTAGGTGGTCCGCACATGCACTCGCAAGGCACGCGCGCCGTGCCGAGCCTGCGCTATGTTCTGAACCGCACGCCGATGTGGAGTCACGCGCAGGCTGCGAGTCTCTCGGAACGAATCGAGGATAGCGACAACGCGCCGGTCGGCGGTTTCGGCTGGGACGGGCGCTTCAACCGTCTGCACGATCAGGCGAGTTTTCCGCTGTTCAATCCGGACGAGATGGCCAACAAGGATCCGGCGGCCGTGCTCGCGAAACTGGCGCGGGCGCCGTATGCCGCGCGCTTCAAGGAAGTGTTCGGTCAGAACATCTTTGCCGACCCCACCAAGGCGTTCGCCCAGGCGATGTACGCCATCGAGCGATTCGAACTTGAAGACCCGAGCTTTCATCCTTACACCAGCAAGTTCGACTACTATCTTGATGGAAAATTGCAACTAACGGCACAGGAGTTGAGAGGCAAAAAGCTGTTCGACAATCCGACGGGCGGCAATTGCGCCTCCTGCCATATCGACCAATCGGGGGTCGACGGCTCCCATCCGCTTTTCACCGATTTCAACTTCCAGGCGCTCGGTGTGCCGCGCAATCCGGAGCTGCGTGCGAACGCGGACCCGAAGTACTTCGATATGGGCCTGTGCGGTCCGCTGCGCACCGATCAGTCGAGCGACAAAAGCAACTGCGGACTCTTCAAGTCGGTGTCGCTGCGTAATACGGCAACGCGCCAGGTGTTCTTCCACAATGGCCGCTTCCATACGCTGAAAGACGCGCTGCGTTTCTACGTCCAACGCGATACGAACCCGGGCAAGTGGTATCCAAAAGACGCGCACGGCAAAGTCGACAAGTTCAACGACTTGCCGGTCGCGTTACGGGTGAACGTCGATACGACCGACGAACCGCTCACGCGCAAAGTCGGCGAGCGCCCCGTTTGGTCAGAGCGGGATATCGACGATGTCGCCGCTTTCCTCGCCACGCTGAACGACGATTACGTGCTGAAACCGGGCAAGTCGAAATAGCGGCGCAGACGCGCCAGCCGGCCGCTTTTCCTAAGACGAATTTCGGCCGTTTGGTGCCTCTTTTGGGGGCAGAGCTATAATGCGCGAATCCCCTTTCTTTCCCGCCCTCCGTTATGAGCCGGTTACTTTGCCTGATCGTGCTTTCGCTCGGCCTGATGCAAACCGCAACGGCCGACGAAACCAATGACCGCATGTCCGCGTATCTGACGCAGAAATTCGGTTTGGCAAAGGAAAAGGCTCAAAAGATTTCCGACGCGGTGCAGTCCGCCGCTTCGAAATATTCACTGCCGCCGGCACTGCTGCTGGCGATCATCTCGATCGAATCCCGCTTCAAGGAAAAGGCCAAGGGCGCCAACGGCGCGACCGGGCTGATGCAGGTGGTGCCGGGCGCTCATCGTGGGCTGTTGAGGAACGTCAAGGACCTCACTGAGCCGACCGCCAACATCGAAGTGGGCTCGGCGATCCTGTACGGCTACATGCGCTCGGCAAACGGCGACATGAACGCCGCGCTCAAGAGTTACGGCGGATCGCAGGCTTACGCGAAAAAGGTGAGCTTGCGCGTTGAAGATTTCGCCGACGTCGCCGGCCCGCAAGACGTCGCATCGCGTCCGGACGCACAAGCCAGTATGTGCGAGGCGGACCGTTGTCCGGCGCCGGACAACTGGGCCGACGCTTTTACGATACCGGCACCGACCGACAACACCGCCGGCGCGGCGACGCCGCAAAGCGCATCGCCCGCAATGTCGCACTGAGCGGCAGTAGTCTCTTATTTTTCCTCTTTGTCG
Organism: Paraburkholderia sediminicola; assembly: GCF_046027825.1. Lineage (GTDB taxonomy): Bacteria > Pseudomonadota > Gammaproteobacteria > Burkholderiales > Burkholderiaceae > Paraburkholderia > Paraburkholderia sediminicola_D. The sequence goes on from NZ_JAQQDU010000137.1 coordinate 14,304, forward strand.
TGCCCCGCGCTGAAGCCGCGGAAATGAGCCGTCACGTCGTGTCAGCCGGCGCTGCGCGCTTTTTACGCACACCTGGCAACCGCTCTACAATGCATTCCCATTCGAGCTCACGCCGCGCCTCTTCCGATCGACCATGTTTACCTCGTTTTCCAAAGTCACTGCCGCCTCGCTTCTCGGCCTGCTAACGCTTGCCGCTTGCAGCAGCACCCCGCAACCGAAATTCCAGCAGGAATTGTTCGAAACGGGCGCGAGCCCTTACGCCCGAAATTTCAACTCGAGTACCACGGATACCTGCGAGGCGGCGCGCAGAGCCCTGCTGAGTCAGGGTTATCTGACGACGATGACGCGCACCGATACCGTCGATGGAACGAAAAATTTCCAGCCGACCGGCGATTCACACGTCGTCGTCGAGTTTCATGTGGTGTGTACGCCGGGGGAGGAGGCGAGCGATACGAGCATCGTTTACGTCAATGCCGTGCAGAACGGCTTTGCGCTGAAGAAAAGCGATACCTCGGCGAGCGTCGGGTTGAGCGTGCTGGGTTCGCTGTCGCTGCCGATCCGTTCGAACAGCGATGCGATGGTCAAGATTTCGAGTGAGACCATTCCGTCGGGCAAGTTCTACGATCGCTTCTTCGGCCTCGTCGATCACTATCTGCAAACCGTGGTGCGCACGCAGCCGGTTGCAAACAGCCGCGTCGAGACGCGCATGTTGCCGGTGCCGGTGGAAGCAACCCTTCCAGCGCCGCTTCCTGAGATGCCCGATGCAATCGACAAGGCTGCTTCGGCGCAATCGGCAAGCGGAGCCAGCAGCGTGGTGCCTTGATGCATCCACCGATGTTTGTCGGGTTTGGGCTGATCAAGGCCTGATCAGCCTTCGATCTCATCACGCTGCGGCACTTATCCTATGTCTTTTACTTCATACGTATATATATGTAGTAATAGTTAACAAGGGTTAACCCCTTCTGTGGATAAGTCCTAAATATCCCGTCACATCAATGTCATGCGAAATCCATAACCCTGCGGAACACGTCCGTAGAAAAACTACAAAGTTGGGATAACTTTGATGGGACAGGCCTCGCGTCCCGTCTTATCAAGATTCCGCACACAGGCTCTCCGATGGGCTATCCCGAAGTTATTCATAGGCAATTGTGGATAACTTGGGCATCCAGCCATAAACCACTTGCGCATCCGGCCGTAAACCACTTAGGGGGGCCCCAGTTTTTTCGTCGACGCCATCCGCTCGCCACCGTACAGACCGCGACCGTCCAGGCGTGCACATTGAAGCTGGAAGGTACAAAGATTGCGTCTATGTTTTTGCAAGCGCAACTGTTGCTATTTAGTCAAAATCATTTCAGCAACGCCCTATCCAGGCATAGAGTTAAAGTGTTTTCTGAGGTTATTGGTGCAGTGCGGGGGTGTGCGATGAAACGCAGAACAGCACGACAGCTAGTCCGTCTTCTCTCGGATATCAGACATGCCAGCCACTGCACTACGCTGCGGGCGGCGGCTACTAACCGGGCCATATCCCTCGCATCCTCCGAGCATGATGAGGATGGCGCCGACAGCGACGAAAGCAGCGAAGCCGCGCGCGAGGCGAATCACGACAAGCCTGCCCGGAGCGGATCATGAGAGCCGCCAGCGAACAATCGTTGCGCTTTCTGGTCGAGAAATGGCTGGCGCCTGGGCCGTCGGCCCCGATTCACGTGACCGAATTCAGCCGCACGCGGCTTGGCGGCAGGCGTTATGTGCGCGTGGAGACGTCTCCAGAAACCGGATCGCGCGGTCTTTTTTTCTTTCGTCACGACGACGGCTGCTGGTGCGTGTTTCCGCCCACCGCAGATACACCCAAGATGTTCACGCAGCCGCGCGCCGCATAAAGGCGCTGGTCACGCGGCGGTCTTCCGGCAGGTGCGTCGGCGGGGATCGCCGAACCGGCGACCCCCGCGCTTTGCCGTTACCCCGCTTTGTGCTTACCCCTTCACGCACACCACCTGCCGCAGCGTGTGTACGACCTCGACGAGACTACGCTGTGCTGCCATCACCGCGTCGATGTCCTTATAGGCCATCGGGATTTCGTCGATCACGCCTTCATCCTTACGACATTCGACGTGCGCAGTCGCCTTGATCTGGTCTTCAACCGAGAAGCGCCGCTTTGCTTCGGTGCGGCTCATCGAGCGGCCCGCACCGTGGCTGCATGAACAGAAGCTTTCCGGGTTGCCGAGCCCACGCACGATAAAACTCTTCGCGCCCATCGAGCCCGGAATGATGCCGAGTTGGCCCTTCTGCGCGGACACCGCACCCTTACGCGTGACCAGAATGTCCGTGCCGAAGTGATGTTCCTTTTGCACATAGTTGTGGTGGCAGTTCACGGCGTGCTCATCGATCGAAAACGGCTTGGCGATGATCGACTGCGCCGTACGAACGACCGCGCCCATCATCAGTTCGCGATTCTGCCGCGCGTAGTTCTGCGCCCAGTCGACCGCTTCGACGTAGTCATCGTAGTGCACGCTGCCTTCTTCGAAGTAGGCGAGATTGCGGTCCGGCAGATTCGCGATGTGCTGCCGCATATCCGCTTGCGCCAGTTCGATGAACAGATTGCCGATCGCATTCCCGACGCCGCGCGAACCGCTGTGCAGCATGAACCACACGCTGTCCGCTTCGTCGATGCACACTTCCACGAAGTGATTGCCGGTGCCGAGCGTACCGAGGTGAACGTAGTTGTTGGTCCGCGCGAGTTTCGGATACTTGTCGACGATGCGCCTGAAGCCATCGGCGAGCGATTTCCACGCAATGTCGACCGGTTGCGGCGGCCGATCCCATGCGCCCGGATCGCGTCGGCCCGATGCGCGGCCATGCGGCACAGCGCGTTCGATCGCACTGCGCAGTCCCGCCAGCGAATCGGGCAGATCGGCCGCCTTGAGCGTGGTGCGCGCGGCCATCATGCCGCAGCCGATGTCGACGCCGACTGCTGCCGGAATGATCGCGCCGAGCGTAGGAATCACGCTGCCGATTGTCGAGCCTTTGCCTGCATGCACGTCCGGCATCACTGCCAGATGCTTGAAGATGAACGGCAGCTTGGCCGTGTAAGTGAGTTGATCTCGCGCGAAGTCGTCGATCGCGACACCTTCGGTCCACATCTTGACCGGCTTGCCGTCCGCGACTTCCATCAGTTGGTAATCCATTTTTCTTTTCTTCCCTGTTCTCATTTCGACTGGCGGTGGCACGTAGAGGTGCGGCACGCGCCTGGCTGGATGCGTCAGCTACGGCATCCAGTCGAGCTATGTATTGCGAGGAGCATGCCAGCGTCGCTGGATGCTCGGGTCATCGCATCTTAAGTCATTGATGTGAATCATAAAGAGGCCGTACGCACTGTGGGTTTTCCGCGCTCGAGGGCAGTCGAAATGAGCTAACAATTGATATGATCCGCTAG